>JACPTF010000013.1 GCA_016192915.1 Candidatus Woesearchaeota archaeon | reverse complement strand
CTTCCAATGATGTTGGGCCGAACTTCAGCGCCTTTATCGGGTCTATGTCCCCGAGCAGGTCCTCTGCCGTTAAGTCTGGAGAGCCTTGCACCCTTATGAACCGCTCCGAGCCTTTGCTTTTCTTCTTTGCTGTTTTGGCTCCTGATTTGCACTGTTGGCATACCGGCTTTTCAGGGAGGCAGTTGAAGCCGCAGTCGTTTACTGTCATGTCCGGCAGCAGCTTCGCAACGTTTTTGGCCAGCGTGGTCTTTCCTATTCCGGGCGGCCCTATGATTATGACGTTTCTCTCTGACAGCAGCGCTGACTTGAGCTGCTCTTTCGTTGCTTCCTGGCCTATTATGTCTGTAAAGGAGCCGTTTGAGAGCAGAGCCTTTTTCAGTTCGTTGTTAATCATATTGCATCTTTCTCTCTTCCCTGTAGCTTTCTATCAGCCCGAAAATGTTTTTGGCAGCGTGCCTTTCCTTTGCCTTGTCAAGCTGTTCTTTGCCGGCAGCGGCAAAGTTTTCTGAGCTGTTCAAGGGTTTTCTGGCTGAAGCTTTCAGGGTTTTCAACAAGCACTGTGTCATTTTCCTTTAAGTCAAGCCTGCTGTTTTTCTGCCTGAGCTCGTCATATCCCAGTGTGTCAAGCTTCTTTATAACGACAGCCTCTTCTGCCAGAATCCTTTCCAGAAGCTCTTTTTCGTGCATGAGCCCTGCCAGCTTAGTGTTCTTCTGGTTTATGATGCCTTGCATTTTTGCAAGGAGCTGCCTGTGCTGTGTTTCTATTTCCTGCTTTCTCGGGTCAGTCGTTGCCATGCTTTCCCTTATCTTGGCTTTGGCTGCCTTTTTTAGTTCTTTGTCTGCTAGTTTTATCCTTGCTATCAGCTTATCATTGTAGTTCCTTAGTATCTCGTTTTCGTTTTTCATCCTTTTGAGCATTATTTCACGCATTTTTTCCTGCGACGTTTCTTTTATTCCGGCAGCTTTAGTGGCAGCTGCGGCAGTTGCAGCGGTTATTAAGCTCCTTTCCAGCACCTCAGCCTCTTCTTTCCTTTTCCCGTCAGCCTCTCTTATTGCGTCTTTTATGTTTATGCCCGCTGTTACAACAGTTTCGGTTACTTCCATGAAGATGTTCTGCTTGCCTTCCCTTTCAAGGGCTTTTTCTATCCTATTCAGGAGCGGCTCAAGCTCCTTGTAGGCGTAAAGTGCTGCTGCCAGCGCATCCCTCTCGTGCCAGTTGCCTGTCATTCGGCCTTTTGTGAGCGCTTCTTTCTCAGCCACAAGCAGGTCTTCCTTTGGAACAATTATCTTGGCTCCTGTTCTCGCTGCAGCTTTCCCTATGAGCGATGGGCATTTTCCTTTGTCTGTCCCTATGGCTAGGACGCTTCCCAGCTTTACAATTTCCTCAAGAAGGCTGTTCAGCTCAAGCTGCTTTGACGACCTTGTCCCAAGAACGTTGCCTCTTGTGTCAAGCACAGCATACCCGACAGTCGTGCCAGGGTCAACCCCGACTATCAAAAGCTCCCTCATCCAGCCAATAAGAATAACTTCAGCATTTAAATAGGTATTGCCAACTTATTCCACAGGCTATCTTTTGTAGATGGCTTTATAAACTTTTAATCTTGTTTCTAAAATTATGGCAAAACGAATTTTCGTGAATTTACCAGTGAAAGACCTCAATAAGACAAAAGAATTCTTTTCTAAATTGGGCTTTACCTTTAAACCCCAATTTACTGACCAAAATGCTGCCTGCATGATTATTGGAGAAAACATATACGCGATGCTTTTGGTTGAGAAATTCTTTAAGACATTTCCTCCATGTCAGCAAGGAATTTCTGGCTGATTTGGTCAATATGCTGGTTTTCGTCCTGGTCGTATATGACCACGAATTTAGCTTTTGGGTCCTGCTCCATAAGCTTCTTCTCAACAACCCACTCTGCAAATCCGGCTGCTTTTATTTTGGCGCATTTTTTCAGATTACCGCTTGGCTATTCAAGCTTCACATAATCCTGGTCGCGGCTGCCTGGGAAATTGGCATCCCCATTACGGGTTCCTTCGACAGGGCACGGCTCAGCGTCCCTTTCTGCTTTTGGGATGATGATGTTTTCAGGGTTTACTCCTTTGGCAGAGTATTCGTCAAGCACGGCTGCTGACATGTGGAGGAATGGCGAGTCAAACACCTGCCCTCTGAAGCCGAACTGCTTCAGGCCGATGTCGAAGTTGTGAATCTCCTGATGCGCGTAGCCGACCAGCTGCCCGGCCTTGACAGAGCTTCCTTGTCTAACTTCGGGCAGTGGGCTGGTGTGGAAGAAGATAAAGTTCCATGACGGCGCTGCATTGGCTGAAATGAACATTTGTTTTCCAGGAGGGGATTCAAGGAGCTCTCTTACCCTTCCGTCAAAAGGGGCGATAATTTTCACTGTGTTGCCAGCGCGCAATTTCTGGAGGGGTTCAACGTAGTGCTTCATGGACCTGAGTGTTTCCCTCTCCCCATTGTTGTTGAGGCCGCTGTAGTCATGCCCGACACAGCTTCTGAATTTGGAAATCCTTTCTATCTGGGACAAGTCAAGGGGGTTGGCAACGATGAACTTCTCACCGCTTTTCTGGATTGCTGCCGTTACTGTTATTGGTGGCTCTGGAGAGGCGTTCCCAGACTCTCTGGCCTTGCTTGCATCTTCGGCTGGCTGCTGCTTATTCTCTTGAACACAGCCGCTAACCAGAAAGACAATGGTAAGCGCAACAACCGCAATAACGGTTAAAGCTTCTTTTTTCATCTTTGAGCTCACAGCCAGTCGTTCTTCTTTGCGTAGAAAAGGATGGCCGTTACAACCGCGATTATGAATCCTGATACCGCGTAGAAGCCCCAGTCGTACTGTTCGAAGGGCAGCTTGAAGTTCATCCCGAATATGCCTGATATGAGTGTTGGTATGAGGAGCACGAGGCCGTATGCTGCGAGCCTTTTCATGACGACGTTGAGTTCGTTCTGTATTACTGTGAGCCTGTTGTTGATGTTGGTTGAGTGTACCTGTAGCGCGTCGCTGAGCATTTCTTTCTGCGCAGCTGCCACGTCAATCTGGTGCAGGAATGTTTCGTGGATGTCACCCAGGAGCCTTACGCTTTCAGTGTCTACCTGAATCTGCGCCACGCCCATTCTTATGAGTGAGATGACCCTTGTTGTCGCCCAGAACTGCCTGCTGAGCTTGTAAAGCTGTGATTTCAGGTACATTATGTCCTCTACCTTGATGTGGGTGTCTTTTTCCAGCGCTGCAACCTTGAATTCTATGTTTTTTATCTGCTCTTCTATCCTGCCGAGCACTTCGTAATTTTCGTCAACGTCTTCCTGGAGGAAGTTGCAGAATATGTGGCCGATGCTTCTTAGCTTTGAGTTCTTGAATTCGTCAAAAAGGTGGTCAACAAGCTCATTGTAGTATCTTGACTCCTTTGATGTTGCAACTATCAGGCATCGGTTTGTCAGCACAAAGAGCAGGTTGGTGTATTCTATCTTGCCGTTTTCGAGGTATACGGACCTCATCACGAACTGGAATGGCGTTGTTATGTACCTTCGTGAGTGTGATTCCTTTGAGAATGTTATCAGCGGTCTTTTGTCGAACTTGAAGTCACTGGAAGCCTTTTCGATTTCTTCCCTTGTGGGTGTGCTTAAAAATATGAAGAGGTAGTCGCTTTTGCCTAGTTTTGGGTAATCGGTTCTTGAGCCTTTCCTTACAGAGCCTTTCTGGTTAAACACGACGTATCTTATCATTACCTTCCCCTTTTGTTGTCGTCATCTGTTATGGCGGCGGCTCTTATTGCTTTCTGTGTTTTCTTTGCCCCTTATTTAAACTTTGCCCTTTTGTTTTGGCGACTGATGACTCGGCAACAATTATTTATAGTCGCTGTAGCCGTTGCCGTAGCTGTATTGCCATGATAAAGGTTGACGGAAGCTACTTGGAAGGAGGGGGCCAGATTCTCAGGACAGCCCTTGCCCTTTCCACCCTTACGCTGAAGCCGTTTGAGATTGTTGACATAAGGAAAGGCCGCCCTAATCCTGGCCTGCAGCCTCAGCACCTTGCCTGCATAAGGGCCCTTGAGGATTTTTGCAATGCCTCTTCCGAAGGCGCCGAGTTAAACTCGACAACTGTGAGATTTTTTCCAGGCAAGCCCCAACTGAGAACATTGAGTGTTGACATAGGCACTGCCGGCTCTGTCACTTTGCTGCTGCAGGCAATCCTTCTTCCTTTGCTGTTTGCTCCTGGCAAGGTGCGGCTTAAGCTTACAGGCGGCACAGATGTTTCTCACAGCCAGCCTGCCGAGTATTTTGGCAGTGTTTTCCTTCCCAATCTTGCAGCGTTTGGCAATGTTGGCTTCAGCCTTTTGCAGCGCGGCTATTTTCCCAAAGGCAACGGGAAGGTTGAGCTTGAAATCCGCCCTCTTTTTCACATCAATGATTTTGATACCTTTGCTGAGCTTCATAAGTCGTTGCAGCAGCAGCAAAACATTGGCATAAACATGAGTGAGAGGGGGAGGCTTCTGAAAGTAACCGGAGTCTCTCACGCCTCTGTCGACCTCAAGGCAGCAGATGTTGCGGAGCGACAGGCAAGGGCAGCTAAATCTTCTCTTCTGCAGCAGCTGCACAAGATTGGGTTGGAGTGTCCAGTAGCTATTCAGTCAGAGTACTCAAATTCCCTTTCAACTGGCTCTGGAATAACCTTGGCTGCTCATTTTGCTGCCGCCGGGAAGGACGAGCCTGCCCTTCGCAATCCGGTTATTTTGGGCGGTGATGCCTTGGGTGAACTGAACAAGAGAGCGGAGGTTGTTGGTCAGGAAGCGGCATCCGCATTGGTAAAAGAAATCAGTTCCGGAGCTTGCGTTGACCACTATCTTGCGGACCAGCTTATACCGTTTATGGCGTTAGTTGGCAACAGCAAAATATTAGCTTCGGAAGTAACCCCTCACTGCCTTACAAACGTCTTTGTGGTGGAGAAGTTCCTTGGAAGGTGCTTTGGCTTCGGAAAAGATGCTGCAAATATCTGGACGACGACAACTCAGTAGTATTGGCAAAAGCGATACTTTATTAAACGTGTTTTCACTGTGCGTGGGCATGAGTGCAATTGCTTCTAAAGAACCACCAATTAGAGACGGGTGGGATTATGTAATGTCTATAGTGACGGGTGGTTCTTAGTGCTCAGAATTTTCCTTAATATTCAAAGACTAGTGGAAAATTCTGACATTTTAAGGGGTTTGGCTCATTTTATTTGCAGGGCAGGTTTTAAAGACGACTGCGTCAAAAAGTTTGCACGTACCGTTAGGAATAAAAGGATATTGGAGCTGGGCAGCGGGAAACCGAACAGGGGCCGTTACCAGTATTCGTCAAAGCAGCTTTTTGACGCTTCTAATGAGTTCATTCAATCAGACATTGTTAGGGAATACGGTCATAAAATTGTTGACGTCACCAGGATGAGGTACAAAAGTGAGTTTGACATTATCTTGTGCACGAACGTGCTTGAGCACGTTTTTGACTTCAGTAATGCCATAGGAAACATCTATGATGGGTTAAAACCGGGTGGCGCTGCGCTAATATACGTGCCTGGTTTTTATCCCCTTCATGATGAGCCAAACGATTATTGGAGGTTTACTGAGCACTCGCTGAGGAAGCTGCTTAAAAAATTCAGGGTGTTGAGGCTAAGGCACTCAGGCGTAAGGCAGTATCCTTTTGGCTATTACATAGAGGCAGTGAAATAGCAGTGAATCTCACTCAAGCGATGCAAGCTTTAAGTCGTGCTCAACTTCAAGAATCTCGTATTCTATCTGTTTTTTCTCATTCGCTGGGATGTATACCGTGCTGAACACAGCCTGTACCTCGCCAAGGGCTTTTTGCGCTTCAGCAACATTGTTTTCATGTATGTGCTGCTTCGCTTCTTCCAGCAGGGCTACAAGCCTTTCTTTTCCGTATGCGCCGGCCAGCCTGAAGTCTGGCATTCCTTCAAGGCGTGTTCCGCGCGATTCTTCTCCGGCAAGCAGTGATACGTTCTCTTTTGCAAGGCTTCCTTCCCTTTCGGTTGCCTCTTTCTGCCTTCTTATGAAGTCATCAAACCGCCTTTTGTCTAGGTCGCCCTTTCGCTTGATTAGCTCATACCTTCTTCTGGTGAGCGCTATCCTTTTCATGTTGAGCTCTTCATCTTCCCTTTCCAGCTCGTTTTCCATTTGCTCTAGTTCGCGCGCTTCCCGGTTTAGCCTTGGGCCTCTTTCTCTTATGCTGGTGCGCATTGCTTCCTCATCTTCCGGTGACTCAGTCATTTCTTCTGCCTGCTCGGTTTCTTCTGTTTTGGCCAGCGGCAGCTCATCCTGTGCCGGTAGCTCTTCCCATTTCTCGTGTTGCGGCTCTGTCTCAAAAGCACCAGCTTCTTTCGTTGCTGCTTCTGCGAGTTCTTTTCCCGTTTCACCTTCCAGATCAGGCATCGAAAGAATTTCAGTCAGTTCAATTTCTTTCTTTCTCTCTCTTTTTTTGAATGGCCAGAAGGATAGTTTCGGCTTGGCAGAGATTTTGGGTTCCTCAGGTTCTTCAATAGCTGGCAGCCCTTCGGTTAGCTCAGGAATTTCTGGGATTTGAATCTCTTCCTGTGGCGTTTCTGTTTCTGCAGCTTCTGGCAACGATATTTCGGGAATCCGCATGGCTGCCCTGGATTCTTTCTTTGGCGCCTCAGTTTTTGCTGCGGCCCTCCTTGCCTTCCCGGTTGTTTTTGCGGCTTTGAGCTTCTTCATTTCCCTTTCAATAGCCTGTGCTGCCTGCCCTTTGGTTTTTGCCCTTCGCAGCTGCCTCGCAAGCGAATCATCGTTTAGTATCTCCTTCACCCAGTCAGCTAGCTCGTTCCTTTCCTTGTTTACATGCTCTTTGTAGTCCTTTGCGCTCAATTTTTTCAGAGTGGCAGCCAGCTCATTTAAGCTTCTTACAGTTGCGCCGTTGCTTAGCCAGAGTGCAAGCTCAGGCTCAACCTCTTCTTTAATAGCGTTTTCCGCCAGTTCCCCGGCCGTTGCCGTGTCTATTTTCTTCAGGAATTCTGGTTCGCCTATTCCCTGGGCACCTGGCATTGCCGCAGCTTCTTCAGCTGCTTCGCCTTCTTTTTTTCCCGGCTTGAATAGCCCAAAAAACCCCATTTACTCCCCCCTTTTTTACTGTAGCTTAAACCGTTGCTGCTGATATTTAATACTTTTGATTTTGTTCCATACATCATCAGCCTTGTTGCCCCACTCTTTTTTAAGGACGTTCTCAGATGCCAGCATCGTCAGAATGCTTTCCCCAGCTGGGCTGTTCTTTATCCACGAGCGTTTTTCCGGTCGCCTTTGCATATCCGCTGTTTTTTACAGATAACTTTTTAAATCCTTTGCTGTTCCGGCTTGACTGGTAAAATGGCTAATGTTTGCAGTTCGTGTAAGAAGCAGGTAACTAATACTAAGGGTTCAACCAGGTTCAGCTGCCCTGGCTGTGGTAATGTGGAGTTCACTAGGTGCGCAAGCTGCAGGTCTAACGCTGTTCGTTATGCCTGCCACGAGTGCGGCTTCTCAGGCCCGAACTAAGGTCGAGGCTAAAATGGCTACAGTAATTGTTACAATGAAGATTATGCCTTCCTCTCCTGATGAGGACCTTGACTCTATCAGGTCAGCCGCTGCAGGGATGATAGCAGAATTCGGCGGCACTGTTGGCAAGACCGAGCTTGAGCCCGTTGCTTTCGGCCTGAAGGCTGTTGTTTTCATGTTTGCGATGGCTGAGGACCTCGGTGATACTGAAGAATTGGAAGCAAAGATAGCCGCTATCCAGGGTGTCAACAGCGTGCAAGTTACTGACGTGAGAAGGGCTGTTGGATAGGTTTTTATGTGTGCATTACTGGCTTACCACTATCTGCTTCAGCCTTTCAAACTCTTCTTCTGTTATCGTGTTGCTGACGTATTTTTCCGTGAGGTAATGCGCTTCAGCCATTGTTGCCTGCCTGAGCAGGCTGCTGTGAAGTTGCATTATTCTTGAGTGGTGCTGTACCTTTTCCTGTTCCTGCAGCTTTGCGTACTGTTCCCTTACCGCGTTGTAAAGTGCGTGTGCCTCTGTGTAGTTTCCTTCTTTAATGGCATCTTCTGCCTTTCTCACGTTGTCTTTTATCCCGGGCTCAGCGTTTTCCATTGCTTCCTTCATTGCGTTTCGCCCTATCCTTGCAACCACAACCAGCGCTGTTATTGATGCCAGCCCAAGCAGTATCGAGCCTGCTGCCTTTCCGAGGCCGCTCGCCTGCTGTGCTGTTGTTTCCGCGACCACTTTTCCAGTGACTGTTGCAAAGTCGCCTTTTGACAGGGTGTCGCTCGCTGTTGTGAGCCCTGTTATGGTGTTTGCCGCAAAGAAAGTTCCCATTACTGAAACAAGTATTGCGCTCATAATTATGATGTGTGATGCTCCCACCTTCATTTTTATCACTTATTTTTACATTACTCTTTTTAGCGTATTACTGCCATTGTTGCACGCTCTTTTAAATCTTTTTATTTGCCTTTAACTACAGCCAAAAATACCTTCAGCGGAGCATTTGTCTTTACCCCTGTCGTTGTGCAGTGCGTTTGGGACGCATTATAACCTTTTTGCTGCAGCCTTTTTATGACTTGTGTTGTTTTTGGCTGCTGCCCTATCCCGTGCTTCTCGCATACGTCTTCTATCGCGTAAAATCCAGCGCCGCATTTTCCTTCGCCGGCAGCCTCTTCAGCAACTACTTTGAGGAATGTTTTTATTTTTTCGTCACCGTATCTGTTTCCCACGTCGCCATTGAGGCGACGGGGCCCAATCGAGCTTTTTGCTCGATTTGGGTTCGCAGCAGCCAATACCATTTTAACAGCTAACTTTCTGTCAAACAGGTTTCCAGCCCACAACAGCCCCGCCTTCAGCATTTGTTTCCCGCAATTACTGCAGCAGGGGTTAATTCCGCCTTCGCCAATCTTTTTTTCGCAACAGCTGTCGCAATAAAGAATTTCTTTGTGCTTCGACAATACGTCGTCGCATCTGCCGCTGCCTGTCCTGCAAAGCAAGAATGCCCTGATGTAATGGTCCTTGTAGTAGCTGAAAACCGGTGTGAGCGCTTTTTCATGCATTGCCCCAATAAGCTGCGCAAGCCGTATCAGTATCCTTATCCCGGTTTCATGCATGAAGCCGTTCCTTAGCGGTGTCGCAAGGTACTTTCTTCTGCATGCCGCAACGGCTGTTCCAGCTAAAGCACTTGTGTCGGTTGCTGTCACAGCGAGGATTCCGTTGTGCCGCAGCCTCTTGACAGCTGTATCCAGAAACAGCCCCGGATAGCCAAAGGGGTCAATGTCAATGTAGTTGAAAGGCTTGTTGTTCAGCAGGAACTTGTTTGCCTCATTTACCGTGACAGATATTTTTCCCCCAGTTTTTATCCTGTTTCGCCGCATATTTTTCTTTATCAGTGCAGCGGCAGCATCAGAGTAATCATTCATTTTTATCCCTTCAATGTTCTTGTTTTCCAGCTCAAGCACCATTCTTATCCCGCGAATGCCTGTTGCCGCCATTGGGTCTGCAACAGCCCACTTTTTTATGCCGTAAAGTTTAGCTGCAGCTTCCATAAGAAGAATCGTTATATCGCGGTTTGACTTCATGACGGGATTGTAGAAAACAGGCATCCTGCTGGACACGGCCTTCCTGCCGTATTTTGGTACGGCTAGCTTGGCTTTTCCCTCAACAACTATTCCGTGTTTCTTTCCCATAGCTGCCGAAAGTGATGCACAGTTTAATAAAGATGTTGCTTCAACCGCTGCTTTAATGAAGCTCATAAAGAAATCAGCAATGGTGATTGTTAGGGATAACAAGCTTCTTGTTGTAAGGAAGCGCGGCAGCCCTGACTTCCTTATGCCTGGCGGGAAGCCTGAGAAGGGTGAGTCTGCTGTAGAAGCTCTCAGGAGGGAGCTTCTTGAGGAGATTGGCTGCAGCGTTGATGACGCCTCTCTCACCCTGCTTGGCCGCTTTGAGGACTTCACTTCAGATGGCAAATCCAGGGTTGCAATCGACCTTTTTGCTGGCGAAATAGTTGGGGAGCCAAAGGCGTCTTCGGAGATTGAGGAGCTGCTGTGGATATCTGCAGCCGATGCAATTAACCCTTTCCTTACCCCAATTGCCAAGAAGCAGATACTGCCTTTTCTGGTTGGGAAGGGAATGCTGCGCTACTAAATTTATTTGCAGCACACATAAGTAAGGAATTCCGGGTCCTGAGGCCTGAAATTAGGCCGGTAATCACCAAACATTGATATTTCTCTGAACCCCGCTTCTCTCAGCAAGCCCTTGAGCTCTCCTCTTTTGAAAGGATAAAGCGCAAGATGTGACTTCCTGCCGTCTAGGTGGGCATACTCAACCACAACCATGCTTTGCGAGATGTGTATCGGGTGGACTGCGATTCTATCCTTGCCGCAGTAAACAAAATCACCGGACCACCTGAACTTTGAACCATCAGGAGCTTTGAGGAAGTGCTCAGCATAGTTCCTCTCATCAATTATGAGTTTCCCTCTAGGCTTTAGTACATCCCTAAAATTTTGCAAGGCGGCGAGCTGATCTCCCTTTTTAAAAAGATATGTCAAGGAATTGCCAGTAGAAACGACTGCATCAAACGTTTCTGCAAGGCTTTCCGGAAGCTTTCTCCAGTCGTGAGAAGTGACTGTTATCATGCTCCAATCTATCCCCAGCCTTTTTGCTTCTTTTTTTGCGAAATTTGCAAGGTGAGAATCTGTCTCGTTCGCAACAATTTTCTCGAGACCTGCCAGCTTTAAACCAAAAGTGGTGGCTCCTGACCCCAGACTAGCGTCAAATATTCTTGGATTATCATATTCCGCAAGACGTGTGACAAGGAAAGGGATTTCTGTCCTTCTCCTTTTTTCAAAGTTTACAAAATCTGCCCACATGCCATATAATACTGCCGCGTCTAGGTTTATGTCTCTTCTACTTTTAAGCAGGCGCCAGTCTTCTTTTGTGACTTGACTCCGCACATAATCGAGGTAATTCATTTACTACTAAATAGTAGCTTATGTTTATCTAATTATTTATCAAAAATTTTGACAAAACAAAATATTTTTATATTTAAACTAGATTTTGTAAGATTATGGCAGAAATAGTTAAGCTTGGCAAACTGGACAGGAAGCTATTGTTGGCTCTGGACTTCCACGCCCGCGACAGTTTGACTAAATTGGCTAAGGAGATTGGAAGCAGCAAGCAAACTGTTGATTATAAGCTTAGGAGACTTGAAAGGCTTGGCGTCATCAACGGCTACGTTGCCCTCGTTAACACTCCTGCCTTGGGCTATTTTTACTGCAGGCTGCTGGTTACCTTGCAGGGCACTACTGCACTGGTTGTTAAGGAAATCACAACCTACTGCAAAAGCGACAGCAGGGTGTTCTGGCTTTTTGAGATGCAGGGCAGTTTTGACCTTCTAATCGACATGTGGGCCAAAAGCGTTGACGAGTTCAGGGTTTTCGTTGAGCAGTTCATGTCAAAATTCGGGAAGTTTGTCAAGCGCAGGAGCGAGAACATTGCAACCACAGTAATCCATTTTCAGAATAGGTATATTACCGGACAAGTTGCGACTGAGGAGTTCAAGCTGTCGCAGTCATTAACACCCGCTATTTTCGATGATCTTGATAAGAAGTTACTTCATTTACTTTCAGATGATGCCAGAATGTCTCTAGTAGCTTTGTCCGAGAAACTTGGCATTTCGGCTGTGGCTGTCGCTGCGAGAATTAGGAAGCTTGAGCAGAAAAAGATAATTGGCGGCTACCGCCCCAGAATTGACCACAACAAACTTGGCTACGGCTACTACAAGATTTTCCTGAATTTAAGCGTGGCTTCTGCTGAGAATCTTAAAGCTGTTAAAGCATACCTTGCCCAGCAGCCTCTCGTATTGTACGTTGTTGAGGGCATTGGCTTCCCTGCTGATATGGATTTTGAGATGGCAGCGCAATCTCCTCTTGAGCTTGACAGCTTCATGAGGAATCTAAAGGCGGCGTTTCCGGGAATAATTGCAGATTATATGGCCTTGTTGTTCACGGCCACGTTGAAGGTGAGATATTCGCCGTTTTAGCTGCAAACGTTTAAAAACCGTCCCAGAATCCACCACTGTGATGATGTCAAAATGTCCGCTACAGCCGCAAGTGCAAGTAATGCGAACCGTCTCCGCTCCGTCATCTGCACTGTCTTGGGCCACGTTGACCATGGCAAGAGCAGCCTGCTTGACAGCATTCGCGGAACGTCCATTGTCAAGTCCGAGCCCGGCCAGATTACGCAGTCAATCGGCGCTTCCATTGTGCCTGTTTCTGTGATTAGGAAGCTATGTTCTCAATTGCTGCAGCAGCTGAAGCTTAACCTTACAATTCCCGGCCTTCTCCTCATTGACACGCCTGGGCATGCGGCTTTTGTCTCGCTGAGGAAGCGCGGTGGTGTTCTTGCTGACATTGCCATCTTGGTCATTGACATTAATGAGGGTTTCATGCCGCAGACACTGGAAGCGATTGACATCCTGAAAAACTACAAGACCCCATTCATTGTTGCTGCCAACAAACTGGATTTGGTCCCGGGCTGGAGGGCAGACGTCTACAGCAGCGAGGATTTGCTTTTAACAAAAATTTCAAAGCAGAATCCGCAGGTGCAGGAGGAGATTGACAAGCGCCTTTACAATCTTGTTGCCAAATTCGCCGAGTCGGGCTTTGACTCTGACAGGTTTGACCGGGTTTCCGATTACCGCAAGCAGCTCGCTATTATTCCGTGCTCGGCAAAGAAGCTCATCGGCATTCCCGAACTCCTTGTTGTTGTTTCCGGCCTGGCTCAGCGCTTCCTTGAGACAGAGCTTAACTTTACACCCGATTCGGCAGTCAAGGGAACTGTCCTTGAAGTCAAGCAGGAGAAGGGGCTTGGCGCGACTGTTGACGTCATAGTTTATGACGGCTCCTTGCAGAAGAACGACACTGTTGTCATTGGCGGCTTGGAAGGGCCTGTCGTCACGAAAGTCAAGGCGCTGCTTGAGCCAGCTCCATTGGCTGAGATGCGCGACCGCAAGGCAAAATTTGTGCAGGTTGACAAGGTCGTTGCCGCAACTGGCGTCAAGATTGTTGGCTCTGGCGTTGAGAATGCTGTTGCGGGAATGCCTGTTGTCTCTGTTTATGGCAGCATGCAGCTTGAGGCTGCAAAGGCCTTGGTGCAGAAGGAGATTGAGGGGTTCAGCCTCTCTGTTGACGATTCCGGCATTGTCATTAAGGCAGACACGCTTGGCTCTCTTGAGGCGTTAATGAAGCTGCTGCACGAGAAGGGCGTCAGTGTGAAAGCGGTATCGATTGGCGAAATCTCAAGGAAGGACATTGCTGACGCAGAGTCGAACGCTGAAAGCAGCCCGCTTAACGCCGCAATTCTAGGCTTTAACGCCAGCCTTGGCAGCGAGATTTCCGGGTCAGTTCCCCCGGCTGTCAAGATAATCACGGGCAACGTCATCTATTCTATCATGGACGAGTTCCTTGCATGGCAGCAGCAGGAGAAGCAGAGGCAGGAGTCAAAATCAATGGAGAGGCTTGCAAGGCCTTGCAAGGTTCAGCTGCTTCGCGGCTACACCTTCAGGCAGAGCAACCCTGCTATTGTCGGGGTTGAGATTCTTGCAGGGACGCTGGCTGTTGATGCGCAGCTTATGAAGGCAACCGCATCAGCTGCTGAAATTGGCAAGCCCCTGACGACAGTTAAGGAGATTCAGCTGGAGAAGGAGAACGTCACAACAGCTGGCAAAGGAAAGCAGGTTGCTGTTTCGCTTGAAAAAGTTGTAATCGGCAGGCAGCTTAACGAGGGCGATGTCATGCTCAGCTTTATTCACGAGGACGACTTCAGGAAGCTCAAGGAGTTCAAGCAGTACCTCTCCGCTGACGAGGTTGACTTGCTTAGGGAAATCGCTGAGCTGATGCGGAAGGAGAATCCGGTGTGGGGAATTTAACTGATCTGACTTAGTTTGTTTCTGGTTATAACGACAATAGCTGCCTAAGCATGGCATCCAGTTTCTCTAGGAGTTGCGTTTCTAGCTCCCCGATTTTGGTTTTGAGCCTCTTTTTGTCAATTGCTCTCAGTTGGAAGATGAGTGCAACAGAAACAGATGACAAGCCGTTTCTATTAGAAGGCTTAACCTCGATGGTATTTTTGAACCTAAGCGCCTGTGAGTTGGAGGTAAAGGGCACTATTATAGCTATGTTTGCTTCGGTCTCTGCTAAAACTAAAGCCGGGCGAGAGCCTGTTTGTTCATGGCCGTTAGTGGTCGGCAGCTCTACCAGCCAGATTTCACCTTTTTTCATAGTGCTTTTTCAAAATTCGCCAACGCTTCGTCGCTTAAGAAATCCCACCCCTTCATCTCTTTTTTAAGAGCGGCGTGTTTGATAATGTTATCCAAATAAAGTAGTATGGCCCTGTTTGCTAGCTCATTTTTTTTTTGTCCCAAAAGCCTTGCCGCTTTTTCAAGCTTTTCTGACGTATCTTTTTGAATTTCTATTTGCATAGCACTTTATATGTGCAATGCCTTTAAATATTTAACCATTATACCCTCGCTATTTACTACACCTGTTGAAGCTAAAAATGTTAAAGGGACTCGATAAGTGGAAGGTGCTGAACAGCAAGGAAGTTCGCGCTATCGCTGAAGCAGTCAGGCAGCAGTGGGGCTGCAGCCTTGATCTTGACTGCGGCTTTCTTGAAGGCAAAGACGGCGACATCTTCCTTATCAGCCGTGATGTTGAAAATCTTGACCTTGAGCGCCTTCGCATCGACTCCCTCGGCCTTTATTTCGGGCAGCTTAGGAATGGCGAATTGCGCCTGAGCATTGAGGGCAGCCAGATTGTAGGGAAAACGTCAACAAGGAATGTTGTTGAGCTTGACGACAGCGAATTTAAGCTGTGGCTGCAGGGTGAAGACGTGGAAAAAACATTGAATGGCTGCAGCGGTTACGCAATAATAAAGCATAACAACGATTTCATCGGCTGCGGCAAGTGCAAGGAAGGAAAAATTCTCAACTTCGTGCCGAAGGCGAGAAGGGTTTCATTGCATTGATGTGGCAGCGGCAACTACGGCTATAATTGCATCTGCCTTCTGGCGGGTTATTGCGCCCTGCCTGATCCCATATTCTATTATTGCAGCGTTCCTGTCTTTGAAAGCTTCGTGGCTTGCGTCACTCCCAAGCCTGTTCCTTGTGTCCATGAAGTTTGTCATGAGCTGCACCTCCAGCGGCACTTCAAAGCCAAAGCCGTCGTAAGTACAGTATACCTTTATCTGTGCGAAGTTGTTCGGCTTCCTCTGGGCAATGTAGTCTTTAGCGTCTGCAGGGCTGGCAAGGTTTATTGTTATGTTGTCGCTTGTTCGCACTGTGCCGAGCTTCCTCCACGCCGGGCTTCCGCCGTTCTTCCCGTTCACATTGGTTTTTCTTGAGTCATCGGAGACTCCTACGAGGGCGAAAAACCTGTTGTAAACCTTGCTTTGAGCCGTTTCTTCAAGTTCAGGCACTGGCGAGCTGAATCCTCTGTTGTCGTACGTTACAGAATCGCCGTGGACTATCCACGCCATGCCGAAGAAGTCCCTCAAATCCCTCTGCTTCACGTCCATCTCGTCGAGTTCCGGCAATCCGCGTTCGCGCAGGAACGCATTTAGCGTTCCGTCCCTGTATCCGGTTTGTATTGCCGGGAAGAGCCTGTTTAGGAGCACCTTCCCTGCAAATGAGTCCGGGCTCTTTACCCTGTACTCAAACACTTCATGCGGCACTTTGATCATTTCTGCCATTACGTCTTCCAAAGCCTCTATCGTTTCTTTCTGCAATGCCTCTTTTTTGCCGTTCGTGCCGTAATGTCTTTTCTTCCTGTGCCAATTCGTGCCGTTGTGCGCTGGTTCGCTTGCGCCCTCAAAGTATCTAAGGACTTTCAGGCCTGTTGGATGGGCTGTGGCTGTTATGTCGCTTAGTATGGTTGCGAAAAAGCGGGTTTGCTCAAAAGCAGAATAAAGGTCTGGATAACCGTTCTGTCCAACGTTAAGTATTGCCCTGAGGTCATCAGCTACCATGCCTTCAAGCTCGGCCAGGCTTGTACCGTTTTGCCGTATTGCGCCTTTGCTGATTAGCTGGGCTGTCAGCCGCCTTACTATTGCCCTTTCTGTTTCGCTTTTTTGCCCAGGCGTAACGTTGTCGAGGACCATCCTCATTATTGACACTGGCCTGAACCCGGCTAGATGGTCGCCGCATTCAACCATGTTTTGCTCGTCTATGCGTTCCTCCAAATGGGAATAAACCATGCTGTTGGGCCTTATCATGTGCTGGCTCAGGTAAAGCCCGATGCCCTGCCTTACCTGGAGATCGTCAAGGTTGGCGAAGTTTTCCGGCCCTACAGGCATGTATGGCTTAAGTTCTTCCAGCGGTATGATGGCGCTTGCAACCCTTTTTCCGCCTTCCTCATGGGAATCGCAGAGCGCGTCAAGGCGGACATACGTCCTGGTTTTTGAGTCTGGATTCTGCTTCTCCGCCTTGCTTGTTAGCTTCATGTTCAGGTTATTCACTGCCTGCGCTCCCCATTGGCGGTAATGCCAGAATGCGCTGGTGAAAGCTCTTACAGAGTCGAGCTCTGTAACTGAGGCTGCATCCTGGTCCCTTCTCCGGCTCTCAGCAACCTCTTCTGAGGCTTTGTCAAGTAGTGCCAACAGGCTATCAAGGTTGATTTCCCCTGTAACTGCCCCTGCAAGTTCAGAAACAGACTGCAATGCCTGAACTTCTCCCATATACCTTACAATTTATAAAATTTATATAAAAAGCTTTGTCTATACATTTTATATTACGAGGTATGACGTATTTCGTGCGTTTCAATAGTTACAGAAACAGCCATGTTTGCGGTTTTCAGCCTCTCTGCCAACTCCCTGCTTAGTTTGGCAGCTGCTTTGTTAGCATTGGTGCCTAAAGTGCGTTCAGAAACGAAGCTGCCTTTTCGGAGAACAATTTCCCTGTCGCTGTTAAAGCCCTTATTCACAACAGCAATTATTTCTTCCTTAAGCCCTGCAGCTTCTATCGTCACTATTATTTCGCCGTCTTCGCCGCAGCTGCCGATTAGCTCTCTTATCCGTTGCAGCGAGAAATCAGCCCCAACGGCTACAATGCAGTTGCCTTTCTTGGTAAGCTGAGTGTCTTTTGTAATCTCGAGCGTTGTCCTGTGCGTTGCGAGAATGTTGTGGTGGCTGTGCGCTGTGAAGGTGTGTTTCATGCTGCAATTACAGAAGCTCGTCAATCGGCGGTTTTTTCTCGCCCGGCTTTGCTGCCTTCACAGCTTCAGCCGCCTCTTTTGAAAGGTCAACGTCCATTCTCTTGAGCTCTGAAAGGTGCATCTGCATGAGCTGCTCGACAATCCCCAAAATTCGCTGCATCTCCTGCCTTTCCTTCGCCAGAACAGTGAGCGAGCCCTTGTGGAAGCCCACCTGCTCGTCTTTGCTCATTTCCTTTGTTTCGGCTGCCGCTTTTTTGTCTTCTTTCTTGTTAGCCATTTTTGTGTGCGCTTTTGATGGTTTTGATAGTTTCTTGATTGACCTTCTCTCGGCTTAGAGCCGAGGGATGTTGCCTCTCCGGCAACATTCTTCTTAAGAAGGTCATGGCAAAGGGCAACGTATTTAAATGTTTTCCCAATCACTCAGGAGAGCTATGCTATTGGCAGGGGCTGTTAAAGGTAGAAAATTGGTTTCGCGGCAGCACTGGCAGGACTACGTCGGCTCGTTGCGTAAAGAGTGTAATGAGCTGAGTTTTTTTGGCAGCACTGCAGAAGCAAGGCGGAGTATTTATTCGGCAATAGCTGCGGCTGTAAAGGGCCGTTCAGAATACTGCAAATCCAGAAAATTAAGGTTTGGGGTTCTTTTATCAGGCGGTGTTGACAGCTCATTCATCGCTCTCCTGCTGAAGAAGCTTGACTGCAGGTTTCCGTGCTTCAGCGTTGGCATCACCGGCAGCAAGGACCTGGCGGCAGCGCAATATGCGGCAACAAAATTAAAGCTTAAGCTGATTTCAAAAGAATTCACAATAGCAGCTACTGAGAAGATAGTAAAAGAAGCAGTGGAAACCCTGAAAACAGATAATCCTGTAACAATTGGCATTGCCGCAACAGAAATTGCAGCTTTGAAGCTGGCATCAGCGAATAAAATTAGCGTAGTCTTTACCGGCTTGGGCTCTGAGGAGATTTTTGCTGGCTACCAGCGCCACGTGATTGTGAAAGACGTGAATGAGGAATGCTGGAGTGGCTTGAAGGGAATGTGGCATCGCGACTTTTTGAGGGATTTTGCGGTCGCATCGCGCTTTAAGGCAACAGCCATGACTCCCTTTTTGGATAAAAGTGTCATTGTGGCTGCGATGAGGGCAAGGCCGGAGTGGAAAATTGGCAACGGCGAAAAGAAACTAATCCTGAGAGAAATAGCAGCAGCTGCCGGGCTGCCGAAAGAGATTGCCTTCCGCCCCAAGATGGCTGCGCAGTACGGCTCGGGCTTTGACAAGGCCTTGGAAAAGCTTGCAAAAAGGGCTGGATTCGGCAACAAGCGGGATTATCTTGTTTGTTTTTTGCAGTAGTAACTCAATTGTCCTTTTCAGGCTGCAAAAATCTAAAAATTTATAAATCTCCCTCTGGTGCCAATTTCAGTAAAATGAGGTTGAATCTGCTTATGGTTTTTGCAATTGCCGCTGCAGCCGTTGTTCCGCAGCTGGCCTCGGCGCACCTGCTTAACGGCAATAGGGGGCCTGTTGACGCTTTCAATTATGATGAGAGCCAGCTTAAGCACCTTGACAGCGACTGTGTTGCCTCTTTCGAGTGCAAGCCGAACGATGTCAATGGCGTTTATTTCTACAACTGCCATTATGACGTTTATTCTTCAGAGTGCCAGTGCTTGAAGGGCGATTTTTCAAAATGCGATGCGGCTAAGAGCTCGCTTGGGGCATCGGCTGTGGTAACAGGTGGCATTGGCGGTGTTTTTGGCTCTGTCAAGGTAACTGTGAAAGTCGCCTTCGGCTTATTTAACTCGCTTCCCACATTGGCAAAGGTTGCTATCCTGATTATTGTGATACTAGCAGCCGTTTTTGTTTTCAGCAGGCTCAGGAACACAGCTTCCAATAACCTAAGAAGGGCAAGGGGGTTTCATGAACAAGCAACCCTGCTTCACGAATCAGGTGATGAGGAAGAGGCTAAGCTGCTGTTGGAAAGGTCAAACTACCACCGAGAGAAGGCTTACGAGCAGATGAGGCAGCAAAACCCTTTTGCCGAAAAGGGTTTATCGAAAACTGGAAAGTGAATGGAAAATGGAATGGTACGAAGAGCTTGGGTTTGAAAGTAACCCATTTGACAACAGCCCTGGCTTCGCAGCGAGGTTCGCTGTAGGGCTTGAGAAGCCCCTGAGTGAGCTTGAATATTATGTGAGCTCTGGCAGCCTTGTTTTTGTAGAGGGCGCTGTTGGCTCTGGTAAGAGTGTCCTGCTCAGGAAACTTGCTGGGGAGCTTGGCGGCAGGGCGGTTTATGCTGACTGCTCCCTTGGCGAGCTGAACGTCAGATCAGTAGTTAAAAAGAAGACTTCGTTGCTTGCAAGGTTGCTTGGTAAAAGCCCGAAGAACCTTGTGCTGCTTCTTGACAACGTAGCTAACCTCCCTGCCAATGCCATGGAACTGCTTAAGTATTACTATGATGACAACAATTTCGGCTCTGTCATCCTTGCAGGAACAGGCTTAAAGTCCGCAAGGCTGTCACCGGCGCTTGTTGACAGGATAGGGAGCAGGGTTGTGAAGCTGCGCCAGCTCGCTGAGGAAGATGCGGTTCTTATGGTTAGGAAGCGCTTGGGTTCTTCAGGCTCTTCAAACATTCTTGGTGACGATGCTGTTCGCAAGCTTTATAAGATGTCCGGGAAAAACGCTGCTAAGCTTCTCCAGCTTTGTGAGAAAGCGTGCGCGGCCGCTGTTTTGTCGAAGTCTTCAGAAGTCAATGAGGAGCTTTTGGTAAAGATGAAAAAGGAGCTCTTGGTAACTGGTGATTCGCTTGGCTGACGTTTGGTTTAGAAAGGTTGGCTTCAGCCGAAATCCGTTTAACATAAAGCCTGCAGCCTTCAGCTATGAGCTGTTCGGCGTTAGCATGGAGGCCGTACTTTCTGGAGTTGAGGAAGGAAAAGTGATGTTTGTCGAGGCTCCGTTGGGCTACGGCAAGACAACAATGTTAAAAGGAATTATTCATCGCTTTGGAGGCAGGAAGAAGGTTATTTATGCCAATGCCCTGCCCTCTGAGAAGGTTGATGTCAAGGACCTTCTGAAGCGCTCTTCCCTTGCAAACTACATCACAGGAAGCCTTCCCAAAAGCATGATTCTTGTCGTTGACGAGGCACAGAACATTACCTCTGACAACAGCGCCGAGTTTATGGAGTTTTACAAAAGCGGCAACGTAAGGGCACTTGTTTTCTTCGGCACAAGATACAGCAGGACAAGCTTCATTGAGGGGCTCAGCAGCACGCTAAATGGCAATGTAATCCGCCTTTCCAGCCCTACGCCAGAGCAGGCCATAGCTCTTGTAAGGGGCAGGATTGGCAACCTTCCCCTCCTCTCTGATGACACGATAAGGGCTGCCTACAGCAGGGCAAACGGCAACCCGAGAAGGCTTTTGCAGATCTGCGATGACCTCTGCAGGTATGCATTTGAGCCTGGTAAGCTGCCTGTCCAGGAAGGGGAGCTGCCAGCAACTGCAACAGAAACAGTAGAAGCAGCTGTTCCTGCAAAGAGAAGGGGTCGTGCTAAAGCTGCCTCGGCAGCAGCAAGAAGAAAGCCCAAGCAGCAAAAAAATAAGCGGCAGAGGCAAGCGAAGGGAAAAAGCCCGCCAAAGCTATCAAAGCCATCAAAAGCATCAACGCCTACGCCTGCAGCAACTGTTAAGTCAACGGTTTCTGCCTACCAGCAGCCCGAAAGCACAGAGGGCGTCTACTGGGGCGAGTTCATGGGCATGCAGAAATAAATCTTATCTCAATAAATATTACCTCAAGTGTATCTCCACAACATCCTTGTCTGCCAGTTTGTGGTCAATCTTGAACTTTTGTCCCGGGAATTTCGCAGAGCGGCCCCATACCCTTGAGAACTTGAACTTCGCAACGAAATCCCTGTGCAGCTTTTCACACACTTCTTTTACCGTGCTTCCGTGCCTCATTATCAGAGGCTTTTCCATGTCCGCCTTTTTGCCAGCCTCCTTAAGGTACACCCTGATCAGGCTTAGCTTGCTGTAAATTTTCTCTTCCAGTTTGTCAATGTTTATGTTTTTCTCTGCAGAAATAAAAATCACTTCCTCACGTTGATGCTGTTCTTGGGCTTTTTCGCTAAAAAGGTTTTGCTGCTGCAGCTGTTTCATTCCTTCATCGTTGAGTGAGTCAATCTTGTTCACGACAGCAATCGCTGGCACGTATTTTCGGTTTCCTTCAATGGCGTCTATGAGCTGGTCTGCGTTTATGTCCTCCCTTATGACAACATCTGCGCTTACTATCCTGAACTCGTTGAGTATGGCCTCTATGGTTTTCTCATCAATCTTTGTGAGTTTTACCGTTGTTGCTATGCTCAGTCCTCCCCTCTCTTTTCTGGTGATTGTTACGTGAGGCGGCTGCTGGTTTACTCTTATATGTGATTGTTACGTGAGGTGGCTGCTGGTTCACTCTTATGTCCGCCTCCTCAAGCTCTTTTCTCAGTGTGTCAATCTGGTTTACCGTGAAAACATCAACCATGAGAATTGCCAGGTCGGCGTTTCTCGCAACAGCTATCACCTCCCTGCCCTTTCCAAGCCCTGATGCTGCCCCTTTCAGTATGCCTGGCACGTCCAGCACCTGTATTTTGGCGCCGTTGTACTCCATTATGCCAGGTATGCAGGTTAATGTTGTAAAGTCGTAGGCTGCTATTTTTGATTCTGCATTGGTTATCTTGTTGAGAAGGGTTGATTTTCCAACCGAAGGAAAGCCTATCAGTATGACGGTGGCATCGCCGCTTTTCCTGACTGCGTAGCCCTCGCCCTTTTTGCCGCCTTTTGAGCGCGCAACTGCCCTTTCCTTGAGCCGGGCTATCTTTGCCTTCACAAGCCCGATGTGGTGCTGCGTTGCCTTGTTGTACTGCGTCTTGCTTATCTCTTCCTGCAGGGCTCTTATCTCCTCTTCGTAGCTTACCATTGTGCGGTTTTTGATTGACCTTTCCACATCGCCATAGGCGATGGGACCAGTCGTCATTGACGACTTGGTTTCGGCAAAAAGGTCATGCGTATTTAACCTTTTTGCAGCTGCAAATCCTGCTTTGGCAGGATTCCTCAGCGGCGAGCTGAGGATTGTCGGCCGTTGCCGACATTTGCACAGTCGGCTACTGCCGACTTGTGCTGCATTTGTTGCCGTAGAAATAAGCGAAAAATCAAGTTAATCTTAAATCTTCTCCAGCATGCTGACTACGTTCCACAGCTGGGTTCTGGTGTAAGACTGGAGGTTTGAGTCCTCTGACAGGCTGTCGAGAATCTGGAGTGCCTTGTTAATCCTTATTGAAACCTCTAGCTTTTCGTCTTTGAGTGTTTCAATTACGGCGTGCACTCTTTCCTTCACGTTCTTTGGGACAGTATTGTCGTCCTGAAGCTCGGATATGGCTACTATGATTCCTTCAACAGTCTGGGTTTTGCTTCCGGGGAACATTTTAGTGTTTGTTCATTGATTCTATTACGTCTTTTTGGAGCGATGCCGCCTTTTCCCTTGTCTTTGTTTCCTGCTTTTCAAGGGAGCTTATCCTGAGCTCCATGGTTTCCTTCTTTTCCTTGAGGTCTTTCTCAAGCTCTTCTTTCCTGGTTAGGATCATAATGTTGCCAACTATCTTGTATGCCTCCTGTGTTCCCTCAAGCTCTTTCAGGGCAGAGTCTGTCTCCATGAGCTGGAGCTGGAACGCCTGCTTTTGCATGAGGAGTTGCTGTAGCGCCTGTTCAAGCATCTGGAGCTGCCTTATCTTCTCTTGCGTTTGTTCAGGTATTTCAGGCATTTTAATCACTAATCCTCTTGACCTTCTCTATGACTGTGAGGACCTTTGTTATTGAGTTCAGTGCAGTCCTTAATCCCACGCTGTCTTCTGCTTCAATGGCGAACGTGACCCCCTCTGTGGTTTTCTTTATCTTGTAGCTTGCTTTTTCTTTTATTGTTGTGTCTTCTGCAGCGAAGACCTTTTTTATCAGCGCTGCATCGCCGCTTACGTTTATGACTGCGGAGTATTTCATGTGGCTGATGTGCGGATTTTTATCGCGCTTTTATCTTGGTTGAAATCCTTCTTGGCTTGTAGAGAATTTTGCTGCCGCAGTACGGGCACCTTACCTTCTTCCTGAGGTATTCTGTTGATACCTTCTTGCCGCAATCAAAGCATTTGTACTCGACCATTTTTAATTTTCCTCTTCCTGCCCTTCTTCTTCCTCTTCAGCGTCTTCTTCGCCGAAGTCATCTGTCCCAGCAGTTTCTTGCGCTGTTTCTGCTACCGGCTGCGCAGCTGTTTCAACTGCTTCCTTTATGGCAACATGCCCTCCTGGAGTATAGGCCTTGCCTGTGAACTTGCTTTTGCACTTGCCGCAGCTCCATATCCCTGCAGCTAGCCTTTTGGCTTTGTTGTAGTGGCAGTACGGGCACTTTGTTGACAGGTGCCTTTCTGCCTCTATCTTCGCTATCTTGCCCTTCAGCTTGGTTCCGTACCTTACGCCGTACCTCTTCACTGAGCCGTATAACTTTGTTTCTTCTGGCATTTTATCTTAGTAGTTTTGGATTAAGGGGCGGTTTATAAATCTATTGGGATTATGGTTTTTTGGTCAAGCTTTTGAGTGCCGTTTTTTGGTAAAGCCCCAAGGCGACCGCTGTCGCCTGGGCACAGTCGAGCGTATCTCGACTTGTGTTTTTGCCGCCGCAGCGGTAAAAAGGTTTAGTGGGGCCACCCGGACTTTCATCCCTTTGCGTCGGTTTTGGATAAACCCTTTTCGCAAAAGGGTTTTGAACCGGGGTCATCTGGTCCCAAACCAGATAGGTTAGACCAAGCTGCCCCATGGCCCCTTGCCCTTCAGGTCTTTCGCTGTGTTTTTTAAATGTATTGATGCTGGGCGCTTGCAACTATTCGAGCTTTTTAAAGGGGTCACGGAGCAGAAACACAAACTTTCCGTTTTTGTCAGCGGGTAGATATTTGTGTGCTGCTTCTTGAATGTTCCTTGGCGTTACTGCATTTGCCCTTGCCAAGTGCATTTCTGGAGTTATACCGTAATCCAGCTTTTTTTGTATTGCGACTGCGTGTCCCTCATTTGTCTCCTCCGCCTTAGCAATCCAATACATTGATACTCTTTTAAGCTTATTAAACTCTTCCTGATCAATCTGTTCTGTCCGCAACCGTTGTATCTCTTCAAAAATACCATCAACAGCATTTTGAGAACCTCTTGCGAGAATTCTGCCTCTTATTTCCAGAACACCTCCGTACTCTGTGCCGCCATATGAGCATTGGATTGAGTATGCCAACCCTTCCTGCTGGCTTACTCTTTTGAACAACCGAGAACCTCCACCGCCTCCCAAAATCCACGCCAGCATAGCGACAACGTAACTGTCTTCATGTGTAAGCGGGGGGCCTCGTATTCCGATTCGAAGCTCAGCGCTGCTTTCTTCTGGTTTCTCTTCGTTCATAAGCTCTGATGCTGGAATGTGAAATGCTGCTAATTGTTCCAAGGGAGGTGCTTGTGGAAAGACATATCGTGACCCTCCTCCTGTTGGGATTTTTCCAAAATGCTGCTGTACTATCGCGTCAATGTTTTTTGGGATGCCACCGACCAGTATCAGGCTTGAGTTATTGGGGTGGTAGCCGCGTGAATGGAATGCTCGTAAAGTTTCCGGAGTTGCGGTCTGGATGCTCTCTTCTTTTCCTTTTACATAATAATTATGCGGACCTTCTCCAAGCAGAGCTAGGGAATATTGCCGTTCAACCTGAAATGCCTTACTGCTCTTTTCATCCCCAATTTCTCTTAACACCCTCTGCCGCTCTTCATCAACTTTCCCAGGTTCAAATCTCGGCCTGAATACAATCTCAGGCAACATGGCGAGGTAGTCTTCTACGTCTGTTGCCAGCAAGTCAGATGGAAAAGTTGTCATGTTAAGGAAAGTGAACGCATTATTCTGTCCAAACCTGCCCCTCAATTCAGAAATCTCATCCGGAGTATATCGTTCAGTCCCTCCAGTTATCAGCGCGTGTTCAAGAAAATGTGCAAAACCCTCTTCCCCAGGATGCTCATGAAGGGCGCCATGATTGACGCGCAAGCCACCGTAGATTGTCTGCGTTGGTGTTTCCTGCAACGCCACAATAAGGCCGTTGTCTAGCTTGAATTCCCTGTAACCGCCGTTTGCCATAAGTGCTATGGGCAAATTCGCCATTTATAAATCTTTCGTTTTTTACTACTTTATAGATGTGAAATTTTACACAAATATTTAAATAGTCTCTTTTCCTATCCTGTTGGCTATGGAATCAGCAGCTGAAGCAGGAAATGTAAGCCCTTCTTTTGTAGCTTCAGCCCTTTCCGAATAGCCTAACCGTGCTGCGGCAGCTGCAAAAAATAATTCTCGCAATTACTGCAGCAGCAAAACGAGCGCATGAAAAATGTCCCTGACAGAAAAGCAGAAGCATGACCTGAAGAAGTTCATCAAGGAGCTTGAGGCCTATAAGGGCAGGCATACTGAGCTTGTCTCTGTTTACATCCCGCAGGGCTATGACATAGTCAAGATTATACAGCATATCCAGCAGGAGCAGGGAACCGCCATGAACATAAAGTCTGCTTCCACGAGGAAGAACGTTACCGGAGCCCTTGAGCGCATGGTCCAGCACTTGCGGCTGTATAGCAGGACTCCTGAGCACGGCCTTGCTGTTTTTTCGGGCAACATTGCTGCTGAGGGCCAGCAGGATTTTCGCGTCTGGTCAATAGAACCGCCTATTCCCGTCCAAACAAGAATTTACCGCTGCGACAAGGACTTTGAGCTTGGCATCCTTCAGGGCATGCTTGAGGCTAAGGAAACTTACGGCCTTGTTGCTGTAGACAGGCGTGAGTGCACGATTGGCGAGCTGAGGGGCAAGAGCATTACAATCCTGGGGACGCACACGTCGAATGTTCCTGGAAAATACCGTGCGGGAGGACAATCGGCTGCCCGCTTTGGCCGCATCCGCGAGAACGCTGCCAAGGAGTTTTACGTGAGGGTTGGGGAGTACATGAAGGAGGCTTTTTTCAGCAACCCCAACCTGAAGGGGATTATTGTTGGCGGCCCCGGCCCTACGAAGCACGAGCTTATAGAGGGCGGCTACATTACCAACGAGCTCAAGAAGAGGATTATTGCGGTGAAGGACATTACCTACACCGATGAGTTTGGCGTTCATGACCTGGTTGACAAGAGCCAGGATGTCCTTGCTGCTGAGGAGCTCGCTGAGGAGAAGAAGATTGTGAACCGCTTCTTTGGCTTCTTGGTGACAAAGCCGGGCATGGTCACTTACGGCGAGCAGCATGTGCTTGGCGCAATCAGTAACGGCGCTGTTGACATCCTGCTGCTTTCGGAGAGCCTGCCTGATGATAAGATTGAGTCTTTTGAGCAGGAAGCAAAGAAGATGGGCACTAATGTTGCTATAATTTCAATTGAGACCAGGGAAGGCGCCCAGCTTAAGGACTTTGGCGGTATTGCCGCAATTCTGAGGTATGAGGTTAATACCGAAACATAGTTACGTTGCAGCAAATTTTTTATACGCCTTATTCCTGTTGCAACCCCATGAGCCTTGTTGATGAAGCATTCTCGCGGCTGTTTCCCGAAGCAGCTTTTACTTATGCTGCGCACCTGCGTTATTCCGGCAAGTTCAAGCAGTACAACGCAACTGTGAGAAAGGCGGGCGGTGCTCTTTATTTTAATCTCAGCAGAAGCTGGAAAAGCACCAGCGAAGAGATCGTCATAGGCCTTATCCAGCATCTTCTTGTCAAGATTTTGCGCAGTGAGCGTTTGGCAGCCGCAAAGGATAATAGTGGAAAAATATCGTCGTTGAACATGCAGCTTTATGACGATTTTATTAAAGGAATCTCAGAAGTTGCAGCTGTTAACAATGGCAGTGGCAGTAGTGATGAAAGTCTTGAGTCATCCTTCGCTAGGGTGAATGAGAAATATTTTTTTGGCATTGCTGACAAGCCAAACCTGAGATGGGGCCTCGGCTCATTCAGGAAGCTTGCAAGCTACGACTATCACACCAACACGATAACCGTAAGCAGCCTTTTCCGTGATGCTCCGCAGCAGCTTCTTGACTATCTCATGTATCACGAGCTGCTTCACAAGAAGCTGAAGTTCAGCAGCAGCAATGGCCGTGTCCAGCACCACAGCAGCGAATTTCGCAGATTAGAGCTTGATTTTGAAGGTAGCAGCACAATTGAGCAGAAACTGAATTTGTTTCTTCGCAGCAGCCGCAGGCAATTGCGTAATGTTCGCCAGCGTCCTAACTGGCTGCGTCTTTTTTCCTTTCAATAGCTTGAAAGAATAAAATTTATATATGAACTGAGTTAGTTTTTTGATTGGCCTTTTTTTCTCATTCCCTATTGCCTCTTTTTTACTCCTTTCAGGGACTTTTGTCCAGTTTTTGGCAATTGATATCTATTTGAAAATCCAAGCCTCAGCGTTTATCTTTCTTAGCCCTAATGGTAATGTTTTTATAGAATTCTATATATACAATTAATTCTGAGGTGTAAAATGAAGTTTAAATTTGTATGGATGGTGTTTTTAGTTATTTTTATCATCTTAGTCAATGGATGTACAGAAAGAGTTATACAACAAACTCAAGATATACCGATAATTGAAGAAGGCATAACTGAAGAGAGATTTGGTGATATGAAATATTTGCAGATACCCGATGACAAATTACAAACTAAGCACATACCAAAATCAAGAGATTTTGAGGAGTTTACTAAGTTTGCTTGGAGTATATTAGGGGAAGCTAACATAAGCGACGCCAAGTATGACAATATAAATAAAAAATTTTCGGAATCGCCTTTTGAGAATCCGTCGCAATTGGATAGGTTAAATCTGACTGAATTAAGAGTTATGTTATTTAAATATCAGAGATCAATTCAACATGTTGGAGGCGGTATAAGCGTGGAAGACTGGAGAAATATAGAGTATATGTATGAAGCTATAAGAAAAAAATTGAGCAATTAATAGAAGCTTTATTTATGTTTAATCTGTGTATACTTGTTTATCATTCGCTAAATGGTGTTGCGATAACTTTATATACAAATCAGACCTGCTTTTTCAGTCAATTGAATTATTTTTAGTTTCAGAGGTGTGCATTTATGGCTACCAAGACAGTTGGCTGTAATGAGATCAAGGTTGGCAGCTACATAATCATTGAGGGCGCTGCCTGCAAAATTGTGAATATTGACATTTCAAGGCCTGGTAAGCACGGCCATGCCAAGATGCGCATGGAGGGCATGGGCGTTATTGATGGCAAAAGGCGCATTATTGTCATGCCTGCACATGATAACATCGAGGTTCCAATCATAGAGAAGCGCTCTGCCCAGGTCCTTTCGGTCCACGGCAGCACAGCTAATGTCATGGATGCTGAAACTTACGAAACCTTTGACCTTCCAATTCCGGAAGAGCTTCAGGGCAGCTGCGTTGCAGGCGTTTCAGTGCTTTACTGGAAGGTTTTGGAAGACAAGGTCCTGAAGCAGGTGAAGAGCGGCGAAGGCAAGGAAGAAGAAGAGTAAGGAGAGCATGATTTCACATGGCAAAAATCCCGGAAGCAGAGGCGAGGACTTTCAGGAACATATTTGTTTGCAGGAAGTGCAAGCACAAGATGCGCGCATCAAGCCTCAAGGTTGCCCAGGGCAAGGTCAAGTGCAGGAACTGCAACAGCTCTGTTCTAAGGCCTTTGAGGAAGAAAGGGTAAGCACCCAAGCTACCAGTATGCATTTCTGACAAATTATCTAAACATTTTTAAGCTATTATACGGTCGCTGTCACTATGCCGAAACTTAGTGGTGAACTTGTTCCTACCAATGAACTTGTTAAGGATTTGGAAGGCGTGATTGAGGAATTTGGAAGAGTCAAAGAAGACTTAACAGGTATGATGCCTATAAACGCAAGTCATGATGATTGTACGATTATTTCATTAGGCTATGCTTTTGCAGTAACCAGGAGCGATGCCGAAAGAAGGCTTGCAGATGCTCGGCACTGGCTTTCTTGGAATGGCAATTCAGGATATGCTGCTGCGTATGTAAATCTAATAGTGGCAGCTGGTCATTTAGCTGGCCTAAAACGCCTAGATGCGCACAAACCGCAAGGCTTTATTCGTAATGGCGAGTCCTACGAAAAACTTGAAACCCAAGTAACTGAACTGACTGAAAATTTAGGCTTTAAAGATGAGTCTTTAAGGTTATTTGCGGCGATGGATTCTGCATTCTACACTCCCCATAATCCTCGATGGTTATACCAAATTAATGAACGTTCCGAAGGCAAAACTGCCGAGCAGTTCACCCGCGCTGTACTAGTGCTGATGGAATCTCAGCCCGGTTTGCATTACTGATAAAAGCATTTTTCTCCAGCCAAAGTTTTTTAAATAGCAGCCCAAATTGCTTAGCTTATGGCGCTTGAATTTTTGTCGTCACTGGTGCAGTTTGTCTTAAGGCACAAGCTCGTCGTTGGCTTTTACCTTCTTGTTGCCCTGCTTGTTTTCATCTATCGCAGGAAGTTCCAGTTCCAGCTGAAGTTCATCGCAATCTGCCGGACTAAGCTCGGCCTTGGCCTTATGGACAGAATCGCCTCAAGGCATAGGGAGCTTGTTAAGCTGTTTGGCTACATCGGTATTGGCGCGGGTTTTCTGAGCATGCTTTTCATTGTCCTTATACTTGTCCAGAGCGTTTTCACCCTGCTCACTGTTCCCGGCTCGCCTTCGCCGATAAGCCCTGTACTTCCTGGTGTGAGGATACCAGGCGTTCCTGACGGATTTTTTGTTCCTTTCGTGCAGGGCATAATTGCAATATTCATCATTGCGGTTGTGCACGAGTTTGCCCATGGCGTTGTTGCCCGGGCTCATGACATTAAAGTCAAGAGCTCAGGCCCTGCAATTATCGGCCCTATCCTTGCCGCATTTGTTGAGCCGGATGAGCAGCAGCTGAAGAAGAAGCCGGATATCGTTAACTACTCCCTGTTTGCGGCAGGCACTTTCTCAAATGTTGTGCTTGCCATTCTTGTGATGTTCGTCCTGTCAGCTGTCTTTGCGCCACTAAGCTCTGCCTTTTTCAGTGAGCATGGGGTTATCCTGAAATCTGTAGAGCCGGGCTCTTCTGCTGAGGCTGCGGGTCTGAAGCCCGGAATGGCGGTTAAATCAGTCAACGGCCAGGCCGTTTCCTCTGTCCGGGATGCCCCAATTTTTGCCTTGCGGTATACTTACCCTGGTCAGGCCGTTGCCTTCAGCGACGGCTCATCTAATTTCACCATGGCTGCAGCCCCTCATCCAACTGCGCCAAACAGGGGATACCTTGGGGTAGTCATGGAGTCAGTAATCAGGAATCAGGACACCGGCTACTTTGCAGCGTTTTCGTGGCTTCAGCAGCTTTTGTTGTGGATTGCTACTCTGAGCTTCGGCATTGGCATTGCAAACATGATACCAATTGGCCCATTGGATGGCGGGAAGATGCTCCACCTTGCCCTGACAAGGATTAGGGGTGAGCAGAAGGCAAACCGGGCTTTCGCCAAGTTCAGCCTGCTCCTGCTGCTTGTCATCCTTTTCCTGCTCAGCCCGATATTCAAGGCGATATTGAAGTCGGTTGCAGGGATTTTCTAGGAAAAATTTATATACTTTAGCCACAACTATTAATTTAATGCTAAACCTTGCTGCAGCAGAGCAATTTGGAAGGGGCGAACTATCACATTATTCTGAACTTCCCTGGAAAGATTTATCACAGAAGCTTGGCGGATTAGGTTATAGGCAAGTAACTGAAGTTCCGATCCCTCACTTCGGCTCGCTTCACGTTTTGTCAAGACACAATTATTCTCCTCTGTTTTTCCTGCCACGAAATGAGCCAGTGCAAATGTCTTCAGCTGCAATGGTGCGGGCATACGGCGTGGATGAAAAGGTAGACCATCTATTAATGACGAGACCAGGCATAAAGCTAAGTGTTGAAGAACTTGCCCACGATGCTGATGTCATTGGCAGGTATTTTACAGACATGACCCGGTCGTTTGAAACCCGTTTATTGAAAAACCCCTTGGCTATTCTCGGCATATACGCGGGCCTTGGTCTTGCGGCTGGCGTTGGTGGCGGAGAGTTGATTTACCAGCAGTTCCCAACAACGTCAACTGATGGTAGGTATGTCCTCGATGTGGCATTAGGATTTTTTTCTTCACTTGCGGTTCCCGCAGCAAGAATCTTGTTTGAGTCTAAGGTTCGCTACCCTCTTTTGCGCATGAGAGCTGCGTCTCAAATGAATGTATCTTCCTACCTATTTGGCTCTGAGGCTGTCAATTCTGTTGATAATGAGAGCCGCGCTCTGCGGTTTGAAATTGCAGCGTCTCTTGTTTACTTCGAATTAGAAAAGTCAGGTGTGGCTATCGATAAGGAAACGTTTTACAGTGCATTTGCAGTCATCGGAAAACTCGGCCTGGACAAAGCAGAGAGAATTACCCCAGTGACAAAAGTTCCCCTTGAAAGAATTGTCCAAATTGCAAGAGCACACCCTGGACTTCTCCCAACACATGCTTCAGCCAGATAGGGCAACACGTCACCGAAGTTTTAAATACGGCGCCTTTCCCCTTCTTCCAATGCTATCTGTTGTGCTCGTTGAGCCCGAAACTCCAGGCAACATTGGTTCAGTTGCCAGGGTAATGAAGAACTTTGGAGTCAGGCAGCTGCTGCTTGTTAATCCAAAGTGCAGCCATCTTGACGGAGAGGCTTACGGCAGGGCAATGCACGCGAGGGATGTTCTGAAAGAGGCCGTGGTCGTGAAAAACTTCGGCAGCTGCATAAGGAAATTCGATTGTGCTGTTGCAACCACTTCCGATCTGGGAAGCGACTACAATGTTGTGCGCTCCCCCATTGCTCCGAACCAGTTCGCCCGGCAGCTGAAGGGCAAGAGAGGCAAAATTGCCATTGTGTTTGGGAGAGAAAGCAGCGGCCTTACGACAAGTGAGATTGCGGCATGTGATGTTCTGGTTACTATCCAGTCATCAAAAAAGTATCCTGCCCTTAACCTTTCTCATTCTGTCGCCATAATTCTTTATGAGTTGTTCAAGTCAGCAACAAGCATTAGGAGCCATATCACGCTGTCATCCAGGCATGAAAAGGGGCTTGCAATGTCCATGGCGAATGCTATTTTGGCAAGGATGGATTTTGGCCTTGAGGGCAAGCGAGAGATCCAAAGCATGGTTTGGTCCAGGCTGATAAGCAAGGCTTTCCTCACCAAGCGTGAAATGTACGCGCTGCTGGGATTTTTGAGGAAAGTAATAAAAATGATAAAAAGTAAATAACCGTGGCTGAAACTGGGGATATTTTGATTTCCCTTCGTTCAGTACAAAGTATCATCTATTTTCTCACTTAGTCTCTCAGTTCCTTTGCCCCAATCCTGAGGCTTAAGACTCAGGAGGCTCCTTTTTGATTTTTGGATGCTGTAAAATCTTCAAAATACTTTTTCACTTTTGCATCCCCGACTGGCTTTGCCGTTTCCCCAAGCGCGTAGTACACCCGCTGCGCCTCAGGCCCCCAGCTGTAGCTGCCATGTTGCCTTTCCACTTTTGCAATTTTAAAGTAGCCTTTTTTGACGCCGTTGCGGAGGCTGTAGTAAACTGCCCTCATGCTCACCTTTGGAAATAGCTTGGCATAATGCTTGTAAACATCGTAGCCGTGAAGCTCTCCAAACTGGCTTAGAAGCTCTGTTACGTTCTGCCTTACAGGGCTTCCTTGCGGTCTTCCGCGTTTCATGCCTTGGCACGGTTTAGCTATAGCATAAATACTTTTCCATATTGAATTTATTGCTTGTGTGGCAAAGCTTTAAATAGTAAAAGGCAGCAGCCGTATTTGTTTATAATATCTTAAACTTTGAAGTGTGAGGTGAAGCGGATGGTTGAAGGAAGGTGCATGAAGTGCAAGAAGCAGGTCCAGATTAAGGATGGAAAGGAAGTCACGATGAAGAACGGCATGAAGGCCATGAAGGGCACGTGCCCGAAGTGCGGCACAAAGGTTTTCAGGATTCTGGGAAAGGCATAAGGCCTTTTCTTTTTTTGATTTTTCTTTTTCTTTTTCCTCTCTTTTCCTTTTCAACCTTCCCCTGGTTTTTTCCAAAAAGCATTTAAATAAGGGTTTGCATGTCTGCAGTTATGGCCGGGAGTGGTTTGCAGCTTGCATTGCTTATATTAGTCGTAACTGCAGCATTTGCACTCGCTGCAGCCTTTGCGTTTGCGCATGCTGCTGACTTTAATGAGACAAAAAAGCTTGTCAGTTCGAACATTGCCTGCGATGAGTTGAGTGACGAACAGCTTGAAGGGATTGGCGAATACTACATGGAGCAGATGCATCCTGGAGAGGCTCATGAGTTCATGCACCAGAGGATGGGGCTTGAGGAAGGTTCGGAAACAGAAGAGAAGTTTCACATAAGTCTCGCTAAGACAATGTACTGTGGCGAATTAAGCACAGGCATGATGGGCGTGGGGATGGGTGGCATGATGGGGGCTGGCGGAGCTGGCATGATGGGCGCTTCCTACTCTTATGGCTTAGGGAATGTTAATAATGCTCTTCTGACGTTATTGCTTATTCTCTTAATCATTGTTTCAGCTTTGGCGGCCCTATGGCTTTACAAGCCGATAAAGAGGAAATGACCGTTATGAATGAAATCACCCTTAAACCAATAGGTTTTGTAAAAAACAATGTCAAAGCGCCCAGGTTTGGGAACTTTGCCAATGAGGTTTCCGAGATTATAGTTGATGAGAAATTTACTGAGGCGTTGAAGGGCATTGACGATTATTCCCACGTTATCATCGTCTACTGGATGGACAGGGTTAAGGAGCATGTTATCCAGCACAGGCCTCAGGGCAACCCGAACGTGCCAATCATTGGCATTTTTGCCTGCCGCTGCCCGGGAAGGCCAAACCCGATTGCAATCACAACCGTAAGGCTGATTGGCCATGAGGGAAACAAAATTAGGGTAAAGGGCCTGGATACATTGGATGGGACCCCTGTCATCGACATTAAGCCTTACTGGCCGCAGTACGACAAGGTAGAAGATGGTAAAATACCGGACTGGGTCAATAAACTGGAATTCTAGAACTGGTTTGGCAATAAACTTTTTATCCCGTTGTGTTTCCCGCTGCAGCCATGGAGCTTGATACTGCAGTTTTTAACGATGCGCTCAATAGGAACAGCGTCATACTTCTAAGCTGCAGCTGCGAAATCCATTACAGCGGCAGGGCTGAGAGCTTTCTTGGCAGCGGCGACAGGCTTATCATAATTAAATCCGACAAGACGCTGCTTATTCACCAGCCAAGCGGCAGCAATCCGATAAATTATATGAAGGAAGGCACAAGCTATGTTCTGGCGAAGGCTGAGGGAAAACTTGTTCTTCATTGCAGCAATCTCCCGTTAAAGGAATTCATGGATATCTTTATTTCAAAAGTTCATTCCTTCCAGCAGCTGCAGCTGGAAGACAGCGCAAAGCTTCAGCTGGTTGGCTCTGAAAGGGACATGTCTGACATGATTTATGACAACCCTGAACTGGTTGAGCCTGGCTTCAGGCCCCTCAGCCGTGAGGAGCACACAAAATACGGCTTTATTGACGTTTTCGGTTACGATAAAAACAACATTCTGGTTGTGGTCGAATGCAAGCGCTACGCTGCCGATTTCAGGGCGGTTGAGCAGCTTCAGCGGTACGTGAAGAAAATAAAGCAGCTGAAAGGCGTTGACAAGGTGCGCGGCATTATCGCTGCTCCCGAAATCTCTGCCAATACCTTGCAGATGCTGACAGACAACGGCTTTGAGTACCGCAAGATAGCTCCGCCAAAGTATCTTGAGCGCTTCAGCAGGGGTCAGAAGAGTCTAGGGGAGTTTCAAGGTGTTGTCAAGTTAAGTGGGAAAGCTAACCGTGGTCGTGCCGACTTCACTTCTCTCCTCTTCGGTTACCGAGGGAAGGAGAAGTGAACCTTAGTGCAACTCAGGCACGGTTAGCCAACCAACACGCTTAACTTGACAGTATCGAGTTTCAAAAAAGCTTTTAAATCATTCCACGTTACCCCGTTATTATGGACATGAGGACATTAACCTCCGACCTCGAAAGCTCAGTTATGCCCGAAGCAGTGTTTATGGTATGGGCGGATTGCAGAGTTACTGGAAAGCATTTTGATTTATCAGCAGCATTTAATCACATTAAGAAAACTATTGCCGATAGCTATGACGAAGAAGAAAAGGAAGTAATTGCCGGTTTGGATTTTCAGCAATTTTTGTCGTGGGGCTTAATCTATTTCAGACATCTTTTTACTTCTAATCTGAACGACGCACCAGCCCTTGGGCTTTCGGACTCGCAGCTCGACGAAGCTAAAGGTATGATTATGCAGTTGTGGCAAGAGAGGACAGGTGTTGCACCTCAAGGTCTGTCAATTGAGCAAGTAGTGGACTTTTTCCCGATTGACTATTCTGATATAGCAAAGGACATTGCTCCAGAGCTTCGAGTTACCGGAACCGCTCTATCTAGATTTGCAATTAGCTATCTTAATTCAGACTGCAAACCCATAAAACCTTTTCCTCTTGGCGCAGTTTATGCAGAAGCTTCAATAACAGGATTGAAGGAAAGGGCGGACCCTTTTGAAGTTGCACAGAGCATTGTCGATGTGCTAATAAGCGGGGACGCCGAAAAGGTCGCTAGGGCAGCAGAGATGTTTGATGCTGGAAAGATAGCTGAAGTGCAACGCTTTGTAGGTCACCACCACGTTTCTCGAAAGAAAGCATTTAGAATGGTGCAGAATGATTTCGGAGGAATTCGTAATAGAAATCAGGAAGCTGCTCTTAACGTTTTAAGGACTTTAAAGGAAACGTATCGTCATAACGCTGTTAGTGAACTGATTAGTGGTGTTGAAAGCCTTTTTACTGGTGATGTGTCGTTTGACAAATTGGTTGTAAGGGCTCAGACAGGCACACTTAGTGACCTTTATGATAACCACCGCTTTATGGCTTGCCCATTCTTTCCTGCCGGAGAATATAAAACTGCTTCTCTTAGTTATCTGATAAGTCCTGACGTTGCTTTGTTGCACTTCGTGCCCATCAGCAGAGGAAAAGCCCTTGATCCGGTAGGGGTTGCCATTCTGGCCTTTGTAGAAGATGTTCGTGGAAAGCGTTATGTGCTTGTTGACTCTGTTGAGGGCGGAGAGACTCTTCAGCGTATTAGAGAGTCTGTCTGGAAAAATCTCGCCTATCAGGCAATTAACTCATTTGCAGCATCAATTGACGGAGTTGAACATGATGTCCTTGTTAATCCGAGGTTCACAGGGGCTAGCTCAGTGCCTGTAAAATTTTTTAATTATCTGCGCAGCTTCTCACTTGAGCAAAGGAGGGTTAAGCTTAGGCTTCCTTCCGAAACAGGAAATCCTCTTTATCTAGAGGCTTTTAATGGTAAGGCTGGCAATTCTTTTAGTGAAGTAACCGTTTATGCTCTGGGAAGTTCTCAAATTGCTGCTAAATTTCCTTCTGGATTTTCAGTCAGGCCAGCGGTACAGCGCGATTTGGAGCAGATTCTTCTCGTGGAAGTAGCATCACTTCCAGAATATCTTAGAGACCCTGATTCTTTAACGTCTGCCTTTTTGCAGAATGGCATAAACTTAGCTTGTGAAAACAAAGAAGGAATTGTTGTTGGCTACCTTGTTTCTTATCCAAAAGATGGCACTTTGCACATTGAAAGCGTGGCTGCGCAGGGAGAATATCCGCTTGCATTTCTGCATTTGCTGACGCGCTTTCGTTCAGAAGCAAAAGGGAAAGGTTATGAAGCTGTATCTCTCTTAGCTCGAAAGTCTGTCGGGATTGACGGGCTTGTCGAAAGGCTTGGCGGCGTTCGTTTGGGTGAGGAACAGCTCGGAGCTGGAGAGCTAAGAGAGACTTACGTAAGAATGGAAGTTAAAATCTAAGCCTTTTATCGCTGCATCCGCTTTTCCTTCTTCGCCACCACCATCAGCGTCCTCACCACAGCATCCGGGCTTAAGGAAATGCTGTCAATACCGCAATCTACCAAAAATTTTGCAAAATCCTCATACGTCGAAGGGGCCTCTCCGCAAATTCCGATCTTCCTTTTCTTCTTTTTGGCAACTTCGATGACGTGCTTTACCATCCACTTCACAGCATCGTTTCTTTCGTTGAATATTTGGCTTATCAGTTCCGAGTCGCGGTCAACTGCGAGCGTGAACTGCGTCAGGTCGTTGCTTCCTATGCTGAAGCCGTCGAATATCTCGGCAAACTGCTCTGCGAGGATTACGTTGCTTGGCACCTCGCACATCACGTATACCTCAAGCCCGTTTTTGTGCTGTTTCAGGCCGTTGGCTGCCATTACGGCAATGACTTTCTTGCCTTCTTCCGGTGTGCGGCACATTGGCACCATTACCTTCACGTTTGTGAGCCCAATCTCCTCCCTGGCTTTTATCAGTGCCTTGCATTCCAGCTCGAACGCTTTTTTGTAGCGCCCGCTGTAGTACCTTGAAGCGCCTCTCCACCCCAGCATGGGGTTGTCTTCCTTCGGCTCAAAGGCATGTCCTCCGATGAGGTTCGCATATTCATTGCTTTTGAAGTCGCTCATCCTCACGATTACGTCTTTGGGGTAGAATGCAGCTGCGATTGTTGATATTCCCTCTGCCAACCTATCAATGAAGTATTGCTTTTTGTCCTTGTAGCAGTACGTGAGCCCTTCTATGGTTTTCTTCGCTACAACGTCTTTCAGGTTGTCGTATTCAACAAGCGCGAGCGGGTGTATTGCTATGTAGCTGTTTATTATGAACTCCTCCCTCGCCAGCCCTACGCCTTCGACTGGCAAGAAGCTGTACTTGAACGCCTCTTCAGGGCTTCCAATGTTCACCATCAGCTTCGTCTTTGTCTGCGGCAGCTGTTTCAGGTCTAGGTGTTCAACGTCGTACTTGAGCATGCCTTCGTATACCCTGCCTTCCTCTCCCTCGCTGCAGCTTACTGTTACCTTCTGCCCTTCTGCTATCTTTTCTGTTGCGTTGTTTGTTCCCACTACGCATGGTATCCCAAGCTCTCTGCTCACGATTGCAGCGTGGCATGCAGAACCCCCTCTATTCGTCACGATTGCAGCGGCCATTTTCATGACAGGCACCCAGTCTGGGTCCGTCATTTCCGTTACAAGCACTTCTCCATGCCTGAACTGTTTTATGTGCCTCACATCCCTGATTATGTGTGCCTTTCCCTGCCCTATCCTGTCTCCAACGCTTCTCCCCACGGTTATTATTTTGCTTTTTTCCTTTAGCACGTATCTTTCGATTTTTGTTACATCCTTACCTGCCTGCACTGTCTCAGGCCTTGCCTGGACGATGAACAGCTCTCCAGTTAAGCCGTCCTTTGCCCATTCGAGGTCCATTGGAGTTGGCTTGCGGTTTTTCTGCGAGTAGTGGTTTTCCACTATGCACGCCCACCTTGCCAGCGTCAGTATTTCTTCGTCATTGAGGACGTAGCGCTTCCTTTCCTCGTACGGGACAACTACGTTTCTTGTTGTTGCCGTGCCTTCCTGGTTGTACACCATGCGCATCTTTTTGTCTCCCAGCTTCTTTGATATGATTGCCTTGTGCCCTTTCATCAAGGTTGGCTTGAACACACTGTACTCGTCCGGGTTTATCCTTCCCTTGACAATGTTCTCCCCAAGGCCGTAGCCGGCGCTTATTGCAACAACATCCTTGAACCCTGATTCCGTGTCTATCGTGAATATCACGCCTGAGCCGGCCTTGTCTGACCTGACCATCTTCTGCACTCCGATTGACAATGCCACTTTGAAGTGGTCGAATCCTTTCTCGTGCCTGTACACTATTGCACGGTTGGTGAAAAGCGAGGCAAAGCATTTCTTGCACGCTTCCAGGAGAGAGTGCTCGCCTTTTATGTTGAGGTATGATTCCTGCTGCCCTGCGAAAGAGGCGCCGATGAGGTCTTCGGCTGTCGCTGAGCTCCTTACAGCAACGTCGGTGTGTTCGCCGTACTCTTTGCATAGCTTTGCGTATGCTTCAAGTATCCCGGTTTTTAGCTTCTGGGGGAACTCTGCTCCAAGTATAAGCTCTCTTACTTTGTGGCCTGCTTCCGCAACAGCTTCGACATTCTTGATGTTGAGCCCTGCAAGGGCTTTCCTCACGCCTTTTTCGACGCCTGCTTCCTTTACGAATAGCCTGTAAGCTGCTGCTGTTATTGAGAAGCCGTTTGGTATGTTTACGCCTTTCCTGCCAAGCTCTCTGAACATCTCGCCGAGCGAGGAGTTCTTGCCTCCAACAAGCGGGGTGTCTTCTATCGCTATCTCATCAAACCACAGAATGAGAGCGCTCTTTTTGCCGTTAGTTCCATTAGCCAACCCGAAATCCCCCTTTTTTTAGCCGAATAAGCTGAATATTCAAAGCTTTCTTTGCTTATTTAAACTTTGCTTTTTCCCGGCTTATTTTTTCTTGATTGACGTTCTTTGCCAAAGAAGGTCACATGCGGTCCAGTATGCTGTGCGCATCCAGCGCCTTTTCGTGCTTCAGGAGCGCTTTCACCTCAGCAGTTGCCGTAGCGCGCATCTTTGTTTTTGTCAGCTCGGCATCCGCGTTGCTTATCCTTGCAAACCTGTCTGCCATCAGCATTCCGTACGGGTAGCCGGGGAATGCTAAGTCGTTTGACTGGCTTTTCAGCTCTGGCAGCAGCTTTTTCATGTCTTCCGCTGTTGCCGCCTCGATTCTGAAAAGGTAGGATGAGGAGCTGTTCAGCCTTGCAGCAGCGACTGCTGCCTTGTGCCTCTCGCTTATTCCTTCGGCGACTATGACGTAGCCATCTTTCCCTTCTGAAATTCCATCTGCAGCGGACGTCAGCGATTCTCCGCTGTTGGTTAGTAGCGAGCACGTTTTTGCCACTGCGCCGATTATGACCTTATTATCCGCTGCAGCCGCCATTAGCTCCTTCATGGCCTTCATCTCGGCTGCATTGAACGCTTCAAGAGTTCCGTCAAGCACAATGAATCCTCCTCTCTGCCGCCTTGCAGCATTCGATGCCGTGTTTAGCTCAGAAATCCTTCTGGCTGTCTCGCAGAATTTGGCCAGCGCAGCAGTGCTTTCTCCGTTCCCAGGGCTTTCAAGGCCAATGCTGCTTAGCTCACTGCTGCTTATTTCAAGCGTGGATTCGGTAAGCTCTGCCATGCACTGGATTTTCCCGCTGCTGTCTGGCTGCAGCTTGGCAAGCAGGTAGCCTTCCTTCTGGGCTGCCCCTGTGAGCCTGTTTTTTTTGGTTGTGACAACTGCTGTCCTTATCCTCTGCAGCTCTGCAGCAGGAGTTTTGATTATTGAGGCGTTCCCTCCGTCGACAAAAGCAATTTTTTCCCATTCTGCTTCGCCAATAGTGCCCCATGCTGCCGGGTCTATTTCATGCAGCCGGTAAGCTGTCCTGCTGAGCAGCGCGAACATGGCATTTTCCCGGTTGCTTCGTGTTTTTTAATCTTTGCCTTATTAGAAGCCATTCTTCAAACAACAGAATTCCACTCATCTATGATCAGTGGGGTTCTGTGTGCTCAAAAACCACCGGTTCGTGGAATTCTGAGCGTCAAAAAATGCCACCGGTCTCTGACCGGTGGTTTTTGACAAACTATTAAAAGCTGCTTTTCGCCCTTTCCTGCATGCCTTTCCTTCAGGATAAGCTTGCAATTCGCTGTCTTTTAGTTGCAGCTGCCATCCTTCTTTCGCTTTTTGTTTTTCTTTCCAGCCTTGTTGCTTTGGTTTCAGGCACGGGTTATCTCGGTTCGCTGGCCCGCTCAACCTCGACATGGGGAAGCGCTTCCCCCTCGCCAGGCTCTGGGGCTGTTGCAGATTTGATGGCAGCTGATGCCATAAGCTACGTTACAGGCAAGTCCGGCTCAATTGCATACGGAAGCTATTTCAGGCAGGAAGAGCTTTACCACCTTTCGGATGTCAGGGGAAAAATATCAGTGCTTAAGCTGTTTTTCCATGTTGTAGCAGCCGCCCTTGCCATTAGCGTGTTGTCCCTTTTCCTTCTCGTTTCCGGGCTGGGCAGCTTCTTGCCCTTGTTGAGAAGGCTGCTGCTTCTGTCTGGTTTGCTTTCCCTTGCAGTAATTGCGGTTGTTTCTTTGCTGTCCTTGCAATTTGATGCCGCATTTACGGCCTTTCACTCTGTTTTCTTCAGCACCAGCAGCCAGTGGCAGTTCCCTTCAGATTATCTGCTCGTGAACCTTTTTACAGCGGATTTCTTCGCGGGCGTGACAAGGGCAGCTGTCGCGGCAGCCTTTGTGGAGGGGTTGGCTCTGGTGGTTGCATCCCTGGTCATTGGCAAGTTTTATAACCCGAAGGCAATCAGCGTTAAGGCATGAGTCCGCAGTCAGAAGCCCTTAAGGCAATTTCGCTGCTGAAGCAGCGCTACGGCCGCAGCTTTCACAGCAATGAAGACCCTTTCTTCGTGCTCATCTTTACTGTCCTGTCAGCAAGGAACCGAGACGCTCAGACGTACAAGGCAGCCGCTGCGCTATTCAAGAGATTTCCGACTATGGAATCCCTTGCCTCAGCCACAACAGCCGATATAGAAAAAACCATAAAATTCATTGGCCTGTTCAGGCAGAAAGCCAGAAGAGTTAAGGGAATATCGCAAATTCTGCTGCAAAAATACGGCGGAAGAGTGCCGGATAATATGGATGAGCTGTTGCAGCTGCCGGGCGTCGGCCGCAAGACAGCATCATGCGTCCTCATTTACGCCTTTAACAAGCCGGCAATTGCCGTTGATACACACGTTCACCGCATCAGCAACAGAATCGGGCTTGTAAAGACAAAAATAGCCGAGCAGACGGAAAAATCACTGATGCGGCTGCTGCCAAAAGGCAAGTGGCTTGGCATCAATGAGGTTTTTGTGAAGCACGGCCAGCAGGTCTGCCTGCCGATAAAGCCGCGCTGCCAGGTATGTCCTGTGAAGAAGTATTGCAACTACTACACAACTACTTTTCAGAAATCGCTTTGAATGTCTCTGCTGCATTCTGCTGGGCTTCTTCTATCGCTTTTGCAGGTGTTGCTGAAGTTGGCGCGTTTTTCAGCAGCAGCCTTACTCTTTTGTTTTCGTTGTTGTCGCTCAGGTGCCTATAAAGTGGGTTTTCTGCAAGGTCGCACAGCCTTTTTCCAGGGAAGTCGCGGCAGTTGTCAGGCCTGCTGTCGTATATCGTGCATATTCCAACCCTGCCTTCCCTTTTGAAGAACGTGCACCATCCCTTTTCCCGCTTCAGCAGCGGCTTCCCGTCGTTATCGGCAACAACAAAGTCTTCTCGTTTGCGGCCGCTGCCTTTTTCTATTCGCTTTATGTCCCTCTCGCTCAGCCTCACAGTCAATGTGCAGCACAGGCCGCAAAATGTACAGTTCTCTGGTATCATTAGCTCTTTTTGATCAACCTTTTTATTAAAAAGGTTGCGCAGAACGTGCAGTTTTCAGGGATCATTTTTTGCCCTTTCGTTTTTCCTTCAGCTTTTTTAGGTGCTTTATTATGTGTATTGGTACTCCTCCTTCCACGAGGTTGTCAGCCACGTCTTCGTTTACAAATGACATGGCAGCAATAAGCTAATTCTCCCCAACAACTGTGCCTGGTCTTACTACAGACCACTCTCCAACCATGCTGTTCCTCTTGAGGTGTATTGTCCCTATCCTTCTGTTGTCTGTGTGAACTCGTGAGTGTAGAGCTTTGTTCCCCAGCCAACTATGGCGTTATCATCAATCATTATAAGCTCTGGAAATATAGTGTCAATTATGCAGTCGTTTGATATGGAAACGTTCTTGCCGATTTTGACTCCAATCAGCCTGTAAAGGCTGTTTTTTATTTCGCATGGAGGCAGAAGCTTGCAGAATAGCATTACTGCATAGTTAATTGCTTGAATCATTGGATTTTTGTACCTGCACCATTGCCTTGCAGGGTTTTCGCCTTTCCCGAACTTTACAAGCTTGAGCATTTTCTTTCCATTCTTCCTGAAAGCGTATGCCTCTTTTTTGTCAATCCCGACCATAATGTTTATATATTGCCGAATGGCTTTTAAAATGTTATGCCAATCGCGCACTCTTCTTTTTTTCTCCTCAATCTGGCACTAACTGCCGCTGTGGTTGTCATTGACAGGCGCAGGATTCGGGATTATTTTTTCCTCTGGCTTCTTGGCTTGGCTGCCGCTTTTGTTTTCGAGACAGCCACGACAGCCCTTGGCTTCTGGAATTATCATTCTGAGCCAAAGGTTTTCCTCATTTCACTTTACACATGGCTTCTTTACGTGCCTTATCTGTCATTCTGCTACTTTGTTGGCAACGTTGTCAGCAACGTTGTCGGCAAGAAGTTCAGCTCAAAGGTGAGGAAGAATGGCTAACGCTGCAGTATGGTATGGATTATTTGCAGTCTTGCTGCTTTGCTATTTGGCTATACAGCTTACCGTGAAGGATAGGCGCAGGTATTTCATTTACTTCCTTGCAGGAGCTGTCTTTGGATTTTACTTTGACATTTTTTCCTTTGCAAACGGCTACTATTCCTACCCTGATTTTTACAAGCTGACACTGTTTGGGCTTCCAGTATCCATGACGTTAGCGGAAGGCTTTTCTGTTGCAATTACCATTTATCTTTATGAATTTATTAGAACAAGGCTTAGTGCAAGAAAAAGTACTGCAGCGTAACAATTCCAAGCGAAACAAACGTCGATATGGTTACCGCCCTCTTCGGCACCGGCTTGCCTATCCTGCGGAAGAATTCCTTTATGCAGGAGTGGTTGTTGTTCCTCGCATCAGCTACAGGATAGCCGCGGAGAAGCTGCATTAGTGTTGTGAGGGGGCATATCATCCTGTACTTCCTCGTTACCGGCAGCATCAGGAATCCCCATCCAAACTGCACAGCTACTGCAATTAATATGAACCAGAAGTGGAATGTTACCTTGCCTGCCCATGCATCTGTCGGCACAAGAAACAGGCCAAACCACACCGCTACAAGCACGAAGTGCGTCCAGAAAAGGGCCTCAGCCCCCGCTTTTTTTGCATTCATTTTGCTTTAATCCGGCAGTTTGTGGCTGCTGCTTAAAAGCGTTTCCCATATGCGGCGTTTTCAACGCCGCTATGGCTGCAAAATATTTATATAAGCCGCAGCGAGCTTATTTCCTTATTCAGTAAAAAAGCGGTGTGATAATTGGCAACATTCCATGACGTTCCTGTTGAAGAAGCCCTCTCGCTTCTTGCAGCTTCAAAAGCTGGGCTTTCCGAATCCGAAGCTGCTTTTCGGCATCATAATGGGCGCTGGCACATTGTTCATATTCAACATTTATTACGACAGCAGCATGCCTGAAACCCTAAAGCTTGCCCAGACAGCAGCCTTCACGACCCTTGTCATGTTTGAGATGTTTGCTGTTATCGGCAGCCTCTCAATCTCGCCATTCAAGAAACTCAACCCGTTAACCAACAAGTGGCTTTTGGGCGGCGTAGCTCTCTCAATACTTATGCAACTAACAATTGTGTATTGGCAGCCGCTTCAGCCGGTATTCGGCACAGTAGCTCTTGGCATCGCAGAATGGGCAAAAATACTTGCAGTCTCCAGCCTCGGCTTCCTGCTCATGGAGCTGGGAAAGCTTTTCCTGCGGCAGTCAAGGATGGCAAATGCTGAAGTGTGATTCTAAAAGAACTCATTAAGCCCTTTCTGCCTTCTCACAGCTGCAGCTGCTTCTGCTTTTCTTCCGCTGCCTCTTTCGCTGTTGCCGTCAAGCACCGGCTTGCCGTATACTCCGTCGTAGCCCGGCTCGACCGTTATCCTGCCCTCGCGGTTTTTCATTATGGCAGCTGCAAGTTTTTCGTCCACAACTTTTTTCAATTCATCTTCTGTCGCTTCCAGTAAAACGTTAAATTCGTTCCCAAACCTCTCAATCAGGGCATTGTAAACCTGCCACGTCTTTCGGCTGGCAACAGGGAAGCCGTTCAGTTCAGCGATTATTTCGGAAAGTGGTATTAGGGATTTGAATGGAACAGCATCTTTCCTGACATATCCCTCTAGCCTATCAGGAGCAGCCAGCTCGTTCACCCTATTCAGCACTCCAATTGTTAGTTTCTTGCCGCATTTTGGGCACACGTTCTTGTGTTCTGCTGATTCCTCTGGGTTCATGACAACGTTGCAGAGCCTGTGGCCGTCAAAATGGTATTTGCCGTAGGAAGGCGGGGTTTCAATCGTTTCAACGAATCCTTTTCTTTCCCTTATGGCTGCAAGCACGTTCTTGTAAGTAAGCTCCTTAAATTCAAACACGTTTGCTTCCCTTCCCATGCGCCAGGGCCAGTAGCTGTGGCAGTCTGAGTTTGACGTGAGAGTTATGTTATCTAGCAAGGGTATGCGCCAGTTCATTGCAGGGTCCGACGACATTCCCGTCTCAATTGCGTGGATTTTGTTAACTTTGTCGCCAAAGCACTCCTTTAGGGAGTCAAAGCCTGACTCTGAGCCGAATATTCCGAACCAGCTTGTCCACGCGTGCGCCGGTATGAGCTCAATATCGTTGCTTATCCGCAACAGCTCGTCCAGGAGCTCGATGCTGTTCATTCCAAATATTGGTCTGCCGTCATAATCCACCCTGCCTTTCTTTAGAAGGAATTCTGTTATCTGCGCAACAACTGCGCTACTCGGTGCCAGTATGATGTAGTGTATTCTCCTTCCTTTGCCGCCTTGTGTGTACGCCAAAGAAAGCTCTGTTTGCCAAACGAAAGGGAAGCCGCTGCTGCTGTAAAGCACGCCGTTTTCATCTTCTTTCAGCTTTGCTTTTATTTCCTGCAGCCATTTCGGATGGGTAAAGTCGCCAGTTCCAAGGAGCCCTACACCCTTTATCCTTGCATACTTTTCAAGGTTCTCAAGGCTCAAGTCCTTGCTGCATGCCCTGCTGTAGCTGCTGTGGATGTGCCCGTCAAAAATTATCCTCATACGCGGGCTGCGGCTGTTGCTGCTTATTTAAATATTTGCAGAGGCTGGAAATGGCGTTATCCCTGGTGCTCCCCGTATTTGTCTATCCTTTTCCCCTTAAGCGGGAAAAGCCTTGTCAGCGTTTCGTTCTTCTTTTCCTTGAAGCATTCTCCCCACATCCCGAGCTTTTTCTCCTTGGCCGCGTTCTCAAGCTTCTTGTACTCTTCCACTTTTGTTGTGAGTGAAGGGTAGGCTTTTGCAAAGCCGCCATTTACCAGTTCCTCGTTTACAGAAACGTTCGTGCCTATGACTGTGACATACCTTAGCAGCCTTCCGTACTTGTCTTTATCATCACCCAAGTCGCTGCTGCGACTGGGCCCAATCGTGCCTGCACGATTTGGGTTCTGGAGCTTGTCCTTTTCCAGTAGAACGAATTTAGTGGCTACTAGCTTTTTCAGCTGCTCGGTTGCCTGAGAGCTGTAGCATTCCGCCTTTTCTTTCGGGCTTGTTTCCGGTGCGTTAATGCCCAAAAGCCTGATGACCTGCTGGTTTCCGTTGAAATAGGCAGTCAGTGTGTCGCCGTCTATTATCCGCGCTACCCTCCTGTATGTCGTGTTGCCGTAAATCCTTGGCGCTATTTGTATGTTTTGGCTTTGCACGCTGACTGAGCCGTGGCAGTGATACTCGTTTTTTACAAGGCTGTATTTTTCGCAGTCCTTCATGCACTTGTGGCAGCCGAACTTGTCGGTTTTCTCAGGGCTTGCAACAACGACAGCGGCTACGAGTATAAATATTGTAATAATTGTGATTGCCGCAGCTGCGTTTAAAATTTTCATAATTTACCTCTTTTTTTGCAACCCCAATATTTGAACATAAATATATAAAGGTATGCGTTTCGCATACGTGGCATGGGCTTGTTCAACAATTTGTTTGGCGGCAAAAAAGGCGTGGCAACAGAACTAGCGTTTGATGAGCAAAAACGGCTACAGTTGTGGGAGCAGCATGTTGCTGATTATCCTAAGCGGGAGCAGTTGGTCAAGTTCTTCTCTTTTGCCAATGTTGATAAGGCACTGGCTGACTTGCCCGCCCTTGATGCCGTGCTGGAGCAGATTGAAGGCCTAATTTCAACTGATTTGGTTGAGATCGGCGAAGAAAAGAAGGCAGATGATGAGATCTTACGTGACCTAGAACGCCTTGCTTCAAGGGAGAGTTTGGGCAAAAGTGAAAGTTTGCGGCACAAAATCGGTTCCGCAATCAGCAGGCAAAATGCAGTTCTTACTACTCTGAAAACGCTCCATAATGTGTTGGAGACTGAGTTACACGCAATACGCCTAATAAGGAATAGGCCTGACAATATGAAGGAGATTCTACTTAACCTCTTCAGGATTATCTTTCACCACGAGGCTTATCTTTACATGAATCTAAGCGCAGAGCATTATTATGATAAGTCATTCGGTCCAGAACTCAACAGGATAGTGAGGGCAATACTACTGGAGGAGGAATTGAAGAAAGTGGTTGAATCTGACGAGGATAAGTTTGTGAGGTCTATGGTTAGAATATTTGGAAGGGAAGATTCTGAGCATCATTACAGAAAGCTCGGCGAGGCTATTTATTCTAAACTGGCCGAGATTGCCGGTGCACCGATGCCACGAGACTCAGATCTGTCAATAGGGATTAAACGCTTAGAGCGATTGATGCGAAGTGACCGTGTAATGTTTGAGGTAATTAAACATGAGCGCCCGAAATATAGCGATGAAAAAATTCGGTGGGTGAGGAGGGCTTTCAGGGAAGCCTACGACCTTGGCCATTTTATGGGGCTCGAAGCTGAATTTGCCACATAATTATCCAAACCACGCTGCCAGCTTTTTCTGCGTCTTCTCTGCAGCGAGCTCTTCTGCGTTGTAGCCGAATATTTCCAGTATCTTTTCAACAGCCGGCACGATTTGGTTGTTGACGTAATACTCGGCATCGTACTCCCCTTCCTTGACTTCTTCGGGAAGCTTTACCCTGTCCCTTATCCTGTCGCTGCCTTGGATCACGACGTATCTTATGACGGAGCCTGGCCCTACTGGTATGTTTTGCTCTTTCATCCTTTGCGCTGCTGCTACGTGGGGCCCGTATGATTCGTAGCTTTTTATTTCTTTTTGCAGCTGCGTTGTTATGATGACCTTTTCCACAGGTGTTTTTCTGCTTCTTATTTGGTGGATTACGCCTTTCGCATGCTCAACTGCCGCAGCAATGTCGTTTTCCCTTAGTATTATGTCAAGGACTCTTTCCTGCGTTTCCTTTGCTATTTTTGACAGGTTTCTCCTGACTGTTTCAAACCCTCTTATTCTCATCCTGCCGTCTTCTGATACGAGCGCGTATTTTTTCTTCGCGCCCTGCCCTGTTCCTTTCGTTCCGACAAATATCCCTGCCGGATAAAAACCTTCGTAGTCGAGCTCCATCATTCCTGGCAGCGTTTTGTTTATGTCTGCTACGAAGTTGAGCGCTTCTCCGATAATTTTGCCTTCCAATGCTACCATGATTGAGTCGGTGTCTGAATAAAGCACTTTGAAGCCCTCGCTTTTTGCCTTTTGTATGACTGTTTGGATGTGGTTTCTGCCGAAGGCTGTTATTGCCTTCGCGCATTCTATGCTGTACCACCTTGCCCCGAAGAAGCCGAAGTAGCCATACATGGAGTTGGCTATTGTTTTCAGTGCCATCTGCCTGGCGTTGAGGGTTTTGTCGTTGCCGGCAGCTTTTATTATTTCCTTGACGCGTATCCTTCTTTTTATGACTTCATCTATTACTGTTGGTATGAACCCTCTTCTTTTCGTGCAGAACCAGATGTTTTCTTCTCCGGGAACTTTGTTTTGGGTTGAGCTTATGCAGCAGCTGCAGTTCAGGGTATCGGGTGAAACGTTATGGGCTGATATTATGGTCGGGTACAGGCTCATGAAGTCGAACACGGCAATGTCCTTGTACAGCCCTGGTGTTGGCTCGTATACAAAGCCTCCAGTGTAGCTTGTCATCCTTCTCCTGCTTTCCTCTGGGTTGCTTGGCCTGTTTGGCGCGAGCTCGTTGAATTCCCTTGCTTGCTTGATAAGGTACCATTCGACAAGCTGGGAGTAGCTCATCCTGCTTACGTCGTAAAGTGGCAGGCCTATTGTCCTTGTCAGCTCCATCACGTTTGGCAGGACTTTTTTGCATAGGTTTAGCGTGAGCTGCGCGTCCTGCATGTTGTAGGAGCAGTAGCTTTCCAGTTCAGAGCCTTCGTGGTTGTCCCATGCAATGTACAGCTTGTCTATGTCAACTGCTTCTTTTGTCTCGTTCAGGAGCTCTTTTGCAACTGATGACAGGTCATAGACTGTTGTCTGGAGCGAGGTCCACATCACCTTTCTTATGAATTTGAACACGTCAAGGTGCACGATGCCTGTTATTTCTGTGGTTGTGTTGGCTGCTGTTTTGCTTATTTTTGGCTGCGAGCCGTCAAGCCCGATGTCGAATTTTATCCTGTACCTGTCCGCCCTTGATTTTATGTAGGGCAGGTCAAACACGTCAGAGAAGTATCCTGCGACTATGTCCGGCTCGCACTGCCTGATGTAATGCTTCAGCCTTTCAAGCAGCTCGACCTCGCTGTTTACGAATTCTATGTATTCTAGCTTTGTCGGGAACTTTTTCCATGTGAGCACCTTCCTGAATCCGCTGTCTCCGCAGAGCGCAGCCATTATTATTGGGTGCTCTTCCGGCAGCATTGTCTTGCCAAGAGGGTTGTGAGTCTCTATATCAATGGCCAGTATATTCAGGTTCGGCATTTCTTCGCTTATCTGGCTTAGCTTGCTGGCGTCGTAGCTCGGCAGCCCTCTGTTTTTCTCGTCGTCAGAATCTGCAGCAGCAATTGTGACATCTGCCTTGTAAAGCGCTAGTGGCATTACCCTTTTGTCTATCAGGAACCGTTTGGTGAATGGTATGTCTGCTTCAAGCACCAGCCCGAATTCCCTTGCCTTTTCCCTAAGCTGCGGAATGGCAGCCGGAATGTTAGCAGTTACCTTCACTGCCTTTACTTCCTTGCCAAGGTAGTTTTTGGCGTGCACCTCTGCCGCTGTTACTTTGTATTCGGGGCTGTCTGCCTTCATCTGCTGCAACTGCACTGCTGCTCCCTCAGAATCACCAGTGGGGATTACCCAGAAGTAAGGTGAAAAGTCCAAGTACTTGACTTTCACATGGCTGAGCTGCCGGCTTTCAGTTACGCCCCTTCCGTAAAGCTCTATTACTGGCGCGTTTTCAGCTGTGGCTGCTCCTGCAGCATCTGTTTTTTTCTCTACCTTGTACACAACATCAATTGGGTAAAAGTCAAGCTCTGCCATTAAGTGTTCCCCCTTATATCGTCGTATAAGTAAGCTGCCGCATATATAAATATTTGCGGCTCGGTGGCGGACGCTTCAAGGAAGCATTTAAATATCCCTCTTGTTTCCGCTGGGCTATGGTTGAACTGGCAAGGACAGTGCATGAGGAGAGGCAGAGCCGCGATACTAAGTCAGGTACTGGTAGCCTGAGCAGCCGCAGCGAAAGGCACAACGTTGCAAGCTCGCTGCAGCATTCTGAGCAGCGCGTAGGCGTTTTTGTTGATGTCCAGAACCTTTACTATTCTGCCAAGAATGTTTACGGTGCCAAGGTTAACTTCAGCAACATTCTCAAGGCTGCTGTTGGCAGGAGGAAGCTTGTTCGGGCCATCGCTTACGTTATCCGGGCTGATGTTAAGGATGAGCAGAACTTCTTTGATGCGCTTGAGAACATTGGCTTTGAGGTTAAGGCCAAGGACCTTCAGGTGTTTTTTGGAGGCGCCAAGAAAGGCGACTGGGATATTGGAATTGCTATGGACACGATTGAGCTTTCCCCTAAGCTGGATACAATAATCCTCGTTTCAGGCGATGGCGATTATCAGCCTCTTGTGCAGCACTTGAGGAGGGCTATGGGCTGCAGGGTTGAGGTTGTTGCGTTTGGGAAGAGCGCTTCCAGCAAGCTCGTTGAGGAAGCCGACAGTTTTTTGGACCTTGACACAACTCCAGCCAAGTTTTTGATGAGGGGGTGAAGGAATGAGTCCGCTTGACCAGGAAGCCCTTGCTCTCCACAGCAGCAGGAAGGGGAAGATTGAGGTAGTTAGCAAGGTGCAGGTTGAAAACCGGAAAGACCTTTCGCTTGCTTATACGCCTGGCGTTGCGGCTGTTTCATCAGCGATTGCCAATGACCGCGAACTCGCATATAAGTACACGATTAAGCAGAACTGTATTGCGGTTGTGAGTGATGGCTCTGCTGTTCTAGGCTTGGGTGATATCGGTCCTGAGGGTGCTATCCCTGTTATGGAGGGCAAGTGTGTTTTGTTCAAGAAGCTGGCTGGCGTTGATGCCTTCCCGATTTGCCTTGATGTCCACACCGCTGATGAGATTGTTGCGGCAGTGAAGGCAATAGCGCCTGTTTTCGGTGGCATTAACCTAGAGGACATCGCAGCTCCAAAATGTTTTGAGATTGAATCCAGGTTAAAGAAGGGGCTCTCCATTCCTGTTATGCATGATGACCAGCACGCTTCTGCAGTTGTTGTCCTTGCAGGCCTGATGAATGCCCTGAAGGTTGTTGGTAGGAAAAAGGAGGATGTAGCTGTTGTTGTGAATGGTGCAGGCGCTGCCGGGATAGCAACAGCGAAAATGATGGTTGCTTTTGGCGTCAAGGATGTTGTTATGGTTGACACCTCTGGGGCAATTTATGCGGGAAGGAAGGAAGGCATGAATGGTGAAAAAATCCATATGGCTTCAATCACCAATCGCGGAATGAGGAAAGGCCGCCTATCCGAAGTGATTTCAGGCGCAGATGTTTTTATTGGCGTCTCAAAGGCAGGCGTCTTGACTAGGGAAATGGTAAAGTCCATGAGTTTGAATCCGGTAATCTTTGCAATGGCTAACCCTGTGCCTGAGATTATGCCTGATGATGCGAAGGCTGCGGGGGCTGCTGTTGTTGCTACTGGCAGGTCTGATTTCCCGAATCAGGTTAACAATTCGCTTGCTTTTCCAGGGATTTTTAGGGGTGCTCTTGATTGCCGCGCCTCTGAAATAAATGAGGAGATGAAGTTTGCCGCAGCCAAGGCTCTTGCCTCACTTGTGCCTTCTCCTTCACCGGAGAAGATTGTGCCTGATCCTCTTGACCCTGCCATTGTGCCTGCAGTTTCAAAGGCGGTTTGGTCTGCCGCATATCTCAGCGGAAATGCAAAAAAGGAGTTGTGAAAACAATGCCTTTTGTGAAGGTTTGCCCGAAGTGTGGCAGTGAGAACGTGAAAATTGACACGGATAATCCAAGGGCATCTGCAGGTCTATCTGTTCCCAATTACGTGTGCATGGACTGCGGCTTCTCCGGCCAGATTTTTCCTGAGATTGACAAGGCAGAAGGGAAATAACGCTGAGGAAAAGTATAAATAAGCCAAGCGCGTTTTCCAGCATCATGAAGCTGGTAGTGCTGCCGCTGCTTGCAGCGGTTTTGGTAGTTTTGCTATTCATCGCAGGGTGTTCATCAGCAGAGAAACAACAAGGGCAACCAGAAAAACCAGAACAACCAGTGCAGTACGTTATCGAAGATTATGTTGCCGGAAGCGGAGAAGAATCAGGGGGTGGTATTATGCCTGAGGTGCCAGAAGTTTTAAGCTCAGTGAAGTGGTTTGGGCATGCCAGTTTTATGTTTACTGATAGGAATAGTGGCAACAAAATCTACTACGTTGACCCGTTCGAGTTCAAGGGCGGCAGCTACGAAAAGGCTGATATAGTTTTCATCACTCATGCCCATTACGACCATTGCGACCCTTCAGCCGTCAAAAAGATTCTGAAGCCAACAACTGTCATCGTTGTTCCTGGCGGCTGCAAGGAAAAATTAAAAGTCAACGCTGAATTTATCGATGCTGTGCCTAACAAAGAGTACGACGTTAATGGCTTCAAGTTCAGGACTGTTCCAGCGTACAACGTCAAGCCTGGCCGCTTGCAGTACCATCCGAAAAGCAACAGCTGGGTTGGCTATGTATTTCAGCTTAACAACCAGACAGTTTACCATGCTGGCGATACGGACTTTATTCCTGAGATGAAGCAGCTTGGCAAAATCAGCGTTGCCCTGCTTCCAATTGGAGGAACTTATACGATGGATGTTGACGAGGCCATTGCAGCAGCCAACACGATAGCCGCTGATATAACTGTTCCAATGCACTACCGCATGCTGCTGGGCAGCAACTACAGCTCTGCAGAAGAGAAATTCAAAGCTGGCGTGAAAAATAGCAAAGTCGTTATTTTGGAAGAAGTTACGGCCTGATTATTTTACTTCTTAAATGTCTTCTCAATATCCTGCTCAACAATGATGTCGCCAGTATAGCCGCACGTTCTGCATTTATATCGGGTGCCTGTTAAGCCCATCATCTTGTCCATGCCAATGTCTGTCGAGCCGCACCGGGGGCATGTTCTGAGTTTCATTTTCTTATTTTTTCTTTTTCGTTTTTTGATCAACCTTTTTAGGAAAAAGGTTGTGCTGTGGGATAAGCGCGCTTCCTTTCTTGTAGCCTATCCATATCAGCAGCGCCAGCACCGCCCCGAGAATTATGAATTTGAATATGTCCTGGAGCTGTCCCCAGTTTCTTATTGCTGCAATAACAAGGCTTAGTATTCCGCCGAAGAGGAATCCGTTGGCAACGGCTTCTGCCTTGAGCACAAATCCGGCAACTATGGCAACCACGCCAAAAACAACCAGTATTACGAAGACGTTGGAGTTGCGTTTCTGGTTAATGTCCTCGAACATCTTGCCGCACAGCTCGCAGTGTGCTTCTGTCGGGCAGCCTGTAGTGTTGTATTTGTAGCTAATGTAGCCTTTCTGCTCACCGCAGCTCTTCTGGAGCTCCTCGCTTACCTCTATTGTTGCGCACTCTTTTGGCTGCTGCGCTGCTGGCTCGGCCGGGTAGATCTTGTAGGGGTAGGGCCTCATGCTGTCCTTGCAGAAGTCGTCATATTGGGGTGCTTTGTAGAAGACGCTTATTCCATAGTTGACAAATAGGTTTAGGACTATCGCTATTGCCACTGCCAGTACCCACTTCTTCAGGTTGCTCATTCTTTCTGCCCCTGCCTTAAAATGTAGTTTCCGTTCTGCGGAGGTCTGCCACAATGTTCAGGTAGCCGTCGCTTTTTGTTGCGTTCCTAATCTTCCTTGCTTTGCTGTAGATTGTCTGGAAGAAGTCAACAAGCGCTGTTTCTGTCCTTGCACTTTCGTAAAGAAGGATGGTTGAGCTGTTCGCCATGACCTCTCCGTCAAATTCGGCGTGTTCGCCTTCTTCCAGGGCTATGAGTTCTGTGAGCAGCTTGGCTGCCATAAGCCTGGGCTCTGTTATCCTTGCTTTCCAGTTATGCCCCTTGTCCTTGCCGTCGTTTATGGCAACAGCTATGCTTACCGTGTTTTCAGCGGCAGAGAAATTTGCAACCCTGGCCTTTTTGAGCTTTACAACAACAGTCTGTATGTTCTGTTCCATTCGCTCCCCGACTCACCCTTTTTCCCTGCTTTCACTTTTTATCTTTTGGCTATAAAAAAGTTTCGGAAATCGGTTTTGCTGCGGCTAATTTAGATAGAATCTAGTTAGAGTATCCGGAAATGATTATGCTGTAACTGCTGCTGGAGCAACTGCCGCTTCCTTGTCCTGGGCTGGTATCTCGTTGCGCGTTACTATTATCGAGAATGAGCACGGCATCTTTTTTGATGCCCTTTGAAGCGCCAGCCTCGCTGTTTCTATTGCTGGCTTGTCAACCTGGACTCTGAAGAACATCTCGCCTGCTCTTATCTGGAGGGCTAACCCTATCGGCTTTCCAAATGGCTTTTGCATGCCTGTGCTTACGCGGTCAGCTCCTGCGCCAAGCGCGAGTGATTTCTCCCTGAGAATGTGGTATGGGTACTTCAGTATCTTGAAGTGAAATGCGTTCTTGGCAAGCTTCTTTTCAAGCAGCCTAATGCTCGTCATCCTTGCTGATTCCATTGCTTCCTGCCTTATCTGCAGCGAGTCTATTGGTATCAGGTCTAATGTATAGCTGAACTGTTTTGAGGCATCTCCCATGTCATACCTCGTTACCTTCCTTTGCGGGCTCATCCTGATGAATGATTTCTTCCTGAACTTGCTCACCCTCGTGTAGGGCCTGTCAATATCCCTGTACGTCCTTGCCCTTCTCAGCTTTGCCATGCCTGAAAGGATTTTGCAGCAGGTTTAAAAAGGTTGCTGTCCTCCCCGGCTTCATGAAAAAGGTCATGTGCATTTCTTGGTTGAGCTTCTTTGCCGCGCCAAAGAAGGTCATGTGCTTCGGCACCTTTGACGTTTTGCATGAGGGCCACAGGTTTTACCTCTCTGAGGCGAAGAAGCTGGGTGATTATTTAGTTGTAGTTGTTGCCCGGGACGAAACGGTTAAAAAAGTAAAGGAGAAGCAGCCGCTGCACAGCGAAAGCGAGCGAGTTCGCCATTTGAAGCAGCTTGGCATCGCCGATAAAGTCGTTCTCGGCAATCCCGGAGATAAGTTAAAAGTTGTTGAGGACGAAAGGCCGCAAGTTATCTGCCTCGGCTACGACCAGACCTTTTTCACGGACAAGATTAAGGAAAAGCTGCAGGAGAGGGGGGTAAGCGTTGATATCGTGAGGATGCCGGCGTATAAGCCGGAAATGTACAAGAGCTCACTACTTAGAGAAAAGTAGCACACCTACCTTCTGTGTGAGAGTTTCACCTCTATTTTCATAAGCTGAAGCTGCATTTGGGAGATTATTCGCTTAATATCAGATGCTTCTTCTCTTAATTTCCGAACATCCGACTGGGTAGCGCCTTTAAAATCTGCGAAATAATAAATAAATCCGAATATGGCTGCTAGGATGGCTGTCTCAAACGTTATTATAATCTGATCGGCTGTTGGGGAATGTCCCGTAATTTTATACCAAATCAGGACAATCACAACGATAAATCCTATTACGGATATTATGTGTGAGAACTTTCCCATAAATTCAAGTATATCCTGCTGGTCCATCACTCAACACCCTTTATCAGCCATATTAGTAGCGAAATTGCAGCTATGGCAAGTAAAGCCATCATTAAAAGATTATCATAGCCAAACTTCTTGAATGTAAGCCTGTGTTCTGTTCCTGGCATTTCATAGTTTGCCGCCATAATGGTAGTATTGTAGAACTTCTTAATAAGCTTTGCGCCTTTCTCGTCGGAAAATTTACGGACAAAGCCGCAAAATTTTCGGAAATTTACAATTTATTCGGACAATCTTCGCTGCTACTGAAACTTTTTCAGGAAACTGTCAGCTTTTTTCAGGACTTCCTTGCTGTTGCCATACGTCACTTTTTTCACTGCAGCTGCAAATTCCAGCCAAACGTATTCTGAGTGCTCAAATGACAGCTTCACTTCTTTCTCAGCAGCTGCCGTTTGCGCCAGCAGGAATATTACGTCCTTTGGAACTGTTTCTCCTTCTTTTCTGTAGAAGTAGCTTACCTTTTCCCTGAACCCGCTTATTATGTGTAATTCGGTCAGCCCAGACTCCTCCCTTGCCTCCCTGAGAAGCGTCTCTTCCTCTGTCTCGCTGCCCTCAATGTGGCCTTTGACAAAGTCCCAGTGCCCCGATCCGTAGTGCAGCAGCAAGTACTTCGGTTTCTTGCTTTTCTTGTCAACCCTGAAGATGATTGCGCCTGCAGAGGTTTCTTTCATTATCACCTATCACTTACACCTGCTATTTTTATTGGTTGCTGTTGCAGGCATTGCGTCTTTAGCTTTGCATAAGCATATTCGGCAATTCTTTTCAGGTTAATCACGTCCTCTTCATTGTACTCTACCAGCAGCTGCAGGTAGTAGTCGTCGCCGCTTCCCCTCCACATCCTGTAAAGCTGTGCAGCATCCCCGCCGTACAGCCCTTCAACTATTGAGTTGCCTCTGTGGATGTTGAGTTCCTTTTCTATCTTTTTCAAGCCGCCGGTTAGTCCTATGCGGCTGCAGCAGAAGCGTAAGTCAACGTGCGGAACCTTTGGCAGCACCTTGCCATACCTTCTCTCCATGAACGGCAAGTCAAAAACGCTGCCGTTAAAAGTCACAACAATCCTGTACTTCTCCAGCTCCTTCCGCAGCCGCTGCCAGTCCAGATTCACTCTTCGTATCATTGTTTTTGTGTCAAAGCCGTCAAACAGTCCGACAAGCGTCACATCATTGTTGTCGCTGAGGCCGTCTGTCTCGATGTCAATGTAAACCGCTTCTTCCTTAAAGAACTCATAAAGCCGCCAGTGCTCTGCCTGCGGCATTAAGCTGGCAAAATAGTTGCTGTTCTCAAGATAAAGCTGCTTTCTTGCCTCAATTATTTTGCGGTCGTAGTATTTCTTTGCAGCTGTTGATATTCCTCTTATCCTCTCTGTTTTCAAAAAATCATCCCAGCTCAGTATACCCTGCTGCCAGAGTTTCCTCTCCCTTGCAGCGGTTATTTTTTCAAGAAATATGAACGAGCTTTGAATCATTGCAGCTGCAGTAACTGCTACTCTGGCTTAAATACCTTGTCCTGGCACGTGTCCAGTGTCCAGTGGACCCTTTTTGCTGCGGCAAAAAGCGCCCCCGGAAAAACGCTCAACCAAAAATGAGAAAAAAGCCCAAATCGTGCCTTTGCACGACTTGGGAATCGGGCTCCGAAATCGGTAGCCGAACCCGAAGGTTACTCCACAGCCATATGATTTTATTATGGCATAACTTATATTTAAACCTTTGTTCGGTTTTGTTGAAAGATTTTCGGAAAATTCATAAAAAGCCGAAAGAGTTTTGGCATTGTCGGTATTTCTTCCACAACTTTCGCAAATTTTCCTCAAATTCTTGGCTAAAACTTATGAACAATAAAATCCAAATTAATCAAGCGTTTGTGCAAAGCCGGGCTGGCGAAATCGGTAGACGCGCTCGTTTCAGAAACGAGTGGCTCCACAGCCATCAGGGTTCAAGTCCCTGGCCCGGCGCACAAAACGCACTAGAATTTCTTGAGCACAATAAACGCAATTACTGCCAGAACAATAACAACAAATCCAAAAAATATGTTTTGTATCCTTTTCTTTCGTCTCCTTTTCTTTTGCAAATTGGCGACTGCGGCCTTAATAGCATCATTCCTTTCGTCTTGTTCTGGTTGTTCGTTCAAGTTTCGGACAATAACCATGTTGCCTCCACCGTTTACTATTTCCCGTGATGTCATTTCGTACCGCCTCTACACAAGCCTGAAGTAAATCCTCCTGTTGCTCTTGCCCTTGTTGTCCATCTTGATAATCTCAACAGTGCCAATCTCTGAGGTGTTGCCTACATGCGTTCCGCCATCGGCTTGGATGTCAACGTCACCAATCTCAACAATCCGCAGCTGCTGTATTTGCGGCGGCAAGGCGTTCGCGAGCTTGACAACGCCCGGTATTTTCATCGCTTCTTCCCTTGGCAAAAAATACATTTTAACAGCCATATTTCTGCCTATTGCGGCATTTGCCTCTTTCACGCACTCCTCAATCACTGCGCGGTCAAAGTTTTCAAGGTCAAAGTCAAACCTTGCCTGGTCAAGCGAGATTTGGTTTCCTGTTATCAGCGCTCCTGTGTTTTTGTTAATTATTGCTGATAAAATGTGGGCTGCCGTATGGTACCTCATGAGTTTGTGCCTTCGCTCCCAGTCAACAGTGCAGTGCACATTATCTCCCTGCTTCAGCCCTGGCTTGTCAAGGTAGTGCATTATCTTTCCGGATTCTTTTTTGACGTCAACAACATTGTATTCGTTGCCATTGCATGTTACCTTCCCGTTGTCAGACGGCTGCCCTCCCCCTTCGTAGCAGAACACTGTTTTGTCGAGCTCAACCTTGCTGCCTTCAGCAGCCACGACACCTGCGTCGCACTCTTTGGCGTAGCAGTCGTCTAGGAAAATTGTTTGAGTCATCTTGCGGATTAAGCCATTTGCCGCAATTTTAAATAATTTTCCCCAATATTTATATAACTGAAGCCGTGGCTTTTGCTTTTATGAAAGTTCCGGACACTAAAAATCAGTTGCTTCTTGTTGGCGGCCAGGCCATTATTGAGGGCGTCCTGATGCGCAGCAAGGAAAGGACTGCGGTTGCCGTGAGGGCAGAATCAGGCAGGATAATAACGCAGAAGTGGGTGATTAAGCCTCTTTCGGAAAGAGTGAAGCCTTTCAGGTGGCCGCTGGTGCGGGGCGTTGGCGTTCTCTATGAAACGCTCGTTATCGGCTTTAAGGCCCTTGCTTTCTCTGCGAACGTTGCTGGTGGCAAGGATGAAAAGGGCAAGGACGTCCTTGGTGGCAAGGAGATGTTTATTTCTTTTGCTGTGGCGATTGTTCTTGCCATTGCTCTCTTTGTGGCTGCTCCGCTGTTCCTGGCTAATTTTTTTGTGAAAAATAACCCCTTTTGGTTCAATGTTGTTGATGGCGTGCTTCGCCTGCTTGCTTTTCTCAGCTATCTGGTCTTCATTTCGTTCTTTAAGGATGTGCAGCGCCTTTTCCAGTACCATGGAGCGGAGCACATGACCATTCACGCTTATGAGCACAGTGAGCAGCTTCTGCCGCAGAAGATTAGGAAATATCCCGCTATGCATCCCCGCTGCGGGACTAGCTTCCTTCTTATCGTAGTAATTGTGAGCATTTTCGTTTTCTCGCTTGTTAATCCGGAAGGATTTATTCCGAAGCTGCTGTCAAGGATAGTGCTTTTTCCAGTTATAGCTGGTGTTTCGTATGAGCTGCTTCGTTTGGGCGCAAAATTTGAGAAAAACATCTTCATGAGGCTGCTGGTGTTTCCTGGCTTGCTGCTTCAGCGCATAACTACCAAGGAGCCTGATGCTGGCCAGATTGCTGTGGCTGTTGCAGCTCTTAAGGCTGTTCTGAGAAACCCAAATCGGCACAAGTCGGCAGTAGCCGACTGTGCAATCCTGCCAAAGCAGGATTTGCAGCGGCCGATTGGGCCCAGTCGCAACAGCGCAATTCCGCGGACGGCGGAATGAGCAATCGGGCGCAACCCGATTTGCGACTTGGGAAGCTGATTAATCTTACCTGTTTCTTTCTTCCTTCTCGATTGTTTCCCTGCCTACATCGTCCAGTAGGTCCTGCATCTGCATTACTTTCTCAACTGTTCCGAGCCTGTCGCAGTAGGGGCACCTGTTTGGCACCTTTTCTGTTTTCGGGACAAATTGGTAGTTGCAGCTTGTGCAGTAAAGCTTTGGTAATGCCACGTTTCAGCCCTGCATTTGCAAAGTATTTAAAGTTTTTCTAAAGAAGCTACAGAAGTGGCTTTTATTTCGTTCTTTGGTGCGCTCTCAGGCTGGGCCTCATCTTTTCCGTGCCTATTCCTTTCTTGTGCAGCCCTCTTCTCCTCTTTGCTGCAGAAGTTAATCCGCGGAACACCCTTCGCCTGTTTTGCTGCCTTGCTATCCAGCTTATTCTTTTGTCTGCAAGTATGCCGGGGTGCTGCTTGTCAACCATTATTATCTCGTACCAGTAATGCTGGCCGTCCTTTCCAGCGTAGTAGGAATTGAGAACTTCAAGGTTCGGGAATCTTCGGGCTGTCCTTTCTTCCGCTACCTGCTGGTAGTTCTTGCTGAGTACCTTGGTTTGCCTTGCGTGTGAGGTCTTCCTGACCTTTCTTATCTGGGGCCTTTGCCTGCCTCCTCGGTCAACCCTTTGCCTTACGACAATGAAGCCCGGCTTTGCCTTGTAGCCAAGCGCATGGGCCCTGTCAAGCCTTGTTGGGTGAGCTATTCGTAATGTTACAGATTCAGTTCTCCACTTTATTAGCCGCTCCCTCTGTGCAGCGTCGAACTGCTCAGGCTGCTCCTGCCACGCCTTGCTAATCCGTGAGTAAAGATTCATTTTCGTTTCTTGATTGACATTCTTCCTAAGAAGGTCATGCCTTGAAGGATTTTTGCAGTGCTTTATAAGCGTTTTGGTGTGAAATTGTCGTTGACTGCAGTGGTTACTAATGCAGCCAGCCGCAAAAAGCCGCAGCGCAATATTTATATATTGCGCATCCACTGTTGCATCGTAAAATAATTACTTTGTTTGGTGTTTGAAAAATTTTGCTGGTTTGCACTGGTGATTGACGTGTCTGCTGATTCCTATATTGCACTTGTTGAGCGCTTTCCCGAGCATTTGTCTGAGGCAAAAAGCCTTGGTTCTGGTATTAGGGTTTCTGGTGTTGATAAGGTTGTCATTGCCGGGATGGGGGGCTCCGCAATAGCAGGCGACCTTCTTCAGATATACTGCTCTGAAAAGGCCCCGAATCTCCACGTTCACGTTTCAAGAAGTTACGAGGTTCCTGCTTTTGTTGACAGCAAGACCCTTGTTTTTGTAAGCTCTTATTCCGGCAACACTGAGGAAACGCTTTCCTCCTTTAAGTCTGCGATGAGGAAGGGTGCGCGGATTGTTGTTGTTTCTTCCGGCGGAAGAATCCTGAAGCAGGCTGGGGAGCTCAACAAGCCTCTTGTTGCCCTTCCGGAAGGCATCCAGCCCAGGGCAGCGCTTCCTTACCTTTTCCTTCCGCTTCTCAACGTTATGCACGCGTCAGGCCTTATCCCTGACCCTTCCTCTGAGATTTCTTCAGCAATTTCGTCGCTTAAGGCTGCCGCAGCGAATTATAAGGAACGCGCAAGGTCGCTGGCTGAGAAGCTTGTTGGCAAGGTTCCCCTGATTTATTCGTCTGACAGGTTTGCCGGGATTGCCTACCGCTGGAAATCGGAGCTCAATGAGAATGCGAAGGTTCACGCGTTCAGCAACTTTTTTCCCGAGCTCAACCACAACGAGCTGGTTGGCTTTTCAAAGCTTAACGCGAATTATTATGCAGTCATGATTGAAGACGAGGCTGACAGCCGCCGGATTAAGGAGAGGATAAAGCTCACAAAGGACATGATTGGCAGCAAGGGCGTTCCCTCAACCCAGATAGTGATAAAAGGTGAGCATCTTCTGACGAGAATCCTCTCTGCCGTTCACATAGGCGACCTCGCGAGCGTTTACCTTGCAAAGCTTACAGGCGTTGACCCAGAGCCGGTAGCCATCATTGAGGACTTCAAGAAGCAGCTTGGCAGGGTTCCGTTTGTTTAAGGCTTAAGATTTCTTGAGAACAGTAGCATTGTTGCAGCCCCTACAACTATGGTTAATATTATTCCGAATAGCAACAGCTTTTTGTCGTTGCTGAACCCAAACGGAATAAATCCCAGGAAGCCGACCACAGAGAATTTGAACGTGCTTTTGCCTCTTTCTTTGTCATGCGCCGCAAATAAGAAACTGCCGATTATTATGATGAGGCCAATAAAAACAACAAGTACACCTAACTGCAGAAGCTGTTCATTGGTCATCTTCAGCGGTTACTGTATTTCTGTTGGCTTAAAACTTGGCCGCTATGGTCAACCACTTTAAGGGTATGCAGACTTGGATCAACGTACAGCGTTTCTCCATCCTTGATAAGCTGGTAGCTTGGCTTCTTCCCTGGTTGTGGGTTTACTGGTACTTCAACCAGCCTCCCATCCTCAAGAATAATTTCAACTAACGGTGCTCTAACTCCATTTAGCTCCCCATCACCAAAAGAAACGGCAACGTTCCTGCCTTCCCCGACTATTCTGCTAAGGCGAAGTTCTAAGTCTGTTCCCATAGCAGAACAGCTAATTTACGTGTATATTTAAATTTTTTCAAAAACATTTTTATTGCCAGCAGCCATCCTGCACAGCATGATTATAAAGTCTATCAAGCTCCACAACATCCGCAGCTACCTTACCCAGGAGATTGGGTTTCCCGAAGGCACTGTGCTTCTTTCAGGTGATATTGGCAGCGGGAAGTCTACTGTCCTTTTGGCTATTGAGTTTGCGCTTTTCGGCATCAGCAAGGGACTTCTTTCCGGGGAGGCTATTTTGCGCCATGGCAAGCAGTCGGGCTATGTTGAGATGGTTTTTACTTTTGACGGCAAGGACGTGGTTATTCGCAGGAGCCTGAAGCGCCTTAAGGACTCCATAAGGCAGGATGAGGGCTTTATTGTGGTTAATGGCGTTAAGCAGTTCTGCACGGCAGAGGAGCTCCGGGCCAGAGTTCTGGAAATGCTTGGCTATCCGAAGGAGCTCCTGAAAAAGTCCAAGGGCATGATTTACCGTTTCACAGTCTACACGCCCCAGGAGGAGATGAAGCACATCCTTTTTGAGGATCCTCAGGTGAGGCTTGACACGCTGCACAGGGTGTTTCAGGTTGAGAAGTATAAGCTTGTCCGGGAAAACACGGGCATCGTTATGCAGGCCCTTCGCGAGAATAAGAGGGAGCTTTCTGCCAGGATTGAGGACCTGCCGCAGAAGCAGCAGCAGTCTGGGCAACTGGCTGGTGATTTGGCGACTGTTGAGAAAAAGCTCTTGGCACTTCAGCCGCTTATTGAAAAAACCGGGCAGTTGCTGCAGCAGAAGCAGGGCTCGCTGAAATTGCTGGATGAAAAAGCAAGGCAGCTTAACAGCTTAAAGAGCCAGCTCGGCACAACAGGGGCTGTTATTTCTGAGAAGAAAAAGCTAATCACGTCCAAGGAGGCTGAAATCTCCGCAACTAATAAGGAAATCGCTTTGCTGAAATCGCAGCTGCAGGATAATTCTGATGCAGTCGCGCAGCTTTCCTCAAGCCTTTCAAGGCTTAAGGCTTTTTCAGATATGCTGCTGCACCAGGTTGAAAGCAGGAAGTCGCTTGAGGAAGAGCTTTTGTCAGCCGAGCAGCTTAGGTCTGATGCCGAGTCTGAAATAAGCCGGAATGAGGCTCTTAAATTGTCCTCGCAGCAGCTGCAGCAGAAAATCTCCCTGCTTGATAGCTGTCCAACCTGCCTGCAGCCTGTTTCAAGCGGGCACAAGCACAAGATATCCTCTGAGGAACAGGCAAAGGTTTCTGAGCTTTCAGCTAAGTCCGCGGCTGCTGCCGTGAAAAAATCATCTCTGGTTCAGAAAATAAAATCCTTGAGGTCAGAATTGAGCGAGCTTCAGTCCAAGGAAAAGATTGCCGCGGGCTTGTCCTCTGAGCTGAAGCCATATCTCGAGATTGCAGGCGTATTGGGAGTTTCCGTGAGCGGTGGTGCAATGCCCTCTGAACTTTCTGTTGCCGAGACGCATGCCGAGCTTAAGTCCCTTTCTTCCTCGAAGAAGAGGCTTGATTCTGCAAAGGAAAAGCTTCTCATTGTATCAGAGAAGGAGAGCATCATTGGTAATTCAGAAAGATCAATTGCCTTGTTGAAGGAGGAAACTCGTTCACTTGAGTCAAGCCTTGGCGGGATTTCTGCCATGATATCTTCATTTGGCGACATTGATGCAGAGGTGCTGCAGCTCCGGGCTGATATCGATAAGGTAAACAGTGAAAAAACCCAGCTTATGGTGCAGAATGCCTCTCTTGATAAGGAAAGGGAAAGCGTCTCAAGCCAGCTGAAGCTGCTGTCGGATGAGATAAGGAAAAAGGAGGCGGCGAAGAAGGAGCTTGATGTTACGAATAACCTGAACTACTGGCTTGATGAGATGTTTGTTGGCCTTGTTGCCGTTATCGAAAAGCACGTTATGATGAAGGTTCACCGCGAGTTTGATGCTCTTTTTAGGGACTGGTTTGCCATGCTGATGGGCACTGAGTCGCTGGCAGCAAGGATAGATGATGAGTTTACTCCTGTTGTTGAGGCAGATGGCTTTGAAATTCCGGTAGAGAACCTCTCCGGTGGTGAGAAAACAAGCTGCGCGCTTGCCTACAGGCTCGCCCTTAATACAGTCATCAACAACCTTGTTTCCACAATCAGGACAAAAGACCTGCTGATACTTGACGAGCCGACTGACGGCTTCAGCACCGAGCAGCTTGACAAGCTTAGGGACGTCCTGGCACAGCTGCAGCTTCCTCAGATTATACTCGTTAGCCACGAGGACCGGGTGGAAAGCTTTGTGCAGCACGTTATCCGGATTACAAAAGAGCAGCATGTCAGCAAGGTTGTAGCTTGATATTTTCAAGGCACAATTCCTTTTGACTTGAGGTAGAAGTAAATAAGGATTATTATCATAACCACCAACACAATAAGATAAGGGTCGCGTGCCTTCCCTTTCTTCTTTTCATCTTTTGCGAGTTTCATCTTCGAATCTCCTCTCTAATTCATCTATGCGCTTATTAATTTTTCTATTTTGGTCGCCACTAACGTATAGCATTATTACCAAGGCAATGAACATGCTGCCAATTAGCTGGACGGCTACGTTATTCGCCGAGAATACGGCTGCAAATGCAGCAATTCCTGTAAATATGTAAGCCAAATCCGATTTTTCAATCATGACTCATTTCTGAATTTACAGCTTAATAAGCCTTTCCTGCGGTTTTACGTAAAAATTCCGGGCATCTCCGTAAAGTTTGCGGTTCTTCCGTTAATTCTTCACTTATTTGGCTTTTTCTCGTAAATCTTTCAATACCGGCGTAATTCAAAAACTTCCAAAAATTTCCATAATCCTTTTAAACGAGTCAGTTGTTCTTTTGCAATACGGGGCCGTGGTCTATTTGGCATGACATGCCCTTGGGGTGGGCATAAGCGGGGTTCAAATCCTCGCGGCCCCATTTCTTCTTCATCATTTCTGCTGCCGCAGGCAATCTGGCTGTAATTTCTGCGTCACATCACAAACTATTTAAATAAGTAAAGCCGTTTTGGAACTGTTTTGGTCCAGCTGTTTTGGAGTAGTGTTTGAAATGCTTAAGCCGTCTCAAAAAAGTACAAATCGGACGATGTCCGATTCAGCATCGGCGGCAGCCGATGCGTATCGACCCGAGGTCGATAGCACATTCCGCAGCAAGCGGAATTGTACTTTGTTCGCAGCTTTTCTGGCGTTTTCCATGCTGCTTGTTTTTGCTGCTTCTGCCCGGGCGCAGGATGATGGCGCTCCTGATTTCACAGTGTCAATAACAGCTGTTAATGATTCCATTTTTCTTGACGGGCAGGCTGCTTTTGACTTGACTATAAAGAGCCTGAGCAATTACCCTGAAAAGTTCAGGATTTCAGCTCCGGATATTGAGTGGAGTGTCCAGTCAGATCCCTTGTACCATTACTTTTCAGGAGTTGACATCCCCGGTTTAGGCTCTGAGAATGTGAGGCTTCTTTTGAAGCCGACTGTTGCTTTCCCGCCCGGGTTTCGGGCAGTTAACATTGGAATCGAGTCGGTGAAAGGCGGGAAGTCACAGTCCATTACTCCCTTTGTGAACATCCGTTCCAATAATCAGCTCATATTGGAGTACCTTGCTGCTGTTAGCAGGATTGTTGAAATCCCTTCGCAGGTTGACCCAAGGAAAGAATTTGAGATTAAGGTTAACCTGATTAACCGCAACCCCAAGAACATCTCGCAGCTCAAGGTTGTCCTTTCAAGCGTTTCATCTGATTTGATAAGGCAGGAGATATTAACCGGCCTTAGGCCCCTGGAGAGCAAGTCTGTCTCTGCCAAGGTCAAGCTTGACCCGTTAACCCCGCCAGCTAAGGATACTTTGAAGGTTGTTCTTTTTGTTGACAACAAGCCCCTGGAGCCCACAATTTTTGAGAAGTTTGAGGTTATAAGCTATTCTGAGATAAAGCCTGTTAAGTCTGAAAGGAAAGGGTCTTTTTTTAAGTGGGTTAACGAGACAACTTACGTAAACGACGGCAACGTCAGGAACACTAAGGTGGTTGAGTCAGAAACGAGCTGGCTTAAGTTCCTATTTACAAAAGGCAATCCCAAGTCTTTTTCCATCAGCAAGGAAGGAAAGCGCTTTAACGCCTGGGAGCTATCCCTTGGCCAGCAGGAGACTGCCACAATTAAGGTGGTTGAGAGCTACCGTTCCATATTTTATCTCATTATAATTGTCATTGTTTTTGTGCTGCTGTACAGGTTCTTCCAGAGCCCTGTGCAGCTTATCAAGGAGGCAAGCGCGATCAGTTACAAGGAGGGAGGGGTTTCTGAGCTTAAGGTTATACTGCGCCTGAAAAACAGGTCCGCGCAGCCTTACGTAAAGCTTACTGCCATGGACAGGGTTCCTATGATTGCAGAGGTTGAGCACGATTCCATGGGCACGCTCAAGCCCGCCACGATTTTCAATGACGGCCGCGGCTCTGTCGTCAAGTGGGAGCTTGAAAGCATTGACGCGCATGAAGAGCGCATCCTGGCTTACAAAATCCGCTTAAGGCTGAGCATCCTCGGCACGTTTGTCCTTCCGAAAGGCTCGCTCCGCTTCTTCACAGAGAAGAACGTCAAGTTCGTCACCCATTCCAACACGGTAACGATAAAGCCGTAACCTTTATAAGCAACTTTCAAACTTCTGAATCTTATCCCCGCATAGCTCAACCTGGCAGAGCACTCGGCTGTAGATGAAAATCACTGCCACAACTTTCTCCACGAGAGACAGAATGAGTGGCAGCCAGCCGTGCCCGAGGGATTCCCGGTTCAAACAGCCCTTTTGTTCGCCATTGTTCACAAAAGCGCTGGCGGAAAAACTACGGCTTGGAAGTCCGGGTGCGGGGATTCTATTTTTTATCTTCCGGCTTTTCAATGTTCAACAAAAACTCTGCAAGAAGCTCTTCCTTTATCCTGTAACCATTCTTTATAAGTTCAAATACCGTTTGCCTGCATTCTTTCACTGTGATTCTCTTTTCCTTAAGCTGCTGTTTGATGACGGCCATCGTTCCAATTGCCTTCAAACCTAGCGCTTCTGCAGCAATCCTAGCTCTTCTTTCGTCCATAAGAACGGTTTTTACCTTTTCATTTATGGCCAGAGAAATCGCAGCTTTTTCTCCCTCATGAAGGATTTTTGGGAGTTTTGGCAAGATGTAAGTTTTTTTCACGGCAACATTAGCATTCGCAAACCATCCCATGAGCCTAACGTATGCCCCCTTGCCGCTTTTTTCCCAAATGTGCAGTTCCTCAACAACCTGCTGTGGTACAAGTAACTCATGCTTGTCTAAGAATTCCAGTTTGCCCAGTTTCGCGAGAAAAACAAGGGGTGATGTGTTACTTACTATTCTCATCTGGCAAGCCCTTTAAGTCCTCTCTCAGCTCTTTTTCAGTGTAATCAAGATAAAGCCCTTCTTTTTGCATTAGGTCAATCATTTCCAGCAAATCAATTCTAAGCATTGAGGCAGCCTTTTGCATGCTGATCCTTCTATTCTTATATAACAGAAGCACTTTTCTCCTTCTCTCTTCTTCCAAGCCTCGTTCAATCAGGTTGCGCAGCATTGTAGCCCTGTCCATGTTCCTGTCTGCTGAAAACTCGTCAATCTGCCTCAGCACTTCCTCAGCCACCCTTGTTGTTACAGTTGCTGTCATTTGCCCATCAGCTCAAAAATCGTATCGTTTTGAAGCAAATAGATACGAAAGTATTTAAAGCTTTCGTTAACGGCAGAAAGTCCGGGTGCGGGGATATTTTACTTTTTCTCTTTCAGAACGGTTTCAATGTATTCGTTGAATGCTTCCTCAAATGCTTTGCTAAGCTTATCATCGCCTTCTCCAAACCTTTCTTTTGCTTTCGCACGGACTTTTTTCTCAAGCTCATCACTTATTCTTATGGTCATCTTGCCCATTTTTGCGTCACTTCGCAGATTTTCAACTTCCGGTATTTAAAGTATCGGTTTACTAGGTGCCGAATGCCGTGCCAGTTCGAGGACAGTTAACTTTATAAACAAGTGGCTGTTTTTGACTCTGGAATGGCCGGGGCAAGACACTTTTCTCTACTTAATGTTGTTTCCAACAGGTAGAGCTATCGCCGTTTTGCACTGCAGAAGCCAATATTAGCCAAATTACCCGACGGTATTAAAAGCCTCACAAGATTCGCAAAAATTCACGCTTCCCTTGGTAATGCGAGGGTTGATAAGGGCGTGAGCAGCAGCGAATGCCCTTATTGCCCTGGTGGTTCAGCCTGGCCTAGAATACAGCCCTGTCACGGCTGCGACCCGGGTTCAAATCAGCCCTTTTTACTCGCCTAGCTCGTAAAAAGCGCTGGCGGAAAACGGTTGGGAAAGTCCCGGCCAGGGCGCTTCAGTTCATGTATGGTCCAGGTATGGGCCGGTAGCGCAGCCTGGTAGCGCAACGGACTTTTAATCCGATGGTCGCGGGTTCAAACCAGCCCTTTTTTCCTTTGGGAAAAAAGCCCTGGGGGAAACGGCAGTGAATTTCCCGTCCGGCCCATTCAACCCCCAATTCGCCTTTGGCGCAAATCGGCAGTAGCCGATTGCGCAATCCTGCTAGGCAGGATTTGCGAATGGGCCCAATCGTGTCGTACACGATTTGGGTTTTTGCGAAAAAGTTTGATCAAAAACGCCATCCAAAAACGCGATTAAGAAACGACGCACAAAAACGCCGTCAGAAAACTAGCATTCGGTTAAAGGGAGTTAAGCATGAAGAAAATTGACGTCAGAAAGCATTTGCTTGTTCCCAGGCATGAAAAGCTTTCTGAGAAGGAAAAGGATGAGGTTCTGAAGTCTTACAGCGCAACTACCGATGATTTTCCCAGGATACTCAAGAGGGATGCCGCCCTGCAGGGCATTAATGTCAAGTTCGGCGACATGATTAAGATAACAAGGAGAAGCTTAACCGCTGGCCAGACTGTTTTTTACAGGGTGGTTGTGCTTTCATAACAGCATCGGCAGAGCCGATGCGCAGAGGCGGCGAAGCCGCCTCTGTTTTAAGAGATTGAAGGTGTATGTGCGCGATGAATAACTCTGCTATTCTTGTGAAAAAGTTTTTTGAGGAGCAGTCTTTTGTAAAGTCTGACATAGAGTCCTTTAACTATTTCTTGGAGAATGAGCTTAGCACCATAGTTGATGAGAACAAGGAAGTGCTTCCGACTATTATTCCGCCTAATGTTGATGAGTTCAAGATTAAGTTTGACAACGTGAGGATTGACAAGCCAAAAATAACAGAGGCTGACGGCTCTGAGAGGCCAATCTATCCTATGGAGGCAAGGCTGCGGAAGCTCACTTATGCCGCTCCCCTTTTCATTACAGTCAGCGCCCACATTAACGGCGCCCAGCGTGAGTCATTCGAGACCCAGATTGGCAACCTTCCGATTATGCTTAAGTCAAAGAAGTGCCATCTTAGCAAGCTTACCAGGGAGGAGCTTATACAGCAAGGCGAGGACCCTGATGACCCTGGCGGCTATTTCATTATCAACGGCACTGAGAAGGTTCTTGTCAAGGTCGAGGATCTTGCCTCAAACAAGGTACTAATCGACAAGGATTCTGCAGGTGGTGGCAAGTTTGTCTGCAAGATTTTCTCCGAGAAGGGCTCTTACAAGATTCCTCACACTATTGAGCGCCTGAAGGACGGGATTTTCTACCTGACTTTCACAAGGGTAAGGAGGGTTCCTTTGATTGCCATCATCAAGGCCCTTGGCATGACCAAGGATGAGGAGATAATGAGGTTTATTTCCGGAAATGATAACTTTGATGAGATTATCGTTAACCTCCTTGACTCGGCTGACCTTAAGACAGAGGAAGATGCCATGGACGGTGTTGCCAAGGTTTCCGGCATTACCCAGCCAAAGGAGATAAGGCTTGAGCGCATGAAGGAGATTCTCGATAAGTACCTTCTTCCGCATCTTGGGATAAATCCCAAGGACAGGATTTGGAAGGCTTACAACCTGTGCAAGATGCTCAGGAAGTATGTTCTGGCTTTGAGAGGCCAGCTCAAGGCTGATGACAAGGATCACTACATGAATAAGCGCCTCAAGCTTTCTGGTGATTTGTTGGCTGACTTGTTAAGGGTCAACCTGAAAGTCCTGATTGGTGATTTGCTGTACAACTTCCAGCGCGTTGTCAAGCGCGGCAAGTTCCCAACCCTTAAGGTTATCATCCGTGAGAAGCTTTTGACTTCGAGGATTTACAGCTCAATGGCTACCGGTGCCTGGGTTGGCGGCAGGAAGGGTGTCAGCCAGAGGATTCAGCGCCTTAATTTCCTTGAGATGATGAGCCATCTTCAGAGGGTAGTCAGTCCTTTATCAGCTACGCAGGAGAACTTCAAGGCGAGGGAGCTTCACTGCACTCACTTGGGCAGGCTGTGCCCGATTGAGACGCCAGAAGGCACCAACATTGGCTTGAAGAAGAATCTGTCGCTTGTTGCTACTGTCAGTTTGGATGCCAATGAGGATGAGGTTTTGAAGCTTATGCGCAACTACGGCCTCAAGCCGGTTGGCAAGCAGCAATAATTAAAGCAATAAACGAGTGAAACAAAATGGCTGATGTTTACCTGAGCGGAAAGTTTGTTGGAACAATTGATGATGGCGAGGCATTCGCCAGCTCCCTTCGCGAGGAGAGAAGGAGGGGCATTCTTTCAGAGAACATTAACGTCTTTTACGATTCTGCAGCCGGCGAGGTTCATATTGAGGCGGGCAAGGGCCGTTTGAGGAGGCCTCTTATTGTTGTCCGTGATGGCAGGCCTATGCTTACGCCTGAGCACGTCGACAAGCTTGGCAGGAACGAGCTGAAGTGGTCTGACCTTATCAGGCAGGGTGTTATTGAATATGCGGATGCTGCTGAGGAGGAGAACGCGCTTGTTGCTTTTTTTGAGGAGGAGCTCACCACTGAGCATACTCATCTTGAGCTTACCCCTCTGACCATGTTTGGCCTTGTTACCAGCCTTGTTCCTTATGCCAACTTTAATTCTGCGCAGAAGGTTAACACTGGTTCCAAGAACCAGAAACAGGCATTGGGCTTTTACGCTTCTAACTACATGATAAGGATGGACATGGACGTTAACCTGCTGCATAATCCCCAGATGCCTGTTGTTAAGTCTATCATGCATGATATTTCTGAGTATGCTAAGCATCCTGCCGGGCAGAACCTTGTTGTTGCTGTCATGAGCTACAAGGGCTATAACATGGAGGACGCTATCATAATCAACAGGGGCTCCATTGACAGGGGAATGGGCAGGGGCAGCTATTACAGGCCTATGATTACCGAGGAGCTGCGCTACTCTGGCGGCCTTGTTGATGAGGTTTGCATTCCTTCAAAGGATGTTAAGGGCTTCAAGAGCGAGAAGGATTACCGCTTTTTGGAGGAGGATGGCATCATTTATCCGGAAGCCCAGGTTAAGGAGGGCGATGTTGTCATCGGCAAGACTTCCCCGCCAAGGTTCCTAAGCAGCATGGAGCAGTATTCCCTCTCTGCTGAGACAAGGAGGGAGAGTTCTGCTACAATGAAGCATGGCGAGGAGGGCATTGTTGACCTTGTCATTATTACTGAGAACAACGAGGGCAACAAGCTTGTGCAGGTTAAAATCAGGGATCAGCGCGTTCCTGAGGTTGGTGACAAGTTTAGTTCGAGGCATGGCCAGAAGGGTGTTGTTGGCTTGATTGTTCCTGAAGCTGATATGCCTTTTACCGCTTCTGGGATTAAGCCTGACATAATCTTCAGTCCCCACAGTATTCCTACTAGGATGACCATGGCCCACCTTATCGAGCTTATTGCTGGGAAGGCGGGTGCGCTTTTGGGAAGGCCGATTGACGGCACTGTTTTTGATGCTGAGCCTGAGGAGAGCGTTAGGAAGGAGCTGTTGAGGCTTGGCTTCAGGGACAATGGCCTCGAGACAGTGTTCAATGGCGAGACTGGTGAGGCGTTTGAGGTTGGCATTTTTGTCGGTGACATGTATTACCTGAGGTTGAAGCACATGGTTGCTAATAAGATTCATTCCAGAGCGAGAGGCCCGATCCAGCTGCTTACGAGGCAGCCTACTGAGGGCAGGGCTAAGGAGGGCGGCTTGCGCCTTGGCGAGATGGAGAAGGATACTTTTGTGGCTCACGGCGCTGCAATGCTGCTTAAGGAGAGGTTTGATGCTGACCGCACCATTGTGCCTGTCTGCGAGAACTGCGGCATGGTCGCGATTTATGATGAGTTCAAGCGCCGAAGCTACTGCCAGGTGTGCGGAGAGTCAAGCATCAGCTTTATTGAGGTTTCGTACGCGTTTAAGCTGATACTGGACGAGTTCAAGAGCCTCGTGTTATACCCGCAGCTGAAGCTGAAGACAAAATACTGATTTGGTGAAAAATAAAATGTTGAGTGATTCCGAGCCGTACGTGTACAAGAAGGTTGTCACTGTTGTATTTGGCGTGTTGAGCCCGAAGATGATTAAGAAGATGGCTGCTGCCAAGATTGTCACGCCTGAGCTTTATGACAAGGAGGGCTACCCTGTTGATGGCGGCCTTATGGATGTCAGGCTTGGCGTTATCGATCCAGGCCTCAGGTGCAAGACTTGCGGCTCCAAGCTTAAGGAGTGCACGGGCCACTTTGGCTACATTTCCCTCGCCAGGCCGGTTATTCATATCAGCTTTATCTCTGTCATTCTGACTTTGCTGAGGTATACGTGCATGGAGTGCTCAAGGATTATGCTTCCTTCTGCCAAGGTTGAGCAGTACGGCGACAGGCTTAAGCGCCTTGGGAAGGACAAGGGCCCTGATGTCATGAGGAAGAAGCTCAAGGACCTTATTACTTCCTCAAAGACCGCTGGCAAGTGCCCTTACTGCAAGGCAAAGCAGAAGAAGATTGTGATTGAGAAGCCAACAACATTCTTTGAGGATGACAAAAGAATATCTCCTATTGAAATCAGGAGCCGCCTTGAGAAGCTTCAGGATGCTGATATTGAGCTTTTCGGGCTTAACCCTGCTTCTGTAAGGCCTGAGTGGATGATACTTACTGTCCTGCCCATTCCTCCTGTTACGATGAGGCCTTCCATTACTCTGGAGACAGGCGAGCGTTCGGAAGATGACCTCACGCACAAGCTTGGCGATATTGTGAGGATTAACCAGAGACTGTTTGAAAACATCAATGCTGGCGCTCCTGAGATTATCGTTGAGGACTTGTGGGACTTGCTCCAGTATCACATCACAACGTTCTTTGACAATGAAGTGGCACAGCTTCCTCCGGCCAGGCACAGGTCGGGCCAGCCGCTAAAGACCCTTACCGAGAGAATCAAGAGCAAAGAAGGCAGGATAAGGCACAACCTTACTGGCAAGAGGACGAACTTTTCCGCGAGGACTGTTATCAGCCCTGATCCGCTTCTGGAGCTGAACGAGGTGGGTGTTCCTGATATTATGGCCATGAAGCTTACTGTTCCTGAGAGGATTACAGAGTGGAACATGGATTATCTTAAGGCGTTCGTCAAGCGCGGGCCCAAGGCCTATCCCGGAGCTAATTACGTCATCAGGCCTGATGGCAAGAAGAAGAAGCTTACTGAGGACACAATTGAGGCTTCGATTGAGGAGCTTCAGCCCGGCTACATTGTTGAAAGGCACCTGATGGATGGCGATATTGCCATCTTTAACAGGCAGCCTTCGCTTCACAGGATGAGCATGATGTGCCACAAGGTCAGGGTGCTGCCGAACAAGACGCTGCGCCTCAACCCCGCTGTTTGTTTCCCGTACAATGCTGACTTTGACGGCGATGAGATGAACCTTCATATTCCCCAGACTGAGGAGGCAAGGGCTGAAGCTGAATTGCTTATGCTTGTTGATACCCAGATGATTTCCCCAAGGTATGGCTTGTCTGTCATTGGCTGCATTCAGGACGCCATTTCAGGGAACTACCTGCTTACAAGGAGCAGCTTTTCCATGCCAAGGGAGGGCGCGATTGACCTTCTTGCATCCATTGGGGTTACTGATGTTTCTAAGCTCCCGAAGAAAGAGGTTGTTTCCGGAAAGGAAATATTTGGCGTGATTTTGCCCGATGATTTCAGTTTTGTCGGACGTTCAAAGTCCAGGGAGGAGCCTGAGGTTGTCATTAAGAATGGCAGGCTTGTCAGCGGTGTCATGGACAAGAACAACCTTGGCGAGGGCTCTGGCTTGTTGCTGAGGAACCTGCATAAGCGTTATGGCAAGCAGTTTGCCCTTGATGTTCTCGGCAAGATGTTCAAGCTTGGTGTTGCTCTTCTTATGAAGAGGGGCTTCACGACTGCCTTGTCTGATACCGACCTTCCTAAGGAAGCCAAGGACGCGATTTGGAATGTTTTTGGGAAGGCTGAGCAGGATGTTGCTGAGCTTATCTCGCTTTACAACTCAGGCCAGCTTGACATGCTGCCTGGCAGGACGCTTAGGGAAACGCTTGAGCTGAAGATTCTTGAGGTGCTTAACAAGGCCCGCGATGAGACTGGCAAGATTGTTGCCATGAATGTTGCGAGCGATTCCCATACCATTGTCATGGCAATTTCCGGAGCGAGAGGAACACCTCTTAACCTTGCCCAGATGGCGGGCTGTGTTGGCCAGCAGGCTTTGCGTGGCAAGAGGATTGAGATAGGCTATGCCGGAAGGACCCTTTCCTCTTTTAAGCGCGATGATTTGACTCCTGAAGCCCGCGGCTTTATCAAGAACAGCTTCAAGGCTGGCCTGAAGCCGGCTGAGTTTTTCTTCCAGTCTATTGTCGGAAGGGATGCTCTGATGGACACTGCTTTGAGGACTCCGAAGTCAGGTTACTTGTACAGGAGGCTGGCAAATGCGCTGCAGGACCTGAAGGTTGAATACGATGGCACAGTTCGTGACTCAGGCAAGAGGATAGTCCAGTTCACCTATGGTGAAGATAGCATTGATGTTTCCAAGTCTGAGGGTGGCGTGCTGAACGTCAAGAGGATTGTAGCCGAAGTTACGGAGAAGGAGAAGGCGTAGTTGGTGCAGGTGCTGAAAAATGGCAGCTAGTGTTTTGAAGGAATTGAAGGACGCCCTTCCTGAGGGTGTTTTCAACATGATAGCTGGAGCTATTCCTGATAAGCTTTCCGAGTCGAAAGCCCGGGAGGTTGCGAAGAGGATTTCTGATGAGTACGGCGAGATGAAGGTTGAGCCTGGCGAGTCTGTTGGCCTTGTTGCTGCAGAGTCGATTGGGGAGCCTGGGACGCAGATGTCGATCGATTACGAAGAGAGGGTGATTATCAAGACAGCCAAAGGCGTCAGGGCTGTGAAGATAGGCGAGTTTGTTGATGTCACGCTTTCTAGTTACGGCTTCAAAAAGCTTGTTAATCCTGAGCAGACAGAAGTTTACAGGCTGCCTAAAGATGCTGCAGTTTGGGTTCCGAGCTTGAGCCAAACTGAAAAGATCGTTTGGAAACGCGTTACTGCCGTAAGCAGGCACCAAGCCCCTTCTGAGCTTTTGAGAATAACGATGGCTTCTGGAAGAAGGATTGTAGCAACCCCTTACCACTCATTTGTGCTCAGGCAGGACAATAAAATTGTGCCTGTTGCAGGAAGCAAACTTAAGGAGGGCGATAGGATTCCAGTGCTGAAGTCGCTTGATGTTGGTGAAGTAAGGGGTAGTTTAGCTCTTGAGGAATTTCTGCCTAAGGAAAAATACATCTACGGCAGTGAGCTGAAAAAGGCCATTAGCAGCAACAGCAGGCTGCATCGCTCAGCCACAATTCCTTTGGGCTACGAGCAAATTAATAATTATGCAAACTCTTCCAGCCAGATTTTGGTTCAGGAGCAGTGTGTTTACCCTTGCCAAAACCACAGCAGGGCGCAGATTCCGGAAGTTATGCCTTTTGACAGTTTGTTTGGCTGGCTCGTAGGAGCCTACCTTGCTGAGGGCGTTCACGTTGAGAACTCTATCGGCATTTCCAACATTTCCGAGCCTTATTTGGCAAGGGCAGCAGAGTTCGCAGCCAAGTACAAAATAGGGTATAACGTCAAGCACGAAACCGGCGAATTTGGCCCAAGCGCCACGTTGTGGCTTCATTCAACTGTGCTGGCAGACCTTCTAAAGCTGGCGTGCGGCCGAAAATCCTCGCATAAAAGGGTTCCGCAGTTCGCTTTTGATGCAAATGAGGACTTTATCGCTAACCTGCTGCAGGCGTACTTTGATGGCGATGGAAACGTAAGCGTTACGAGAAACGTGATAAGGGCAAGCTCAAATTCGGAGGCGCTTATTGACGGAATCTCATTGCTCCTTACGCGCCTGGGAATATTCTCTGTAAAAAATGCTGACAAGAAAGGCCAGCACTGGATTTCTGTTTCTTACAGGTATAGCGAGATATTCTTGCGAAAGATAGGATCATCAATACCGGCAAAGAAGTCAGCGCTGATTCAGCTGGCAGCAAATTTGGAAAAAGCGAAAAAAGAAGGGAAAAGTTATGATGCAATAGATATGATTCCGGGTTACGGAAATATTTTCTTAACTCTGGGAAGAAAGCTTGGCCTTCCAAGCAGATTAGTCATGAAACTAACAAAAAAGCAAAAAGTTGGCAGGACAGCGTTGCAGAGGTATGTTAAAGAATTTGCGTCTATCGCGTCTCAACAAGGCATTAACATTGAAGAAGAGTTAGCTCTGATAAGAAAAATGGTTGATGCGGATATTGTTTGGGATGAGATAATTGCGTTGGAGTATGTTAAGCCAAGCACGCCTTTTGTCTACGACTTCTCAGTAGAGGAAACAGAGACCTTCACAACTTTCGATGGTGTAGTGACACACAACACTCTGGACACATTCCACTTCGCAGGCGTTTCAGCGATGAATGTCACCATGGGCCTGCCCAGGATTATTGAAATCCTTGATGGCAGGAAGAACCTTACCACTCCAATGATGGAGATTTACCTGAAGAAGCCTTATGCTGAAGGCCAGGATATCAAGAAGGCTGCGCTGATGATTAGGGAGACAAAGCTTCAGGATATTGCAACTGAGTTTTCAATTAATGTTGCTGACAACAGGATTGAGGCCCAGCTTGATGTTGGCAAGATGAAGGAGCTTGGCATAAATGAGGTCATCCTGGCCAAGGCCCTGAAGGTAAGTGCCAAGGGCGTTACTGTTGAGGTAAAGGGCAGCACCTTGATTCTGAAAGTGAAGACGAAGGAGGGCGGCGTGAGCGATATCTTCAAGCTAAAGGAGAAGGCCAAGGAGGCTTTTGTGAAGGGAGTTCGCGGAGTGACTCAGGTGCTTCCTGTCAAGAAGAACAACGAGTATGTTATCCTTACGTTTGGCTCCAACCTTAAGAAGGTGCTGCAGATTCCTTTTGTTGATGAAACCCGCACAAAGACTAATGATGTTTTTGAGATTGAGGAAACCTTGGGAATAGAGGCAGCGAGGCAGGCGGTTATTGATGAGGTTTTCAAGGTTATCGAGACGCAGGGCCTTAATGTTGACATCCGCCATCTGATGCTCGTTGCCGATGTTATGTGCGCTGATGGCAAGGTCAAGGGCATTACCCGGTATGGTGTTGTGCGTGACAAGGCAAGCGTTCTGGCCCGGGCGTCATTTGAGACTCCGATTAAGCACATTATCAACGCAAGCCTTTACGGCGAGGTTGACAAGCTCACATCAGTTGTTGAGAACGTTATGCTTAACCAGCCCGTTCCAATAGGCACAGGGCTGCCAAAACTGATTTCAAAGAATAAGTGACAGGCACTTGAAATGGAAGCGTTGACTGAGCTTAGGAAGCACGTGCAGGGGAGCAAGTTTGTCATGGGCACTGATGAGGTTATGAAGCACCTCAGGCACAGCGGGCTTGCCAAGGTTTTTATTGCCTCAAACTGCCCTGACAAGATAAAGGGTGACATCAGGCATTACTGCTCTGTTGCAGGCTGCGAGCTTGTTGAGCTTGCAGTTCCTAATGACGAGCTGGGTGTTATGTGCAAGAAGCCGTTTTCAATCGCAGTGGTCGGCGTCCTTAAGTAAACAGGTAAGCGTCGTGGTTTCAGAGTCTGGTTCTGGGTCGGTTGAGGGAAAGCGTCATAAGATCAAGTATGATAACGCATTGATTAAGCTGATGTCCTTTTTTGAGTCGGTAACGAGGGCCAAGCTTAAGGACTGCTTTGTTGACGGCAACGGCCTTCTGGTTTACGTGGTGGAGCCTGCGCAGTACGGGCTGGCTGTCGGCCGGGCTGGTTCACATGTGAAGCGCCTTGAGTCTGTTCTCAAGAGAAAGGTCAAGGTTGTTGAATATTCCGATGACATCCTCTCCTTTGTCGCAAGCCTTGTGCTTCCGATAAGGGCCCGGAACATTTCCTTTGCTGATGGCGTTGTCACAGTGGCTGCCGATTCCCAAAGCCGTGGCTACCTTATTGGCCGGGGCGGGAGCAGCCTCAGGAATTATGAGTCAATCCTGCGGCGCTACTTTTCCGTCAAGGAGCTGAAGGTTGTTTAGCTGTGATGTTTTTATAACGCTGGTGCAGAACGTGGGAATCAGTCAAGCAGCGAACTGGAAGGATTTGCTACTGAAAGCTGTGCAAGTGGAAGATGCGGGAAAAGCTTAACTAATTCTGTCCCACACCCGCTTATGGCAGCAATCTTTATAAACCACCCCTCAATGCTCTTCTGGTTATGGCGTCTAAGGCTCGTGGTTTGAATGCTGGCGGTTCTCTTGCTAGGAGAAGGGCTGCTGCAAGGTGGGCTAAGCACACTTATGTGGTTCGTATTCTGAACATGAGGGCCAAGTCTGACCCGTTGGAGGGCGCCTGGCAGGCTAAGGGCATTGTTCTTGAGAAGGTTCAGTTTGAGGCCAAGCAGCCTAACTCTGCCATGAGGAAATGCGTTGCTCCAAATACGCCTGTTTATTTGTCAGATGGCTGTGAAGTGACCATTAAAGAATTTGGTAATTTATGGCATTCTGGAGAAATTTATACTTACAATGGAGCAAAAAAGGAGCTTGAGCATTCGAAAGTTGTTGATTATTTTTCTCTCACAGAAAAGGAAATAGAAGAGTCAACAGCTTTTCAGCTTACTACAGATACCGGCAGGCAATTAATAGCAACAGGCGACCATCCTATCTATACCAATAATGGGAAAATAGACCTTAGTAAGCTAAGGGTAGGGGACAAAGTCGTAGTTATGCCATTGGACCCTGTTAAGTATGAAGTTTCTGATAAGGAAATCCTGACTGAGAAGGATGTTGTCGTGAATGTTCCAGAAGGCTCAAATGCAGAGAGGGTTGTTTCTGAACTAAAAAGCAAAGGGCTGCTGCCTCTTAAATTGGACAACCCTAAGCTGCCGAAGATTGTCAGGTTAGCGGGTCATTTGTTCGGAGATGGCACATTGGCTTGTTACGTTAAAAAAGACGGCTTTAATGATGTTAAGGTAATAGCGTCAGGGCAAAAGGATGAGCTTGGGAAAATCGCTGATGACATCAAAGCTTTAGGGTTTTACTGCTCTGAAATAATTACGGGGCATTCTAAAAGCTTGGTTAACATCGGGGGTAAAGAAAGGGTAATTGAGGGAGATTATAATTTGATAAAATCAGGCTCGGTGAGCCTCTTCACGCTTTTCAGGGCGCTTGGCGTGCCTACAGGCGATAAGGCAAATCAGAGCTACGGTGTCCCTTCATTTATCAAAGAGGGGCCGCTTTGGGTTAAGGAAGAATTCTTGGCAGCTTATTTTGGGAGCGAGCTTGAAAAGCCCAGGCTGAAAGGTAAGACTTTTATGCCGCCATCTCTGGCTATTAATAAAACAGAAGAGAACTTCAAAAGCGGCATGAGTTTCGTAACAGATATTGTAGAGATGCTTAAAGATTTTGGCATTACTTCGAAAATAAGGCATGAAGAGTATGGAAGAAGAAAAAGCGGTGCAAAAACGTACAGGACTTACTTATATATCGATTCTAATCATAAAAACTTGGCAAATCTTTATGGTAAGATAGGTTACAGGTACAATCAGCAGAGGGGTTGCCTTGCCAAGCTTGCTTTCCAGTATTTAACCATAAAACTAAGGCACATGGAGAAGTGTAAAAGGGCATACGTTGAATTCCAAAATTTAAGGGAAAAAGGTCATAGCATAGCTGCTATTACCGAAATATTAAACAGGGCCGGCTTTAATTTTGTTAAAAAAGGTGCTGTTAATTACTGGGTTTCGTGCGGTGTTAAGGATGTGGAGAAACTCGGGACTACTTCCGGGTTTATAGGGTTTAAGGAGTGGGCAACTGAAGCTACGGCTGGTTTGGGCGACGGCTTGGTTTGGGAAACGGTAACTGGTATTCGGCAAACGAAATGCGACGAGTTGATTGACGTTACCACTGCAAGCGATAATCATAATTTCTTCGCAAATGGCATCTTGACAGGCAACTGTGTAAGGGTCCAGCTCATCAAGAACGGCAGGCAGGTGACGGCTTTCTGCCCCGGCGATGGCGCTTCTAAGCTTGTTGATGAGCACGATGAGGTCATGGTCGAGTGCATAGGCGGCAGGAAGGGCCGTTCCTATGGTGACATTCCAGGCGTCAGGTGGAAGGTCATAAAAATCAATGACCAGAGCCTTGATGCGCTGCTTAAGGGCAAGGTTGAGAAGGCTAGGAAGTAAGTATTGGGACTAAAGAACCACCCGTCAGAGACGGGTGGGATTATATGGGTGGTTCTTAGTGCTCAGAATTTTCCTCAATGGAATTTGGCAGAACAACAAGTTCTGCCACTAGTCAAAGACTAGTGGAAAATTCTGACATTTTACGTGCGGTTCTTTTATTCACTCTAATTTGTCATTGCGCCGGTCTTCGCCTGTTTCGTGCTCGTATTCCGATTCATTTTTTGATTCGTTTTTTGATGAACCTTCGCTAAAAAGGTTCTGCTGCCTTAGGTTTTCCTTTTCTTCGAACTTTTTGAGGCTTTCGTGGAATTTAATGGTTTCGTGGTCTGTGGCCTTTATTACTTTCGGGGTTGGTAGCTCTTCTTCACTTTTGGTTTCTTCCTTTTCAGCTGCTGCTTCTTTTTTCATTGCCTCTCCCCCTTTGCTGATGCCGCCTCTTCTGAATTTGATTATCCTGTTGTAGGTGATTGTAAGCAGCATAGCTAGGATTACGAGTCCGGTTATCATGGCTGCGAGGCCGCTTTTTCCGCTTTTCTGCTCGAGCTCGTAAACTTCTATGTTAAGGGGCACCTCTTGTCGTAGTGGCAGCTTGCCCTCTAAGGCTGTTTCTTTTATGGCGTTTCCTGTTATTATTATCTTGCCTTTCCGCGTTGATGTTTTTCTTTGCTCTTTTACGGCAAATCCCTGCGGCGGCTGCCCCTGTGCTGTTTGCTCTGCCTGCTCCCGATTCTCCGCTGTTTTTGATTTTATGGTGAATGTGAGGGACTGCTCTGGTTCGAGCTTTGCTGCCTTGCCGTTTTCTATTGCTACGTAATCATCCAGCGGCTGGGCGACTTTTACCTCAAGGTTTTCAATCGCGCATGTCCCTGTGTTTTTTAGGGCTGCTGTGATGCTGGTCTTGTTTACGAACGATGGCTTGTCTTCCACCTCTACGGCCACGTTGTAGCTGCAGTTTTCCTGTGCCTTGGTTGTTTCACCTGCTGCCTCATCAGGTTTTGTTTGCTGTAGCGAGTCTTCTTTGCCCGCGCTTGCACCTTCTTCTCCTGCCGCATTTGCTGCTGCCGTTGTGTCGCTTGGTTGTGCCTGCGACTGCTGCGCGTTTTCTGTGGTGTTGCTTGTGGTATTACTTGTGGAGTTGATAGTCGCGTTTATCGTTGCATTCGCTGTTGCGTTGAAAGTCGCATTAATTGTTTGGTTCTGCTCGCCGAATACTCCGAACAGGCTGAGGTGTGTTGTGTTGCCTTCAACGTAGTTCAGCGCTGCGTTGGCTGTGGAGTTCAGCTGCTGCCATAACAGGGATGGTTCGTCATAATAGTAAATTGCAAGGCTTGTTTCGCTCAAGTTTGCAGCCAGGACTTCCTGGTCGGTGTAGCTTATTTTCAGCGTTGCTGAGGAGACGTTTGATTTCAGCGCTTCGTCAGCCTCTATCTCTATGTACATGCCGAGCTCTTTTTTCTCCTGCGGTCTTGTAGCATTCATCTTTCCAGTTGCTTGCTCGGCCACGACAATCCTGCCTGTTACGCTGGGTGCTGTTGGCTCTGCTTTGCCCCTTACCTCAATGGTTGCTGTGTTTGCCAGAACGATGAGAGCTTTACCAGTGCTGTTCAGCACGATTTCCTTTATCTCTGATTTTTCAGAATCAAGGGTTACGCCTGCTATTCCTCTCGCAGTTGCTGTGTTGTTGTATGTGTCTTTTGCAATGATGCTTACGATATATGCCCCTCTTAGTTCTGCGGCGTTTGCCGATGCTGTGTAGACGTTGTTTGCTGTTTTTGTGAATGTCAGGTTCATCACCGCATCATTATCCTTGATTATGTGTGCAATGGCTGTTATTGCCGATTTGTCTGTGATGTTTGCCAGCACAGTCAGTGTATCGCCTATGGCAGCTGCTATTGCGCTGTTTATGTTCGGTCTCTCGTTATCGTATGCACAGCTCGCTGTGAATTCGCTGTAGTTGCCGGTGTAGTTGTCGGATGCCAGCCCTGTCTTTCCATAGCAGCTGCTGCTGTCGTTAACCTGTATGCACGCCTTTTTGTTGTCCTCACCGCAGTCGCCGTAGCTGCCGCACACAAAGGACGGCGCGCAGTAGTCGCAATCGTATGTTTTGTTAGCTGGCCTGTTGTTGTCTGACTGCAGCCCTGTTATCGCATAGCAGGTGTTCAAGTCAGTGAATGTTGCTGTTACCCTGTCATTCGCGCCGCAGCTGCCTTTTGTTTCCAGCCAGTTTGGAGTGCAGTAATCACAGGCAGTTGTCGTGTTCTGGGGTATTGTGCAGTCGCTTGGCAGCCCTGTCTCTTGGCAGCAGGTGTTGGTGTAGAGGTAACTCACAGTGATCGTATCGTCGCTTCTGCAGCTGCTGCTCACGTTTATCCATTGTGGAGTGCAGTAGTCACAGCTTTCTGCTGTTCCATTGTCTGCCGGCAGGTCTTCTGTTGAGCCGCAGCTGTTTGCGTCAGTGTAGTATTTCACCCTGCTGTTGCTTTTGCCGCAGCCAGTGTAGTTCGGCTGCCACTTCTCGTCGCATATGCTGATTTTGTAGCTGAGCCTGATATCATTCACTGCAGGCGTTTCTGTCTTGTTGGAAAATAGGGTGGCTTTAATCAGCATCTTGTCTGCTGCTGCAGCCAGCACCTGGCCGCTTACTGGTGTTTTCCATGCTTGTCCTGAGTCTGTTGAGTATTCGTACTTTACTGTCTGTCCGTTGAGCTGTTCCTCAGTCTTCAGCTTCTGTATTTCCACGCTTCTGGCGAAGGAGTATTCTTTTGTTGTTATGGCTGCTTCTGCGGGGTATTCCTCTGTTTCGTAAGTTATTGTGACGCTGTTGAGCATTGGCGTTTTTGTGTCATCGTCTGTTTCCAGCACCGCCTTGTACTGCACGTAGCCATTTGGCTCTGCTGTTATGGCTTGTCCGGTTGTGGTGTAGTAGTCTTTGCCCTTTGGCTGCCACTCTGCTTCTTCCAGTGCCTGTTGGCTGCTTGCTGTCCTTATTTTGAGCTTTACGCTTGTTTGGGCTGGTGTTTCTGCATCGAAGTAAAGTGTTTTTAGCGTGCCTTTGTAGCTGTAGGGCTCTGACTCAAATTCTAGCTTCTTGTTGTACTTGCCGCTGCTTTTTTGCTGTATGGTGAGTGTGGTTTGGTTTTTGAGCTCTTTGAGAACCTTCTGAAGCTTGAGCTTGGCTTCGCCGCTGCTTAAGTTTATCAGAGAGCTGTTGTAGTCGTAGTCGGCCTGGTCGTCAAGAGCCCATTGCAGCTGCCTTACTTCGTAGACTGCGTAGGTTGTCGGCGGGGTTGGTTGTGCTGCCTTTGTTACTGTAGTTATTGTTGGCTGGAGCTTGTCAAAAACGTATAGCGTGAGAACGAACACGGCAAACAGTGCCATTACTTTAACGAATCTTTTCATTGCCTTTTTGCCTTGTTGTTGTTTGTTATTAAAGTTTTTGGAAAGCTATTTAAATGGTCTGCGCCATTTCTGCGGGTATGGTCCTGGAGCTGCTTATCAATCCCAAAAAGGCCGAGCGTGAGCCGTGGGAGCTGTTCTTCGTAGGCA
>JACPTF010000014.1 GCA_016192915.1 Candidatus Woesearchaeota archaeon | reverse complement strand
CATTCAACTTTTTTCTGTACATTTCCTGTATCATTTCCAATGCGGGCTGGAAGTTATAGAAGTGCTTCTTCATGAAGGCAATTGTAGCTTCCAACGGGTCCACCGGAATGTTTTCGCACATTTCTGCCTTAAACTCGCTGACAAACTCCGGCCTGAAAAAAACCCCAGCACTAGCATTCACGCGCAAGCCTAACTTGCTGGTGTAAAAGTCAAAGATTTTCCTATCCTGCTCCCTTATCTTGACAAATACCGGGTAGTAGTCCTTGCTTCTGCCAATCTGATAGCCTCCCTTTGTCCACACAAAGACAGCATCAGTCTTGGTAAAGCAATAAGTTATGCCCATCAAAGGCAACACAGAGTAGTAGAATGAGGCGTCATTGCCAAAGGCTTTTCTTAAGTAAGCCAATGTCTGCACGTACATGGTGCTGCCCTTGTTCAGCGTTAGCTTCATGCGGCTTGCCTGAAACACTCCTGCTTTCGCTAATTCCTTTACCCACTTATAGGCCCACCCGAAAGAGATGCCGGTGCGCTTGGCAATGGCGTTAATTGAGTCAACGTCCCTTGCGGCAATCAGTATCTTCACAACATGCGGATTCACAATCTGCAATTCCATGTTATCACTATAATGATAAGTCCTATTTAAACCTTTCGGCACACGCGGCAACTATGTGAGTTTATCTGTCACTTCTGGCAAATTTTCAACCGCCTACTTCCGGCTTGGCTGCTTCACAACGGCGCCAGCCAGCAGCCTGGCAAATCCGTCTGCCTTGCCGTAAACCCGAACTGTCCCTCTATCTCGGTCAAGCTGCGTTATTGCCCTGAGGCAGCCTGGCCGCTTAACCAATTCGTTGTCCTCAAGCCTGTCAGTCTGCTGGCGCATTATCGCGTATTGCCCCATGGTGCTTACCGATACGCTCCCATGCGGCAGCTGCTTGTCACGGGTGGAAATAGGTACGATGAGGTACAACCTTAGGGGAATAAAGCTCGTGTGCGAAAGATGCTATGAGAAAGAGCAGGGCACTCCGAAACACCCCTGACCTGCGTAAACGTAAACCCTTGCATAGACAACGACGGCGACTGTGATAACTACCCCACAGGCACCGACTGCAACGACAACAACGCTTTGGTTTATCCTGGCTCTTGCAGCAGCTCTGCTGTGACGTGGACTGCGTGTGGGACTTCAACTACTGGTGGCTGCGGCACTGGAACTTGCACTAGGACGCTGCCTGCAGGGTGCGGTGATGTGACAGTTAACGGGCCTGAGGCGTGCGAGGCTGGGCTAATAAGAGTATGAGAAATATGCCCGAATTTAAATTGGGCTAAGAAGTTCTTTGATGGCATCTGTTGCTTTCGTTAACGTTTGCCTGTTAATTGTTGCAATGGTCTTGAGGATTAGGGACTTTTGAATTTTGAGTAGGCTTTCCGCTTTTATGGCTGACTTTTCAGAAAGCATGCCGCTTTCAAGGCTGTTTTGGTCTATTATGACCGAATATTTTGAAGGTTTTATGTTGGTAGTCACTGCGCAGACAATTACGTCATCGCTCGTGCTGTTGTATCTGTCATTCGAAACGATAAGCGCAGGTCTGACCTTCTGCCCCGACTGGTCTGAGAATGGAAATGGGACTAGGATGATACTTCGCTGCTTCATGGCCTTACAGGTACCTCTTCCAAGTTTTTTCGTCCTTTGCGTTGTCCCAAACTTTTTCAAGGGACTTTTCGCCAAGAATAAGCCAGCCGATAGTCTCTTTCGTTTCAGTTTCTTCCAGACGTTTGGTGATTGCATCTTCTCTCTTGAGGAGGATAGAACCTTCCTTCTCAAGCAGGACAAGCCGCGAGCCTGCGCCTATTCCTAACTTTTTCCTCACCTTCTCAGGTATTACGACCTGGCCTTTGGAAGAAACACTGACCACTTCCATCACTTCACCTCACCTCCAAACCAAGTTCTTACTATTCTTACTGGTGCTAATGGTAAGAATACTTTATAAGCCTTTCCTTTTTTTTCCCAGCTGGCGATGGTTACGGTAATCCTGGCCAGAATAAAGACTGCCTGAAAGCTGACTGCGACCTCAACAGGGGCTGTGAGGACGTGCTGGGTTACGACTGCAACAGCAAGGACGGCTGCAAGGACAACCTTTACGATGACTACTACTACGGCGCCAACCTTTACAGCTACTTCCCCTATGGCGGCTGTGCCAAGTCCACCAGCTGCATAGACGCGTGCTGCCCAACAGGACAGAGTTGCCAAGGAACACCGGCAACGTGCCAGCCTAATAGTTAAAGACTCACAGAATTAAGGGACGAAGAGGTAAGTAGCCTCGCCAGGCAGAACATCTCTTATCATGCCGTCGCTTCTTAACCTTTTATACAAAGTTTCTGCAATTTGCGGTTGAAGGCGTGCTTTTATTTCTAGTGAGGTAGCATTTTGTATCATTTGCTTAAATTGGGGGTTCCAGATCTCAGCCAGAAGTTTGTTGTGAAGCTTCAACGCTGTTGCACTGTTTATCTTGCCACTCGTTTCTAGTTCTTGCTTGGCTTGCTGGTCGTTAAGAGCATACCACCAAGCGAAAACCCACGCGTTAGTGATATAGTGGTCAATACTTGCCTTTATTTCAACTCCTTTTTGTATTTGTTTCCTATTTTCTGGCGTATCAGCTACAGCTATTCCTTTTACTCCTAATTCTTCTATAAAGTGCAGCACTGCTGATTGATATATGTGCTTGGTAGCTTCAATGTATAAACCCCCTTCATCCTCATTTAACCTCTCTTTTTGAGGTAAAGTTTTCCACACTTCGCCGTTATTCCTTGGTAATACCGCGCCGTCCAAGCCTTTTCCTGTCGTTGACAATTTAATATCTAAGGCTTGTCCTGTCTCGTTGGCAACAAGTAAAAGCAAATTTTTAGAGCTGTTAGCATACATGGTAGGCACGCCCTGCGCATAAATTTCTGTTGTACCGTCAGGTAAGCGGGCTAGTGTGCCAGCCACGTTTAATGTTCCGTCAGGGTTTCTATAGTCGGGATGAACATTAGAAACCTGTTCATCTGGCCTTACTATTCTTGTCACGAATTTGTCTTGTTCAAATGTTCTGCCTGTTAGCATGAAATATATTGTTTTATTTGCCTGCTCTGTTTTCTTCCATATTGCCCTGTCTTCAGGCGTTACCTTCTGCCATTCATCATTTGTAGCTGCTTGGCCAACTTCAACGCCATTTTGCCTACTAAAAGCCAGTATTTCTTCCAGCGTGGCTTTTAGCTGTTCTCGACTCATCACGCTTTCTATCCAAGGAACAGGCGTAGCAGCAACTGTAGGCGTAGCATACGAGGGAGTTACAGTCTGAGTAACCACTGCGCCACCGCCATAATCCTTATTCCGCCAAGGCTGCGAAACAGCCACAGCAACACCAGCAGCGAGTGCCAAAGCAGCAACGCTAAGGCCAAAGTAAAGAATGGGCTTGGGAACGTGAAAGCCACCCTTACCAGCGGGAGCTGCAGGGCTTTCGAAGCCAGCGCTACCACTGTCTATTCCATCAAGAGAGCCAGCGCCAGGCTCACCAGCTGCCTGAGTTTTCCCAACAACTGCCTTCTTAACCATGCCTCCAGCAACTGTTTCTGCCGTATATAAACCTTTCGTTTTTGTCATCATTTTGCGGTGACAATTAAGCTTATGCATTAAGTTTATATATGACAAGTGCCGTTATTAGCTTTCGTCATGGGTAAAAGAGGTATTGTGCTGTTTGTAGTTGCAGCTTCTGCGTTGCTGTCCCTGCTGCTGGGCTCTGTTGGCGTTTCTGCTTCGCTGTTTGGCTGTGATAGCGATGCAGACTGTAGCGGTAATTGGGAGTCAACTAGTGACGGGTCTGGCTGCAAGTACGGCTTTAAGTGTGTTGGGAACTTTTTTTACAGCAGCTGCGGGAACCCTTCCACTGAGACGTGCAGCCATTATCTTGGCACTACCTTCAACAGCCTTGGTAATGGCTATACTACCATATGTACCAGCAGCGGCTGCCAAGATTCTTTAACTTATGACTGTAACAGCAAGGACGGCTGCAGCAACAACCTTTACAACGACTACTCCTACTACGCCAACCTTTACAGCTACTACCCCTATGGCGGCTGTGACAAGTCCACCAGCTGCCAAGACTCCTGCTGCCCAACAGGACAGAGCTGCCAAGGAAGCCCTGCGACGTGTAAACTAAAACCTACTTGTAACGACAAAGATGGAGATGGTTATAACGGCAAAACTTCTGATTGTACTACAGGCACCGACTGCAACGACAACAACGCCAACATCCACCCTGGAGCTACTGACGTTTGCGGTAATGGCGTTGATGAGGACTGCAGCGGGAGTGATGCTGCTTGCCCGTGTACAGACATCGACAAGGACGGCTACGGTGCTAACTGCGCAAAAGGTTCCGACTGCAACGATGCCGACAGCAGGCTGACTAACAACTGCAACGTGTGCGGCAACAGCGTTGGAGAATCCAGCAACAACGAAGACTGCGACTACGGATCCGACAACGGCAAAAGCACCAGCACGCAGTACTGCTACAACTACGATCCGACATACAAAATAAGCTACGTTGGGTGCACCTCAAGCTGCAAGTTTGGAACTGTGCCGATCTGCCCCTCCTGCGGCGACGAAAAGTGCAACGGGCCTGAGACTAAAGCGAGCTGCGCTGCGGACTGCGGAGTGGAGATTACGTGCGGCAACAACGTACTTGATTCAAATGAGCAGTGTGATACTGGAAGCTTTTCGTCAACCAAGACCAAGACCCAAAGCTGCAGTGTCGGTTACCCTGACGTGACTGCAACGTGCAGGAGCGACTGCGCAGGGTATGACTACAACTGCCAGTACTGCGGCGACGGCACAGTTAACGGCCTTGAAGCGTGCGAGGCAGGGCAGAAACAAGATTTCACCTGCCAGGATGGCACTAAGGTGAAGCGTGACTGCGGCTCGCTGACGTGCAAGTGGCTTGCTCCGGACTGTCCTGGCACTGTGCAGCAGACCTGCAGCGACGGCACAGCATACAGCTCATGCTCGTCCACCAAGCCGAAATACTGCAGCAGCGGCACCTTGGCGAACAAGTGCTCAACTTGCGGCTGCCCAACAGGCCAAACATGCCAAAGTGATGGAAGCTGCGCTGCCACAATAACCGTAGTCCCTGAGACATGCACAGATGGCATCAAGAACCAGGGTGAGACTGGTGTTGACTGTGGAGGGCCGTGCACTGCGTGCCAGGTGCAGGTGTGCACTCCCAACAGCGTGGTGAGCCATACATGCACTGGCTGCGGAACTGCCTCCGAGACCGTGTGCAACAGCCAGGGCACAGGCACGTTCTCACATAACACTGTTAATGATGTTTCGTGCACTTCAGGATGCCCCTCACCTGACGCATGCGCAGGCGTTGAGAAGGACAGCAGCCAGAGCTGCTGCACAGCTGCCGGCTTCCAGTGGGTGAAGAGCGGGGAGCACGATGCCGGAGTTGGAACACCGGGAGGAGGCGCTGGAACTGGCACAACAACTACCACCACTACCGCCACAACAACGTGCTCTGGCGGTGAGTGGAAAAAGGGCGCTTCCCTGTCTTCCACGTTGAGCTCGGACGCGAAACAGGCCAGACTGGCTGTTTACGGGGACAAGGCTTACTATGCCAATATGAAAAAAAACTGGGACGGGAAATTCGCAACACTCAGCATCGTTTCGGCAAAGCTGGACGGCTCATCGCCTGTCAAGACTTCCTACACCATCAACTGCCCAAGCGGAACAGCGTGTGCACCCGACAGCTTCAGGTTCAAGGCTTACGGCGGGAACCTGTACTTTGCCTGGAAGGGCATAAAAGAACAGGTCTATGAGGGAGGCTTCTACATATCTGTGGTAGACTTCTACTCAGTAGCGGTTGACGTTGCGTCGCTGACCGGCGGAACGCTAACAGCATCTTCCGGCGTGCTTTCTTCCATGCAAGGCAAGTATTTAGGAGATTTTGACTTCGCGGTCGGAAGCGACGGGGCTGAGTACGTTTACACTAAAGAAAACCCATTCGGTGGCGTGTTCTCCTCGAAGCAGGGCCAGATAGCTGTGTTCCCGGGAGGCGTTCAGGGCAATGGCTTTTACTGGGGCACCCCGTTAATAGTCAAGGATGCAAGTTCAACGTACTACGTATGGGGGGAAGCTGCCCCGACTAATAACGGCTACACATATAGCGTTAAGGTTGGCGTGAAAGGCAGCGGCACTGCCAAGGTTAACACTATGCAGAAATCTATAGAGGGCCAGCACGGCCAGGTTCAAAAGAGCCACCTTGACGCTGTTGCTGCTGGCAAGAAAGTTTACTTCTCTTACAAAGCCCAGTCAAACAACAACATGGCGTATAACTTCCTATCGTTTGACACGGCAGCGCTTTCAGAGGAGGTGCAGTTTACAAAAAGCTTAACTGTAAGCTCGTACGCTGCTCCTATGCGGCTGGCGGCTGCCGGCAACCTGGTAGCGGCAATATGGACTGAAGGGTCTGACAACATTGGGCTCACATACGGCTCCAGCAAGGATGAGTTCGCGAAGAACGAGAAGTACATCACCAATCTCGGTGAGGATTACAGCGGATACGCAACACACGCCATAGCCATCTCAGGGAGCGCTGATTACGTTAGCTACATTGATTCTTCTGAGCAACCATCTACAGGAGCAAACGCTTACGGCGCGACAGGCTACATGAAGGTTACGTGCACAACAACTGGCACAACAGGAGGCACGACTACTGGGGGCACAACTACAGGTAGCACTGGCAGCGGAAGCGCATCCTCGGTTGACACCCAGTTCCAGGATAGCAAGGGCGAGAGGAAGGCAACAACCAAGCTTCTTCCGAGTGAGGAGAGGTGCTTTGGCGATGATGCTAATGAGCAGTTCTTTGCAAGGACAAGGGACTGCAAGACTGGAATCTGCACCAGTGACTCTTTTGACAAGAGCTTGTGCGACAAGCCTTCAGACTGCGTTTACAATGGCAAGTGTTATAGCGACCTTAAGCTGGTTGCTGCGACTTACTTCGGCAACGACTTGGCTGCCGCTTGGAACTCTATCTGGAAGAGCGAGGTCAGCGCTGATGTGCACCAGGATGGCAAGGTTGAGTTTTGTGACCCGGGCCAGTGGCAGGGGCCGGTTGGGAGCATTGCTGGAACGGTTACTGACTCCTTGACGGGGTTGGGTGTTTCAGCAGCTGCTGTTGCCGCTGTCGGAACTTCCAATCCCCAGCTGACCTATTCAGCGACTACTGCTGCCGATGGAACTTACACAATTTCAGGGATGCAGCCAGCCAATTACGACGTCACGGCTTCCAAGGCTGATTATGACAGCCAGACCGTTAGCAACCAGCCGGTGCAGCCTTTCCAGGTGACAACTGTTGACTTCCAGCTTGCTCCTTCTGCAGCCACGGTTACAGGGTCGGTAAGGAACGTGAGCACTTCCAATGGCAACGGCCCATGCCCCGCTGCTGGTTGTCCTGTTTCAGGAGCATTGGTGAAGGTTCTTGGAACCAGTCCGCTGCTTTCTGCAACCACTGCTGCTGACGGAAGCTACACCATAAGTAATGTTCCTTCAGGGACTTACGACTTAACCGCTTCCAAGCATGCTGACGGCTATGAGGTCAGCACAGGCCTGAACAAAGACTTGACTTCCGGCACAGTAACCGTAGACTTCACCCTTGTCAGAGCCCGTGGAGGCTGCGAAGACGACTGCACGAAGGCTGGCTCGAACTTGTGCGATGCGGGCTGCCATGGAAAGGGGCTGTGCTGGTTCTATAGTGGTGCTACCAAGGCTGCTTGTGACGGTACTTTTGGCATTATTGAAATGCCCGGTGGCTTTAACGTTGACTGCTGCGAAGGCCAGCCTTACTCCCCAGTCAAAGCTGATATTGTTGTGCCTTCAAAGAACGTGATTGTGTCGAAGAAGCCTGTTCTTTACCACGGAAAGTTCATAAACATGGTAATGGTGGTGTTCAACCGCGGCAAATAACAAGAATCCTCTTTCGCTTTCTGCTTCCCTTGCTGACGCGTATGCGGCAAATTTAAAAACACCGTGCTATCACAGCAGCTGCCGAAATGAAGGAACTAACCTGCCTTGGCATCGAAAGTACTGCACTCTAAAGGCAGAGATACTTTCGGTGTCGGCATAGCTACTACTGAAAAGGCTGATGGTTGTATCCTTGCCAACGTCATAAAGCAGTTCACAACAAAATCAGGAGGCATAATACCAGCAGAGGCAGCCGAGCACCACGTTGACGTTTGTGACATGGCGATAGCGGAAGCATTGGCAGCTGCAAAAATAGCGATGCGTGACATTGACATCGTGTCCTTTTCGCAAGGCCCAGGAATAGGCCACTGCCTAAGAATTGGGGCTGCCGCAGCCAGAACACTTTCAATAGTTCACAAAAAGCCCCTTGTTGGAGTGAACCACTGCATCAGCCATTTGGAGATTGGCAAGCTCCTCACTGATGCAAAGGACCCTGTGCTGCTTTATGTGTCGGGCGCAAATACGCAGGTAATTGCCTTTGAGGCAGGAAAATACAGGATTTTTGGAGAGACTCTTGACATGGGAGTCGGTAACATGATTGACCAGTTCGCAAGGCAGATAGGAATAGGTTTTCCGGGGGGGCCGCAGATAATGAAACTCGCGGCAGCAGGGAAGAATTACATTGAGCTGCCATACGTTGTGAAGGGCATGGACGTCAGCTTTGGAGGAATCCTGACTAACATAATACGGAAATTTGAAAGCGGCAATAAGGGCACTGCTGCGCCCTTATCAACCCCGAATTACAGGAAAGAAGATTTGTGTTATTCCTTGCAGGAAACAGTATTTGCAATGCTTGTTGAAGTTGCCGAAAGGGCAATGGCCCACACCGGAAAGAATGAGCTTCTTCTTGGAGGAGGCGTGGCATGTAATACGCGGCTGCAGGAAATGTGCAGAGTGATGTGCGAGGAAAGGGGAGCAAAGCTGTTTGTGCCGGAAAGGCAGTTCCTTGTTGACAATGGGGCAATGATAAGCTGGCTTGGAATACTGGAGTACTTAAAAGGCACAAGAACAGCTGTTGAAAAGTCGGCAATACTCCCTTACTGGAGAACGGATGAGGTTTGAATTTACGGTTTGTCCGGAAACTTTTCTGAAAAAACCCTTTTTTGCGCCAATCATGCGGCCTTTGCAGGATTTTTTGCGGCAACTGCGAAAATTATCCTGAAATTCAGGGGCAAGCTTCATTAATTACAGACACCATTGAAATGGGTTATGCTAGTGACAGAAAGAAAGCTTGCAATTATGTCTGGCATATGTGCCGTTGTTGGCTTGGCTGCGCTTTTCATTGTTGCTGCTATTACGGAGCTGCCCTTGATGCCTGCCTCTGAGGCTGCAGGTTTCAGCACATCCCAAGGCAGCACCCCAAGCAATAATGCCAAGGTAAGGGTTCACGGCTTTGTTGACTCTGTTACAGCTGCAAAAAGCTATTCTGCCATCAGAATTGCCGCAGTAGAATCCGTTGAGGCAGTGAGCTTTGACACCGGCTACATAAGCAGCCTTGGATTGAAGAGGTTTCAGGAAATTGAAGCTACTGGCGAGTTCAGAGACTACAACGGAAAAAATTCTTTCATCGTGACTAAAATCAGGCCCCTGAACAGCAGCATTCCCGGCATTACTTGCGGTGGTTAGGTTGGAGTTTTTAACGCTTTTAACGCTAATGGCGGCCATGGCTCTCGGGGTTGGGACCGGCGTATTCACAGGCCTGCTGCCTGGAATTCACATTAACCTCGTTGCAGCAATAGCTGCCTCTCTTGCTATCAATGCTGACGCGACAGCTTCCCTATCCCTGGCTGTTTTCATAATTGCCATGTCAATTAGCCACGTCTTTCACGACTTTCTGCCCTCAGTTTTTCTTGGCTTTTCAGAATCGGACTCTGCACTGGCCGTGCTCCCCGGCCACAGGATGCTGCTTCAGGGGGAAGGGAGAAAGGCAGTGCTGCTTGCTGCTTTCGGAGGGTTTGCTGGCGTTTTTGCCTTGGTTTTGCTTTCTCATGTTATGCTGCCGGTAATAAAGCCGGTATTTGCCGCAACTAAAAGCCACGTATGGCTTATTTTGATTGCTGTAATAGCTGTCCACTTTTTGAAAAACAGGAAACCAAGGGCCATTGCCCTGAATGGGCTAGTCCTCGCACTTTCAGGCTTGTTCGGGATTGCGGTTTTCAGCCTGCCCAGCATTAACCAGCCCCTGCTGCCCATGTTTTCAGGGCTTTTTGGAGTCAGCTCGCTTGCCGGTGGGCTGCTGAAGCATTCATCTTTTCCGGTGCAGAGGCAAAGCGCTGAGATTAAGATTAACAAACCAGCGCGGGTTGCAAAGCTTCTCGCTATCGGGCTTTTCTCAAGCTCGCTCATGGGATTATTTCCTGCCCTTGGGCCTGCGCAGGCAGCCATGCTTGGCACAACGGCCTTAAAGAAAATCCGGGCAGAGGCTTACATGTTCCTGCTTGGAGTAATAGCTTCTTCATCAATGCTTTTTGCTGTTTTGACGCTTTACTCCTTTGGCAAGGCAAGAAACGGCTCAATAGCAGTAATGGGGAACATTTTAGGCCCTGCAATCACTGCAAACTCCGTAATCATGCTGCTCCTTGTTGCAGTTGTTGCCGCTGCTGTTTCCTGCATCAGCGTTATTTTCATCTCGCGCCTATTTTCATCGCTAACTGGAAAAGTGAACTATTCGGTGATGATCTGGCTTGTGACGCTTTTAGTTACCGGGCTTGTTGCGTTCTTCTCAGGCGCGGCCGGGCTCCTGGTTCTGGCTGTTGCGACCGCAATTGGCATGGTTCCTGTGCTGACCAGGTCAAGCAGGCAGCTCCTGATGGGCTGCCTCATGGTGCCCGTGATTGGGTATTACATCTAGAATCAAATCTTGAGCGCCTTCTTAATCGCGTTCTTGTCAAAGCCAACAATGAACTGCCCGTCAATCTGGATTACGGGCACGCCCATCTGGCCTGACTTTTCAATCATTTCCTCAGCCGCTTTCTGGTCGGCAGCCACGTTAACGTCCTGAAACGGCACGTTGTTCTCCTTAAGAAAATCCTTGGTCTTGTGGCACCAGGGGCATGTCGGCGTGCTGTAAACTGTTACTTTTGGCATTCTTAATTACCTCCTAATTATTGTTGTTTTATTTTTGCTTAAATTAACGACTAACAGAACTGCTTTAAATAATTAATGTTTAATTTTCAAATGGCAACAGGTTCTAGCCCTTGGATTTGCCTGAGTAGGTGTTAATCAGGTCTGCGGCTATGCCTGCGTCGATTGCCTTTTCGCTACCCTTGCAGGCGCCTTCTTTCTGCGTGGTCAGGCTGAAAACATCAGCTCCGGGATTCATTATGCTGCTGTCGTCTTCCGAATGGCCGTAGCCAAATGCGTGAAGAAGCTCGTGGACTTCAGTGATTGTGTGGCCGCACGTGCCAACATAAAACCCGCTTGGGCCTTCGCGCTTGGTTTCTGCAAATCCTGCAAGCCCAACCATCTCAATGTATGCCTTGGCCAGCCTGCTGCCTTCAGCTATCGTTTTGGTAATGCCTAGCGGGTGCTTGCAGATTGTTTCGGTCCGAATGACGTAGTCGTAGCGTATGTCCGTTGACAGCTCGTAGCAGTCATCGATGAAGGAGCACCTTATTTCGATATCGGCTGAGCCTGAATCGTTTGCCTGCGCGAAGAGCACTGCGTTTCCTGTGGCATTGGAAATGTCCCTGAATGCCCTTTTTATCCTGTTAGTTTCGTAACTGCCGCACCCTTCCTCATTTTCTATAAAATAAGTAACGGGCATATGCGGCCAGTGCAGCCTGCTCGCGTAATAAAACTTGTCTTGCGCCCCCTCCTCCTGTGGTGTTTCCTCAGGCAAATTTTGTTCTTGCTGCGGTTGCTGCTGCGGAGGCTGTTGTTGCGCCTGTTGCTCTTCCTGCTCCATGTCAGGTGGCAATTGCTGAGGCTGAGGCTGGGCTTGGTATGCTCCGTCTGGCTTGGTTGTGCATGCTGCGGTCAGCACTACCAGAAAAAGCGCAGCAATTACAATAATTACAATCAGCTTTGTCATTTTTTTTTTGCAACTATTAAACGCCCCTGCCGGGAATTGAACCCGGATCTCAGCCTTTCTACTGCGTTCACGTTTTCTTTTTTTCTTTTCACGTTTTCTTGGTTGAGCTTCTTTTCTAAAGAAGGTCATCCGCAGAGCCGTATCTTGTCCGTTGGACCACAGGGGCACAACCCCCCAAGTCGGCTTGCGCCGACTGGGCCCAATCGAGTTCACCTCGATTTGGGTTTTTACCTAAAAAGGTTGATCAAAAACTGCGATTAAGGAGTTAACGGGCGTTTAAATATATTGCTGTGGTGGCAGGTGACAGCGAAAGCTTATTAACCATTGCCTCTGTTCCGGGCAGCATGTTGCAGCGAATACAAAAGATACTTTCCGCAGCAGGGATTGCCTCAAGGAGGAAAAGCGAGGAGCTTATCCTGCAGGGAAGGGTGAGGGTTAACGGCTCTGTTGCATCCATTGGCCAGAGCGCTGATTCAGAGAAGGACGTCATAACTGTTGATGATGCACTGGTCCATGCCGAAAGGAAGCGCTACATCCTGCTTTACAAGCCAAAAGGCTATGTCGCAACAACTGCCGATAAGTTTGCTGAAAGAAAAGTAACCGACCTTGTAGGAATTCAGGAAAAGGTTTACCCTGTGGGAAGGCTTGACGCTGATGCTGAAGGGCTCCTTGTCATGACCAACGACGGCGAGTTTGCGAACAGGCTAATGCACCCAAGGTTTGAGGTTGAGAAGACGTACGTTGTCAGGCTTCGGCAGAAGATGTGGCCGGAGGATGCTGAAATGGTCAAGAGAGGCATTCTTGTTGAAGGAAGGAGAGTAGCAGCGAGGATAAAACTTTTGCAGAAGGATGTTGCAGAGGTTGTTGTGCATGAGGGAAGGCACAAGATTGTAAAGCGGCTTTTCAAGGCAGTGGGGAATTACGTTCTCAGGATAACAAGGACAAGGATAGGAACGCTTGGCATTGGAAAGCTCAAGCCGGGGCAGTGGAGGGAGCTGAGCAGGGAAGAGGTTGGCAGGCTGATGACGCTACGAGAAGAACCCGGAAAACACGCTCGTCCCGATTTTCATGGCAACCGCGTAAACAAGCTGTGAGCCGATGAACAGCAAAGGCACGAACCTTATCCCTCCCTTGATGCTGCCCTTGCTGATGAGCGAGATAATCATCCCTGAAAAAACCGAGATAATCATGAGGGCGTATCGTGAGAAGTCCCTGAACTTCGCAGGGTCTACAGAAACGTTGCCGAAGCTTATCGGAAGGCTTGCACCCGCCTGCCCAGCCCCTGAAGAGCTTATCCTCTCGCCAAGGCCCTGAAGTATTGTCAGGAACTGGAAAGAAAGCGTGAACAGCCCTGGCGCGACAACAACAACGATAATTATGACGAAGATAATGTAGGACAGGTTTGTCGCAGCCATTTCCGCCTTCAACTCCTTTGTTTCTTCTATTGTGTCAATAACCCTGTCAATCACGTCTGCAGTCCTGCCGCCTCCTTTCATGCCCTCCAGAATCAGGTCAAAAGACCTCCTCAGCATTGGGGAATCGTACTTGCTTGTAAACTCCACGACAGCATCATTAACTTCAGCGCCTGTAATGACCTTCTTGGCAGCAAGCCTAACCTCCTGGCCCAGTATGCCAAACTCAGGCTTAATGGCGCTCCAAAGAGACCTTTCAAAAGGCATGCCTCCTTTAAGGTTCTCAGACACAAGGCGCAAAAAGTCAGGAAGGACGGCTTCCATCTTCTTTGTCCTGTTGAATATGCGAAGATCCAGGTAAACGTAGGAAAAAACAACAATGCAGGCAAGCACAGCGGTATGCATCCCTGCCCATACAACAATTGCGGCCAAAAACTGTAAGGCCGGGTTGTGTGCGCGCTGTAGTATCTGCCCCCACGCGTAGAAGATAAAGACGTATGATACTGGCATTATGCTGAGCCAGAAAAAAATTCCCATAAGGTGGTAAGGAACTCCGGTTATTCCTGCTTTTGACAAGTAGCTTCGGAGCTTTGGCCTGAAACGCTCAAAAATAAAGGCCTTTCCAACACCCTCAATCAGCTCTCCAGTAAACCCCATTTTTATCCCGGTCTTTTTACACTTTCAACCTATTCATTTAATTAAAGTTCGACCATAGGCCTTGCGGCCTTTATCATTATAATGAACGCGCCCTGGATTACTGCAAGGAAAAAGAGGATGCCGAAAAGGACTGAGTTGCTTATCTCAAGATTAATGAAGCTGCTTATTATCAAAAACATTGCAAGGCCAAGCGAAGGAGCGACACAGGCCACAACCATGTAGAAAAGCATGAGTGAGTTCAGCTTCTTGCCGTACTCCTTTATTTCGATAATCTGCTCGTTTGCCAGTGAGCCAAGAGTTGCCTTCATCGGTCCTGTAACATCAGTGCCTGTCTTGAGCGTAACGAGAAGCTGCCACAGGACCTTCCTGAACTTCTCTGACGAGTTATATGACCTTGCTGACTCAAGCGCGTCCTCAACAGCCACGCCTGCGTTTATTTCGTCAACAATCTCCTTGAAAAACTTTGCCGCAACGCCATATCCCTTTGAGGCGTCAACAAGCGTGTTGATTATGGGGCTTCCTGCCTCAAGCTTCATCATGATGTACCTTCCCGCGAAAAGCACGTCCTTGTCAATCTCGCGCTGCCTTTTCCGGATTGTGCCTTTCGGGGCGTTTATGAAAAAGAAGAATATGAGCACAGGAGCGACAACAGCGACAATGGCGACTATGCCGATAACATCCTTGGCAGGCATGATTTTTGCCGTCCCGAAAAAGGCTGCTGCGGCAAGCGCAATTGTGCCATACATTGTAAGCCGAAAAACCTTCTTGACGTACTTCTCAGGCTCGTCCTTAATGTGCGCCATCCTTAGGGTTTTTTTCAAGCCAGGCAGTTTTCTTGCCAGAATGCTTTCTATTGCCACAGTTCAGCCACCTTTTACTTTCTATTAAATTTAAAATATTAAATTTAAAACGCCGCAGCATCAGACCCTGAGCTTTCCCGTGTAGTATTTTGACATTAAAAGCCCTATCTGGTGCACGTCACTTATTTTCTGCGAGACAAGCCAGTTGAGGATTTTTGTCTTTTCCTGCAGGTCCCTGCCAATCTCTTCAGGGCTAAGCCCTGTGTAAAGGTTAAGAGTTTCCAGCAGCCGAGAAGGCGCAGCGACCTGCGTAAACCGGTCATGGGCAACGTCAAGCTGGATTATGACCTTAGGATCACCGCTTTGCTGTATCTCCGCAAACTGGAGCGTTCTCCTGAACCCGGTTCGGCGGTTCCTGTTCTGGACAAGTATTGCTGCCAATGAGGAAAGTACAGTTTTAGGAACCTCGATGGGAGGGTTTGTAAGCCTTGTTATTGTTTCCTCTGCGCTGTTGGCGTGCAAGGTCCCATAAACGCTGTGGCCTGTATGCATTGCCTCAAACAGGACTTCAGCTTCCTTTTTTCTCCTGATTTCACCCATTATGATGCGGTCAGGCCTCATCCTAAGCGAGTTAACAACAAGGTCAAGCATTGAAACCTCGCCCTTGCCTTCGGGGTTCGGAAGCCTTGTCGCCAGAGGAACCCAGTGAAGCGTGTTGGGCAAAGTGAGTTCACGAGTGTCCTCTATTGAAATAATCCTCTGATTGGGAGGGAAAAAGTTTGCAATGGCGTTAAGCGCCGATGTCTTGCCAGAGCCTGTGCCGCCTGCTATGATCATTGAAAGTTCCTGCTGCACACACAGCCAAACCCATGCTGCTGTTTCAGCGTTTATGGTCCTGTTTACTATCAGGTCGGTGATAGACCACGGCTTTTCCGAGAACTTCCTTATGGTAATGGTATTGCCCTTGCTTGATATGGGGCTTAAAGTCGCATTTACCCTGTCGCCTGACTTCAGGTTGGCGTCCATCAATGGCTGGAGAAGGGTTATCTCCTTGCCAATGTCCCTGCCTATTGTTGTGGCGTAGTGCCTTATTCTGGCCTCGTTCGGAATGGTGATATTGGTCTTGAGCCAGCCGTGCTTCCTATGGTAAACCCAAACTGGTTCAGAGGAGTTGTTGATGACAATCTCCTCCAGCTGAGGGTCCTTAAGGAGGATTTCTATGTTGCCAAGGCCAACGTTTTGCTGCATCACATGGCTGACAAGAAGGTTTGTGGTATCGTAATCAATGCCCGGAAAGTATTTCCTTATCAGTAACCTTATCTCTTCCTCAAACTTCCTCTTAATGTCCGAGCCCTCTTCCTCTGTAAGCTGGATTGTGCCTATCACAACCCTGGAAAGAAACTCCTCCCTCAGCTTGTTCAAAATTCGCAGGGTGGCATCGCTTATGTTAAGAAAGGAGATAGCGTATATCGGAACAGTCTCCTGCTCTACCGAGAATACTTTTACGTCCACAACAACCTTGTTGATTTCAAGCTTGTAGGAGTCAATAAGCTGCTTTACCCCTTCAAAATTCTGCTTAATCTGCTCTCCTGGCATCAAACACCTCTTTTTTATCCTTTATCGCTGAAGTTCAGGGTTGACTCGTGGGGTTGATAAGGGGCTTCGCCCCTTATTGCCGAATCGGCTTCACGGTTGCCCTGCTCAAGCCCTTCAGCTCCTCAATTTTCCTCTCAATATCGTCTATCTCAGAGTCTATCTTTTTAATATCTCCCTCATCAGCAGCATAAGCCTGGCTGCTGTAATCTGCCTTGCCTTCAGCTATTTCTGGGGGTGCCTCAAGCGCCTGCGCAATGCTGCTTTCTCCAACTCTTTCTTCAGCAGCCCCACTGGGGCCAAGGTCTAATTCGGGAAGCGATGGAAGAGGCGGAAGCACAGGCATCTCGGCCTCTTCGCTCACGTCTTCTACAGGCTTCTCCTCAATAGCGGTGTCAGATTTAGATTTAATCGGCTCCTTGCCATGCATGCCTTTGCTTGCCATAAGCTTTGGCAGATAAGAGTCGTACTGGCTTGTTACGTAATCAAATAGTGCCTTATCCTCAGGGCAGCGCTCCTTCAGGGCGCCAGCGCTCCTCCTGATGCAGTCTAAGGATTCTTTAAGCTTCCCTACGTTGCCCGACTCAAAAAATGTTTGAAGAGATAAGGCATTGCGGTACAGCCCTGTTTCCTCTTTCACGTCTGATATTTTCAGGGCAAGCATCTTATTTGTCTTAGCCAGGTTTGGCATGCCCTTTGCCAGCGCCTCAACACTTGACCAAATTCCACTTAGCGCGCTAAAGTTTCCGGCAGAAATAACTTGGCGTGCCTCAACAACGAGTTCGGTTATTCTGTCAATGACAGAAGCAGGGCTGCCCCGTGCTTTTTGTGCACTTCCACCCCCTCCAGAAGATGCAAGCTGTTCTTCCAGGTTTGCTGCTGCAAGCACGGCCTTGTAAAGGTGGAGAACCCTGTCCCTCACATTGGCTTTCTGGGCTATAAATCCGGCCGGCAGCGTGTTGTAAACTGACATTAGTTTGGTATAATTCTCATTGGCAGAACGGTAATCTTTTTTCTTCATCTGCTGCTCTGCTTCATCAAGAAGCTTAGTAATGCTGGCAATCGCCACAGTGAACCGGCCGCTTTCCATCTCCTTGGTCTTTTTCAGATAGCCCTCATAGGTGTTCACTATCTGGTTCTGCAATGTGGTTTCCTCGTGCAGAAAGCCCTTGGGCATCTCCCTGTAAAGGTGCCTGATTCTTTCGTAAGCCTCTTCAGCTTCCCTTAACTCGCCCTTTTCGGTGTGCCTGCTCATAATGCCAATCAGGGTCAAAATCTCAGCAGACATAGCCTTTAGCTTGCTCAGCGATTTCTGGGTGTACATGGAATTTATGGTGGAGTAAAGGGAAACAATACTTTGCTGAAGCTCGGATTTTTCCTTAAGGAACCCTGTGGGAAGCGTATTGTACAGCTGCTTTATCTGGCGATACATCCTGACAGCCTGCTCAACGTTTAATTCCTTAAGGCTTTCCTGTGTCTGTTTTGTCATCAGACCAATCTGCCTGATGAGGCTGTCAAACTTCTTCTTTATTGCCTTCTCCCTCTGCATGGCCAGGGCACCGTAAAAGCCAAGCACCCTTTGCTGCATCTCCTTTTTCTCCTCCAAAAAGCCAGGGGGAAGTGTCCCGTATTCGTGCCTTATCGCCAGGTAATATGACTCGGCTGTATCAAACTCGCCCTTTTTTAGAAACTGCCTTCCCGCGCTCAAAAGCACGTTTATGCGGCGCATAACAGCCTTGAGCTTCTGCATGTTAAGCTCGTCAACATTCTTTGACAGGTCCTTGTTAAACTTAACAAGGTCATCCTCCATCTGTGCCTTTTTCTCAATAAACTCCTTGGCAAGGTTTTCGTGCGCGAACTTGAGCTTATCATAAAGCTCAGCAGCCTCCTCAACCCTGCCCTCGCTCATCAGCTTGTATGCCTCGCCAAGCAAATCCTTGTAATCCTTCGTGCTCTGAATAGCGTGAAGCGTGGCAACCTGGTCGTACAGCCTCTTCAGCTCTTTAGATAGGGTCGTGGCCTGCGCATAAAGTCTTGAATAAGCAGCGCTTGCCTCGTCAAACCTCCCGCTTTCAGCATCGGAAGCGGCTTCCTGCATCCCCTCTTCAAGAGCTCTCAGGGAGTCGTTCAGCATGGCTTTCTTCTGGGGCGTAATCTCAGCTTCTGCAGCCAGCTGCTCATGAATAGCACTGAGCTTCGCAGCCAATGTCGAATACGTCTGCTTAAGCAAGCCAAACTCGCCAGAAGTCCTTTCGTCAGATGCCTTTGAAAGTATTACAGGAACATTCTCAATCTCTGCCTTGACATCGCTGAAATCCGCGTTTTCAGCCAATGACACGAGTTTTTCCTCTTTTTTCTTGCGTTCTGCCTGAACTTCCGGGATTGCAATGTAAGGAGTCGTGAACTTGTACTTCACCGTAACAAGCCCGTCCTCCTCCAGAAAATTAGCCCACGCCTCAACAGTCACAATTGGAACGCCAAGCTCCTGTGCAGCAGCCGCCAGCGCAATCTCCCTAGACTTCTTAACCAGATCAAGAAGCCTGTCAGCGCCTGTGCGCACCTGCTCTTCTTCGTGAGGTGCCGAATCAGCAGTATCAGCCATATTTTACAACTCTTCAACTCTTTTTTACTTGCCCTTTTTAAACAGCCGTTTTTGATAGTGCTCTAAGTAGCACTGTAAATTTTCACTTCAGAGTTTAAGAAGGTTTTTAACCACTAAAGAATTAAAAGCAATTTTCCACCGGTCTCTGACTGGCGGAATTTTACGCGCTTTCAGCTTCCGATGCGCCTTCAATTATCTCGGTTTCGGTTGCTGTTGCTGCACCTGCCGTGCCCTTTTCACTGCCTTCCCCGCCCCTTAAGAGCCACAGTGAGGTTATCTCAACAGACTTGAGCGGGTAAATCTTCTTCAGCTCTGTCTTAACAGCCATCTGTAGCTTTGAGGTTATCATCTCATTTATCAGGGACTCGAAAGTGTGCTTCTTGACAAGCTTCGCAACACTGCTGACAAGGGCCTTTCTAAGAGAGCGGTGCACTGCGCTGTTTGTGATTGTCTTGGTTATAACCATGGGCTTTATCCTGACCTTCTGACCATTGCTCGTTTCGCAAACGAATGACTCATCAAGCCTGTCAGAGCCCCTCCTCACAATGCGCCTTATAGCAGAAGAGGCCGTCTCGTAGCCAATGACGTCAGCAACCCCGGATTCGCCATCTACGGAGTTGACAATGAACTTTAGGGTGACAGACTGCTGCCTTATGTCGCCAGTCAGGTTCGCGAGGTTTGCAGCAACAGTCCTGCCCATAAGCAAGTCAGGGGAAGCAACGTAGCATTCACCCAGAAGCTCGCTGTCAAAGAACTTGCTGGCCCTGATAGTAAGCCACTTCTTCTTGACTACCTTCAACGCCAGCTTTGATTGTGCCATGATGATTCTGAGAATCAGGGGGAGGTTTAAAAAGGTTGCGTTGGCAATTGCCACGATTTCAAAATGTTTAAAAACTATGCTATGTTCGCTTTTTTACTAATGATGAATCAAGGCCACGAATCTGCTCGTTTGGAACTAAGACTTCTGGATTTTAAAGTCCCGAGCGACTGGAACAGTTCTTTGTCAGGCGCTGCTCCGCATGACACAGTACAAGCTTTCCTTGAAGGGGAGGGGCTGTGGGGCGAAGGCTTTAGGTATGGGCGTGCGCCATCAGATATCCGAGCCGAACATGAGCTTAAGACTTCCGGCCTTTCAGCAGCTCAGCAAAGAGCTGAGGGCAGGTCACTGTCACTATCCTCGATAGAAGACTCCAGGGACCGCTTCTGTGACGCGAGTTTTTTCAATGGAGAACGGGTAATACTAGTCTACTCAATGCGCGGCATAACGCCTAAAGGCGGCACGAGTTATGAGCTCTCAAGCCCTTCTGCACTTGTAGCAATTGTGAGGCCTGTTTTGCCTCTTCCTTAAACATCAAGGTTCTTTACCTCCAGCGCGTGGGCTTCAATAAACATTCTGCGGGGTTCCACTTCCTCGCCCATGAGGAGCGTGAAGACCTTGTCTGCTTCAACAGCGTCGTCAACGCTGACTTTAAGAAGCACCCTTCTTTCAGGGTCCATGGTAGTTGACCACAGCTGCTCCGGGTTCATCTCGCCAAGCCCCTTGTACCTCTGCAATGCTGTTCCGTCCTCGCCAATCTGCTGCCGCAGCTCGCTCAGCCTTGCGTCATTATAGACGTAGTAATCCTTCCTGTTCTTTGTGACCCTGTAAAGCGGAGGCTGGGCAATGTAAACGAAGCCAGCTTCGATCAATGGCCTCATGTGCCTGAAGAGAAAAGTCAGCAGAAGGGTCCTGATGTGGGAGCCGTCAACATCCGCATCACACATAAGGATTATCTTGTGGTAACGGGCCTTTGCAATGTCAAAGTCCTCGCCAACACCTGTGCCGATTGCGGAAGCAAGAGCAACAATCTCCCTGCTTGCAAAAATCTTGTGCATCCTTGCCTTTTCAACATTCAGAATCTTGCCCTTAAGCGGCAGGACAGCCTGGTATTCCCTGTTTCTGGCTTGCTTGCAGCTGCCACCGGCGCTGTCACCCTCAACAATAAACAGCTCGCAAAGTTCAGCAGATGTGCTTGAACAGTCCGCAAGCTTTCCGGGAAGCGAGCTGCCCTCGAACAACGTCTTCCTCCTGACCAAATCCTTGGCCTTTCTCGCGGCTTCCCTTGCCATCGCAGCGTTAACGCACTTCTCTACAATAGTCCTTGCGACTTTGGGGTTTTCCTCAAAACATGTTGCCAAGGCCATCCCAACAATCGAGTCAACAAGCCCCTTCACTTCCGAATTGCCAAGCTTCCTCTTAGTCTGGCCCTCAAACTGCGGCTCCGCAATCTTCACGGAAATGACCGCGGCTATTCCCTCGATTGTGTCCTCGCTTGAAATCCTGACATCCTTGTCAAGAAGCTTCTTCTTTTCGGCATAGCTGTTGATTGTCCTTGTGAGGGCTGTCCTGAACCCTGAAAGGTGAGTTCCTCCTTCTGTGGTGTTTATGGTGTTCACAAAGCTGAAAATGTTTGCAAGGTAGCTTTCGTTGTACTGGAAAGCGGCTTCAAGCTCAGTTCCATTCTTCTGCCCTGAAATGTAAACAACATCATGCAATGCCTTCTTGTTCTGGTTTATGAACTCAACAAAAGACTTTATGCCGCCCTCATACTTGAAGGTGTGCTCCTTGCCAGAGCGCTCATCCCTTATAGAAATCTCCAGGCCCTTGTTAAGGAAAGCGAGCTCCCTGAGCCTGCTGGAAAGGATGTCAAAATTAAACTCAGTAGTCTCAAAGATTGTGCCATCCGGGGCAAAAGTGACTGTAGTGCCTGCCTCTCCAGAAGATGCCTCTCCGATGAACTCAACGCCGGTAACCGGAATGCCTAATTCATACAACTGCCTGCAGACCTTGCCATCCCTTTTGACTTCAACAGTCATCTTCGCCGAAAGCCCGTTGACAACAGAAACGCCTACCCCATGTAATCCGCCAGAAACCTTGTAGCTCTTCTTGTCAAACTTCCCGCCTGCGTGCAGCTTCGTCATGACAATCTCCAATGCTGTTTTGTTATACTTGGGCATGACCTCGAAAGGAATGCCCCTGCCATTGTCAGAAACAGTCACAGAGCCATCCTGGTGAATCACGACAGAAACCCTGTTGCAGTAGCCAGCCAGGGCCTCGTCCACAGAGTTGTCAACAACCTCATAAACGAGGTGGTGCAGCCCATTTGCGTCAGTGCTGCCAATGTACATGCCAGGCCTTTTCCTGACTGACTCCAGCCCTTCAAGTACCTGAATGCTTGAAGCATCGTAAGCACCCTTCACCTTTCCCTCTGCCTCACCAGCTTCCGAATCTGCCATTTTTGCCACTAAATCCCCTTTGCTTTTGCTGCCGTTTTCCCTGCACTTTTAAACGCAGAATATGCCTGTTTTGTCGTCGTAAAATTAACAAAAAAACAATGCTTCCCTTATTTAAATAAGTTT
>JACPTF010000003.1 GCA_016192915.1 Candidatus Woesearchaeota archaeon | reverse complement strand
GTTGAATGTTGCTGTTGTGTTGCTGCTGAATGTTGTGCCGTCGTTTGCTGATACGTTTGCAGCGTAGTTTCCTCTGCTGAAGTTTATTGTCGTGTTTACTGTTGTTGTCTTGTTGAATGAGCCGTTGATGTACCAGTAGAATGTTATAGCGTCTCCGTCATTGTCTCCTGCTCCTGCCTGCAGCGAAACGTTCCCGCTGAGTATGAGCGCGTTATTGCCGGGGTAAGTGAACGTTACTGTTGGTGGTGAATTTGCAACGTCAAAGCAGCTGTATGCGCTGTTGTTGACGTTTCCTGCGGTGTCGTTGACGTAGAACGCTCCGCACACGTTTTTGCCTCTTGTTGCGGTTATCGTTTTCGTTACATTCACAAGCCTTGATGTCCCGCTTATCGTAACAGCGGTGTCGTTTGCGAAGCTTTCCGTATCATTAAATCCGAAGGTGTATGTTGCAAGTGCAGAATTGTCTGTGAAGTTCCCAGTCCAGTTCACCACGCCATTAGCTGGAGTGGTTGTTGAGGCGTTGTTGCTTATGTTTGCTGTTGGCGCTGTGGTGTCTACTGTCAGCGTTACAGAGCCAGTTTGCGTAACAAACGTCGCGTTGACAGGGTATGCGCCGTCTGTTGATGGCCCTGTGAAGTTCAGCTCGTACCTCAGATTTGGGTCTGAAGTGGCGTTCCCTTGCGGAGTGGAGCCAACCATTATGCTAACGTTTGCCCACACTACCTCGGTGAAGCCTGTATCGTTGAGTGTTACGTTGTTTGCCAGGACCGTCCCGTTTACCCTTATTGACTGGCTCTGCCCTGTTGATGTGACGTTCAATGACTGTGTTATTCCTGTCAGGTTCCAAGCCTTGAAAATAGTGCCGTTGCCTCCACTTCTTGAAGTTGCGGCCATGCTTCTAGTAGCCTGTATTGGTCCGCTGTGGGTTGACGTTGTGTAGTAAAGTGCTATTCTTCCTCCTGCTCCCCCTCCTCCATCAGCGTTGTCGTCTCCTCCCCTGCCTCCGTTTGCTGTTATGCTTCCTGTTCCTGTTAGCGTGGTTGCTCTTACGTATATGCTTCCTCCGCTTCCTCCTCCTGAGGCGTCAGCGCTGGAGCCTCCTCCGTCTATGTTTCCGTTTGTTCCGTTGGCTATTATTTGCCCTGTTATGTTTAGCGTGCCTGTTACGTTTATGAACACTGCTCCTCCTCCGTTTCCTCCTGCTCTTGATGTTGTGCCTGTTCCTCCTCCTGCTGAGCCTATGTCTGTTGGCTCGGTTACTGAGCCGTAGCTTAGCCCTCCGTTGTTGGTTGGCCCGTTTACGCCGGCTCCTCCTGTTCCGCCGTATCCAGCCCCTGCTGACGAGCATGTGATGTCTCCTCCGCATCCGTCTCCTCCTCCTGGTCCTGTGCCGTTAGCGCCGCTTGCCGCACCCTGATGCCCTGCGCCTGTCACGTTTATGATTCCTCCAGCTTCTATTGTCAAATTGATAGCTGATAGGTTTAACGTGTAGTTAGCTGTTACTGAGCTTACCCTGCTTCGCAGTGTTGCTTTGATTGTTATGTTGGTCGCGTTGAATGCTTTGTTTTGTATTGATGCCAGGGTGTTAATTCCTGACTGTACTTCTATCAGGTTTGCGTTTAGCCCCCCTTCGTCTGAGTCTATGCTGCTTGCTGCCATGTATATGTTTGTTATTGTGCTGTTACTGTTTGGTATGTTTAGTGCTGAGTTGGTTAGGTTGATGCTGGTTATGGTGTAGTTTGAGTTTATGCTCACGTTTGAGTTGCCTGTGATGTTTAGTTCTGGTATTGTTGTGGCTGTTGTTAGTAAGCTGGCGTTTATTGGCGTTATTGGTATTCCTGATGTTGTGACTCCTCGTGCTACGTTGCCGTTGTCTATCAGTATTTTAGGATTGGCTGCTGCTGGCTTGTAGTAGATGGTTCCCGCTCCTCCCGCGTTTGCGTTTGATCCTCCTGTGTTTCCTTGTGCTGTTATTGTTCCTGTGTATTCATTTGTGGTGTAGTAAAGTGCTATTCTTCCCCCTGCTCCTCCTCCTCCATCAACGGAGTCGTCTCCTCCCCTGCCTCCGTTTGCTGTTATGTTTCCTGTTCCTGTTAGCGTGGTTGCTCTTACGTATATGCTTCCTCCGCTTCCTCCTCCTGCGCCGTCATTGGTGGAGCCTCCTCCGTCTATCTTTCCGTCTGTTCCGTTTGCTGTTATGTTTCCTTGGATGCTTAGCGTGTCTGTCACGTTTATGAAAACAGCTCCTCCTCCGTTTCCTCCTGCTACTATTGTTGTGGCTGTGTTTCCTCCTGCTGAGCCTATGTCTGTTGGCTCTGTTACTGAGCCGTAGCTTTGTCCTCCGTTGTTAGTTGGCCCTGTTAAGCCGTCTCCTCCTCTTCCGCCGTAGCCTGCCCCTGCTGACGAGCATGTGGTGTCTCCTCCGCAGCCGTCTCCTCCTCCTGGTCCTGTGCCGTTGGCTGTGTATTGTGCTGTGCCTAAATTGCCTTTGCCTGTTATGTCAATGGTTCCGCTTCCTATTACGGTTAGGTTGGTTGCTGTTATGTTCAGCGCTGTCAGGTTCGCCCTTGTTGTGAGGGTTCCGGCTATTGTTATGTTAGTCGCGTTTAACTGGCCTATTGCTTCTGTTGTTCCGGAAAGCTGGTTTATGTACTGTGCGTGCAGTCTTGTTCCTGAATGGTTTAGGGTTCCTGAAGTCATAGTTATCGTAGTTGCGGTTATGTTCGCTCCGGTGTCTGTTGAGAGTACTCCATTGTTCAGGCTTATGTTTACCGCATCAATGAGCGTGTTAGGGCTTAAGGTGGCGTTTGCCCGTCCGCTTATTGTTAGGTTGTTGAGTGTCAGCCCTGAAAAGTTGGTTGTGCCTGATGTTCCTATGTTGTTGTTGTCTATTATCAGGTCAGCGTTCTGGCTTGATGGTTTGATGTATATTGTTCCTGCTCCTCCCTCTCTAGCTGCATTTGCAGATCCCAGGCCAGCTGCCTGTATTGGTCCGCCGTAGGTTGATGTTGTGTAGTAAAGTGCTATTCTTCCCCCGCCTCCCCCTCCTCCATCACTGCTGCTGTCATCTCCTGGCCTGCCTCCGTTAGCTCTTATAGTTCCTGTTCCTGTTAGCGTGGTTGCTCTTACGTATATGCTTCCTCCGCTTCCTCCTCCTGCGCCGTAACTACCATCACTCCCTCCGTTTATGTTTCCGTCTGTTCCGTTTGCTGTTATGTTTCCTTGGATGCTTAGCGTGTCTGTCACGTTTATGAACACTGCCCCTCCTCCGCTTCCTCCTGCTACTATTGTTGTGCCTGTGTTTCCTCCTGCTGAGCCCATGTCTGTTGGCTCTGTTACTGAGCCGTAGCCTCGCCCTCCATTGTTGGTAGGCCCACTTTCGCCGTCTCCTCCTCTTCCGCCGTAGCCTGCCCCTGCTGACTCGCACGTGCTGTCTCCTCCGCATCCGTCTCCTCCTCCTAGTCCTGTGCCGTTAGCTGCGAATTGTGCTGTGCCTAAATTGCCTTTGCCTGTTATGTCAATAATTCCATTTACGGTTATGGTTAGGTTGGTTGCTGTTATGTTCAGCGCTGTCAGGTTCGCCCTTGTTGTGAGGGTTCCGGCTATTGTTATGTTAGTCGCGTTTAACTGGCCTATTGCTTCTGTTGTTCCGGAAAGCTGGTTTATGTACGGCACGAGCGTTCTTGTTCCTGAATGGTTTAGGGTTCCTGAAGTTAGTTCGATGTTTGTTGCTGTCGCGTTTGCTCCTCCGTGGTTTAGTATTCCTGAAGTTATTGCTATCGTAGTTGCGGTTATGTTCGCTCCAGCTCCTGTTGTGAGTTGTCCTCTGTTCAGGCTTATGTTTGTCGCGTAAAGGTGTGTGTCCGAGTGTAAGGTGGCGTTTGCCAGTCCGCTTATTGTTAGGTTGTTGAGTGTCAGCCCTGAAAAGTTGGTTGTGCCTGTTCCTGTGTTGTTGTTGTCTATTATCAGGTCAGCGTTCTGGCTTGATGGTTTGACGTATATTGTCCCTGCTCCTCCAGCTCTGGCTGCCGTGTTTCCCGCCCTGCTTCCAGCTGCTTGTATTGGTCCGCTGTGGGTTGATGTTGTGTAGTAAAGTGCTATTCTTCCCCCGCCTCCCCCTCCTCCATCATTGCTGTCGTCTCCTCCCCTGCCTCCGTTTGCTGTTATGCTTCCTGTTCCTGTTAGCGTGGTTGCTCTTACGTATATGCTTCCTCCGCTTCCTCCTCCTGAGGCGTAATTGGAGGCGCCTCCTCCGTTTATGTTTCCGTCTGTTCCGTTTGCTGTTATGTTTCCTTGGATGCTTAGCGTGTCTGTCACGTTTATGAACACTGCCCCTCCTCCGTTTCCTCCTGCTACTGATGTTGAGTATGTTCCTCCTCCTGCTGAGCCCATGTCTGTTGGCTCTGTTACTGAGCCGTAGCCTCGCCCTCCGTTGTTAGCTGGCGCACTTGTGCCTTCTCCTCCTGTTCCGCCGTACCCTCCTCCTGCTCCTGAGCATGTGGTGACAGATCCGCCGCAGCTGTCTCCTCCTCCTGGTCCTGTGCCGTTAGCCCCGGTTGTCACTCCAGCATACCCTCTTCCTGTTGCGTTTATTAAGCTGTTTGCGTCTATTGTTAAGTTAACAACTGTTATGTTGAAGTTCCCTGTCAGCTTGCCCCCGATGCTGAGTGTGAGGTTGGTGCCGTTCAGTGTTGAGAAGTTCACTGCTCCTGTGTTTAACGTTCCATTTTGGTCAATTACCATGTTGGTGAAGTTCAGGATTGATGCGTTTGTTAGTTGCTTTGAGGAGTTAATGGTGCACGTTCCCTGGTCGTCTCCTGTGTCGCAGATGGCGTTCGTTGCCGTGTTGTGCGCGTAAGCCGTCAGGCTGGAGAAGTTGAACTCCTGGTGGTGCACTCCCGGCGTCAGCACTTTTACTGTGTGGTATGCGGTCTGGCTGTCGCAGCTCCAGTTTTCCGCAAACACGCTGGCGAGGTTTCCGCTGCTGTTCGTTATCAGCGTTGGCGCTGTTACGTTGGCGCCGCATTTTAATTCCAGGAATTCCAGGTCGTTTGTTGTTGAGGCGTTATCAGGAATCTCGGTGTAAGTGGTTCCGTTTACTGCGGTGATTGTAAGGTTGGCTGTGCTTGTTGTGTTGAACGCGACTGTCCAGTTTCCCCCTACTGTTGGGTAGCTTTGCACGTTCAGTATTGTTATTTCCACTTCGTACGTCTCATTGCTGAGGCTTGGCACTATCCATTCCAGCCTGTCGATGAGGCCGTTTCCGTCGCTGTCTATCTTGGTAACGTCTTCAACAAGGACTTTGACTGTTTCGTACCCTTCTTCGGCGGAAGGGGCAAGGCTTGCAAAAGGCGCAGGGCTTTCTTCCAGCCTTAAACCCCTATTCTCACATGATTTGGTGTTTTCACCACAAAATTTAAATATTTTAACAGTATTTTGGGGTTCTAGGTTAACCGAGGTGGTTGGTATGGTGTCTTTAACAGTATCCTTGCCTAAAGAGGTAAAGGAAGCTATGGAGCAGTTTGATGAAATAAACTGGTCTGGGTTTGTGAGAAAGTCCATTGAGGAAAAAGTCGGTAAGTTGGTAAGGCTTGATGAGTTGAGGAAGGCATTGGAAGAGGAAAGGGGCATTACTGACTGGGCTGTGAAGCTGCAGCGCGCATCCAGGGCAGGCAGGCTTGATGAGTTGAAGAGGAAAGGACTGATATAAATGAGTCCCGGAGAGTCAGAGGCGTACGTGCTGCAGTTGGTAGTGGATACAAATATTCTGTACACGTTCTTCTGGGAAAAATCGGTGGCGAGGAAACTGCTGATGAGGCAGGAGCTGTTGCTGTATTCGCCGGAGTTTGCTTTGGAGGAAATTAACGCGCATTTATCAGACATTCGCAAAAAGACAGGAATATCGGAAGAGGATTTCAGGAAGCTGAGGTCTGACCTTGCTATTGCTGTTACATTCATGCCTGCTGAGGAATACTCGTCGTTGCTGCCTGAAGCATTGAGAATCTCGCCTGACGGGAATGATGTTGATTTTGTGGCGTTGTCATTGAAGCTGAAGTTGCCATTGTGGTCGAATGATGCGGCGTTAAAGAAACAGGTCAAAGTTAAGGTGTTGTCTACTGGCGATTTGCTGAAAGAGCCGGAATTTGCTGGGATAGCGTCTGGCGATTTTGCATAAACCTCGCTGGTTTCTTGGCTTTTGAGAAGTTTTTCAGGTGTTCTGCTGCTTATGGCTCTTCTTAGCTGTTCCACCGCTGCTTCGCTTGCTGCCTCTGTTGGTTTGGCTGCCGCTGCTAAGCTTACCCCGGCGCCAGGCTGTGTTGTTTGCTTCTTGACCTTTTTAAGCCAGTACAGCTTTACCGCTGATGCTGGCGCTTCTATTGTGAGTGTTGTGTATGCAGTTACGTTTTCGTAGTGGAAGTCGCTGGCGACAACGATTTGTTTTCTGCTGCTGTCAATTTCCTGTTCCGTTGCTGTTGGCGCTGGCGTTTCATAATCCACTTCTACCTCTGTGGCGTTTTGCTCTATGATGATGGTGATGTTTTCATCTGCGACTGCAGCTTTTTCTTTTGCCTTCTCTTTGATGTGGTCTTTTAGCTTCTTTTCTGCCTTGCCTGCTTCTTTTACTTTTACCTTGTCTTCTATGCTGATGCTGTTTTCTTTGACTGTTATGTTTGCCGCTTCTGCCGGGATTATGGTTGTGGTGTTACTTTCTTCTGCAAGCCTGATTGTCTTTCTCCACTTGACTGGCTTGTTGATTTCTATCCTGCCAAGGACTTCTTCTGTTTCCTCTTTTTCTGCAGCTTCGGTTACTGTTATGGTGAAAACATTTGAGACTGCAGTCCTGTTTTCCTTGTCAGCTGCTGAGATGTACGTGAACGCTTTGCCTGTGAAGCCTTTGTCTGGCGTTATTGTGGCAATCGCGGCAGGGTTGTCTATGCTTATTGTTACGTTGTCTGCCTTGTAGTAGTCGTAGCTTAGGTTGTCGTTGTCTGCATCAGTGAAATAGTCGTTAAGGCTGAGCGTTGCTGCTTTGCCTTTGCTTATCGTTACGTTTTCTATTTCCTTCAGCAGCTGCGGCGGGCTGTTGGCATCAGCTACAGTTATCTTTGCCGTGCTGCCTGTTTCTGCCTTCCCATCTGAGGCAGTGAACGTTGCGGTTGCTGTTCCAACAAAGCCTCTCCTTGGCTCTATTACAGCGATTTCTCCTCTTGTTACGGAGATTATTATGCTTTCGCTGTCAGAGGCAGCGGCGAATGTCAGCTTATCCCCATCATTGTCCGTAAAGTATTGGCTCAGGTTGAGTGTTGCCACTGAGTTCTTTTTTACAGTGATTGCGGGTATTGCTGCTGCTGTTGGCGGCGTGTTTACAGCGACTGCTGCAGTGTATGTTATGGTGTTTAGCGTTAGTGTTGTTGCGGCCTCTGCGTTTTCCAGCTCAACGATGATGGTGGCGTTGAGGCTTCCATTCAGCAGCTTGGGCAGATTGCACGTTTCAGCACACGCCGCCTTGAATTCTGTGATTGGCAGGAACATTGCTGGAAGCGTTTGCCAGTCGCTGTACGCAACATCAACTTCTGCTTCTGCTGTTTCCAGGCTGTAATCTGCGTAGATGACCTGTGCGCTTACGTTGTTGGTGTAGCCGACCGCGTTGTTGTAAGCTCCGTAAAACACTTGGAACGGCTCTTTCCAGCTTTCAGCAGCAGGGGACAGCTCAACAAGCTGGCAGCAGCTGCTGTTGCCGTTGCAGATAACTGTGGTTGTGGCTGTTTCTTTGCTGTCCGCTTTCCACCTTGTGCACAGCTTTCCCTCATCAACAGCCTGCCAGCTGAACTGTGTTGCAGCTGCTGTGAAGTCTATTGCGCCCTTTACTGTTTCTATGCCGTCATTGTTGCTGTCAAAGGCTGTTCCTGTGTTGTATTGAAGCTGTGCAGTGATGGTTTTGCTGGGCTGCGGTTCAGGTGTTGTTGTGTTGTCTTCTGCGGGCTGCCGCGTTTCATTAGCTGCCGCGGTTTCATTTATGGCTGTTGCATTATCAGTTTCTGTTGTTAGCGTGTCTACCGCTGCTGCTGTTATGGCCTGTGTTTGCTCCTGGACTTCTTCAACTATCCTGCCTGTTATTGTGAGAAGCGATTCTGTTTCTTTTTTCTGAAGCTGCGCTGTATCAAGTATGAGGTATTTTTGTCCGTTCAGCACAAGATACGCCTTTGCTGTTCCCTGGCCCTCCAGCTTTCCGCTTATGCTTAGCGATTCGGGTGCTGCTTCAAGCGTGACTGGAATCTCGGTATTTGCTGTTATTTCCTTGCCTATGTCTGTTGTGAACGTTTTTTCCGCTACTGCAAAGCCGGTTATGCCCGGGCCAAGCCTTTCGAAGACAGCCAGGGCTGCGAAGAGCAGGATAAGCATGGCTACTGCTGGCGCTGCCTTTGCCACAGCCCTTCCAAAGTGTCTTATGGCTTGATGTGCAGCCCTACTTCTCCTTTTGTTTGCTTTTCGTCTTCTCATTTGCTTCTTCCTTAATCTCTTTCAGAACTACGGTGCCGTCTGGCAGCTCAACAAACCTCAGCCTCATGCCAGGCTTCCAGCCCTTGAATTCAGCAAGCTCCTTAGGAATAGTAATCCTGTACTGCCCTTTGAACGCTACGACCTTTACCAACTACTGCGCACCTTTTTTTTGCAACGCCGCCGCTAAGCAGCCCAGCCCTTCAGTTAGTACTAATTTATTCCTTTATTAGTACTATTACTTATAAAGTTAACTGTTTCCTTTAAAACTGGTACCAGCCTGGCAGAATAGCGCTGATAAGCTGTTTTCCTAAAAATACGAAACAAAAAACGTAAAATTTACGAATAATGCGAATCTTGCTGCGAATTCATGAGAAAAAAGCCGCAACAATTCAAAAGTTAGTAATTTTAATTACAAACTTTCAAGTAAAGTTGGTAGTTTAAAATAGAAAACTTTACTGCCAAAATCAGGCAAAAGCCTAAAATTACTCGATTATAATCGAAAGATTTATAAATAAGGCTCGATTACAAGCGAGTTATGAATGCTGAAATTTTGGTGGAGTGGAATCCGTGGTGGGCGCAAAAGCAGGAATTTGGCCTGATAGACAGGGAAATCAAGCACGACATACTGGAATGGCTTGGCGGCAAGGAAATCATAGGCATTCTGGGTGTAAGAAGATGCGGCAAGACTTCCCTCATGAGCCTGGTTATTGAGCACCTCCTGAAAACAGTGGATGCGAAAAACATTTTTTTTATCAAGTGTGATGATGACCGGGTGAAAAAAGAAGGCCTCATTTCTGAAGCAATGGAGCTTTACAGGGAGGTTATTAATCCAACTGGCAGGATTTTTGTTTTCGCAGATGAGGTTCAGGAAGTTCCCGAATGGGAAAGCACTCTGAAAAGGGTATATGACCTTGAAAAGGATGTGAAATTTTTCGTTTCAGGCTCTAATTTTTCAGTTCTAAGGGAGGACTTGGCGTTCAAGTTGGCAGGAAGGCTTGCGCATTTTGAGCTATACCCCTTCAGTTTTGCAGAGTTCCTCAAGCTCAGAAATATAAAACTTGAAGGCAAAGCGCAGGTTCTTTCCAGGAAGCATGAAATAAAGCACAGCCTTCTCGAATACTTTGAGTTTGGCGGCTTCCCCGAAGTCGTTTTGGAGGAGGATACAAGGAAAAAAGGCCAGCTTCTTCGTTTTTATTATGACACTATTGTTTACAGGGATATCCTGAAAAGAAGAGAAGTAAGAAACCCTGCAAAGATGGAGCAGATGATTAATTTTTTGCTTCAGAACATCTCAGGCCACATAAATTTTTCAAAGGTGGGAAGGCTTGTGTCGCTTTCTACCGACAGCATTGGCGAATATGTGAAATACCTTCAGGATGCTTTTTTTATGTTCACTGTTCCTTTGTTCAGCTACTCGGTAAAAAAGCAGGAGATAAACCCAAAGAAGATTTATTGTGTTGATTTAGGCATAAGGAACATTAAAGGTTTCAGGTTTTCACAGGATTACGGAAAGTTTGCTGAAAATGCTGTCTTTGTCGAGCTTAAAAGGAGGGGCTCTGCAAACCCTCTTCAGGCGCTTTATTACTGGCAGGGCGAAGGCTGCGAGGTTGATTTTGTCGTTAAGGAAGGGCTAAAAGTAAAACGGCTCATTCAGGTCTGCTGGGATATGGGTGACAGCAAGGTGAAAGAGAGGGAGTTAAAGGGGCTTATTGGCGGCTTGAAGGAATTTAAGCTTAAGGAAGGGGCCATAATTACTGGAGATGCCGAAGGCACTGAGCTGGTTGATGGCAAAAAGGTTTATTACATTCCGCTTTGGAAATGGCTTTTGGGAGCTGAGTCTTAGTAACGGCAGTTTACTGCTCAAACCCCATTTTCTTCCCCCACTGGGCAGGGTTTTTGCTCCAACCCTTGAGCACCTCAATATCTTCCGGCTTTATGTAGTCTTTTTCTGCCGCAACCTCAACCAGAACGCTGAAATTGCTAAGCGTTAAAAGGTTGCATTTGGCAAAGATGAATCCCTTCACAGCTGCTTCCATTTCGTAGCTGAATATTGCAACGCAGTTTTCGACAACTGCCCCTTCCTTTCTGGCAGCGGCAACAGAAGCCAGCGATGTGCCTCCTGTGCTGACCAGATCCTCAATTACCAAAACCTTTTGTCCTGGCTCAAGCCCGCCCTCAATTAAGTTCTCGCGGCCGTGGTCCTTTGCCTCTTTCCTTATGTATATCATGGGCTTTTTCAGCTTCTCGGCAACAAGTGCCGCCCAAGGTATGCTAGCTGTGGCTATCCCGGCAATTACATCAGCTTCAATCACCTCTTTTTTGATTTTTTTGACATAGAAATCACGAATTATCTTCCTCTCTGCAGGCTTTGACAGCAGCAGCCTGTTATCACAGTAAATCGGACTCAAAATTCCTGAGGCAAACTTGAATGGCTGCTGTGGCCTCAATACTATAGCTCCTGCCTTCAGCAGCAGCTCTGCAACCTTTGATTCAGTTCCCATTGAATATTACCTCCTTTCCTTTCGTTTTTTCGTCACTAATTTGGCCGCTGCCGTAAATAATTTTGCCATTTACTATTGTTGCAGCAACCACTCCCTTTACCTTCCACCCGTCAAAGGGGGTCCAGCCGCACTTACTCAGCATTTCATCGTTTTTTATTGTTTTCTCTTTGTGCATGTCCACAATAGCTATATCAGCATCCATACCAACAGCAATTCTTCCCTTTCCCTTCACCCCAAACACGGCAGCAGGATTTTCAGAAGTCAGTTTTATTAGCTGCTGTAGCGTTAACCTTCCTTTATTAACAGCATCCAGCATTAGCGGCAGCATTGTCTGTAGCCCTGGCACCCCAGAGGGAACATTCCAGTAATTCTGTTCCTTTTCTTCACGTATGTGGGGGGCATGGTCTGTGGCTATCATATCAACAGTTCCAGAGGCAATAGCATTCCAAAGTGCAGCAACGTCCTCTTTTTGCCGCAGCGGAGGATTGACTTTGGCATAGTTTCCGAGTTCCTTTGCAGAATCGGCTGTTAAAAAGAGGTGGTGTGGTGTTACTTCGCAGCTGAGGCGGTTATAGCTTTTTTTCGCAGCTGAAATTATCCCAGCTTCCTCTTTCGCACTCATGTGGCATATGTGCAGCCTTGTGCCGTGTTTCCTGCCAATCGCTATTGCCCTCTCAACCTCTTTTGCAGCTGCAGAGTTTCCCCTTATCTTAAGGTGCAGTTTTGTTCCATCGCTGTCGCTGCGATGCTTCTCTTCATTCGCTTTTATCATTGCCTCGTTTTCGGCATGCACCATTATCCTCTTGCCGCTCCCGAAAATATCGTTTAGCATTTTCTCATCAGTAACCAGCAGATTTCCTGTTGATGAGCCCATGTATACTTTGACAGCGGCAATGTTTTTAACCTTCTTTATTTCCTCAATGTTGTCAGAAGTTGCCCCGAAATGAAAACCGTAATTGACTATGCACTTCGCAGCAGCCAGTTTCCTTTTTTCCTCAAGCAGTGCAACAGTTGTTGTTGCCGGCTTCGTGTTGGGCATGTCAAATATTGTTGCTACCCCTCCAGCCGCTGCCGCTTTACTTGCTGTTAAGAAGTCCTCCTTGTGCGTCAGGCCTGGCTCGCGGCAGTGCACGTGAACGTCAATAACCCCCGGCAGAGCATACTTCCCAGCAGCATCAAGAACTTCATCAGCGGTTTTCAGCTTGGCATCAACAGCTATTTTCTCTATCCTGCCGTCATTGCCAATCAAAATACTTCTTTCTAAGAACTCGCCATTAATAAGCACTTTGCCGTTTTTGATGAGGAGCATTAAAATAGACTGGAGCCTCTGGAGTATTTATAAGTGTTTTTGTTGCTTTAAAGGAATTTTTCTGGAAGGTTTTTGTCGTTACAGGAATCTATCCTGAATATTCCGGAAATCTTTCGGTTTTGAAACGATTTCTCACTGGACACTGGACAAGTGCCCGGGCAGAATATATAAGCAACCTGTTGGCAACAGCTCTGCTTAAAGTCAAAAGGTTTATATATGACTTAATAAATCATATATGTTATGGCAGGTTACTTAAATGAAACTTATTTTTGCAAGCGACAAGCGGTTGTCAGAGGATACTCGCCTGATAAAGCGACTTTACCGGGCAGAGTCAAGCGACTATACGACTGGAAACTTCGTTTTTGCCTTGCAATATCTTTGGTTTCATGAAGACAAATGGCTTGAGTTGGCAAGAGTTGATAACTATGAACACGAGAAAGGAAGAGCAGGAGTGCACATCCACAAGTTTGGCACGCCTTTTGTCGAATTTAAGGAAATGAATTTTACAGAGGCTGAACAATTAACACTTGCTGTTGGTGAGAAGATAAAACAAAAGATTTTGCTTGGTGATTACGATGGTAAAAATTGAAATTGTGTCTGATATGAAGAAAAAAATGGAAGAGGAAAATAAATACCTTGAGGCAGTAATTTCTGGGAAGATAAAGCCAAAGCGCGCAGTCCACACAATTGTTTTCACACCTGAAACTTTTGCCAGTACCTTCAGCCCTGAGCGGGTAAGGCTTATCTTTGCTTTGAAGGACTGGGACGGCAACATATACCGGCTTGCTAAGAAGCTCGGCAGACCTTATGAAGCCGTTCACAGGGATATTTCATACTTAGAAAGTTTTGGCTTCATCAAAGTGAAGTCCATAGGCAGGAAGAGATATCCTCACCTTGCAGGCCCGATAAGGATCCCGGCGTTTGCGTGAAGTAGCTTATTTCTTTGTTTCTTCCAGTAGCCTCCTTGTTTGCTCCAGCACATCAGCGTAAACTTCAGGATTCCTGTTTATTGTTATTTTTACCCTTGTGTTCTTCAGGAAAGCATTAGAGAATGCCGTAAATATATCCTTCTTGAGAATGTCTTTGATTGAATTATAAAACCTGTTGAACTTGGCCACCTCTTCTTTCGGGTACAGCACATAAATGCTTACAACGCAGTTTCCAATCAGCACTGTGTTTGTTGGATAGGCGCAGGGTATCCCGAGTAGCACTTCAACGCCGTGCTTCCTGAGGAAGTTTGCTGCCAGCCTGTCAACAGGGCCGTTCCCCCTGCACATCAAAACAGTTTTGGTTCCATTTGCGAACTTTTCTATCGCTTCTATATCCCCTTGTGGCAATGGCACCGCGAACATCCTGCCCAGTTGTATGTAGCACTCATCAGCTCTTCCAAAGAATCCTTTGTTTGCTTCACTTAGCAGAAAATCCCAGGCCTCCTTTATCGTGCCGAAATTAAGTTCCTGGAGCTCTTTTACCTTGATTATCCTGTGTGCCCTTATGTATTTCTCAACCAGTGAGTTGGCTGTTGAAGCCATTCTCTCAATCCATTCTGGGTTGAGCATGTACTCCCTGCCTTCCCGTATGACAATTCCTTCTTCCAGGAATTCCTTCATTGCCAGATGTATGGCCTGGTAAGTTACTCTTATGCCATGTCGTTTTGCAAGTTCCCTGTGTATTCCCCTGACGTTTAGCGGCCACATGTCGCTTAGGATCTCGATTATCTTAGCCTTTGTGTTCTTCCTTGTCAAGTCCAGCCCAAGCAGCATAGAGATAGGGAATACCACACGGCTTTTAAAGTTTTTTCTTTAACTTTTCTTCCTGCTTCAAGTAAAGAAATTTATCATACGCAGGTACCGCATAATATATGAATGACAAACAGCCTGACTTAGAAGAAAGAGTGAACCAGCCTTTGTATCAGCTGCTGGCAAAGAATTTTGTAGGGCATGCCCTTTTCCTTTTGGCTGACAAATCTTCTCCACTCCCTAAACTGCCGTTAAGTGCAAGAACAACTGTAAATAACTGGTACGATGAGGCATTTAATGGGCTTAGCCACAGAGGACCTATTATTCGCACCCTTGAACTTATTTCAGGCAACAGCGGTGTTGCAGCTGCAATTGCAGTTCCTGTTTTTGCAATTTCCTACGTTGCGGCTCTTGGAATCTGCACTGCAATCAGTTGTGATTGAAATGCCAAAAAGCATTGATGACATTTGCAGTCAGGGCAATTCAGAAAAGCCAAAGGGCCTTGTTAAAACCCCATCCGCGTTTAGTGTTCTAAAGTTATATTTTCATCTCCTTATTCAGATAGAGGGTCAAAGGTATTACTGGATGTATTTGGCAAAAAAGTTGAAGCCTGACATAGATGAGTGGAACAAGCTTGGCGTAGAAGCTTTTATAACCTTCTGGCAGTTTTTTCAGTATAGCGGGCCTACCATCTATCTCTACGAGAAGTTGGTCGGCTGACGGGGCGACATTACACTTCAGTCTGATGCACCCCTATCTTTTCCTTCCTGCTCGACTTTACCCGGTGGTATTCGCCCAGTTCGGTTATCTTTGCAGCCGTCTCAAAATCTATCACCGGCCCTTCCACGCACAGCCTTATCCCTATTGGGTCAACGCAGCAGTGCCCGCACAGTCCCATGCCGCCGCACTTGAACCAGCGCTCACCGCTTATCTCGCCCTTGACTCCGGCAGCCAGTCCGATTTCGGCAGCAGCCTTCATCATTTTGTCAGGTCCGCAAACAAAGATTTTGTCAATTTTTTCTTTTTTTAGCAGCTGCTGCAGGGCATCAGTAACGTATCCTTTTATTCCCATGCTGCCATCATCAGTTGTCACAGTCAGGTTGTCGCTGCCAATCAACTTTTTTATCCGTTCAACGTACACCAGCCTGTTTTTACTGCGCGCTCCGAGTATGAACTTGACTTTTATCCCCTGCTGAAGCGCTTCTTCCGCCAGCATCGTGAGTGATGCAGCGCCGTAGCCTCCCCCCACCATTACTATTTTTTTGCCTTCAAGGTGGTAAGTTGTCCCGTAAGGTCCTCTTACGCCAACCCTCTCCCCAGGATTCATCGCATACAGCTTGTTGGAAAAAGGTCCCACTGCCGCAACCGTAATTCCTATCTCTACTCCGTTGCTGTAGCTTATCGCGAAAGGCTTCTCATCCAGCCTTGGTATCCAGACCATTACAAACTGACCGGGCCTTGCTTTTATGTCGCTTTTCAGGAACACGGTCTTTATCCCTTCTGCTTCGTCTATTGACTTGCTTATTTCCACAATTTGCGGCCTTTCAAGCGGTCTTTCCATTTTAATCATTTTCCGGGTTAAAAACATCCAGCCCTTCATTTTCTGCGGCTTTAATTAAATTTCTGTCGCAGCAAATGAATAAATCAACAATATCCTTATTAATCAATGCCGCATAAAGGTGCAACGCATCATTTACTGATAAGTGGTGTTTCACTATGTAGTTGACTGCGACTGATACGCTTGATATGTTTGCATCTACTAGGATAAGTGAACCACCTTCAGCAAGTTTCTTAATGCTGTTGACAAATTCGCTGAGCGTTTCCTCTAACTGTTCATTTGTCATAATTTTCTTTCGTACCCATTTATCGAAGGCCGATACAACTTCTCCTATCATTATTGCTGAAGAAATAAGGATATCTTCGCCATTAATTGCTCTTTCAATAAGCTGTTTTACTTTTTCAACACCTGCTTCATCATCAGAGTAATATTTAACAAACGCAGAGGCGTCAATATAATCCATTAGTTTTCATCTCTCATTTCAACTATTGTTTGAGACAGGGTTTTGCCAGACCTTTTGCTAGCTTCAGACACTATTTTTCTTACGTGTTCAATGCTGCTTCCCTTTACGCTGTATTTGAGGGCAAGCTGCCTTATCGCATCCCTGACAACCTCCGATTGTGACTTATAGAGGCCTGTCCTTATCAACTCCTTTGTCAAGCTTTTCACTCCTTCCGTAACATCTGCTGTCATGGTTACCATGTTCATCACCTTAATTGCAGGCTAATAGCGGGCTATTATTTAAGCTTTGCTATTTGTGCGCCTTTCCCACCATCAGCTTTATCGAGCTGTACCCATTTTCTTCCATGAACAGCTTTATCTCATCGCTTACCTTCCTGAAGACGTCAATCCCGCGATAATAAATCGCCGTTCCAATCTCCACCGCGACAGCTCCTGCCATTATCATCTCAACAGCGTCTTCTCCGGTTGTTACTCCGCCAATGCCGATGATTGGTATCTTAACGGTTTCGTAAATGTCATATATGCAGTTGACAGCTACTGGCTTTATTGCATGCCCGCTTACCCCGCCCTGCTTGTTGTGCAGCACTGGCTTTGCTGTCTTGACGTCAATCACCATTCCCGGCATCGTGTTTACTGCTGATATTGCGTCAGCCCCTGCCTCTTCTACCGCTTTTGCTATCTTTTTGATGCTTGGCACGTTTGGTGCAAGTTTTGCTATTACCGGAATTTTTGTTTTGTCTTTCACTATCCGTATTACTTCGGCAGCTGCTGTTTCGGAAAGCGCGAAAGCCTCTCCCAAGTCGCTTGCCGTGTTTGGGCACGAAAGGTTGACCTCAATCATTTGCGGCTTGAGCGTTGCCATCTTCTCAGCCACCATGCCGAATTCCTCTTTCGTTCCACCGAATATGCTCGGTATTACAGGCACCCCTGCGTTCTTCATTGCAAACTCTATTTCTCCAAGGCTGTTGTCTATTCCGGCATTAGGAAGCCCAACAGCGTTCAGGAAGCCGCCTTTGAACTCAACAAGTATCGGATTGTTGTGGCCTTCCCTCTCTTTTGGGCCGATTGATTTTGGAATGACAGCACCGGCTCCGTTCTTTGCAGCGTAGCAGCAGGCTGCTCCAGAAACGCCTATTATGCCTGAAGCTAATATTGTTGGGTTTGCCAGCTTCACGTTCAGTATTTTGGTGCTTATGTCTGCTGTCATTATGTTACACGCTCTTCCTGCGTTTTATAATTCTTTTCAACCCTGTTGCTGATTAGTTGTACTCATCCCACGCCTTTACTTCCAGCTCTTCAGGCTTCACTGCCGCAAGCGCTTCCGCAAGCAGCCTCGCCAGCTGCAGGTTCGTTATGAGCGGTATTCCGTAGTCTGCAGCCTTTCTCCTTATAACGTACTCGTCGTCAAGCTCCTTCTTCGTGAACGCAGCCGGTATGTTTATCACCAAATGAAGTTTATTCCCATTGCTGCCGCTCAGGTACTCCAGTATGTTAGGGCTCTTCTCTTCTGACACCTTATGGAGCATCGTTGCCTGTATCTTGTTTTTCTCGAGGAAAAGCTCGGTGTGCTCGGTTGCGAAGAGGCTGAATCCAAGCCCGCTCAGCTTTTTGGCATAGGGCAGGAACTTGACTTTTGCCTCATCGCCGCCAATGCTTATCAGGATGTTTTTCTCTGGCAGCCTGAACCCCGCAGCCATTATAGCTTTCATGAACGCGTCATAAGTTGTTGCTCCAAGACATGCAACTTCTCCTGTTGATGCCATCTCGACTGTTGTCAATGGGTCGGCTCCCTTCAGCCTTGTGAATGAGAACTGCGGCGATTTCACGCCAACACAGCTTATGCCTTGTGCCGCGTCTGTGATTTTGCCATTCCAACTTTCAAGCCCCAAAATCGCTTTTGTTGCCGCCTCTGCAAAGTTCTTTTTTGAAACCTTTGAAACAAAAGGAAAGCTCCTTGATGCCCTTAGGTTACACTCTATCACTTTGACTTCGTTTTCCTTTGCAAGGAACTGGATGTTGAACGGCCCTGTTATTTTCAGGGCATCGGCAATCTTGGCGGCTATTTCTGATATCTTCCTAGTTGTCTCAACATAAAGCTTCTTTGGCGGGAATACCATCGTAGCATCTCCGGAGTGGACTCCTGCATTTTCCACGTGCTCTGTTATGGCCTCTAGCACAATCTTCCCGTTTGCAGCTACGGCATCTATCTCAACTTCTTTGGAATTTGTTATGAACTTGCTTATCACTACAGGATATTCTTTGTTAACCTTCGCAGCTTTTGCAAGGTATTGCTCCAAATCTTCATCGGTGAAGGCGATGCTCATTGCAGCACCGCTTAAAACGTACGAAGGCCTGACAAGGACAGGGTACTCTGCAGCAGCTGCGAATTTTTTGGCCTCGCTTATGCTCGTTAATTCCTTCCATTGTGGCTGGTCTATTCCAAGCTCATCAAGAAGCTTCGAGAACTTCCACCTGTCCTCAGCGCTGTCTATGCTTTCAGGAGTGGTTCCGAGAATGTTAACACCGCTTTCAGCCAGTTTTATTGCTATGTTGTTTGGTGTCTGCCCGCCCATTGACACTATTACGCCATCGGGGCTCTCTTTTTCGTATATGTCCGCAACTGCCTCAGAGCTTATCTCGTCAAAGTATAGCTTGTCACACACGTCATAGTCTGTGCTTACAGTTTCGGGGTTGTAATTAATCATAATGGCCTCATAGCCAAGCTGCCGCAGCGTGAAAACGGCATTTACGCAGCACCAGTCAAATTCGACTGAGCTTCCTATCCTATAAACGCCACTTCCAAGAACGATAATCTTTTTGCGGCTGCCGCGGAAGGTAATGTCGTCCTCGTTTCCATTATACGTTAAATACAAATAATTCGTTTTTGCAGGATATTCCGCAGCGAGGGTGTCTATCTGCTTCACGACTGGGATTATGCCGTGTTTTTTCCGCAGCGCCCTTATGTCATTAGCCCTTGAGTTTATTATGCGCGCTATCTGCCTGTCGCTGAACCCCTGCTTCTTGGCTTTTTGCAGGAGCTGGGCGCTTAATTCTTTAATGTTGGCAGCAGCTGCCAATTCCTCCTCCGTATCTATAACCTTCCTAATCTTGTAAAGGAACCATTCGTCTACACCTGTCATGGCGTGTATTTCTTCTATGCTATAGCCTTCCTTCATCGCCTCAATTATCACGAACAGCCTTTCATCAGTTGGCTGTTTGAGTTCCTCATCAATGTCATAGCCTGCACTTTCGCTGAATATGGTCGCCTTGCCTCGGCTTCCCCTTTTTGTAACCTTTTGCGGCTCTTGCCTTGAATCAGTGTTTCCCACCAAACCATAAGCCCCAATGTCGAGCATCCTGACAGCTTTCTGGATTGCCTCCTCAAAAGTCCTGCCTATGGCCATTACCTCCCCGACAGATTTCATTGAGCTTCCAATCCTTCTGCTGACGTTCCTGAACTTCTTCAAGTCCCAGCGAGGAATTTTGACAACGATGTAGTCAAGGGCCGGCTCAAAGCATGCAATGGTTGTTTGGGTTATTGAATTCTTGATTTCAGTAAGTGAATAGCCTAGCGCTAACTTTGCTGCCACAAACGCTAGTGGATAGCCGGTTGCCTTCGAAGCCAGCGCCGAACTCCTGGAAAGTCTTGCATTAACCTCAATGATTCTGTATTCATCAGAATCTTGGTCAAGGGCAAACTGTATGTTGCACTCACCTACTATTCCTAAGTGTCGTATCAGCTTTATGGAAATCTCCCTGAGCTTGTGGTATTCGTGATTAGTGAGCGTTTGCGAAGGCGCAACAACAATGCTTTCCCCTGTATGGATTCCCATGGGGTCGAAGTTTTCCATGTTGCAGACAGTGATGCAGTTATCGTAGGCATCCCTGACAACCTCATACTCAATCTCTTTCCAGTGCTCAAGGTATTCCTCAACCAGTATCTGCGGCGCATTAGCCAATGCCTGTTTTGCAGCATCCTCCAGCTCATCGCTGTTGTGGCATATTGCGCTTCCCAGGCCGCCAAGCGCGTAAGCTGCCCTGATTATTATCGGGTAGCCTATTTTCTCAGCAGCAACTAGAGCATCATTCACATTGGTCACCGCCTTGCTTCTTGGCGTTTTCAAATCAATCTCATTCAGTTTCTTTACAAACAGCTCTCTGTCTTCTGTCGCCTTTATTGCTTCTATCGGAGTTCCAAGAACTTTAACATTATATTTAGCAAGAACGCCGCTATCGTGCAACGCTACGCCGCAGTTAAGCGCTGTCTGGCCTCCGAAGCCGAGAAGGATGCCGTCTGGCTTTTCTTTGGCGATGACTTTTTCGACGAAGTAGGGTGTGATGGGGAGGAAGTAAACTTTACTAGCCATACGTTGGTCAGTCTGCACAGTAGCAATATTTCCATTTACCAGTATAGTTTCTATACCTTCCAGTTTCAATGCACGGATTGATTGGCTTCCGCTGTAGTCGAATTGGTGGCATAGTTACAGTGCAACTAGGCTCTCACCAGCTTCGCCAATCTTGAAAATGCTTAGATTAGGTATCCCTAATCTAAAGTGCACCGCTACCGAGCACTAAGACTTTTTTGGGTAGTTCTTTGTTCACATTTTTACCTCCTCTGTAATACTTTGAGTAGCAAATCCGGTCTGTTGCTCGCAATCATATCAACATTCAGCTCCAGCATTCGTTGAATGTCATATTCTGTGTCGCAGTTCCAAACAGTCATGCCTAATCCAGCCTGCTTCACTAGTTTAGCCATTCTTTCATCAGTAAAATAATGATTAGAAGAAACAAAATCCGCCTTAGCAGCCTTTGCAACCTCCACAATGTTAACAGGATTGCCAACTATTAGTATTCCAGTTTTAAGTGGCAGCTTCTTTGCGGCAGCAATTTCTTTTACTTTTTTCGAATATTCGTGAAAGAATGATTTGACAATTACGTCTTCAACAATACCATTTTCCAATATGGCAGCCACAATGTCATCCTCAAGTTCCTTTGCTTTCAGCTCAATGTACATCTTGACTTTTCCTTTACAAATGTCAATCGCTTCCTGCAGTGTCGGAATAGTCTCGCCTTTGCCAGCGTCCAGCTTTTTCAGCTGCTGCAAAGTCAAATCCGCAACGAATCCCTTCCCATTTGTTGTCCTGTCAACTGTTTCGTCGTGAATGACAACGAGTTCTCCGCTTTTGCAGCGATGAACATCAAACTCGACGTAATCAACCCCCAGTTCTATTGCTTTCCTGAAGCCCCTAAGCGTGTTCTCTGGCTCAAGCGCTGCTGCCCCGCGGTGACCTATTGTCTGTGTCATCTCCGCATCTCCGTAGTTTCTACATATTTCTTTAGTATTGCCACACTTTCTGGCTCAAGAGAACCAGTCGCCATTAACTTATGCACGTCATCCAGCGATAAGAATTTAACTTCATCAACTTCTTCCTGCTGTGGCAATACTTTGCCGCGATGATTAAGCAGGTATACTTTATAATGCGCATTATTTTGTGCTGAACTGCACCTCAATTTAAACAGAAAAGAGTGCTTCAGTTGAATGTTTGATACGCCAATTACCCCAATTTCATCTTCCAAGCCGCTGATAGCTGCTGCTTCATAACTATCCCCGCTTTTTACGGTTTCCCCAACTCCCAATTCCCATACGCCCGGAAATAAATCCTTATTCATTGACCTCTTTTGGACAAGGAATTTTCCCTCCTCATTTACAACTATCACCTTCGCAGCTCTGTGCAATAAACCTATTTCTCTGACCTCTTTCCTTGTAGCTTTCCTAACAAACTTGTCGTTTTCATCCACAACATCAATCATTTCCTCACTGCTCATTTTAGCATCCTCAAAAATTCGTCAAATAAAAACTCAGTGTCCCTTGGCCCGGGATTATGTTCACCATGGAATTGACTTGAAAAGAACGGCTTGTTCTTGTGCCTTAGCCCCTCATTCGTCCCGTCGTTCGCATTAACAAACAGCTCTTCCCATCCAGAAGGCATGGTTTTCATGTTGACAGCATAGCCGTGATTTTGCGTTGTGATGTAGCACCGCTTTGTCTCAGGATTTATGCACGGCTGGTTCTGGCTGCGGTGGCCATACTTTAGTTTGTAAGTGTCGCCCCCAGCAGCTAAAGCAAGTATTTGGTTGCCTAAGCAAATACCAAATATCGGGCGCTCTTCCTTCATCGCAGCTGCCACGTTTTTTATCGTTGCATTGCACATCTTCGGGTCTCCAGGCCCGTTGCTTATGATAATACCATCAGAGTCAATCTCCTTATCTGCTAATAAATCGTAATCCCACGGTACTCTTATCACGCAGCAGCCGCGGTTAATCAAGCTGCGGATAATGTTCAGCTTTACGCCGCAGTCAATAAGCAAAATCTTCTTTTTGATTGACCTTTTTTCCAAAAAGGTCACGCTGCTGTTGTAAATGACCTTTTTGTTGGCGGATACTTCTAAAGTAAGATTCCTTAAGTTCGGGTCTTCAAATTCCACATCGCTGCAGCCGTCAACCACTATCTTGCCAAGCATCACGCCTTTTTCCCTGAGCTTCTTTGTCAGCTGCCTCGTGTCTATGCCGAAAATTGCTGGTTTTCCTTCTTCTTTTAGCCATTGCGAGAGGCTCTTGGCTGCAGTGTAGTGGCTATAGTCAAAGGAATAGTCGGAAACAACCAGCCCTTCTGCCTGTATTTTCTCAGATTCAAAGTTAATAGGCAGCCCGTTTTCATCCCTGATGCGGTTGTCAGGAACCCCATAGTTGCCAATCAACGGGTAAGTCAAAACGAGAATCTGTCCCTTGTAGCTTGGGTCTGTCAGCGATTCGGGATAGCCAACCATTCCTGTGTTGAACACGACCTCGCCAGGAACGCTTACCTCTGCGCCGAATGACTTGCCATTGAAAACAGTGCCGTCTTGAAGAACAAGCTTTGCTGATTTTAACGCCCCCACCCCGGTCATTAAAAAAATATCGGAGCCTGAGCTGGTTTATAAAGTTTGCTGTTTGGATTTGTATTTACTCTGTTCACTTTTGTGCCGCTAAAAAGAAAAGAAAAAGGCAGTGCTGGCTAACCGCCTAAAGTTGACCCCTCCTGTTAAGTAATAAGCATTGTGCTATATTTAATCTTTTCTATTTTTTATTTCAATATTTATGAACGTTTTTCGGAAATTATCAAATTAACCGAAATTCTTCCAACAAATGCTGTAAGTATTGCTGCCTTTTTGGAAATTTTTCGGAAAATTTGGCGAAAAGGTTATCAAGAATTTTCATATTAGTGTTATGGGGCTGCCGCGGGAGCAGGAGCTGGTACAATTCCGCTAGCGGAATGTACAATCGGCCGCTGCCGATTTGTAACTGCACTGGCCTCAGAAACCAGGGAGTAGACCCCTCCTCCGGGTTCAAAACAGTAATCTGTGAGATTCCCGGCCGCGGCGCCCCTATTTCTACCGCAAAGGCAAAAGCGCCAGCACCGCCTTCTGCATGAGCCAGATTAAGATAATCAGTGCAATCGTGCTATTTGCAAACAGCCCAAACGCTACCAGCATTATGTAAATTCCGCACAGCAGGTCTATTTTGCTGGCAAAGTCGCTTCTGGCGAATACTGCCCCTTTGAAGCTGAGGTATATGCCGTGCACGAGCACCACGACAAATGGAAAAATGTTAAAGTGCACGTGCAGCATAAGAACTGCTGCTGTAACGATGTCAAGTATTGGCAGCAGGTAAAGTATCATTCGCCGTTGGGTTCCGGGTGCTTATTTAAAGATTTGTGAAAACTCGCAAAACCTGCCTTTTGGTATGTTATGATTAAAGGGAAAACGCCTATTTTCTTTTCCTTTCTGCCCAGTGGATTATTGGATGAAGGGCGCGCATTAACTGTTTCCCTGTTTTTGTCAATGAATACTCCACTCTTGGAGGTATTTCGTTATATGACTGCCTGTTGACAATGCCTTCTTTTTCTAGTTCCTTTAAACGATCTGCTAAGGTTTTGGCGGTTACACGTTCAAGTTTTTCTCTGAGATCGTTAAACCTTAAATGATCAAAGTTGCCTATTGTGATTATGATTGACATCGTCCATTTCTTGCTGAGGAAATCCGAAGCCACCTCAAGCGGTCGCGGGCAATAGCCCTTTTCAGATTTCAT
>JACPTF010000008.1 GCA_016192915.1 Candidatus Woesearchaeota archaeon | reverse complement strand
ACTTGAACTGGTACAGCCGTTAACCCCTATACCTGTTGAGGAAGGGCAGGTATCTGCGAGTAGAGGAGCCCCTCCTCCAACTTTTGTTGAGCACATATTACCTGCACCAAGACCTTCACCTGTAGCTGTCACACCTCTAATAATCATGTCCCTACCCGCGCCGTTCTGCAAAATAAGAGCTACATACGTACCAGTAACCGCGTGGTCCGTGCAGCTTACACTGACCGGGAACGTGCATTTCTCAGGCAACAGCGTAGCCGGTGATAGAACCCCGAAGTAGGACAGTGCTCCGATAACGACAAGGACGACAAGTATGGCCCAGCCATACGTCATCAAAAACTCCATAGCAGCCTGGCCTTTCTTAGAGCGCCAAAAAGCATTCATAATACCTACCTCCTCTTTTTCACTTTAAATGCTTATAACAAAAATACAAGCTTACCCATGTTTTTGGGGTTAGGGGTATTTAAACTTTTCTATTTGCAAAAAGTAAAAAGAAAATAAGAAAAAGCCGCTGTTAAGCGGTTACCCATTTTCTGGCAATGTCGGCTGCCAGCTGCTCATCCTGGATGTTGCTGTTTGACATTATGCGCTGCTTCAGCTCTTCCAGTAGTTTCATTTTGTCCATCACTACCACCCCTCAATATTACCACTTGATTGGGCAAAATCCTGGGATTTGCCGTTTATAAAGATTTGTGTGGCGGCGAATATGTTTCAAGTTAAAGCAAAGGTTTTAATGCTTGTTGAACTCATAGAGATGAAAAATGGTAAGCAAAACAGCAAGCAAGGGTAAATTCTTCTTCGTATGTGAGGAGTGCGGCTTTGCTTATGGAACAGAGAACTTGGCACATGAGTGTGAGGACTGGTGCAGGAAGCATCACAGCTGCAACTTGGGAATAACGAGGCGCGCTGTTAATCTTAAGCAATAAACTTTTATATTGGCAGCGGCAGGATTCGTTTGGGTAAACAAATGGCGAATACCAAGATAATACCTCACGGCACGCCTCGTTTTGAGTACTCCCGCATTACCCCGCAGATTTTTCTCGGCACTGACATGTGCTGCCAGCCGCACTTCAGGAAAGAGCTTCTGGACAGGGGTGTTACTGCAGACATCAGCCTGAGGGGGAAGCACATAGACACGCCATTTGGGGTTAAACTCTTCTTGTGGCTGCCGACAAAGGACAAATACGCTCCTTCACAGCTGCAGCTGCTGTTTGGCGCGAAAACGATTGATACTCTGGTAAAGGAGAAAACCAAAGTGTATGTGCACTGCAAGGCAGGCCACGGCCGCTCTCCCACCCTGGTTGCGGCGTATTTTATTCTTAAGGGGAGTTCTGCGAAGGAAGCCGTTGCGGCTGTAAGGAAGAAAAGGCCAGGCATCCACCCGACAGCTGCGCAGCTGAAGGCATTGAAAAAGTTTGAAGAACTGGCAAGTGAGAAGCGGTAAATTTTTACTGCGGCAATTGCACCGGCAAAGACAAGCTTGCATAAGCTTGCCGCTTGCAAAGATAAACTTATAAAGCCGGAACACAACTATTGCCACAGGTGTGTTTTTAATGGCAAAGCTTTACGTGTGCGGGCGCTGCGGGTACCGTTCCCATCACAGGATGAAATGCCCCAGCTGCGGCTTTCACCTTGAGGATGAATGCGTGAAGTGCTACAGCGCAAAGGGCAACTGCATCTGCAGGTTCCATGGTGTTTTTGTTGGTAGTAAAAAAACAGGAAAAAAGCTTCGGCCAAGAAGAAAAAGGCGGAAAAAGTAAAAAAGAGTGGTTGTTGTGTATGATCTTGTAATAATAGGGGGAGGGCCTGCTGCCCTGGCGGCAGCAGTCTACGCAGCCAGGCAAAAAATAAGCTTCATCGTAATTGCTGAAAACGTTGGAGGGCAGACCGCAATAAGTGCCGACATAGAAAACTATCTGGGCTTTCCCTCGACAAACGGCCCTGAGCTCTCCAGTTCTTTTGAGAAGCACATCAACAAGTACGGTGTTGAAGTAAAGGAAGGCGAAAAGGCACTTGGCATTCAGAAGAGCGGCAAAAACTTCACCGTAAAAACAGCAGCAGCCAAATATGAAACCAAAGCTGTTCTAATCGCTTCTGGCAAAAAGCCAAGAAAGCTCAATGTTCCGGGCGAGGACAAGCTGTCTGGCAAGGGCGTTACTTATTGTGCAACGTGTGATGCCCCTGTTTTCGCTGGCAAGGGTGTTGCGATTATCGGAGGCGGCAACTCGGCAATGGATGCTGCATTGCTTGCCGAAAAATACTCGAACAAGGTCTACATAATTAATATCAATCCTGAGCTGAAAGGCGATGCCATCATGATGGGCAGCATAAGGAAGAGCAGGAAGGTAACAGTGTTTAACAGCTCGTTGACAACGGAAATTGTTGGCGAGAAAACCGTGGCAGGCGTTAAGTTCAGGCAAAGCAGCGGCAGCGAAAAAACGATAAGTGTGCAGGGGGTTTTCATAGAAATAGGCTACATCCCCAGCGTTGACTTTGACAGGCTTACGCAGAAAAACAAGTGGAACGAGATAATCATTCATGACGACACTGAACATTTCGTGAGCAACCTCACATCTGTTCCCGGAATATTTGCTGCAGGCGACGTTACAGACGTTCCTGAAAAGCAGATAATCGTCGCTGCAGGCGAGGGCGTGAAGGCAGTCCTCAGCATTTTCAAATACCTTGGAAGCCAGGTGCAGGGCTACTGATTGCTGAAAAACGAAAGGTTAAAATAGTAGTTATATTCTAGTTAGATGTAAATATAACTAATGAGGTGAACGGAATGGCCATAGAGGTTGTTTTAAAGAGATGGGGGAACTCAATTGGTGTTGTGTTGCCGAAGGAACTGATTGATAAGGAAAAGCTGAAGGAGAATGAGAGAGTGCTCATTGAAGTGGTAAAAGAAGCAAACCTGTCACACATCTTCGGAACACTGAAGACTGGGATGACCGGGCAGGAATTCAAGGACATGGTGAGAAAAGGGTGGAAAACCTAAAAACACTGTTTTTTGATACCTACGCCTTCTTTGAGGTTATAGAGGGCAACAAGAGATACATGCCATACGCAAAAGGCATTGCCATCATAACGACCACGTTGAACCTGATGGAGCTGCACTATGGCCTGCTAGTGAAGAAGGGAAAGGAAATTGCAGACACGTATTATTACGGGTTGCTGAACTTCGCTGTCACGATAAGTGATGAGGTCATCATTCAGGCAAATGAGTTCAGAGCCTCTGAAAGGAGGGAAGGCAAACACCTTTCCTACGTTGACTGCATAGGCTACGTACTGGCAAAATCAAGAAACATAAAGTTTCTCACAGGAGACAAAGAATTTGCAGGTTTAGGTAATGTGGAATACGTAAAATGAGGCCGGTATGAAACACCCAAAAATCAAAATTGTCTTCTTTGACATGGATGGAGTTCTGTTTGATGTTGGCTATTTTGAGCACCGCGAAAAGGTTGGGGCAAGCTCCTGGAAGCTTGTAGCTGAAGCTGCGGACACGCTTGAGGAAGAGGAAAGGCTGAAAGAGCGCTGGATTAACGGGGAGCTGAAGCACTTCATTGAGTGGATGGATGAGACTGTCAAGCTCTACAGGAAGCACAATCTTACCAGGGAAAAGTTTGAGAAAACGCTTGATTCTATTCCGCTTATGCCTGGGGCGAGGGAAGCTGTTGCCGAAATAAAAAGGAAAGGCTATATTACTGCCGTAATAACCGGCAGCTTCCACCACCTTGCAAGAAGGGCCAAGCTGGAGCTGGGAATTGATTATATTGTCGCCGCATGCGACCTTATATTTGACAAAAAAGGCAAGCTTATCGACTGGATATTCTTTCCATGCGACTACGAGGGCAAGGTTAAGTTCTTTGAAGCCATAATTGCAGGTCTTCATCTTAAGCGTGAAGAAGCCGCGATGGTTTGTGATGGCGTCAACGACATCCCGATAGCAAAGGAGTGCGGCTTACCGATAGCGTTCAATGCAAGGCAGGAACTGAAGGAGCATTGCGATGTAATAATAGGCAAGAAGGACTTAAGGGAAATTCTTAAGCATCTGTGAAGCTTCACGCAAAGCTTCTGCAACCTTTATAAACCACCGCAGTTTCTCTATCGTCTTATGCCGAAGGACTTTTACAGCGAGCTTGCCCGCGAGTTGAAACAGGAAAAGCTGAGCAAGGATGAAGCAACCAGGGTAAAAATCAAGCTGACGCAAAAGTACGGCATGGGAAAGATACCCAATGACATTGAGGTATTCCTGAACCTTCCCGAGTCGGAAGCAAAGCAGCTGCAGCAGCAGCTTAGGATAAAGCCTGTCAGAACCATTTCAGGCATAGCGAGCATCTCATTAATGACTAAGCCGTACGGCTGCCCTCACGGAAGGTGCACATTCTGCCCAGGAGGCCCAAACTCTGCTTTTGGCGACGTGCCTCAGAGCTATACTGGAAGGGAGCCTGCTACTATGAGGGCAATCCGGGCCGGTTTTGACCCCTACCTTCAGGTATTCAGCAGGCTTGAGCAGTATGCGGTCACGGGCCAGTCTTTTGACAAGGTTGAGCTCATCATCCAAGGAGGCACATTTCCGTGGATGCCGCAGGACTACAAGGAGGAATTTGCCGGGCACGTTTTCAAGGCAATGAACGACTTTTCCAAGGAATTTTTTGGGAAGGGCAGTGATGAAATTGACCTGCGGCATTATAAGGAATTCTTTGAAATGCCAGGAGAGTTCAAAAATGAGGAAAGGGTAAGAAGGGTAACTGAAAGAATGCTTCAGCTCAAAAAAGGCAGCGGCTATGACAGCGAAAAGGAAACAACCGCAGAGTTCCTGCTGCGGCAGCAGAAAATTAATGAAACAGCAAAAGTCCGCTGCATCGGGTTGACTGTTGAAACAAAGCCAGACTGGGGCAGGGCTTCTCATGGTGACCACATGCTCAAGCTTGGCTGCACCCGTGTTGAATTAGGGATTGAATCTGTTTATGAGCAGCAGCTGAAGCTCACCAACAGGGGCCACACTATCAAGGACGCAAAAGAATCGCTGCAGCAGCTTAAGGACCTTGGCCTGAAAATAAATGCGCACTACATGCTTGGGCTTCCCTGCAGCAGCCGCGAAATGGACTTGGAAGGGCTCAAGGAGCTCTTCAGAAATCCTGACTACAGGCCTGACATGCTGAAAATCTATCCCTGCCTCGTCATAAAAGGGACTCCTCTTTACACTCAGTGGCAGCAGGAAAAATTCAAGCCGATAACAACTGCAGAAGCAGCAGAAGTAATAAGCGAATTCAAGCGCTTTGTTCCAAAGTGGTGCAGGATAATGCGCATAAACAGGGATATACCAACTTATGTTACGTCTGCAGGGATTGACCGCACAAACCTGCGACAGTACGTTCAGCAATTGCAGCGGCAAAAAGGGATAATTTGCAGCTGCATCCGCTGCAGAGAGATTGGGAGGAGGGGCTGGAGCGGAAAAAGTGAAATCACAGTTTCAGAGTACGAAGGCAGCGGCGGAAAGGAGTTCTTCATAGCAGCAGAAGACCCAGTAAACGACGCCATTATCGGGTTTTGCAGGATGAGGTTCCCATCGCAGCAGTTAAGGCCTGAAATCACCAAAACAACAGCGATAATAAGGGAACTACACGTCTACGCAACAGCTGTTGCTATAGGAAACGAGCCGGATGAAAAAACAAAGCTTCAGCACAGGGGATTCGGAAGGAAGTTGATGGCAGCTGCCGAGGAAATTGCAAAGAAAAATGGGATGGACAAGATGCTCGTAACCTCAGGGGTTGGAGCCAGGGAATATTACAAGAAGCTCGGCTATGATTATGATGGGCTTTATATGGGAAAGATGCTGGATTAGCTTCGTTTTTGGTTGAGCGTTTTTCCGGGGGCGCTTTTTGCAGCAGCAAAAAGGGTCCACTGGACACTGGACAACTGCCCGGCTAGGGTTTAAATAGGACCTCTTTCTGACAAGATTTATATGCAAAATAGCACTGATATTAAAAATATGGAATTTGTAGATGACAAAACGATAAAACTTGATAAAGTTCTTAACGAGTTAGATAAGTCTGTGCTTAAATTCATCAAAATACTTGAAAAGCATACAGACTATGTCATTGTTAGTGGATACGTGTCCATACTCTTTGGCCGCTCCAGAGCTACAGAAGATATTGACATCTTCATTAAAGAACTAAGCAAGATGCAGTTCGCAGCTCTTTACCAGGATTTAAAGGAGGCTGGCTATTGGTGCTTAAATGGTGAAAGCACTGATGAAATCTACAGTTACATTCAGGAAGGGCTTTCGATAAGATTTGCGGATGAAGGCGAAACCATCCCGAATTTTGAAGTGAAGTTTGCAAAGAAAAAATCTGCTTTGATGGCTTTTGCCGATTCTCTTACAGTAGTAATGGAAGAAGGTAAAGTTAAGCTGTCCTCCCTTGAAAGACAGATTGCTTATAAGCGCTATTACCTTAAGTCAGACAAGGATTTGGAAGATGCTGCTTACATCGAAAAGTTATTTAAGGAACATATCAACCATGGTAAGGTTAAACTGCTGAAAATGGTGATTGAAGATGAAATGGCTTAAGCCAGGAAAGGACAACACAGAGGATAGGCTGAATTTCGTGGAGTATTGGGCAGACTATGTCAGGACACACCCTTCAAAAGACTGGAGCAGGCAGCAGAAAGTCATAATCGACAGCCAGATTCAGAGCGCAAGGGCTGCAAAGCTTACTCCAAAGCAGTACCTTGAGATAAAGGGAGAGGTTTGCAGGCGCTAACGCCTACGAATTTAAGTGGACCGGAAAACAGGCGATGAGTTAAAGGCAGAAGCAAAAGGAGATAAACTAATTATTGAACGTGATTAAAATGGCTTATTTTCCACCGCAACCAACACCAGTTAATCATTTGAAATGTCCAAAATGTAAGACTTCTATTCCACATAATCATTATGGCTGCGTGGATGTTGTTCAACTGGAGGATGCACTTGAAACCAGAAAAATTCAACAGAACCAGTTGAAGTTACAGGAAAAACAAACATCATTCAATAAATATCTGCTTTGGACAACAATCACTATTGCGCTGATTGCCTTCTATCCCATCTCCGATAAAATAATTACCTTTCTTGAGTTTCCTGAAATGGTAAAGATAATCGCCCCAATCGTAATCGCTGCCCTTATTCTATGGTTGGTCATCCAATTAATCATCGTCTTTTTTTCAGAAATCTATATCCATAAGACTTAACAGCCCAAATTTAAGCAACTTTTATTAACATCTTACCATTCTTTTGACACATATGGACCTAATTCCACAGCAACTGCGGCAACTTACACCGCTGCCAGAAGCCGACAAAGCCCGTGCATCAGTCAAGAAAGACTTCGAGCAGCGCTACAGGCATCTTCTCGGCAGCAGCTACGATGATTTTATCAGGTATTCGCTTTCTTATTTGAACAAAAGCATCAGGGTCAACACGCTGAAAATTACTGTTGCCGAACTGAAGGAGCGACTGCAGAAGCAGGGCTTTTCGCTTTACCAGGTTCCGTGGTGCAAGGAGGGGTTCTGGGTTAAGGGCGACCGAACCGACCTGGGCAACCTTGTGGAGCACACTTTAGGCTATTTTTACATCCAGGAAGCGGCTTCGATGATTCCCGCAGTCGTGCTGAACCCGCAACCTGGAGAAATTGTGCTTGACATGTGCGCCTCTCCAGGCAGCAAGACAACGCAGATGGCAGCGATGATGGGAAATAACGGCATCATTGTCGCTAACGACATCTCTGGCGACAGGATGAAGCCGCTCGGCATAAATTTGCAGCGCATTGGCGCGATGAATGTTGTTGAGAGCCAGGCACGAGGGCAGCAGTTGCACCGCCTTGGAACAAAATTCGACAAAATTCTCGTTGATGCGCCATGCAGCGGCACGGGCACGATAAGGAAAAGCCCTGAAACGCTCAAGATTTGGAACCCTTTGATGGTGAGGAGGCTTTCCAACCAGCAGAAATCCCTGATTGATACTGCATTTTCGCTGCTCAAAAGCGGCGGAACAATGGTATATTCAACCTGCTCTGTCGAGCCTGAGGAAAACGAGGGCGTGATTGATTGGCTGCTGCAAAAATATCCGAAAGAAGTGTCTGTTGAGGAGATAAAACTTGACATAAACCGCAGCAATCCAATCCTTAACTTCGAAAAAAGCAGCTACAGCCCCGAAGTCAGGAAGTGCCTGGGGATTTGGCCCCAAGACAACAACACCGAAGGGTTTTTCGTAGCGAGAATCAGGAAAAATGAATGATTTATAGTATTTGTAACTCCTTTAATAGCTCGGCAACATAGATTTCAATTTCCTCAAACCGAATATTTTCATATCCTCTTGCTATTCGTGCTTTTAGCTCATTAGTGACATTAGCAATAATCTTATTATGAACAATAGAGGCATCTTTCTCAGAAAGAGGCTCTGCTTTAGGATTTATTTTTTCTCTGCAGGTTTCCGCTATTCTCAACGCGTTTATTGCTTCTTTTTGGTAATACTTCTTCAAACCAGTATCTTCGGTCGAATCTCCCAAAATTCTGTGAACAACAACGGTTGTTGAATTGCCAATACACACTCGAATAAGCTTTTTTCTATTTTGGCTCATTTTTTACTCCTTCCAAAATTCTTTTGAGTAATTTTTTATGAAATATCTTATACTTCAATAGAAATTCTGCGCCAATAATGTTTTCTTTAATGCTTATAACACTCATTTCTCCAAAATAGTGCTCTATTTCATTATCAACTGAAGAAGCGTTTAGCGGTTTATTATTCAGAAAAGATGCAATAGCAACGGCATTCCTTGTCAACTTGTACTTTTCCCGCCCATTTAAAAAATCAAACCCGTCTATCAACGTCTTGCTCTCCAATAATTGCAAATCCAATAACTTGTACTTAATTGCTCTGTCTTTAGGAACAAGAAGGCGTTTTTTTGCAACGAACCTGCTCAGCAACATTTGAAAAAGCGGATCGCTATCTATTCCTCTTAGCAACTCTTTTAATGGCAGACAAATTATGTGAATATCAATTCCAAGTGCCGCTTTGAAATGCGTTTTTATGGCTGCATTATCTATGCTTTTCTCTGTCAAAACAACCGTATCGATATCTTCAAATTCAAAGCCCTCTTCCAAAAAAGAACCTGCCACGAGCACGTTATCTACGTGCTCGAAATAACTAAAAATTTCATCAACTATTATCTTTTTTATCGGCTCCAGATATTGTACATGGTGGCGATAAATTTCTGTAATTGCTTTGCTTTGCAGTGGCGTTATGGCTACAGTGACGCCCCTTTCAAACCCGGGAGCACGTATCTTTGGAACATAAATTTGGTCCATCACGGTTCCCTTGCTTATTCTGCTCAGTAACATTACCATATTACGTAAAATTACGTAATAATATATAAAGCTTTCGCTACAGCCATTGCTATTTGGCTCAAGACAACAACACCGAAGGGTTTTTCGTGGCGAAGATTAGGAAGAAGGATTAGGCATGGCGCTGAACAGTGCTGACAACCTGCTCAATCTCGTTGCTGCTTATCGCGCACCCGTTCATCTTCAGCCCCCACAGCACGCTTTCAAGCAGCTTCTGCCTGACTTCAGGTATCGCATTTTCCTCCCCGGCTGCTATGTACCTGTCAAGCAAGCCAAATTCAAACGCAACTGTGACCAGCTCAACAGACCTCAGTATCTTCGTTTTGGAGACGTACCGCTGCAGCAGCGAGACGTTTTCGCTGTTGACCGCAACGGTTGTGTGGAGCCTCCTTTCCATGAGCTCGGCGAGGTGCTCTGGGTGCTCAATGAGTTCGCGTGTGATTCGCTCGTCCATAACCATGGCTTCTGCGCCAAGCAGCTTTGCGGCGGCAACGCTCGCCATCTCGCCGTATTGCACAACCTGGACTGCTTTTCCTTTCGCGGCAAAAGAATTGTTCGCAAGCCGGAGCAGCTCAAGCGTGAGTTCTTTCGTGTCAGTGTCTTCAACCACCTCAAGCACCCCTGTGCTTATCAGCCTTTGGATTTGCATTGCCTCAAACATGAACTTTTTAGTGCGCAAAGGCTCATCAACCAGCTCATCCTTTACTGATTCAGGGATGACAAACCTGCCGCTGTAACGCTCCTTTAGCTGCTCAAGTGTGCTTAGAAGGTTGTTTGTGGTAAGGCTTATCAAAGGCCCTGTGTCGAAGACCAGTGTTTTTGAGCCTGTAAGCTCGCTCAGCTTCTTCACATAGCCTGGGCCTATAAAATACTCGTGGCTGTGCTTTGCTGCCTCCTTTGGGGCCGTATTTTCTGTCATTTCAGTCACTCTCAGTCACTCTGCTATTTTTCCAAACAGTTTCCTTGCGAACTGGAGCCTGTCTGCCGCCTTTACTGTTTCCGGCATGTCCTCGTGGAATGTTGTCCTTCCAAGGTATTGCATAAGCTCCCACCTTGACACGCCCAGGATGTTTGCTGTCCTTGATACAGAAACGCCATGCATGCATATTTTGCAGCCCTTTTTCAGCTGGGCCTGCTCTATGACGTTGCTCACAAAAATCTTGAGCCGAGAGTCGGCTTCGGAGATTTTCCTCACTGCAAACTTTATTGCAATCCTGTAATTCTCAAAATTATAAGCTTCAAGCGCTGATTTTGCCCTTTCAAGAAACCTTTCGACCTCTGCAATGTCTAGCCTGCCCCTTTCCATGACCTTTGACAGGGCATACATCAGGACAGCTATTCCAAGGGAGTCCTCATCCTGGAATATGGAGGCGTTATGGATGACGTTGTTGCTCAGCTCCTTTATCCGGAAGGCATCGCCATCGTGAAGAGCCACCAGCCCTTCCCCTATAACCTCAAGAATGTCCTGCCGCACAACCTCTTCCATGGGCCTATAATCATCGCCGGGCGTTTAATAAGTTTTTGGCTGCAAAACCGCTGAATAGGGATGTTCCCCAAAACAAAACCTTTTTATAGGTATTTCAGGATATGCAAAATGAAACAAGGCGGCCGGATTTAGCGGCTGCGACAAATCTTAACCGTTGCCATAAAAAAGGTGCAGAATTAAATGCTTGACGCTATAAACAGGTTCATTCAGAAGGTTCTAAAGGATTTGTTCAGGAAGAAAAAGCACGTAAAGCTTGGGCTTTATGGCCCGCCAAATGGCGGCAAGTGCGTAACCCCTGACACGGAGGTAGTGCTAGCTAACGGCAAGGTGCTGCCGATAAAGGCTTTGTTTGACTATGTAAACAGCAGGAAGGACAATTTTGACATGAGCGCAGCTTCTGAAGTAATAATTCAGTGCGATGACCTCGGCTTGCATGTGCCAAGCTTCGATACCAAAAAGCTTGAAATGGTTAATAAAAGGGTAACACACCTGTATGCGCAGAAGTATAGTGGCACGGTCTTTCAGATAAGGACAAGCAGTGGCAGGATGATAAAAACAACGCCTGTTCATCCTTTGATAAGGCTTTCTGACGCTGGTGTAGAAAAGGTGAAGGCAGCCGACCTGAAGCTAAAGGACTCTGTTGCCGTGGCACAAAATGTTAAGCTGGCTTCAGGTTTGCAGCTAAATAGCGTTTCAAAAAGGCTGATCGTACTTAATGATGGCACTGTCCAGGCAATCTCGGCATTCCACAAGCCTAAATCTATAACCGCTCCTTCTGCAATCACTTCGGAACTGGTCAGGTTTGTAGCGTACGTGCTAAGTGAATCTTATCACACAAAAAACAGAATAATATTTTCAAATTGTGACGAGAACCTGCTTGCAGATTTTGAAATGGTCAGCGGCATGCTGTTTAGGCTTCAGCCAATCAAACGCGTAAACAAAGGCGTTCCACAGATGGAGCTTAATTCGAAAAGCCTCACCGATTACTTGGAGTTATCACTTGGGCTTAAGCCAGCAACGTCGGAAGGTAAGGCGATACCAGACCAGTTTTTGGGGCTGCCTGACGACTTGATTGCAGAGTTTTTAAGGGTCTATGCAGACTGTGAAGGCTCTGTGGCAAAAGAAACAAGAAGCGGCGGCGCCTCGATTGAAATAGCAAGCAAGAGCAAAAAACTGCTTGAGCAGCTACAGCTAATGCTTAACAGGTTTGGTATAGTGGGGAAGTTCATGCCAAAGGTTGTAAATGGCGAGTTATATCACAGGCTTTTGATAAGGGGCTCTGAGAATCACAGAGCTTGGATGGAAAAGATTGGATTCTCCATTAAGTATAAGTCTGACAGGCTTGCACATTTGTGCGAAGCTGGCGAGAAGAGGAACACTTTCTCTCTGCCGATTATGAATATGTTGGAAAAGATAAGAAAAAGCTCCGGGCTAACTCAGACAAAGTTCTACTTTGATGATAAGCATGTTCTAAGGATGGTTAGGGACAACAGGATAACTCCAAGAAGGCTGAAGCAAACGGCAGAACAGCACCAGGAAGTTGAAGTGCTTCAAAGGTTGGCAAATTCTGACGCTTTGTGGGATAAAATCGTTGAAATAAAAGAGATTCCGTACGATGGGTTTGTTTATGACGTGACAATAGAAGACACGCACACGTTCCTAACCTCTGCAGGAATAATAGCACACAACACGACCCTTGCAAACCGCATCTGCCAGGACTGGCTTGGCGAGGATATGGGGATAGTCAGCTCCATCCCGCACGAGACAAGGGAAATCAAGATTAAAGAGCAAATCAACATTAAGTCAGGCAAGAAGGAGCTTTCGTTCAACCTCGTTGACACTCCGGGCATAGCCACCAAGATTGATTATGAGGATTTTGTCAAGCACGGGCTGAGTGTTAAGAAGGCCAAGGAGAGGGCAAAGGAGGCAACAAAGGGGGTAATAGATGCCATAAAGTGGCTTGATGATATGGACGCAGTCATAGTCGTGCTTGACTCAACTTATGACCCGTACTCACAGGTTAACATAACCATAATTGGCAACCTGCAGGCCAGGAACATTCCGGTGCTTATAGTTGCCAACAAGGTTGACCTGAAAAAGTCGGATATGAAAAAGATTGAGGCCGCCTTCCCGCAATATGAGGTTGTGGGCATTTCCGCAAAGTACGGGAAGAACATGGATAACTTTTACGATTTGCTGTTCAAGCTGGTGAAATAGTTTGATGACTGATGAGAGGTTGAAAAGATGCTGACGCTGCAATTCGTGCCTTACGAGGAAATTGAGGGCCTGACATCCAACGAGAGGATAAAGAAGCTTCTTGGAATGGTCAAGGATGAGAGGATTGTGGTGCTTGAGGGCAGGCTGAGGAAGGAGGAGGAGGCAGAGCTCATTAGGAAGACAATGGAGGAGATAAATGACCGCTTTAAGGGCATTGAGCTTTCTGTTGTTTATCCTGAAAGAAGGAAAGGCACGCTTGGCAGGATGCTGAAAAACAACATTACAGACATGCTTCTGGGCCAGCGCCAGGGGCTTACTGTCCTTGGGCCGGCTTCGCTCATAAAGGAGATAAAGAAGGACCCTGACAAGATTCAGCTCTTCACTCAGGAGAGAAAGAAGAAAAGGAAGAGGTAACTAGCAAATAAAAAAACAACATGCCACACCAGTGCGTAAGATGCAACACGTTCTATGATGAGCTATCGCAAGAGCTGCTTAAGGGGTGCAGCTGCGGTGGCAAGCTTTTTTTCTACATAAGGAAGGAAAGCCTGAACAAGGCCAAGCAGATGGTTGTTAACCTCTCTGATAAGGAGAAGAACCAGATTGAGCAGGACATTCTTGACATCGTCGGCCAGTCATCATCCGATGAGCCTGTTGTGCTTGACCTCGAATCAATAAAGGTTGTCAAGCCTGGCAAATACGAGATTGACCTCGTGCACCTTTTCAAGGGCGACCCGGTTATCTACAAGCTTGAGGAAGGAAAGTACATTGTTGACATCATAAAGAGCTTTGCTGCCGGGAAGAAGTGATTATTTCAATATTCTTCTTGCTGCCTTGAGCGCATCTTCAACATCTTCTCTAGTGATGTTTAAATCAGCATTATGCAGCTTTAGTAATTCCAGAAATTCACCAAGCGGCACGCTTGCAAGTTTTGCGCCCAAACCCAAGCTCACGCGTTTTTCCTTATAGAGCTCAACCGCTTTGGTTTTTTGCCCATTCTCCACGAGAGTCCTAACTACCTCCGACCTTTTTTCGTTCAAAACTTCCCCGAAAAGGTCTAAAGTCCCAGTGTTCAGCCTTGATGAAACGGTTTCCATTTTATTTCACCTCTGATTTGAAATGCTCATAAATACTTTGTGAATATCTGCCTATCTCCCTCAAAGTCCTAAGTTTCTCCAAAGCGTTGGGTTTTGAAAGCTTTTTTGTTTCAAATAACCGAACAACTATTGCCATGGCACAGATAAATGTGATTTTTTCTAGGCGGCACAGCTTGATGAGTTCGCCATCATCGGTTAATATCGCCTTGTGTTTTTTAATGTCGAAGATTGCATAAGCTGCGGCTTCCCCTAAGTCTAGCCGAAACTGCAAGGTTAGTTTTTTGATTGTTGCGTTATCAGCTTCTGTAACTGTTATCTTCCCTTCATCTATTATCTTACGAATCAGCCTGGCATAGTAAGCTTCTCCTTCAAACAGGGCTTCTTCCTTAACTTGCTTAGGTATGACGATTGGCGGGGCTGACTCGATAAATTTTTCTAGGCAGCTAATTTTTGCCAGCAGCACTAGCGTTGAAGTGTTTGAAACAAGCATACGTTTGTATACAAACGTAAGTATTTAAGCTTTTCGCTTTAGATATAAATCATAAAGAGCTTTGCTGCCGGGAAGAAGTGAGCCGGAGAGCAATACTTAAGAGCGCCCGGCCACCCTGTAAAATTCTGCCCTGACTGCCTCTTCAAATTTACTTCTCTCCTGCCTTGCTCTGCTGTTTGGCATATTTGCGTAGTTCTGGATTAACACTACCAGAATTAAAGCGCCAGAAAAAATTAAAGCACCACCACCGAACGGTATTCTGTACGGGGTATATAATTTTAGCGCCCAGGAAGTAACAGCGGCGGCTGTAATAGCTACAATGCCTTTTCCAATATCTTGCTCAAAAACTCGCTTCAGAAGGCCCTGTACGCCTTCCGAATGCTCCAAGTGATGCCCGTAACTCTCAAGGAACTCTGGCGCGAGCTCAGTTGTTTTTTCCCTCATTGCTACTATGGCGTTGGCGTAGGCAGGCGTAAGCTCCGACACCTTGACAGAGTTGACACACATTTGCAGGTTCCATTGCCTCTGCACCAGATAGGAAATGGTGTAGTCGTTGCCTTCGTTGTTGTTGCCGCCATCTTTTTTCCTTATAAGAACCTTGCTAATCTCTTTGGTGAAGCCATTTACGCAGCGTTCTACTCTCTCCTCCAAAGTTTTCATTTTTGTTTTCCTTCCTTCTCACTTCCCACTCACGATCTCAACAACGTCCCTGTTCTGAAGCACGTGGTCTTTGCCAACAGGCAGCTTCTTCTTGACATCAATGGCGCGAATAAAATTTTTGCCAAAGTCTGTATGGAGCTTGAAAGCGAAATCCAGCGCTGTTGTCTTTGGCGGCATAAGGAAGCAGTCAGGCAGCACCCTTCCGAATTGGTCAGCAAGCTTGTTCACGCCGCCGGGGAAGATGGCGACGAAACCCAGCAAGTCAAAAACTGCTGCATTGATTGCCTGCTGCACACCTGTGCTCCCGTAAACGTCCAGAACGTTTGTTTTAATGAAGTCCAGAGCAGTCAGTTGCTGCTGCGACAACGATGAATCGCTAACAATTCCAAAGTCGCTGTTGCCGGGAACGTACTTGATAAGCCCAGCCTTGGCTGCCATTTTAAGCGTCAGCTCAGCATCTGCACTACACGGGATGATTTTGTAATTTGGGAATTGCTGCTGCAGCCGCTTGATGTTATCTGCAGCTTCAGGAATGTCGCACTTGTTGGCTGCAATGAGCATAGGCTTTGTTTTCCTCCTCAGCGCTGTGGCAAATCCTCTTAAATCTTCGTCAGACCATTTCAGCGGGTTCTCGGCATCAAGTTTCTGCTCTTCAACAATCTTTTCAGCCATCGGCTCTGTTACGCCAAGCCCTGAGAACTGCTTGGCAACCGCCGCTGCAAGCTTTTTGTGCTCAATGAAAGCGACCTTTGCAAACTTGTCCCACGATTTTTTCAGCAGCCCGAAGTACCACAGGTCTATCTCCTCTTCCAGGAAGCGGATGTCATTAGCCGGATCGTAGCTGCCTGCCTTTCCTATCTCGCCTTTCTCGTTAGCGCTGCCTGACGCATCAACAATGTGAAGAAGGGCGTCTGCCTGCCTTAAGTCGTCAAGGAACTGGTTTCCAAGCCCTTTGCCTTCATGGGCTCCTGGAACAAGCCCTGCGACATCAAGCACCTCTACTGGCACAAACCTGTTGTGTTCAATACAGAACCCTTCCCTGGGATTGCACTGTACCTTGAAATCAGTGTCGGCACATGGAATCCTGACATGCCCTGCCCCCCTGTTCGGCCTTATTGTTGTGAAGGGGTATGATGCTATGGCTACGTCTGCCAGCGTGAGTGCCTTGAAAAAAGTGCTCTTGCCGCAAGACGGCTTCCCAACAAGTCCAAGCAGCATGAGGGAATGGAAACTGGCGAGTTTTATAAAGGCTTTCATAGCCGCTTCCGCATGTGCAGCGCATCACAGGAGCTGACATTTACTTTGATCCAAAAGGCATGCCCAAGGCGGAAATAGCTTGGAGGTTTAAAGAAGCCGTCTCCTACGCAAGGGAGCACAACCTGACGCATCTGCTCAAGACAGGCTGGGGGTATTTCCAGAGGCAGCCGCAACCGACGCTGCCGACTAAAATATGAATTGTCACGCAGCTTCTTCCAAAAAGCTTATATATCCGCAAGTCAATTTATAGTATTCCAGTATAGTGTTTAGTATATCATGATTTTGTTGTAAACTAAACTATTGTAAAAAAAAGGGTGCCAGAATTTGCCGAACATAGCGCTTCCGCAGCTTGAGGTTGTTTACAAGGACCTGTTTGTCATGCAGCCACTTTACAGGATGACAAGGCAGTGGCTCATGGAAAACAATTATACTGACCCTTCCGGAGATGCTTCAATGGAGTCTTCGATGGAGATTCTCTACTTTTTTAGGAGCGGAACTCATTTCAACCCGAATGAAAGGGAGCTTAGGATTTGGTGGCGAACAAAAAAAGCCGGCGTTCCTGCGGGTGCCGGCTCAACTTTCTATAAGCACTATATCGACATTGACTGGAATGTCATCAACATGACTGATAGGGAGATCATGAGGGAAGGGAAGAAGGAGAAGGTGCAGCATGCCGAGCTCAGGATAATGATAAAGCCTTACCTTGAGGTTGGTGACATCTCCAAGACGCCCCTCCTGAAGTATTTTGACTACTGGTTCAGAACCAGGCTGATTAAGAAAAACCTTGAGGAAAACAGGAAAATGCTTTATCAGGACGCTTACCGATTGCAGGGCACACTAAAGAAGTACCTTGAGCTGAAAACATTCCTGCCTGCTGTTGAAGGCTTCCACGAGAAGTTTGAATTCATATGATTACTTTTTGTTTTTGCGCTTGTTCCTGCCGTTGAGCGTATCAGTCAGCTTCTTGTTTATCAGCCTGAAGACATCGATTCCTTCCCTTGAAACAAGAAGGAAGGACACGAGAAGTAACAGCATGTCTTTTGCCCTCAAAACCAGGGACAGGGCTATGCCGGCATGGGGGTTTGCTGAAAAGAGCTTGAACGCAGAAAACTGGCCTGCTTCCTGCACACCAAGCGCGCCAGGGATTGGAATCAGGGTTGTGAAGCTCAGCATAACTATGCTGATTAGAATCTGGGTAAATGACACGTCTATTCCGAGCATTTGCAGGGCAAGCTTGTACTGAATGACGGTAAGGGGCCAGGACAGGGAAGCAAAGAGAATTGCAAGCAAAAGGTTCTTGGACTTTTGCCTGTTTGTCAGCATGTCGCGCATGTAAAACTCTGCCTTTGCAACATTCTCATATAAGACATTAAACCACTTGTGTTTTTTTGTTCCGGTGAGTGTTCCGGCTATCGCAAGGAGGTAGGAAAAGATTGTTCCCCTTTTTTTTGCCAAGAGAAGGTAAGATGCCGTAACTCCTACAAGAGCAAAGGCGGCAAGTGTCAAGAAGAGCCTTCTGGCAGATTCTGAGAAATGCGCACCCGTGACGAGCAGCACCAGGAGTATAAGGGAGGCAACAACAGCATCAAGGCCCATGCCCACAAAGTTGTCTACAACAACAGAGGCGAAGGATTTGGACGATTTCACTTTTTGGCGTTCCATGAGAAGGATTTTGACGGGCTCGCCTCCGAGCCTTGCAGAAGGCGTCAGGTAGTTTAGCCCGAAAACAACCAGCTTGTACTTAAGCAGGGTCCATATCGAAATTCGTATCTTTTCGCCCTCAAGTATGGTTTTCCAGCGGTAGGTAGCTGCAACGAATAGCATAAAGCTTACAAGAAGGAATGGGAAAAAGTAGGCAGGCGAGAACGACCTCACCGAATCAACTATGTTTTCAAGCCCGGCAAGCTTCAGCACGAGCCCAAACAAGGCTAAGCCTATAATCATGGAAAGGAAGCCTACCAGCAGGTTTCTTTTCATCAACAGTTCCTCTTTTTAATCATGAATATGAGCGTGCCTGCAGGGATTTGAATTCCAGAGGTGGCAGCAACGATTTCATTGTTGTTGCTTATACCTGCCCTGGACCGAAGGGTTAGGAACCCTTCGCTCTGTTCCGGACTGAGCTACAGGCACAGCTAGGACTGGATAGTTTGACAGCTGTTAATAAATTTTTGCAAAACCCTGTTTGGAAAAGTATTTAATTAAATGGCTAAGCCAAGGAGCAAGTCAAAGGCGGGATAGCTGCAAAATGTACGCAAAACACTCAAAACTGGCGGCAGCAGGGGATTTTATCAGAGGGAACGTTAAGAAGATAGCTGCGGCAATGGCTGTCCTTCTCATTTTTTCCCTTGTTTTCAATGTTTCAGTAAAAACAGTCTTTGCTATTCCGCTTCTGATACTGGCCGCCTCGTTTTCCACGTTCTACTTTAACTATTTCAATGCACCCATAAATTTTGAGCTTGTTAAGCTGGCAACGATAGTCGCTGCTGTGGCTTACGGGCCGGCTCAGGGGCTTGCGGTGGGGCTGGCTTCAACGTTCTTCGGAAAGGTTCTTATTGGCAGGGTTGATGAGAAGCTGCCGCTCTCAATGCTGACCATTTCGATAATCGCTGTCGCTGCAGCAGTGTTCTCAGGCTCTGGAATAACGGCACTAGGCATAACCCTTGTCCTTGCTTACAATGTGACAATGTTCTCGCTAAGCCTTCTTACGGGTGGTGATTTGGCGTGGAACATTCCTTATGAGGCAACCAACTTCGCCTTCAATGTTTTCCTGTTCATGAAGGTTGCGCCGCTTCTGCTGCAGGTTATTACGTAGTAACAATTTGTGGCTGTAGCTTAACCGCTAAAACTTCTGAAGGCTGAGCCAGCTCGCCAGCTTGTTGTGAACGCCTCTCTAAAGCGGAGTTGTAAACCCTCGCGGCTTCTTCCAAGCCGGCTTCGCTGTTGACAACGACAAAATTTCTTATGTAACCTTCCCTCTCTGCGCTTTTCTTTTGCGGACCAAGCTCGCCAAGGCCGATAACTGTCTCCGCCATTCTTCCAACAATCTGCATCGTGGCTGCAAAGTTGCACAGGTTCTTAATGTGGGTTGAGGCAAGGTAACGCATAATGGCTGTGCCGCTGTCAAGCTTTTTGCCATCGTTGGTAACAAACGTTCCCTGTGGGTCGAGGAAAACGTTGTGCCCTCTTGCCTTGCTTTCCCTTCGGCAATATTTTTCAAGCAGGGAAGCAAAGAAACTTGCATAAGGGCTGAGTTCTTTGTTGTGGTGGAATGGCACGTAATAAACACTTCCGTCAAGCTCTATCAGCCTCGCTACGGTTCCATCTTCCTGCATGCCTACAAGTTTTTCTTCAAGGGCAGACCGTGAGCTTGCTGGTCCCGCAAAGGTTATCAGCCTTGAGCCGTTCCTGATACTAACTCTGTAGCCTGTCCCTTTTAGCCCCCAGTTAAGCCAGTGAACATGAGCCGTGTCTTTCGTAAGCGCTGTTACAAGGTAAAACTGGCCTGGTTTTATTGGAGTGAAAACCTCCCCTCTTAAAGTTGTCAGCCTTAACAAGTCTTCATCAGAAAGCACTCCAAGCATGCTGGTTGCGACAAAATCCCCAAGTGAATAGCCCCCTGCAACATCCGGCACTATTCTCTCACCAACAACGGACTCGAGAGCCCTGTACCATACCAAAGTCACTGCTGCAATCGCCGGCTGCACATTCACGGTGTTGTGAATTACCTTATGGTCAACGCCTTCGTTGTAGTAGATGTCAAACACTTCAGGTTTAATCTGCCTGAGAATTCCTTCAAGCACTTTCTCTGCTGCGTCTTTCAAGTGGGTGTTTTGGCTTGTGAGGAGAGCTTTAAACATGCCAGTCTCTTGACCGCCTTGGCCTTGGCAAAGAATGCCAACTCTCAAAGCAGCAGTTGCTTGGTTTGTTGCGGGTTGTGCCATTTGTTATAACCTCGTCTCATGCCCTTGCTGAATTGCTCTTTTACCCCATGTATCCCGCAGCTTCTCCCTCTTCGGTGTCCTTCTCCCACGACTCCCTGAGCTGCCTGACAAACTTTGCAAGTTGAGGTTTGAGCTTTTTCCACTCTTCGTAGAAAGACTTGATGAATGAAGCGTCCTGTTCTTCATCACTGAGTATGAAAAGCTCAAGCGCTCTCCTGTCTGCCGCCATCAGCTTTTTGTAAAGCTCAAAAAGCCTTTTTTTCTCCTCTTCACCAAAAACCCTGCTCTCGTACAGGCTAGCAAGGTTCGTGTCAGGCTGAAGCGCCTCTTCCACAACGCCTCTGACATGGCTTGTCCTTTCAGCCATTCTTTCGCGTATTGCCTGCAGAATGAAGCCGTCAGCTTCTACCTTGCTTATCTCAAACTCAGAGTCAAGCTCAGCAAATGCTGGAAGCTTATGTTTTTTCCTGAGCAGCTCGTAACGCTTCTTAAAGCCTTTCGCCATTGCAAACCACGCGATAGGAGAACGGTATAAAAATCTTTTCAAGGAAAAAGGTCTGTAGAACCAAAAAATCGATAAAAACAACAAAAAAGAAGAAAAAGGGATTAGGCCCTGAGCCTTATCCTTTCAGCAAGGAGAACTATTCCAATTCCTATCAGGACTGTCCTTATTACAGGAACCATGCCGTTGAGCACTTCAATCGCCGGGTTCAACACGTTGACATAGTTAAGTGCCGGAATGCCTATTGCGACAACCCTAGCGATTATGCCCTGCGCTGCTGCCAGGTATACCACTATTGAAAGCAGGTAGACAAGCGCCTCGGCAGTTTTTGGGTAGCGCAGCACTTCTGCAGCTATTGCCTTTACCTTTGGAAGTACATACTCAACAGCAACGTAAGCGCCTGCCCCGTAAGCAACAGCGCCAAGAACATTCACCGCTATGACATCAAAAGCTGGCATTAACAACATCACCTCTCTTTTTATTTGACTACTGCCGGCTATAAAAACCGCTGTTGCCATTTAAAAACCTTTTCATTTCTTCCCCATCTGCTCTTTTTCCCACTTGTCAAACTCCTCTGCCGTCAGTATTGCCCTTGCCCTTTTATTTTCCCTGCTGCCGAAGCTTAACGGCTTCTTTCCCCTGATGACAAAGCCCGCAGCAATGCCAGCAGCCAGCCCTGCAAGGTGGCCAGCGTTGGCAATTCCCTGCGGCACGATAAAGCCGAACAGGTCTGCAATGACCCAGACTACCGCTGCAAGGTACATCGGCATTGGAATGTAGTAAACCCAAACAGTCATTGTTGGCCGAAGAAGAGTCAGAGCGCCCATAATGCCAAAGATTGCGCCGGAAGCTCCCAGAACAGAATTGTAAAAGAATGTTGACGCAATGCTCGAAACAAGCCCAGCAGCAAAAAACACCATGAGGAAGCGCCTTGAGCCAATCAGCTCCTCAAGTATGCTGCCAAACATAGCCAGGCCAAGGCCGTTGTAAAGGAGGTGCACAATGCTGCCGTGAAGGAATATTGCAGTCAGCAGTATCCACGGCCTGCTCCACGCCTCGGCAGAAACCAGCCTGAAGTTATACGTCACAGCAGGAAAGATTACCTGCAGCGCAAAAACCGCGGCAATTATCCCCGTAAGCCACAACGCATAGCGCCTGTTCTGTTCCATGCGGCAGCGGCGAGAATCAGGTTATTTAATCTTTGCGGTGATTTGAAAGAGCCTCCGATGGGAGTTGCACCCATGACCTCTTCATTACAAGTGAAGCGCAATAGCTACTATGCTACGGAGGCGATAAGTAGAATGCGACTTTGGTGACTTTATAAAACTTATTGCAGCGAAGCTGTGAGTTGAGTAACGATGAATATGATGTAAAGCATAATCATAAGAACGCCCTCTCCCCTTGTGAAGACTTTGCCTGGCTTCAGGAAGTATGTAGTTGTGGCAACCGCTATCAGGCTGAATACCGCAATGTTGGCTATGTTGATGCCCAAAACCGCAATTGGCGAGATGATTGCGGTCAAGCCGACAAGGAGCGTTGCGTCAATGATTACTGTGCCGAAAATGTCGCCAACTGCCAGGTCCCCAAGCTTTTGCCTGATCGCGTTAAGCGAGAAGATGAACTCCGGCAGCGTTGTTGTTAAGGCGGTAAAGGCTACGCCAACGAGCAGCAGGGGCATCTTAAAATCCACAGCGAGCCCTTCAGCGAACTTGACAACGAAGTTTGCAGCCGCAAAAACCCCTGCGGCGCTTAGCAGGAACATGGCAAAGCTCCTCGCAAACTGCTTTTTTGAGTGGTTGGCTATCTTTGACAGCACGTTGTCTGAGCCGAGTATGCTGCCGAGGAAAATAAGGCATGCGCTGACAAGCGCTATTCCATCAAACCTGCTTAATGAGCCGTCAAGCGCCAGAAGGATTGGAAGCATCACCAGGCCAACCAGCCAGAACTCGTGCGCAAACTCGCGTTTGTGTATCCGAATTGTTCCTCCTGCAACTCCAATAAGCCCAAGTATCAGGCTAAGGTCTGCTATATTCCCCCCAAGAAGGGTTCCCAGGCCAAGCTGCGCCTCACCCTTTATTGCAGAAACTATTGAGATGAACCCTTCAGGGAATGAGGATACTAGCCCTATGACAAAAAAGCTCGTTAGGAATGGACTTATGTTGTCGGCCTTTGCAATCCTGGAAATAAACCTGACGGCATAGCTGCCTGCCCTGACCATGACAAAGGCTGAGACTACAAAGCCAATTGCGTTATACAGCAGCATCTATTTGCACACCTCTTTTAGTGATTCACTGGCTGTCCCTATTTCGACAGCGATTTAAGCTTTTCCACAATCTTCTGGCCAGGGGCTTTGCCTCGAAGCTTTTCCATTGCCTTGCCGATTAGGGCATTAAACGGTATGTTTTTATTTGCAGCTATTATTGCGCTAAGCTCTTTTTCCAGTTCTGCATCAGACATTACCTCATGTTTTGATAAGTCAAGCTTCCCTGTCCTCGCAACTTCGGCAAGGGCAGCAGTAACAGATTCCTTGGCCAGCTTTCCTGAATTCACGGCAGCAAAAACCTGCCTCAGCGAATCATCGCTTACTGCTGCCGCAGCCTCGGCAGAAACTCCCAGAATTGCCATTTCCTTTGCAAAGCTCATGAGGGTATCGGCAATGTAGGGCGGGCTGAGATTTGAGCACTTGCCAATAAGCTCCTCAAACAACTCAGCATGGTCACTGCGAACAATTGACTTTGCAAGGTCAGGTGAAAGGCCTAGCTTCTGGTAATCAGCTGTTTTTTCGATAAGCAGCTTTGGCAGCGTTATTCCCTCCAGTTGCGGTGCAACAAGCGGAACATCAGTCTCAGGATACATCCTCGCACTGCCTGGCATGGGCCTTAGGAAAGTGGTTGTGCCGTCATCGTTTGCCTTCCTGACTTCAGAAGGAACGCACTTTATGGCTTGTTTTGCCCTTTCAAGAGCTGCTTTTATTCCCTTTTCAGCACTTTCCCTGTTTGCAGCAACAATGATAAATGCGTCATTTCCTTCGCAACCCAAAAATCTGTTTACCTTGTCAATGTCAGCAGTTGTTATGCCGTAGTTTGGCAGCTCATCGCTATGCACCACGCCTCCAACGCCTGCATATGCCCTTGCATAGCCGCTGAGTTCTTTTCCAAGCCTTACAACAGGATGCCCTTCAGGCAGGAAATGCCTCCCAATCAGTCCCTTAAAGCCAGAAAGCTTTGCTGCCAGCACAGCCCCGCCTTTCACAGTGGCTGAAAGTATAACCTCAGACGCGCAGTTTTTCAGCACCTTTGTTGCATCAACAGCTTTCCCAACAGAGGCATTTCTATTCCTCAGCTCAGCAGCAACATCAACCAAGCCCTTTTGTCGCAGTGCCTCGTACTCAACCAGTTTTGGCAACAAGCGAAGTTCCTGTGCGCCCTTAATCTCAACCCTCGCTCCTTCCCTGATGGAAACGTTGACATCCTGCCTGATTGTGCCCAATCCGCGCTTGACTTTTCCTGTGCTTCTCAGGACCATGCCGAGGTACTCTGCAACTTCCTTGACTTCTTCAGGAGTTTTCATGTCAGGACCGGTTGCAATCTCCACAAGCGGAATGCCCAGT
>JACPTF010000009.1 GCA_016192915.1 Candidatus Woesearchaeota archaeon | reverse complement strand
TGATTCTATTCTTGGCGGGAACCTACCACGACAAAAAGGGGAATTAGCCAAGAGATACATTGAGGAGCTCGTTCAAGAGATAAATAGAGTAGCAAATCCTTTTAGCATCGTAGTCGGTTTGGACGCTGAGAAGTATATGGGGGCGCCAGATATTTGTGTTGCGGGAGAGGGTGGCGTTTATTTTCGCAAGTAAGAACAGAGTATGGTTCTACGCATGCTTTGACCTTTGGCAATGTGTTATTTTTATGGCAAAAGCTATTTGTCAGATGTCAGACAAACACCTTCTTGTGCAAAAGGTTTTTATATACTTTAAGCCGCCTTTACGCATATTAAGTTTACGCATATTAAGTGATGATAGCAAAAACAACGCAGTCGCGAGTAATATGAGTCTAAACTCGGGGTTGGTGGGGAATGGAACAGCAGAAAACAAGAGAAGAATACGTCATAGTGCTGGACTTCCTGCCAAACGGCTACCCTTTCGATTCAAGGCCTGGCTACATGAAAACCCCGATAGTCCAGGCAGTGGGCAAAACGCATTTCGTGCTTCTTGAGCTTGTGCCCAAAAAGGAAGTCACGTTGCAGCCTCACGAGGAGGTCTACATTGGCGAGGGCAAGCGCGACAAGATTCACCACATCAACGGCAGGCTGCCTCCAAACAAATTGACGGCAACAGCCAAGGCCGAGCTTGAGTTCGTAATAGCCAACATTGTAAAGGCAAACGAGCAGCGCTTTGTTAGCTTCTTCAACACAGCACAGCCATTAAGCACGAGGATGCACAGCCTTGAGCTTCTGCCGAGCATGGGCAAGAAAAGGATGTGGGAGCTTGTTGAAGCCAGGGACCAGAAGCTTTTTGACAGCTTTAAAGAAATGAAAGAGCGGCTGAAGCTGATGCCTGACCCTGAAAAGGCCATAGAGAAAAGAATAGTGGCTGAGATGATGGAGCCGCAGAAGCATTATTTGTTTGTGGAGCGCTAGTCCTTCCCTTCCCTTATTTCTATCACGATAACCTTCCCCTGAAGCTCAATGAACGTAACTATGTTTCCCTCGCTAATCTTGGCAAACTGGTCGTTGCTGACAGTGGCTGTCAGCGTCTCATAGCTGATCAGGTCCATTATCTGAATCTGGCTTGGAGGCACCTTCGCAACAACCTGCCCTTTCTTGTTGATTATCTCAATATCCTCAAGGTTCTCGTGATGACCTAGGGTCAGGACCTCGCTCCTGCCGGAGAAAATCCCCTGCAATGTAATTCTGGTTTTTGAGTGCATATGGGTTCCAACTGTAACCCTCTCTTTCTGGGTGACCTTTGAAGGCTCGCCCCTGTTCATTATGCACGTGCCAACCCGGGCATCTGCGACCTTAATCATACTGCAAACGGACAAGGCAGTGGTTTAAATAGTTTTGGCATCCTTTTTGGGATGCTCAAACGGGTTTATCACTGTAACTCCAGGTATTTTCTCAAACGCCTTGTCCTCTGTGTAAATTGTTGTGATGTTATTCTCTTTCATTGTTGCGGCAATGAGGCAGTCCCAATAGCTACTGTTAGGTAGCTCCTTGAGCTCCATCGCTTTCATGACTGTAGCAAGATTTACACTGACAACTGCGATGGATTGAAAGCCGGAAGAGATGTCCCTGATAAGAGCATTTGCCTCATCTACGCTCATAGGCGTGTTAACCCCAGCTTTCTTTCTTTCGCCTGTTATGTTAACAAAAAACTCAGAAAGAATTTGGGTAGACAGAACGATGCTGAGTTTGCCTTCGAACGCATCTTCTAGCAGTTCATTGGCAAGTTCGTGCTTCAGCCCTTCAGAATTGTCAAAGCCGTAAACTAATACGTTGGTATCAATCATCACTTTCTCTTCAGCGCTCATACAAGTCCTCTCGCTTGAAACCTTCCTTCATGCCACCCAAATTGTAGCCGCGCCTCAGCTTTTCTCTAAGCCTTTGCCTGGCAGCTTCTACTTCGCTTTCCTGCATAACCTTTTTCATAGCGTCAGTTATGGCATCGCCAAGAAAGCCTTTCTTCCCATTATGCTCCTCCGAGGCCAGCTTTCTGAACTTCCCGTAAACTTCATCATCCACGTTAACTGTTATTGTTGCCATAACGGTTATTAGACCAAAGTTGTATTTAATTCTTTCCATTTTCTAAATAGTTCCTGGCAGAACATGTGGCAGATATCGCCTCACTTTTCAGCATAGTGCCTAATGCGCGATTGCTGGTTCCGGCGGCTGCTGCAGCTTTAGCGCATGGCTTTGAGTTCAGCCGCGTTCCCGCAGCCACTTTCGGCATTTTGCGGCACTGCCTGCATGCCCCACGCAACTGCATGATAATATGATTAAAATTTTTAAGATAAATAATAACTAAATAATTCAATTTATTATTAAATATTAAGTATCTAAATACGTCATAATATTATTAAATGTTACGATTATTTATTGCAAGTTATAGACAACTTTGATTATCTATAATATTTTGTCAAAGTTGTCTAAGAGAACTTTGAAGTAGAATAAGAAATAGAGGTTATTCAAAGTTCTCTATAATCTCAGAATCCAGCAGCCGTTATCAAAGGCTGTCCAGGGGGCTCTTTACCTTCCTCAATTCTTCCGTCGAGACTTTGGTGTAAATCTGCGTTGTCTGGAGATTGGAATGGCCAAGAAGCTCCTGAATCTTCCTGATGCTTTCGCCGCTTTCCAGGAGGTGCGTTGCAAAGCTGTGGCGGAGGGTGTGCGGGCTTACGGTTTTGCCGATTCCGGCCCTCTTCGCAGATGTCGCAACGATTTTTTGCACATTCCTGGGCGTCAGTGCCTTGCCTGCCTTATTTGTGAAGATGTGCTCTGTGTTCTTGCCATTGATGTAGTTCCTGAGCCCTTCAATAATTCCTTCCGACAATATGAAAATCCTGTCCTTGCCGCCTTTCCCATCCCGAACCCAGCCTACCTTTTGCGCAATCTCAAGGTCGTTCACCTTGAGGCTGCAGCATTCGCTTATCCTGAGCCCTGAAGAGTAAAGCATCATCATGATAAGCCTGCTTTTTTGAGTAGGGGCAGAATCCAGGAGCCTCTTGACCTCGTCCCTTGTGAGAACTGTTGGCAGCTTCTTCTGGATTTTCGGCGTTTTCAAGGTAACAATGTTCTTCTTGAGAACACCATCGTAAAAGAACTTCAAGGCTGCCCTCACAAGGGCAACTGTTGCCGCGTTTTTCTTCTTGTCACCCATCAGATGGGCAAGGTAAGCCTTTATGTCATCTTCAGTAACTGCTTCCGGCTCTTTGTTAGTGAATTGGAGGAACTTGTTGTTGTAGAAAAGGTAGCTTTTTACTGTCCTTTCGCTAAAGCCGCGAAGCTTCAGCTCTGTAGCAAGCTGTTCAATGCCCATGTAAAAACTTTATGCGAACACGTTATATATAAATCTTTTTGAACAGGCAGAAGAATAAAAAAGAAGAAGAAAAAGAAGGGAATCTGGTGTTCCCTAATCATTTCTTGAACATGCCCATCAGCGCGTATGCTGCTGAAAGGCCAACAAGCACGTAGACAACGTTAGCGACGACTCCGCCAGCCACGCCGCCGAGTACCATCCCGATGACATTGAGGTCGCTTCCTACAAACTTACCAACGCCAACAAGGCCCCAGTTGAGCCCTCCAATAACGACTAACCACTTCGATACCGTATCAACTGTTTCATTTCCTGCCATTCAAATACACCTCCTTGAAAGGTATTTTAGCACTTCTGGGGAGTTCCTGTATATAAGATTATCTGTTTTTGCGCACAACCTTCGCCTTTTTTCTTGTCCCTATTTGGTTACGTGACCGTTCCCGCTACCCCTGTTGTACCTTAACTGGTCTGGTGCGAAAGCCAGAAGCGGCCCCTGCCGTTGGGCAAGCTGTGACATTATCACTTCAAGATCGCCCCTTTCATCTGTTTTTCGCCTTACCAGCTTGGCAACTCCATCTGCAAGCTTGAGCAGCATTACTGCGAACGGGTCAACTTCACTTCTGTAATTGCGCGTTCCGTGCTTGGAAGCAAACCTCACTTCAACCTGGCTTGCCTGGCTGCCTGCCCTTTTGAAGTCGCCAGGCTCATCGCCGTCAACGAAAGCTACTTCCACAGGCAAACGGCCATGCCTTTGCAATTCCTCATTGGCGTAATCAAGCCCCTGCCACACTCCGTTGATCCACAAATCTGTCTTGTTATGACCATTCCCCCAGGGAGGGAGGACCATGCTTGCTATCACCAGCCCATAATCAAAAGGCGCCGTTAGTGCAGCTTCAGGCCTGGGCAGCTCCTCCCTGCCGCCGCCTTTTGGCACAGAACATACAACCACCATGTAGGTAAGGTTGTAGTGAGTGGTAGAATACGACTCGTCAACAGCTGCAACTGTCACTTGTTCCAAACCGGCACTGGCTTTCCCATTCCTGCCGCTCTTGGATGGCGGGTTAGACCTTGGCAAATGGCTGTTGTTTGTCCCGTACATGGCACTATGGGAAAATAGCTCAGCTAACAAATATATAAATTTGTTTATTTCTTGTCCATGGCGAAGCCTAGCAAGGCTTAAATACGCGCATGCCCCCAATCGTCATGACAGAATTGTTCGAACGGCAGGTAGCTGCACATACCTGAACAGGCAGCCCGACATGGCGCGTGAATGGGTTTAAATATTGGTAGTGACTACCTGTGCACTATGCAGCCTTTAGAAGCGTTGTTGATAGAGGAGCAAGAAGCTTTAGCTAGGCAGCCTTGGAGTGAGTTTGAGGCAGCTGTTGCCGGCTTTTTGCCCCATTATAAGCATCATCCATTCTTCGATTTGGTGCGCGTTCTCGGAATGTTCCTTCCCAAATACGTCACCTACCCGCTCGCAGCTGATGAGCGTGGAATGAACAAGGCTGCAAAGCTCCGCAGAGCTGTAATGGAGCGTGTAAAAGATGTTGCAGAAAGATACGAAATCGCCATAACAATGCCTGATGTTGTTGACTACCTTTCCGGCTTTGCATCCAGGATTATTGAGTCGGCTGACAGAAACTTGCCAGGCTTTAACCAGGAAACCTTGGGAATAGGAGAGCTTCTTGACGAAAAAATTGCAAGCTCCGACGTGACCAGCTTCGGAACTTATTACGACGTCATCGGTTCGGTATTTTCAAGGCCAGACGTCTGGGTAGTTACCGCCATCAAGCACGTCGAGAAATTTCGCCTCAGATGCTTGGTGTATGATTCTTCAACAAGCCTTTCACCAGCTGACCTGTCGCCAGCTAAACTGCCGCAAGCTGAGCCGCTTAACGATGCCGCGCGCTCAACTCTAAGCTTAACTGCGCCGCTCTTTTGGCAGGCTTTTTTGGGCTACGTTGCCAGCACCCAGCGCAGTCCAGGCACCGTAAAGGGGTTAGAGAGCAGGTTTTACAATGATCCCAGAATTGAAAGCAAGCTTAGCCTGATGGAAGCGCGGGGCCTGTTGGTAAACGATATTTTCGAAAGGGCGTTGAAAGAGCTAGGAGCCAGGTTCATAGTAAGGGACCCGCGTTACAGCGCCTACAGCATCGTCAGCAGAAACCAGCTTCCGGCAGCAGAATCGCTTTCAGAAGGCGAATTAAGCTTATTGCCGCTTGAGGTTCGCCTTATGCAGACAGGAGCAGAGCCACAATACGCTGCGGCGCTGGTGGGTAATCTGAAAGTATACTTTACAAGGGCGTTTGGCCGATTCGGCAGGTTAAGCCTGATGCTGCGCATCGGGAAAAGCCCAGGCGATGTCAGGAATGGCCAGGGCGTAGGCGTTCCAACAGTTGGTGGCGTGGTGGCTTATGCTAGAAAGATTGGCGACTTCACGCTGGAATCGCTTAGGCAAGTAGCAGCAATCGGTGAAAACGGCGTGTCTGCCTTGTTAGCCGCCCTCCCACCACTGGGCCAACAGGCTACGGGGTAAAGGGGAAATAAGCATGAATGCAATCACAAGCCCTTTTGGAACGCAATCACTTTCAGAATTGCAGAGCTACGTAGAAGGCTACTTAAAAGCGTATGCGCTGCTCACACAGGTAAGGCCAAAGCCGGTAGACAAGCTCGTAGAGGGGCTATATGATGGTTTTTTCAGAAGCAGGAGAAAAGGGTTGAGCACCAGAGAAGAGGAAAGCATAGATGATTTGGTGCAAAAGTGCTCTGAGGAAGGAGGCTATAGGTTTGTTGTTAGGGATGAGACAGGAAATAGCAGCCTAGTTATGGGTAGTCAGATGCCTGTCGCTGACATTCCTGCAGGCGGCGTTATGGACCAGCCACTTGATGCTTACTTGCGCTCAGAAGGCGTATCAAGACGTTTTGCCATGCTGATTCACAACGCCTTGCGGCGCTGCTCGCCTGTCAGCGCGTCATACGCAATTCGCCTTGCGAGTAGACCATTGTACGGACTTGAGCCTGGTTACGCTTACTCAGGCGTGCTGACCCTAGGTGGGGCCTTTGCCTTCATCAGCACTGAAGGCTTGGACGTTGTCCAGCGCGGTCGCGGCGTAGGCCCAAAGGTCATTGACGCACTTCTTACGCATGTGCTTAACAGCGCAAAGGTAAAAGAGCTAGCCAAATCATAGAAAACGTTCTGATAACGACTATTATCTGTAGTACGTATCGAAAGGTATAAATACGTACCTTCGTCAAGCTGATTAATGCGACTAATAAAGTGCCCAAGGTGCGGCAAGGAGGATGAGCATCATGCAAAGGGACTTTGCTTTAACTGCTACAGAAAAGTCAAGTGGAAACCTATCACCATAACGTGCATGGATTGCAAGAAAGAAAAGCCACACCATGCTAAAGGTTACTGCAGATATTGCTATAATAAACGCTTCTACACAGAATACTCTAGGTTAGCTTCCAGAAAACAGGGGTCAGGCGTTACCCCTGAGGTTTTTGTACAGCTTGACAAAAAGTGCCTAATCTGCGGTTTTGACAAGATAATTGACGTTCACCACCTAGTTGCAAAGTCAAAAGGCGGCACTCATGATTTAAGCAACCTTGTTGTGCTCTGCCCAAACCATCACAAAATGGTTCACCACGGCGATTACAGGGAAGAGGTGCTTGCGATCATAAAAGAAAAGCTTGAAACCACGCACAACTAAGGGAAATTAGACGAATATTGCCGAGAACATCAATCTGATACCAACCGTTTGACAAATGAACCGCCGTTGCCACGAGGATAAACCGGGGTTAGAATTGCAGCAATTCCGAGTAGAGGGCTGGGTTGCCAAACATATCCGCGAGAGGTCCAGTTCTCGTATCTAAACCGTTGGGCATCCATAGGATTGTTTTCTGGATCAATTGGGGGGTAGTCATCCACCACCATATCTACAGGGTCCCTCCCATGCACATGGTATTCTATCTGTTTGGCTCCCAAATCCTTTGCTGCGGCTTCGGTAGCGGCGAGGATTTTCCGTTCAGCCCCCTTTGGCCACCGCTTTGATGGCGTTTCCTTGAAGCTTTCGTTAAAACCGTTATAAGTTGCTACACCCGTTGTGGTGTCTAACTGAAGAAACTGTTCAAAGTACATGTGTCTTCCAAAAAGGCCCTTAACGAGACCATCCACCCAAATTTGAAGTTTCGTGCCTAGGTCGATTATCTCAATGCGGGGTTGAGGAGTGCCAAGAACTCTTGAGTAGGCAGATTGAATTTTTTCTTCTAATAAATCATGCCGGAACTCACCTGTCATAGGGGCATGGTAACCTCGTATGGCTTTTAAACCTTTTGCAAAACCCGCCAGAAACCCCTCTTTTTCCCCTTCCGGAGTCGGCCGAAACGGAGTAAAATGTGGTTTCCTCTTAAGAAATAAGCTTATCGCTTTATCGTGCAATCAGGCTGCAGGCCAACCCAGTTGTAGAGTCTGGCAAGATAAACGTCAATTCTACCTGCTAAAATAGGAGCTTCCTCACGAGTCAAGATTGGACTTCCCGGAGTTCCCTGAAATTTTTCAACTCTTGGCAAGCAGCTGCTCCATGCAGCATCTGGTACCTCAGAACTTCTACCCTTATATACAGTTAGACTAACACTATTTGTGAGTTTTGAAACTGATAATACCCCATCAACTTCATCTTTGTGAAACTGAACATCGTAGCCGTCAACAGTTTGTTTTATGCCTAAACGCTCTGAAGGAGTAGGAGTGTGGTAAGGTGAAGGAGTAGGAGTGTGGTAAGGCGCGGCTGTTGGCGTAGCAATTAGAGCATTACCACAACCAGCTGCGACTGCAGCTCCCCATAAAGCAAGTACTACTGTAGCAAGTGTCTTTCTCATAGTGATTTGGTAAGCTCTGCTAATATATAAATCTTTCTATTTTTACCACTAATGAGTTAGAATAATCAGAAACCCGCCAGGAAACCCCTCTTTTCCCCTTCCGGAGCCAGGCTAAAACACTCAAAACCGCAAGGTTTTAATATTAGTTATACTTTTTAGTTATACGGTGATGGCGTGATGATAGCTGTAAAAACGAAGCAGTGGGGCAATTCAATAGGCATAGTGATACCCAAAGCTGTTGCTGAGGAAAAAGGAATAAAGCCGGATGAAGAGGTGCTTGTGGAGATAGAAAAGAAAGGCAACCCGCTGAAGGAGCTGTTTGGCACTTTAAAGACCAAAAAAACCACTGAGCAAATACTTAAAGAGGTGCGTAAGGACCTCGAAAGCAAGTACTTCTAAAACGCTGACGTCAAATGTTCTGCCTTGATACATACGCATTGGTAGAAATAGCCCTTGGTAATGAAAAGTTTACTAAGTATTCTGACAATAGATTTGTAATACCAGACCTCATCCTGGCGGAGTTTTACGCTGTCCAGCTGAGAGTTCATAACGAAGCTACAGCAGACTATTGGTACCGTAAACTGAGCGCTTATTCTGTATCAGTACCAAAAGAAGTATTGATAGAATGTGTTAAGTTTAGATATAGTAATAAAGAAAAGAACCTCTCCTTTTTTGATGCGGTAGGTTACGTATTCGCCAAGAGAAACGGGTTGTTATTTGTTACTGGTGACAAGGCGTTTGAAGACCTGCCTGGCGTCGAGTTTGTGGTGAAGTAATCTTAATGGGAATAAGGAGAATCGAACTCCTGACCTTCCATATATCAGACGGACGCTCTGCCACTGAGCTATACTCCCGGAGTCTGAGCTGCCGGAGTTGCACCGGCCTCAACAGCGGGTTACAGCCGCTTGGCGCACTCCGCGCCTTAGCCCAGGATTTGGATAAGCTGCACAAGCCACATAACAAAAAGAAGTGCCAGAATATAACGAATAGCAGCCTATGAGGGAGAACCTAGCTATAACTAATTAGAAATGTCCTGCACCACTGTAGACGAGGTCGCTCTTCCATAATTCTATCTAACATCGGGTGCTATATAAATCTTTTTCTGTTTGTGCCGTTTCACGTGCTTGTACGCGTAGTAGGCAACAGCAATGATGATAAGGGCAACAATGAGAACGTCAAGCTGCTTGCTGTACCCGTGCACGAGCTCCCACCTCTCCCTTAGCTCTACGCCCACCCAGAGAAGGAACGTGTTCCACGCAGTTGCACCGACAGCGGTAAATAGAATGAAATGCCTTAGGTCCATGCGGGCAAGGCCTGCAGGAATAGAGATTAAGTGGCGCACTACAGGGATAAACCTGCTAATTAAGATGGTTATGCTGCCGTGCTTCTGAAACCATCGTTCTGTCCATTCAAGCTCTTCCTTGTCGAGAAAAACAAACCTGCCAAAGCGGTGAATAAGCTCCTTCTCGCCGAAATAGGCAACAAAATAAGATATAAGAGAGCCTGTTATTGATGCCAGGCTGCTGATGACTATGACGAGCCACAGGTTGAGCTTGCCGTCGGCAACCAGAAATCCTGCGAAAGGCATAACCAGCTCTGAGGGCACAGGAGCAACCATGCTTTCCAGAACCATAAGGATAAAGACGCCAAGGTAGCCTGTAGAGGCAATGATGCCTGTGAATATCTCGCTAAGGCGCTCAAAAATCATGGCAGCAGCTGCCACCAGCTGCTATAAAAAAGTTTAGTTTTATAAAGAAGCGCTGATTTGCAGCTGCTAAAATGAACATCATGCAGCTGATCGTGTGGAAGACGAAATTTCTCACGTCTATAGATGACTGGATACGGCTTGGAACAATGACAATGATCGCGCTTCTTTTAGCGTCGTGGCTCGGCCTGTCGGGACTGGCATTTACGGCCGTTTTTGCAGTTGGTGTTGCTATAGACGTCCACGACGTAGTTTCAAAAGCGATGGAAGACAAGCCGATTGTTTAATCGCATTGTAGAATTTATCTCCAGAACGTGTCCTGGCGGTCTTCAAGCTCGGCTATTTTCCTCTCAAGCTCCATAATCCGCTGCTTAGCTTCCCTCAGGCTTCCATCTAAAAAAATAATCCACTCGTTCATGCTTCTTTTGAATTCGTCCATATCGGCCTTAACAGCATGAAAAGATTTTACTGTCGTTTGTTCGAAGCCACCCATAAAACCCCACTAACATAAGCATTATGTAATTACTTGTTAGTTAATGCACATTCATTTTTAAATATTGTTGCATTAGAGAATATGCTAAAACTTTTAATTATTTATTATATTTTGATATTATAATATTAATTGTAATATCTGATTATTTATCATAATTTATGCTCTAATACGCACTTCGTAAAAGTTGTAATAATCCGGGGTAATAGCGGTTTGAGCAGTTACGCTGCAATTTTGGGCAAATGGCAAGGCTGCCTGTAGTGTCAGTTGGTGATACGCCACCAGTCTGAAGGTCTAAAAATCCTTAGGCACTATGCTGGAAAGTGAGAAATAAAAGATGCCGCATGTCTGCTGATGCAATTAACTGTTGCAATTTAATGAATGCCTACAGGCATACGTTTATGAACGTCATTAACTGGTAGGCAAGCGCTTTGGTTCTTGCAGTTGCCATGTGTTTTGCTTCTGTTACTCGTTCTACTGCAGAATGGGATAGCTCCCTTGCCCCGGATTCAATCTTTGGCCACGGGTTTTCCTTCAGGACCATGAGGTGGTAAAGGAAGAACTTTACGGCGTAATTGGCAGGTGATGTTGCAGTGCCGTTAGTTAGGACAGCTATGCCGTATGGAACTCCATGGCTGAGCATAAGAGCAGTTGTCATAAAACCTGTTGCTCCTTCAACAGTTCTGGCTGCAAGGTTAAATCCTGTGAAATGCGTAGCAAAAGATTTCCAGCCGCCTTTGTCCGTGGGATAGATGTCTTTGTTGAAGAAATAGAGGAGCTGCTGGGGCACAATGGCGTCAAGTGTTATCCTTGTAAGCGTGCTTGTTGTTGCGGTAACAGCTGCAGTGCCTAAGCTGCTGCTCTGCAGCCCTATTTGGGAACTAATCTCATCAACAGGGAGATGGAGTCCTGCCAGATAGCTGGCACCTGTTGCTACAGGAGCGAAAAGCCCTGAAATAGCAACGTAGCCGACCATCTTGTGCTCTTTCAGAAACCGCATTGACCGCTGCACAATCGACCTGTGCTGCATCGTTGGGGCTGTTGCAACTATGTCTTCAATCGTAGCCGTACTTGCCGTAGCCGCACCGCTGTCAGAAACCGTATTATCATCCAACATAGCTCATCTGCTTCTTGTCCATCAGGTCTTCGGTTTTCCTGCTCTGGGCCATTATGTTCCTGAGCTTTTCCTCGAACTTAGCCGCAAGCTGCAACAACGGCTTGTAGTCAACCTTCAGTCCCAGGTATGTGTCAAGGGACTTTATTATCTGCGCTGCCGCGTTGCTGTCGGGAAGGTTTGTGTTTGTTTCTGCGAAGAAGCACGTTACTGGAAGCTTGCCTGCCTTCATCAGGACAGCTGAGGTTGGGCCCATAATAATGCCCTCTTTCAGCTTTTCCATGCCCTGTTTGGCGAGAGCCTTTTCCCTTGCTTCCGAGCTGGTGTAGTAGAATATCCTGCTGTTTTTTTGCACTGTTTCCTCGCTGGCACTGCCCACGCCCTCTATGCTGATAAGCTCCTTTGCCCGCAGCTTGCTGCAGATTGAAAGGAGCGCAGCGGCTGCCTGCCACTCTGTCCCAGGCATGGCAACTATGGAATGCAGCACGACAATGTTGTGCTTGCTGCTGTAGTAGACGCCAAAGGGCTCGATGAGCTTGCCCTCGTGGATAGCAACAAGGGCAGGGCTTTTGTCAAGGATAATCTTGCCAATCTTCTCAGTGCTCAGGTGCTGTATGAGGAACTCTGCTGCAATGGCGCCGACCATGCCAACGCCGGGGAAGCCGCTTATCACGATAGGGCTTTTCGGCTTTTGGGAAAGAACTATTTCCATACTGACTTTATTTGGCTGCAGTTATAAATAGTTTGCGGTGGCTGATTATTGGAAAGGGAAAATTAAAAATAAAAGAAGAAGGAAGCTGTGGCAGTTTCGTTTTTCCTTACCAGTTTCTTTTCAGGTGCTTGACAATTGCCTTAGACTCGTCCTTCAGCGCTGTGCCGAAGCCTATGCCAAACGCTACAGCAATTCCAACACCAACCGCACCCAGCGCAATAAGCAATGCGTTGCTTACGAAGGAAACATCGATTCCCATCTGGCTCAGGGCGGTTATGATGATCATTATAATTAAACTCCACCTCACAATTGAGCTGGCAAGCCTTACGCCTTTCCTCTTCGCGTGAAGCATCCTGTCTGCTGCGAAATCAGCAACTATCAATCCGCCCAATATCAGCAGGACCGCCGCAAACACGTTAGGCAGCTTTGCCGCAAGGGTTGCAAGATGGTCGGATACCACGCCAAGATTAGACAATCTGGCTGCCTGCAGAACAAACAGCGCAAAAATGTACCACTTGACAAGTGCGCCGCCAAGGTTGGCAACGCTTATGAAGCCGATTGAATGAGCGAGCCTTGCCTTCCTCAAGTGGTCATCAATCTTCGCAGCGTTGAGAACAGCATGCACTAGCGCACCCAGAAGGGAGCTCAGGATGTACCCGAAAATAATGACGAGCACGCCCCCAATTATGGTGGGCGTCACCTTAACTAAGCTTTGCCATATGCTGACCAATGGATCACTTAACGCCTGGCCTGTCTGCTGCAAATAACCTGCTGGATCACCCACGTTAACCATTCTCCCGTTCACCCCGTTTTTTATGGTTGCCTATATGCCGTATAGCACCTGTACAACCTTATTTGTAACCTTAACATAGCACTTGAACCCCGCATATATTAAAGGTTTTCTTACTCTTTTAGAATGGTAATCTGCAACCAAGTTTAGTGCTACTTTATAGTTACTAAAATAGAAAGGTTTTTAAGCATCTCTTCTGACCTTAAGGATAGATGAAACGCTTAACCCTGAGTGAGTTGGTAGAAGGCTTTCGCCAGCATGGTCGCTGGCGGCATCCTCGTTATATGACACAGGAGCAGAAAGCCAATTTTAGCCCGTTGCTGCCGGCTTTGGAAAGGTTACACGGTAATCTAGACGTTCATGGTTCTGCAGCATTTGTTGAATTATCTTACTTCTGGACAGGGAAAGGGGTGCAAGGGACGGTTGAGGAAGCACAAAAAGGTCTTGAGTTTCTAGCTCAGCAGGCAGAAGAAGCTGCCCAGCAAGGTAGCCAGTCCGGTGTTGTGGCAGGACTTTTGGAGCTTCGCAAGCCTTGGCGCGCAGCTGGAGACAAAAGCCTGTCGCCTCACGGTGCAGGTGAGGATTTTCCAAGTTATGGCGAATTCATGCTGGCAGCAGTAAAAGGGCTTCAGGCTATCGCTCCTGAACAGCGCGGCAAATACCTCGGGTTAGTAAGGTTTGCTATTGAAACAGAGCTTGGGACTGGCTCTAAGTTTAGTGAGGGCATCTTGAGGGCTTTGCCAGCTTACGGCCTTGATGCTGTTGAACGTTACGCCATGACAGGTTTTGAATGGTTAAGGGGGTGGAGAGACAGTCAAAAGGACACTCACCACAAAAGCCGGGTTGGAAGGGAGGTTTTGCAATCGCTCTGGTATTTTATGATAGAGCATAAAGGCGCAGAGGAAGGCACCCAAAGGTTAAAGGATTATCTTACGCAGCTTCGAGAAGTAGCTGATTACATGGAGAACAATATGTTCTTTTGGATTGCGCAAAGAAAGCTAATTGATGGAATGTTTGTTCCAGCTAACAAAATGGCGGTTTGGCAGGTATTCAAGGAAATAAGCGAGCTGGCTAATCGTGGAGAGCGCATAGGCTACAGCCTGTTTGAAGTTGTAAGCTCTGCAGCTGATTTGGCGAAAGTTGAGAACGAGGGTGATGCTGTGAGGTTTGTACAGGCATTAAGGGAGAATTATTTGGCAACTCTTGCTAGGGCGCTCGAAAGCAGCAACGGCAAGGCTGAAGGACTAGCTGGTGACTTGCTGGACAGGCGGAATGCTGGAACAATAGCAGAAAGGATAAATGACGTTGCTTTTTGGCAGTCACTCTCAGGCGTTGTGAGTGAGGTGCCTGTGAGCAGCCCTGGAGCGTGGGTGCCTGACACGCAAGAAGCCGCCACTTCCCTACTTGAAGCGATAAAAGGGCCAAATTTTGTAGCGGAAAGAGAATTGCTTATAGCTAGCGCTGCCGAGGTTGTAGAAAGAATTGGGCCCAGTTCACGTCTAGCTGTGCTTGCCTTAGGGATAGGGAGCGGCTCAAAAGAAGGTGCTACGCTAGCAGCTATGGCGAAGGCATTATTACCCCAACTTAAACAAATTGAAGTGTGCTGTGTTGATAAAAATTTCTTTATCTGCTTTGACGGAGTGAATAATGTAAGAGAAAGTTTAAATGTTTTGTGGAGTAGTCTAACGCCAGACTACAACTCTACTAGCTTTAGCTTACGTGGTAGAATTCAAGCTGAAAGAGAGATTCCTGTGGCGCTTAGTGGCATAGGAGAGTATTTTGAGAAGCTTCATCAGAATAGCGCTTATCAGAAATTTGTGGGCAAGCATCCAAATTATTTGACAATTTGCCCAGGAAGCACACTTTGCAATTTCGAACTTGAAAACGCAAGGACATTGTTCCCAAGCCTTATAGGCAGATACGCCTTGATAGGCCTGCACCTGTATGATAGTGATGACGTTGGGCTGATCAGGAGCTATGATACGCCACAAAACTTTGCGATGGCGCAGCACCACCTGCTTCGGCAAGGCGTGAGGGAGGAAGATTTTGGCAAGCTGGAGCACATTGTTGAGGTCAGGAAGCGGCACGAAATGGTCGGCCAAACTGACCTTGGCATAGTCGCGCGCTTGCTTACGTATTTCAAGGTCGGACCCGGCCAAAAGGTGCAAGGAACTTTGCGGGAATTCTCTGCTGGTGACGTGATTAATGTTGGGCTATCAATCAAGTATTCGGATGTGCAAGCTAAAGCGTTGTTTAAGCAGTTCGGCTTTGATGTTATGCAGAACTACTACCGGGGAAATGTTGGCGTTTACTTGGTTGAGCGGCGCCGTGAAGCAGGGGTAGCAGAAGTCAGCGTGCTTGGGAGGTAGCTTATCAATGGCTCTTCGTAGATGAGAAGTGACTCGTAGCCTTTGATTACGTCTGCAAATTTTTCTCTCAGTGTGCGCATAAAATCGTAAAGCGCATTTTTTCCTTTCAGCATAACTTCAAATTCCAAATCCGCTATTCCGAACGCTTTTGTAATGTATACGACGTTTGGATTGTATTGTAAATACGATATGAGTGCTGTTTGCTTTTGCTCGTTCATGTTTTGCAGCATAAGGAATACCTTGTAATGCTCATACCCCAGCATCGCAGTGTTGATTTTGGCCTTCAAAGCTATAATTATGCGCTGTTTCAGCAATTTTTTAATCCTGTTCTTAACAGTGTTCGGCGCTACGCCGAGCACCCTTGCGATGTCTAGTATAGGCGTCCTGGCGTTTTTAGAAAGAAGCTCGAGTATTTTCGTGTCTGTCTCATCATACGTTACCATTGCTTGCTCGCCGAGAACTGCTGGCGTGAAGTCCTTTGTGCCAAATAGGTAGTTGTTCCTGAGATGGTAGATCTTAAACGCAATGCTCACAATAGTTTCCTGGAAATACTTGCCGAGTTGAAAGCGCATGTCATCGTACGCCTCTTCAAAGTCAGCAATCGCTTTTGCCAGGACGATTATTGCCAAGTCCCACCTACCGTCGTTGCGCGAGAACCAGCCCACATAAGGCAGGCTTTTCACGCGCCTTAGCACTTCCCTCTCCTGCTCCAGGCTGATGTTCTCGTACTTGATGAGTACCCTGCAGTACATATAGCCGAGTTTTGTAACGTCAATAGCAGCGTAGTAACCCTCTATTACGCCCAGCCTTTCAAGGTTTTTTATGCGGTAGCTAACGACCTCCTGTGACAAGCCAACCTTTTTGGCAATCTTGGAAAGGGGCTGCCTTGCGTTCACGTCAAGCTGGTACAAGATTTTCTTGTCCTTTGCATCGAGCTGAACTTCATCCATTTTTGTTAAAAAGCATTATTAATATAAAAATATTGCGTTTTTCTAAAATTTTTGTTACAAAGTTTTATATTTATTGTACAATTCCCTTTCCAGTGGTGGCTGGGTTGGAAGGTAATGCAAAGACTATAACCGTTGGACTTTTTGGCTTGGGAACAGTTGGAACAGGCGTTGTTAAGGCGCTAGAAAGGCACGGCAGCCTTATCAGGAACCGTTCAGGCTATGATGTGCGAGTTAAAACCATTTGTGTCAGGAACCTTGACAGGGCGAGGGAGGTTAACACTGCCAAGTACAAGGTCACAACCAACAGCGAGCACATTCTTAATGACCCTGAAATCAACGTTGTAGTAGAGGCAATGGGCGGCATAGAGCCTGCAAGAAGCTACATAAAGGAGGCGCTTGAAAAGGGCAAGCACGTTGTTACTGCAAACAAGGCACTTATTTCTAAACATGGGCGAGAGCTTTTTGAGCTTGCAGCAAAGAACGGAGTTAACCTGGCATTTGAGGCGAGTGTCTGCGGCTCTATTCCAATCATTAAGGACATAAGAGAGTCCTTCGTGGCTAACTCTATTAGTTCCATATTTGGCATAGTTAACGGCACTACCAACTTTATCCTAACAAAGATGGCAAACGAGGGCAAAAGCTACGAAAGCGCGCTTGAAGAAGCCCAGCAGAAGGGCTTTGCCGAGGCAGACCCAAGCTTTGACGTTGGCGGAAAGGACGCTGCCCAGAAAATCGCAATTCTTGCAACGTTGGCCTTCAATACGGCAGTTGATCCGGATACGGTATACATAGAGGGGATTCAGGATGTAATAGCTGAGGACATAAGGTTTGCTGAAAACTGGGGTTACGCGATAAAACTGCTAGCTATTGCAAAAAAGGCAGATGGCGACGGCGAAGGCATTGACGTGCGGGTGCATCCGATGCTTATCCAAAAAAAGCATCCTCTCGCAAGTGTTGAGGGGGAGCTTAATGCGGTTTACCTGAATGGCGACCTTGTTAGTGGGCAAATGTTTTACGGCAAAGGCGCCGGCCAGCTACCCACAGCAAGTGCTGTGATTTCTGACGTAATTGATGTGATGAAAGGCGTTACCGTTGTCAGAAACTTCAATAGCCTGCCCCTCATTGACATAAACGACTTGGAGTTTTCCTACTACCTAAGGCTTCCTGTAATTGACAGGCCAGGCGTTCTTTACAGGATAGCCAAGGTGCTCGCCACAAGCGGAGTGAGCATAGCCGAGCTTGTGCAGCCAACAGGCAAAGAGGTTGTTCCGATTGTAATAAAGACTCACAAGGCTAAGGAAAGGATGGCACGGCACGCTTTTAACGAGCTGAACAAGCTTGCAGTTGTGAAGAAGGGCGCAGTGATGATAAGGATTCAGGACTAAGCGTCGACTATCTTCTTCAGCACTGACTCCTTCCCTTTCCAGTCCAGCGCTTCCCTGAGGACTTCTACAATGGTTTCAACTGGAATTATGTCAACCTTTGCCGCACTGGCTTTGTCAAGGATTATGTCCTTTAGATTGCTTCGGGGAACAATGACCTTCCTGATGCCGGTCTCGACAGCCGCCTCAACCTTTGCAGAAACACCGCCGACGGGAAGCACCTCGCCCCTTACTGAGAGGCTGCCTGTCATGGCATATTCCTGCTTGACAGGTATGTTTTTCAGGGCGGAGATTATTGCTGTTGCCACTGCTATTGAAGCTGAGTCGCCCTCAACGCCCTCGTAAGTCTGAAGGAACTGCACGTATATGTCGTGCTTCTTCTTGATGTCCTCGCCAAAGTATTTCTTTATGATGGCTGAAACGTTCTTGATAGCTTCCTTCGCAATAGCCCCAAGCTTGCCTGTGGCGATTATCTCGCGGGCCTCGCCTCCCGGAACAACCTCGGCTTCAATAGGAAGGATAATGCCTGAGAATGTTGCTCCTCCTCCAAGAACCGCCAGGCCATTTACGCGGCCGACGCGCCTGCCCTCTGTTACAATGACTTCATACTCCTTCTTTTGCTCTATTATCTTGTCTGCAATCTGCTGCTCCAGTGAGCGGGCGATTTTCTTTGCGTCAAGGACGTGCTGCCTCTCTACAACTGCTGCACCCTTTTCGATGGCAAGGTCTCCAGCGGCCCTTACAATGCCGCCGAGGTCCCTCAGCAGCAGCGACAAATGCCCTTTCCTGTTGGCTCTTCGCTTTGCTTCGGTAATTATCTCGGCAACAGCTTCAGGGGCGAAGTGTGGAATCTTCTTATCCTTTGCCACTTCCTGCGCAACGAACTTTGCAATTTTAGCCCTGTTTTCAGTGGTGTCTTCCATTGTGTTGCGCATGTAAACCTCGTAGCCATAGCCGCGGATCCTGCTTCTTAACGCGGGATGCATTCTCGCAACTGTTTCAACATTGCCTGCAGCTACCAGTATGAAGTTGCAGGGAACAGCCTCTGTCCTTACCATAGCACCGGCAGACCTCTCGGACTGGCCTGTTATGGGATAGCGGCCCTCCTGAAGTGCAGTAAGAAGTTCCTGCTGCGTTGCCGGCTCCAGCGTCGCTATTTCGTCGATGAATAAAACACCCATGTTTGCCTTGTGAATCATGCCAGCCACAACACGCTCATGCGCAGGGGTGCCGAGGCCGCCGGAGTTCTTGCACAAGACGCCATTGACTATCATGTTGCCGCTACTCGTTGTGAGATTGTACAGCTTACCTTTGTGATGGATTCGTTCTACTTTTGTTATAACCTGTTTTGAAAGCTTCATACCGCAACAGCCTCCTTTTCCACAGGGCCAAAGTGGTTGAGCAAAAGGTACAACGAAGTTGGAGTCAAATGCAGGCTTTGCATAGCTTGCTCTGCTCCGTATCCCCTTTCTATTAGTTCGTAATACTTTTTCTTTTTCCAGTTTGCCCATTTTCCAAGAGCCAAATATAGCCTATCAGCCTTGTATTTGCAGTAGTTAAGTTTAATTTCAATCATAAATTTCAGCACGTTGTCAAAGAACGTCCTTATAATGAGTCTGTAGATGCTATTTTCGGACCCTTTCACTTTGCCTTTATATATCGAGCCTGTTGAGATTCCTTCCCGGGAAAGGTAATTAGAAACCTCCGCCAAAAACTCAAGACGATTACTCTCAAACTCTGGTTTTCCAACTATCCCCACCTCTATTCCTGTAAGCCTGTTCTTTTCAATGTGCTGAGATGGTGATCCTAGCTCTCCACCCAAGAACGAGCCGTAAAAGCTCTCCTCAAGCTCCTGATTCAGAAGAATCCATTTTGGGATTTTTAATTCAATATCGGTTTTATTTCCTTTCGGAGCACCAACGGCTAAGAAAAACCTTATTATGTTTCTATTCGTATTCTGATAGCACCAAGAATGTCCATAAACTCCGCCTTCGATTATTCTAGAGTTCTCATCGTTGTTTAGACCGAATATGTTCTCTAAATCTTTTCCGAATTCTTCAACAGCTTCCTTCTCTGAGCTGGATAAAAATATGCCGTTCAGGTTATTGAAAATTCCTCCGTCACCAAAGGTTGCCCCCAAGACTTTAGCAATTAATGGTAATTTTTGATTGGTCGCCGCCAATGGCAATAAGCCGCGCTCTACTAGCCAATTTACTGTTCGAAGTGGTGTGGGAATGTGCTTTCCTTCATGCCACCAGCGCGTCTTGCCAATCGGCTGATTCATAACTTTGGCAATTCTCTTGTAGCCCCAGCCAGGATGAGCTGCTTTGATTTTCTGATATTGATAATAAAGCCTGCACTGCTCCTGCTGATGCGAATCATAAGTGGTTATGATGGCTTCTTCATCAATTATCATGAAACCTGTCTGAGCAGCAACAATATCACCTTGCTTAAGCTCCCTTGCCTCTACATATTCAATCTTGTTGTTTTTCAAAACTGTTATTTTGTGTTCAGGCGTCACAGCAAGCTCGTTGCCTTCAGAGGTTCTTAACTTTATCAGTTCACCATCATAATCGTAGCGGTTGACCGACAGCACTTCAACAGGAGAAACAGCACCATCTGTTTCACCTAACGTAAACAGCATATTCTTTGGTATATGTAACGCCTCGTAACCGCTATCATTTTTAATAACTTCGTCCTTATGGTTGGTGAATAGCTCAGTGATAACTTCATCAAACGATTTCGCCGCAAAATCTTCAGACGTATGTTTTCTAACATATATTTTAGAGGACATAAAACTTTGGAAGGGGTCATGAAGCACATCACCGAGAAGGGCACCGGCATGGGCTCCTGTAGCGTCGTAAAACGAGGCCGTCCTTTTGTTGAAGTTGTCAACAATAACCTTTGGCGATGTCAACCGAACGCCCATGCGCTTGCCCAAGTTAAGGAAAAGGACGTAAGAGACAAGCGAAGCAACACCAAACAGCGAAAACGCCATGAACATTATACCGCCAAGAACCGGGTTGATTGCAGAGTAATGGTTAAAGGCCCACCATGGCATGATTAGCGAAGCTATAAGCAGCATAACCAGGACTATGTTCTGCTGCTTGAACAGCTTGCCTGTTTCAAGACGGACACTGTTGGCAATATCCCTCCCTTTCCCCGCTGGAACCACCCTTACCAGGGGCTGGTTCTCATCATTCGGATTAGCGAACACCACAACGTCAACAAGTTTTTCCTTCGGCAGAAGCTCAGCCATTGCCATTCCCATCATCGAGTTATGGACAAAGATGTTATTTGCAAGGAAGTTGTGCGTGTTTTCAGCTTCAAAGTCGTAAAGTTCCTGGACACCCGCATCGGTTATCTTAGTGATGCGTTCCCAGACAACGTCTGCACTAGCAAGTTGGTAAAGGCCGATAAGCTTATTTTCAACTTCCTCGGTTACGCATTCAGAAACCAGGGCATGGACGCATGCAGTAACTGATTCGTCGTGAGTTGAAAGGGCTTGCCGTATTTGACTAGGCTTTATCCCTGTCCTTTGAGAAAGAGCAGCCTTTGAAATTCCCAGTTCAAGGCTAAGCTGCTCAATATCAAGGCTTCCGTCGGCCAACATGCTTTGCTCAACTGTGCGAAGAGCAACAAACCTCTGTGAGAAAATTTTGGTGGCTTTTTGCACTGTAGAGAGAGTAGGCGTTCGGGTACCCTGCAGATATCTTTGAAATTGATGCACTCCTATTCCGATGTCTTCGGATGTCAACCGAAGCTTTTCCTTGAGTTCAAATATAAGCTTCCCGATATGCGGCACCTTGTCAATATTGGATTGCGGTTTCTTACCCTGCAACAGGAGCAACCGCTCCATTTTTCTCGGAATGCTAAACCCAATGCTTGAGAGCTTTGCAAGATTATGCGTATCGTAAATCATCAGGGCAGTATACGGTTTTGGCTGCATGGCGCTGTTTGTTGCGCGGCACATGCGTTTCCTTAGCACCGGGGTAATTCCAAACCTCAGAAGCATGCTTTGAAGCTGAAGCGCCACAAAGTGGTTTTTTGTGGTAACTTCAAACCCGCGCTTAGTCGCGCTTCCGTCCCCATCGAAATATGCGCGAAGGAAAGAGCGCATAATGGAGTGCGGGCTTTTGAGGATTATATCTGGGATTTTTTGTCCCCAGCCCAGAAGTTCAAGGGCATGAATCAAAGTAGCTGAGTTGACGGTTGCGACAAAGGTATTCTTATGAGGGAAGTGCCTAATATGCGTCTCAAGGCCAAAAAGATTTTTGCTAATGTGCGCAAAACGCTTTATAAGACCCTCTTCACTGTTAGTAAATGCCAGGGACATCCTGCTGGAGATGTACCCCTCTGACCACATATACCCGCACCACTCAGCAAAATCCCCATTAAAAAATTCAGGAAGCGTGATTGTCTTGACATTGCTATGGCGCTTGGTGGGAGCGTAATGAAGAGGCAATGTGGGAAGCTGCTGAAGCTGCTCAGGAGCCTCCAAGCGCCGTGCTGTGGCGATAAAGCTACGCTCTGACAGCTCCCTAGCGTGCTTCCACGAGATTCCGCTTTCACTAATTGTCAAAAAAGGATGCTCCGCGCTTACTGTTATGGTTTTGCCGCCATTTGTTTTTAGAGCCAGAGCTTGTGTTTCTGCTTTCCCTGCCCTGAGTATCCTGCTATGGGAAAGGGAAAGGTCAGGGTTAACTGCTAGGGCGTAAGGCTGTTTTCCCTCACTTAGCTGGTGAGCAAGCTCTTCCGCAGTCAGCAAGCTTCCATCAGACAGTTGGATAGC
>JACPTF010000010.1 GCA_016192915.1 Candidatus Woesearchaeota archaeon | reverse complement strand
GGTTGCAATCTCCACAAGCGGAATGCCCAGTCGGGAAAGGTTGTAAGTGTCGGCAGCAGCTGTCCTCTCAACAATCTTTGCAGATTCCTCCTCAACGCATATTGTCTGGATTGTAACGCTGCTGCCATCCAGAATTATTTTTCCGTTCATTGCAACCAGTGCAGTCCTCTGAAATCCTGAGGTGTTGGAGCCGTCAACAACTGTCTTCCTCATCACCTGTATCCGATCCACAGTTTTTGCCTTTAGCAGTTGCGAAACCTGAAGGACAATGCCCAATGCCTCGCTGTTGAGGCCGTGTATTGGCTCCTCGTCAAGCTCCACATCGCAAACAGTGTCATTATAAGCATTGTAGATGAAGTGTTTCCCGCGCAGCTGCTCGTAAGCTGCAGCGACGTCAAGCTCGCCAGTCTCGCCAGCAGAAGCCCTCAGCCTGCGCTTGACAACAACATCTGCCTTGTCATCCCTTATAGTTGTTGGGCAGCTGCAGAAAAGCTTGTGCTTGGTGTCAAGCTGCTGGTGGATCTCCAAACCAGCCTTTAGGCCTAATTTCACGTAATCCGTCATTCAAGCCTCCTTCCCAATTAAAAAGATTGGCATAAACTTTACCCTGCCTGTGCCCTTAAAAATTTTCTCTGAAAGAACAAAGCCTTTTTTCGGCTTGTACTTCTCAATAAAGCTCAGGAAGGACTTCGAGAATTTTGGCTTTTTTAAATCTGACTTTACCTCTGCCGGAATAATGCCGCTTTTCTTCTCCATTACAAAATCAACCTCTGCCTTTGACTTCGTCCTCCAAAACCTTACGTCAATGCCTTTCTTCAACAGCTCTGAGGCAACAAAATTTTCGTATAAAGCACCCTTGTCCTGCCTCTTTTCAATGTTTTGGAAATTTTTCACAACAAAATTCCTAAGACCATTGTCCAAAAAAAATATTTTAGGTGACTTCACGAGTTCTGTTCTCTTGTTGGTGTAAAAAGGCAGCCCCCTGACTGTTACGAATGTTTTTTCAAGCACGTTCATATACCTCAACAATTCCTTGTGCCTAAATGCGCTTATGTCTGACAGTTCGTTGTAGTTTATCACGTTTCCAATTTGCAGCGCCAATGCACTTATCAATCTGCTTAATTTGTAGTCCTCAGGCAGATTCAGGATTTCCTTGATTTCTCTGAGAAAATAAGTGTTATAAATGCCTTTAAGTACAGTTTCTTTTTCTTCTTTGTCGCCAGCCAGTACAGCACGGGGATATCCGCCAAAGATGCAGAACTCGTTAAAGTGCGGCAAAATCCTTTCAATTACCGGCTTTGTCAGACTCGTCAAACCCCTTTTTATGTACAGCTCATACAGTCTGTGGTCTTTGTAACTTAGGTACTCATCAAAGGAGAAAGGATAAAGGTTGAATACGAACAGCCTGCCGACAAGGAACTTCATGCTTTGAATAGACAAGGCGCTTGCGGAGGAGCCCGTGATAACTATCTTTGTGCTGTAAGTGTCATAAATGTATTTGAGCTTTCTGCCGCCTTCTTTAGCATACTGGAATTCGTCAATGAAGAGGTATCTATAGGGCTTGGCGTAAAGCTCAGCGAAGGATTTTATGTCCTCGCCAAAAAGCTCTAGCGTTTCCCTGTCTTCAAAGTCAAGGAAAACGGCATTCTTCAGCCCGGCAAAGATGCGCCTGAGCAGCGTTGTCTTGCCACACTGCCTTGGCCCAGTGACTGCAAGTATCTCCCTGCTGCCAAGGTACTTCAGCAGCTTCCCTTCCAAAAGCCTTTTTATGTACATTTTACCCCTGCTAAAATTTCCATTTCAGACACAATAGCAGGGTTATCATATATAAAGCTTTTGTTTTGCAGTGGCGAAAAAAGAGAGGGCGAGAGTGTTATTAAGGTTTGCGATGGACCCAGACGGCGATTGTGCTGAACGAGGCATAGTTCGAAGTGCCTGTGAAACAATGCTGGAGAGTCATCTCATCAAGTCAGATGTCTTAATCTATTGAAGACGACTGTCTTAAAACAGAAAGCTTTATAAAGTCAGGTGTCTTAAAATGTATAAGACAAGTGACTCAACGTGAAACAGGAAAGGCATGAGGAAACCCTTAACGAGGTTCTGGACGAGATAGAAACAGCGCTAAAGGATGCAAGAGGACTGCTAACCCACCAGAGACGGCTAGCTTTTTCGCTATCACTGGGCGCTGTCAACCTTTTAGAGCTTCATTTTCACAAGCTCGGCATCATTAAAGAAGGCTCTAAGATAAACCACACATGGTTCAAGAAGGGCAAAAATAATGTTCTTGAGCTCTTGCAGAACCAGATTACTTCGCCTCTCAACTCTCTTCCGGATGTTGAGCAGATAGTTGAATTAGTCATACAAATAGAAGAGAAAAGGGACGACTTGGCATACGGCGCTCCTGCTACCGAACAAATATTGCAAGAAAAGATAAACCTGTTTTTCGAATTGAAAAAGGTGGTTCAATGCTAAAGGGCTACGCAAGCTACTTTGCGGCTTATCTGGTGAGCAGCTTAAAAAGCGTGAGTGGCATTGCCAGAATTGTGCTTTACGGCTCTGTAGCAAGGGACGAAGCGACTAAAGAGAGTGATATTGATATTTTCATTGAAGTCAAGAAAAAGACCAAAAAATTCGATGGTGAGCTAAAAGAGGCCGAAGAGGGATTTTACCTGAGCAGGGAAGCCGCAATCTTTAAAGCGAAAGGCTTTGATAACAGGTTCAGCATAAAACATGGCGAGCTTAAGGACTGGAAGGACCTCTATAGAAGCATAGCGTCTACAGGGATTGTCTTGTACGGCCCGTATGAGGCGCAGAGGCTGCCTTCCGGAACTAAGCATTCTGTCATTATTTTCTGGGAAAAGATAGGCAGGAACAGGGGTGCTTTCCTTAACAAGCTCTACGGCTTTACCGTTAAAGGCAGGCACTATCCGGGCATATTGCTGAAATTCGGCGGCAGGCGGGTAGGCAAGAGCTGTGTAATGCTGCCCGTCCAGTATAAAAGCGATGTTTTCAGGCTGATAAAAGCGCACGAAGTAAAAGCCAAGGTTTTGGAAGTGTTCAGTTAAACATTGGAATTCGTGAACTCAACGACTTCGTTACCATCTACCTGAGGAACGTAGAGGGTGTTGAGAAAACCCAGAAGGCCATTGTGCTGAACGAGGCGTGATTGAGATGGAAACCCTATTCGTAGCTGTAACCGCTGTCATCGTTTTCGTTTTCACAGCCCTTGCCGTTGTTTTGTGGAACGCAATGGCGTTTTTGAAGACTAGCGCCTTTGACTTCAGGTTTCTAATGCTGATACTCCTTGCAGTTGCGGCAAAATACGTGCATGACCGCATAAAGGTTGTGCTGAAGGAGCACGTTTAGCTTCCAAACTAGTGCTGCTGTAAAGAAAAGCATCAATTGTCATTACCGAAACAGAATAATTCTGCGGCGTAAATGCCAAAAATTATAGCGAAACATTTAAATAGTTGTTCTGGGAGTGAAAAGAAGTTATGAAAAAAGGTGCAAGCAAGGCTTCTTCTAAAGTTTTTAGGCAGCTTCGCAGAGAGATTGACATGATGCACAAGGCAACTGCTGACTTTGTTGGCGTCTGCATTGACATTGCGAAGGCCCATCCTAGAGGGCTTAAAAGGATAAAGAAGAACGTGTACACGATAACTGGCAACATGTTTAAGCTTGACAAGCTGTACGCCGGGCTAAAGCGATGAGGGAATACTGATGGGTTTTTTCAATCCGATAGAGAGGATAAGGTCGCGCTTTGACAATGCAGGCAGGGACGAAGGCGCAGCTGTTTCTGAGGAAACCGAAGCTTTAAAACTTGAGGCAAAGGAAGAGCAGGAAGAAGCTGCTGTAGCTTCTGAAGTTGGTGCTTTCAAGGGAGGGCTGCTTGCGGAAGACGCGCTGATTCGGGAAATTGCAGGCCTTCACAACGCCAAGTTCACGCTCGTAAGAGGTTTTATGGCTGCAAGCGGAATGACCACAAGACTTGCAGCTGCGAAAAAAAGGCTGTTCGGAGCGCTTCTTCAGGGAGGTAAAAGGGTTAAAACAGCCGTAAGAGCCAGTGCCGCAAGGGCTGTTGTAGGCGGAATTTCCCCTTCATTCCAGCGTGACATGGAGCTGTGGCTTAACGAGCAGAGGCTGGAGCTGCAGCGGCTTAGCAATGAAGTTGCCCTGCAGATTAAGGAAAACGAGCAGAGGCTTGCAGAAGTCAGCCCTCTTCTCGAGCAAAACAAGAAAATCAGGGGCAAACTCGAAGAATACTCCGGAATTCTTGGCAGGCAGAACCAGGAGCTTGGAAGCATAAAGGGAAACCTCATAAAGAAGCTTGCTGCTGAAAGGCGCGAACTCCAGCTGGCGAGGGAAGGCATGGAGGCAGAATTGGCAGCCTTAAGGGAGCAGAGAATGGCCGGGGCTGCGCGCTAGCTTCCCATCATCAGGCACTCTTCGCTATTTTTAAGGGTTAATTAAGTGTTAAGATACTTCTGATCGCTGTTAACATACTTCCGGCCTTCTGTGCCGAGAAACATCAGATGCCTGAGAAGCAGCCTCGGCGGGTATGCAAGGACTGCGTATGGCCCGAAGCCTTTTGGCTTCACCTCGTCAATATCCCTGCCTGAGAAGCCCGCAAGGTTCATGTCCAGGATCAGGAAAAGCTTTCTCCACACAGTCACTTCATCGGCAGGCACGTCATGGCTGCTGAAGTACCTTATCGGGGCCGCCCAAATCTCTCTTTTTATCCGCTTCCAATGTTCTGCACTCCTCTCCCTGCTCTTCCGAATGGCTTGGCTGTATCTCAGCTTTTGCACTGCAGAGGACTCCCCCCTTTCAACTTCGTAGTGCCACTTTAAGGCTTCTGAAAAAACGTCCTCTGCTTCAGGATTGTCAGAAGGGTACCACATGCTCTGGTACAAACTGTACTGCTTCGGGCTTACTAATTCTGGTTGTGAATGAACGTACGCCAGCTCCAGCCACAGCAGCTGATTGACCTTTTGCCTGGCTTCTGATGAAAGGCGCTCTGCCCGCTCCTGAAGAGTGTCCGGGATAAGGTCAGGAACATCGCCTTCCAGAATGCCCTCAAGGGTTCTCCCAAATCCTTCGCTTACCATAAGGAAAAGGTAATGAAGGCGTGTTTAAAAGCTTAATTCTAAACCAAGAACGCTGACGGCTCCGTCCTCTCCGTTACCTCGCCGCACACTTTTTATAACTAGTTATCTCTTATTAGTAGTTACAAACGAAAGATTTATAAAGAAGGCAAGTGCTATACACAACCATCGTGAATTAAAATGCTAGAAGGGTTGATAAGAAGGCTATTTTTGCAGAGAGGAGGAGGTACGTCGCAAACATTACTATCCCAATTAAGGTATTTGGATAACTTAGTGGTAGACCCTTCACAGGACCATAGAACTGCAGCTGTAAGAAGCGAAGAAGAGGGTGTAGCAGACATAAGGAGACTAGTTGCAACTTCTCAAACAGAATGGTCGTGGGCTTATATGCCTAAGGTCAGGCTTTGGGTTAGCTTAGGTAAAGAAGCTCATCCGCAAAGAAGTGAAGGAAAAGATGGTTTTGTAACCAGCCTAGAGCTAGACGAAAACGCATTAGATGCTTTACTCAACTCATATGATGAAATAATGCTATATCATTTCCATCCTAGAACAGGACCATTAAAAGAGACTTAAAAAAAAAAAGCATTAGAGGAAGGTGAATCACCTGACTTTATTGAGAGGGTTATGGCAAAGAGTGCTGTACTCAGTGCTATGCCATCTCCAACAGATTTTTTATCTATGATTCTCAATTCTAGAATCTTTTATAGAAGAAGATCTGCAAAAAGCTTAGTTGCTAAGGTCTGCTCACCGCTTGGCGTCACGGAATTTTTTTTAACAGAAAAAGGTAAGAGACTTTACAAGTCAGATTATGCCATTCCGTTAATTCGTGAACAGATTAATTTTTATAAGATAGTAAACGACTCTGCACCAGAAATTGCCGCATTGTCACGGTGGCACTTGAACCCTTCAGAAGGTATAAAGTGGTTTACAACTAGAACGAGCAATGACTTGATAACTGTGCGCTTCACACCCTATGAAATAGAAGCAGTTAAAAATGTAAACGGGTTGAGCCGCAGCGAAACCCACAGGGTTCTTGCCTCGCCAGCGCACTAAATTAGGAACACCCTTTCCTCTGTCCTCTCGCTTATCTCTCCTCGAAGGTTTTTCGTAATCAGCTCCTTGACTTCAGCTTTCTTGTGGTTGCTGAGGAGCCATGCGAGCTTCACAAATGCCGTGTTTGGGAGCATGTCCTCGCCTGGGATTACGCCGAGCTTTGTGAGGTCTGTGCCTTTGTCGTAGACATGCATCTGCACCCTTCCGTAAAGGCATTGCGACGTCATGACCACAACGCATCCTGAGTCAATAACTGACTTGAGGGCTGGGTAAATCTTCTTGTGGATTGCTGCGAACTCATTTGGAACTTGTCCCGGGGTATGGCCCAATCCGGTTCCTTCAATGACAAGCCCCTTGTAGCCTTTAAAGAACGAAAACTGCTCTGAGAACATGTTGACGTGAATCTTAAGCAACCCGACCTTTTCCTCCATTTTCGGCTTCAGCACAAGTTTTCTGTTTTTGTCTTTTCTTTGGTAATCTTTTCTCAACACGGTAATGCTTTTGCTGTCGTAGTTAACACGGGCAATTGCTGTCGTGTTTACTGGCCTGAACGCATCCCTCCTTGAAGTATGAAGCTTCTGGGTTTTGCATGCAGGAAGTATTGAACAGTCGTTGTCACTCATGTTCTCGTGCATGCAGATTGCCACTCCGCTAAAGTCAGATTTTGCGATAAATGTTGCTGCACAGGTCAAGTTAACAGCTGCGTCAGAACTGCCCCTGTCAGAACTTCTCTGGGCTCCGACAAATATGATCGGGATTGGCGTGCTCTCAACAATGAAAGCCATTGCTGCAGAAGCAACAGCCAGGTTGTCTGTTCCAATCCCAATAATTATTCCATCAACCCCTTTTTTGGCTTCCTTCTCAACAGCTTTAGCTATCAGCTCAAAATGCTTAAACCTTAAGTCGTCAGACCACATGTTGCTGATAAAGACAGAATCAAATTGTGCAATATCAGCTAATTCTGGAAACATTCCTAAAAGGTCTTCCGGCTTGAAAGATGAGTAAACAGCTCCAGTCCTGTAATCCACCTTGCTCGCAATGGTTCCCCCGGTGTGGAGGATTGAGATTTTTGGAAGTTTCAGCGCCATTTTTTGGGCAGCTGCAACTACATTCATTTTTTCCGCTGCGGTTTTTTGTTGCGGAAGCAAAGAAATCTTTCTTATTTTATTTTTATCAATTCCAATGTTGTAGCCGCTGCTCAGCTTTATTATTACAACGTCTTTTTCAAGCTCTGGGCTTTGAAGAAGTGTTCCCTTTATCGTCTCCTCAGAAGTCACAACCTCAACAGAATCTCCCGGTTTGGCGGCTGTCATTTTTCTCATCCAGAATTAAGATTTCTTTACCTGCAACTCAGTCCTGCGCTTCAGCATTTCCTTCTGCCTCAGCAGCATTTCTTCCCTTTTTGCCATCATCTCTCGCTGCCTGTCAGGTGCGTTTCTCATTGCCCTGTGAAGCCTTTCAATCCTTTGCTCGTAATCCTTGACCCGTTTCATGCCGCTAAGTGCGGATGTTTCTGCCTGGCGCTTTGACTGCTCGCTTCCTGAGCTGCTGAAAAGAATCCTCAGGAGAACGAAGCCGACTGCTACAGCAGCCAATCCGATTAGTAGTGGTGTAACCATGGCGCTTTCTTTGCTTATTGGTTATATAAAACTTTTTGTTGCTGTGGTCCGGGATTAGAATTGAGGGGCGCCGCAGCCGGGACATCCACTCAGGTTTTTGCTAAGGTTTGAACCCGGATGAAGCTTTGGGGCCTCGCCTGTTTTTCAAACAGGCGCAGTTACCAGATCCTGCTCCTGCGGCAACCCCGCTATACTTATGTCAAGAATTGTTCATATGTCTTGCCCAGAATTTATTGTAATTCTTCCTGAGATATCGAAAAGTATACCGGACATATCAGAAATATTTTGCTTTTCGCTTCTTTTTCCGGATATTTTCCGGCGATGGCGAAAAATCTTAAGTTGAGAGAGGATCAAAAAGGAAAAGATTAAATATAACAGTCCCTCACTTCAAAAACAATGAGGCTTTGGGGCTGGCAAGGCAGCAGCCGGATTCTGCCTTTTTTTCTTTATTTTGAGAATTGATTGGGTTCGTAAAGCTCTATCGGGATTCCGTCAGGGTCTCGCATGAAGCAGAACCATGCACAGGTTGTGCCTTTTACGGGCTCATCTATGTCAACCCCTCTTCCTTTCAATTCACTGTATTTCTGCCGGGCATCTTTCACTTCTATCCCGATGTGCTTGAATCCTATCACTTTGAAGTTTGATGCGTCGTCTTTTTTGTCAACTGAGCTTTGGAAGTGGAAGATTTCCAGCCTGACATCTCCCAGCTGCATGACGATTGCGCCGCCGTCCCATCCTGGCTTGGTAAACCTGTTAACCTCGGAAAACCCGAGGTTTTCCTTGTAGAATGCAGCTGTTTTTTCAGGGTTCCTTGCTGTCAATGCTATGTGGTGCACTCTCATCTTTGTGCAGAATTATCCCATATACGATGGCTTTTCGTCCTTGATTTCCTTTGCCCGTGCCACCATCAGGAAGTCTTTTACATCCTCGTAGGTTTTCTCCACTTCCTTGGTGACTGAGGCTCTCACTTCCTTCAGCGCCTGCGTGAAGTGCCGCTCCTCGACGAATTTTGAGTTCATGTTTTCTCTGAGCACAAGCACGGCTGCCTCTCTGCAGAGGGCTTCTATGTCAGCTCCGACATAGCCTTCTGTCTTTAAAGCCAGGTAGTAGATGAACTTGTCGCTATCGCTCATGTTTCTCGGGTCTAATCTGGCGATAGCTGTCATTGGCTTCTTTTTTATCTCGGATTCTGAGACTGACTCGTCACTTGCCATTTTGCTTGCGATGTTTTCTCTTACGCTAAGCATGCTGGCAAAGTTTTCTCTTACAGCATTCTGGTATTCACTGGATGAAGACTTGTAGGATATTGGCATATTCTTTGTGTGCACCTTGAATGTCTCAAATCTGGAAGCAACATCCGGCACCGGCGTTAGTATTAGCCTGTCAAACCTTCCAGGCCTCAGCAGTGCCGGGTCTATCATGTCTGGCCTGTTTGTTGCTCCTATTATGACTATGTCGTAAAGGTCTTCCAGCCCGTCGATTTCTGTGAGGATCTGGTTGACTACCCTTTCTGTGACGTGGCTGTCGGTGCTTGCCCCCCTTTTTGGGGTCAGCGAGTCGAGCTCATCGAAGAATATTATTGTTGGCGAGGTCTGCCTTGCTTTCTTGAATATTTCCCTGACCGCTTTTTCTGACTCGCCCACCCATTTTGATAAAAGCTCGGGACCTTTGACCAGTATGAAGTTTGCCTCTGATTCTGTAGCCACAGCCTTTGCCAGCAGCGTTTTGCCAGTGCCTGGCGCTCCGTAAAGCAGTATTCCCTTTGGCGGCCTCACGCCGAGCTTTCTGAATGACTCAGGGTTCTTTATAGGCCACTCAACGGCCTCTTTCAGCTGCTGCTTGACGTCCTCAAGCCCGCCAATGTCCTTCCAGTGGATGTTTGGAATCTCAACGAGAACTTCCCTCATCGCAGATGGCCTTACCACCCTTAGCGCTTCTGTGAAGTCTTTCTTCTCCACTATCATCTTCTCAAGGACTTCCTTTGGTATCGGCTCGCTTTCCTCCAGCTTCAGGACTTCCGGCAGCACTCTCCTTAGTACATTCATTGCTGCTTCCTTGCACAGCATTGCCAGGTCTGCCCCGACAAACCCGTGGGTTATTCTTGCTATGTCAGTGAGTGCCTTTTCCCTTTCCTTGTCAGCGAGCATAGCGTACTTGTTGTCGCCTAGTGTCCTGCCAAGCGGCATGTTTCTCGTGTGTATCTTCATGATGTCAAGCCTGCCTTCCTTGCTTGGAACCCCAATCTCAATCTCCCTGTCAAACCTTCCAGGCCTTCTCAAGGCAGGGTCAAGCAGGTTTGGGACGTTTGTTGCTGCAATTACGACAACCTTTCCCCTGTCCTTCAGGCCGTCCATCAAGGCAAGCAGCTGCGCAACCACCCTTCTTTCTACTTCCCCGTGAAGCTCTTCCCTTTTGCTTGCTATTGCATCTATTTCGTCGATAAAAACAATAGCAGGTGCATTTTTTTCAGCTTCTTCGAATTTTTTACGCAGGTTTTGCTCGCTGTTGTGTGCAAACACCCCGCCAAATCCTGCGAGGAAGTTTTGCGATGGCTCTACAGAGATGTCGTAAACGTATTCCGGCTTTTCATGGATTTCAGTGATTTCCAAAACCTTGTCCCAGTAAATATCGCTTTCTAAGACCGCTTTCAGTTGCTGTGTCACAACTATCTGTTTTTGCAAAGCTTCAACTCCTATAGACGCAAGTCCTTTCCAGCTTTGCAAGTAGCCGCTTGAGGCTGTGGCAGCATCTAATGCGCTGAGAGGAACCTTGTCCCTTCTCGAAATTTGTCTGCCATTCAGGTACGCAAATATTTTTGAGTTGCGCTCAGAGTCCAAGAAGCCTATCTGCCTGAAAAGGTTGAAGTTCTTCGTGTCCGCAAAGCACAATCTCTTTTGTGGCCTGTCTTTTCTGCTGTAAATCTTTACTACTATGTCAAACATCAGGAAAAGATAAGCCAAATCATCAGCTAGTTTAGGGCTTTCTGTACATATCTCGACCATTGGCGCCGGGGTTTTGGTGTTTAGCGAGCCGTCACCGGTCGTGAAGCCCCTGAGAAATGCTGCCAGCTGCGCTTTTGGCAGGTTATAAACCAGGTCCGGAACTTCTTTGTTTCTTGCACCGCTCTTAAAGCCCAGAATGTCCTTCATCAGGATTTTAAGCGCTTTTGAGCATACCAAGATGTTGCTTCCTTGTGATTTTGGTTTCCTGTAAATCGTGAGGTTTCCAAATAGCTTGGCGCACAAGTCTGCCATGACTTTTTCTTCCTTCCTGTGAATGGAGATTCTTACGCCGCCAGCAAAGTAAGAGCCTTCCGCCATCCACAATCCAAAGAAAGTGCATAAGTCCTCTGTCAGCACAATTTCGGATGGAATTGGCTTTCCTTTCGTGTATAGCTGCACAAATTCGTTCTGCACAGGCATTTGTGCAGTTTCCATCAGTTGCATGAAATTCTTGGCGCGTATTCCTACGTTTTTGTTTATAACGTCGTAAAGGTACTTGCTTTTAACGTCCAATATTGATGCGGCAGCATCGTGGCCTATCCTCTCAACCGCCTTCCTCACATAGCCCTGAACGTTCCTTACCCTTAAGCCATAGTCGTTGTGTTTTATTTTCTCCAGAAGGTTTAACTTGTAAATCTGCACAGGTGAAAAGGGAATTTTTTTGGGGACTGCAACGTACGACTCTCCTGCCTTTAACTCGGAAGTTTTTATGCTCTCAAGCCCATTTTTAGTCAAAGTGAACAGCGAATGATAGTCTGTTACTCTTATCTCCCTGCCACTTCTTGTTCTTACCTTGAGTATTTTTGAGCGTAGTGGATGCTTTATCAGCCCGGTCACTTTGTTGATTCCCACTTTTCCATTTTCATCAAAGCAAACAACCTCAATATGTTCCATGCCTTTATCGACAACTTCGCCAATAGGCAGCCTCCTAATCTGGCCATTGTCAACTATAGTGATTTTCTCATCCGGAGGCAGCGACTGGCCATAAAACTTGGACATTACTTCAGGCCCGTTTATGTGCGTGAAGTATGCGTTTGTTTCGTTCGCGACAGCCTTGGCAACGAGCGTCTTGCCTGTTCCGGGGGGGCCGTGAAGCAGCACTCCTTTTGGCGCGTCAATTCCCAGCCTTTCGAAAATCTCTGGGTGCTTCAACGGGAGCTCGACCATCTCCCTGACCTTCTTTATTTCTTCGGACAACCCTCCGATGTCCTCGTAAGTGACTTCCAGCCTGGGCTCTTCTACCATGTCGGCTGCTTCCGGGTTGAATACGACTTCGGTGAGGTCTGTTATGATGACAGCGCCTTTTGGCAGCGTGTCAACAACTACGAACTTGATGTCGGAAAAGCCGAGGCCCATTACGTCCTCGTCAACCTCATCAAGCATCTTGAATATCTCCTCAAAGGGGCTGTGGACGAATGTTGTCCTTCTTCTGGTGGTGCCGCCCAGGGCTACAATGTCACCCTTGACAACTGCCCTTCCGAGAAGGCCTTGCTTGAATATGTCAGAAGATGCCCTTATCATGACACCTTTTCTTGCCGGTGCAATTATGACTTTTTTAGCGCCTTTTACGTCAGCTTTCCTTATCTTTACGAGCTCGCCTATCCCTGAGCGGGCGTTCCTTCTTATTATGCCATCCATCCTTATGATGTTCAGGCCTATGTCTCCAGGGTATGCCCTGTCTGCTATGCCAACAGTAATGTGGCTTCCTTCTATCTCAACGATGTCGCCAGGCCTGACTGTTATCTCATGCATCATGGAGGTGTCTATCCTGACGATGCCCTTGTTTACGTCATCCTGAACTGCTTCCGCAACCTTCAGCTTAAGCTCTGTTTCTGCCATTCTTTCCACTCGTGGGGTTTAGTAACTAAAATTCATTTATCAACTTTTCGCTGATGCTGCGATAAAACACATAGAAAAGCGCTTTACTTCCTTCCTTTCTGTTCCTTCTGCTGCTGGCTTTCCTGCTGTTCTTGCTTTTTGCCTGCTGTGAACCTTGGAACTGGGACTGGCGGTGGGAGCCCTACTGTGCTTGAAAGGCTTATTGCCTCAACTGTGGACCTCACCGATATCATGTCGTAAAGGTGTGCCGTTACATCATCAGGGAACCGCTTGTCTTTTTTCCACGACTTCATGAGCTCATCATGCCTTTTCTGGTCTGAAAGATACAGTATTTCACCGTTTATTATGAGCGTGCCTATGTCTGGAACGTAGGTGTTCCTGTAGTCAAAGCTGACCTTTAAGCCCTTCTGCTTGTTTGTTCCCATCACGAAGTCTATCTCTTCGGCACTGATAAAGGACATGTTTGTGTTTATGTTGATGTTGCCCCTTGCCGCTGCCTTTTTCTCGGCAAGCAGCTTTGTGAATGTAAATCCCGCGATTGTCATGAAAAAGCGACTTACTCGGCAAATATTTAAAGGTTGTGATTTACGGTTTACGGGATTGTTAGATATTATTCGCATAATTAGCTATTTGTTCACCGAAACATTTATAAACGGAATTCCGCATTTTTTGTGCCTGCTTGATTTTGAATGATTTTGAAAAAAGGTGCGTAGCTGCGGCAGAAACTGCGAGAATGAGTTAAATTTAGTTTTAAAGAAAAGGGCTGTTAAGAATGGTGCAATCTGATTTCAGGAACGCGCTGGACTTCATGGACAAGATTGGGGTTTTTGACGTTGTCCTTCCTTTCCTTCTCATATTCACAATTGTCTTTGCAATGCTTGAGAAGACAAGGGTGTTTGGCACTGAGGAGGTTGATGGAAAGAAGTACACCAAGAAGAACCTTAACGCCATGGCTTCTTTCGCGATTGCCTTTTTTGCCATTGCCTCTGCAAAGGTGGTTAACGCCTTGACCCAGATATCTGCAAATGTGGTCATACTGCTTTTTGCTTCAGTCTTCTTCCTGATGCTTGTCGGCTCTTTCCACCCTCAGGCCGGTGCTGAGGGCTTTGCGCTTAAGGGATGGACCCAGGGCGCTTTCATCATAATAATGTTTTTGGGCCTTGCAGGCATATTCCTCAACGCCATCAAGACAAGCGATAACAAGACGTGGCTTGAGTGGATATTTGACTGGCTGGGCCAGTTTTCAACTAATGTTTCAGTTCCAACTATCATCCTCATGGGTTTGGTTATTGGAGTTATTGTGTTCATAACCAAGGGTGAAAAGCCCTCTGGAGCAGCTGGAGGGGGCGGCGCTGCTCACCCGTAAAAAGGGAGGATATAGCAAGATATAAAAAGAACTAAAACAGTTAGAGAACAAAAAAGAGCGATGGTGTAAAAAAATGTTGCCGGTGTTGCCTGTTGTGCTTCAGGCGTTCTCAGGCGTGAGGACTGTGCCTGACTTTCTTGTCCAGCTTGAGCAGTTTGGGCTGCTTGACGCTGTGTTGCCTTTCATACTGATATTTGCCGTAGTATTCACCGTAATAAGGACCACAAAGGTCCTCGGGGATAAGAAAGGCATACACACCCTGGTTGCGATTGTGATGGCCCTTCTCGTTGTTGTCCCGCACGTCCTTGGCACCTATCCGCCAGGCCAGGATGTCGTAAATATCATTAACACAGCGCTGCCCAATGTTTCACTGGTCATTGTAATTATTGTCGCTGCCCTTATCCTGGTTGGCATCTTCCGCCCGAACAAGGAGGGCGTTCCAATGGGCGGATTCTTCGCTTTCCTGAGCGTGGCCGCAATAATTTACATTTTCGGGCTTTCGGCAGGCTGGTGGGAAACCTTTGGCGGTCTCTCGTTCCTGTCAAATCCGGACATTCAGGTGCTGCTGGTAATAGTGCTGGTATTTGCCTTGGTAATCTTTCTGATTACAGCTGATAACCCGCTTGAGGATGCAGGCGCCGCTTGGAGGAAGCTTACCGGTGGCAGGTAGCCACGTGATGGCAGGCAAAAAATGGCAACAATCCTTGACTTGGGCCTTTTGAAGGGCTTTACTGACATATTTGTCTGGATTCTCGTCTTTCTCATAGTTTACGGCGGGCTGGAAGTTACCAACCTGCTGAAGAACAAGGGGCTGCACGCGCTGTTTGCTTTTGTCATAACTGCGGTTGTTGTCCTCACAGGGGGAGCCACTAACATAATAACAGCAATGGCACCCTGGGTTATTGTTATTGCTGCACTATTTTTCTTCATCCTCCTGCTTTCGGGCTTTGTAGGCGTCAAGCCTGAAACAGTAGTTAATACGTTTGGCGGCAAGGGCACAGGTGTTGTCTGGTATGTTTTTGTTGCTCTCATAGTCATTCTGGTTGTTGCATGGACGCAGCGGCCGCAGGAGCTTGTGAAATTCGTGATAGACGAGCAAACCGGCGAGAATGTTGCTGTTGAACAGACGCAGCGGCCTTTCATTGGGGTTCTTACCAACCCGAAGCTTCTTGGGCTCTTCCTTGTCCTGGGAGTGGGGGCAATGACGCTCGCCCTTATGACTGGCGCAGGCGGCACGATTGGCGGGATGGCAGGCCACTAAAAATTGAAACAGAAATATTTAAAATATTTATTAAGCTTGTTTTTTCTTTTGCTGCTGCGGAGACTTCATAACTTTGGTTATTCTTGAGAGCTCGTTTACGTTTTCCGTCATGGTTGGTATGATTTTCTGGAAAACCTGCTCTAATGCCTTCATCTCTGTGTTGACGTCTTTCACGCTCTTGTCGTAGTCGCTTACCTTGTCAACCACGCTTCGCTGCAGGTTGTCAAAGCCTGCTTTAAGGTCAGAAAGCCGCTGCTCAATCGCTGCCATTCTCTGCTCCATTGAGCTTTTCCATTCCACGATCTTATTAAAGTCCTTCATAAGGTCCTGCCATTTTTCCTCTATAATTGCCTCGCTTATCTCCTCAATCTTTGCTGAGGCGTCATAGCTGCCGTAGCTCGCCGGTTGTGATGGGAAGCTTTCGCCCTGTTGCGGGAATTGCACTGGTTCCTGACCGGGCTGCTGCCCGCCCTGCCCAAAGTCCTCGCCAAGCCCGGGCAACCCTGAGAATTCGTCAGCGGTCTGCGGCCCTGTAATTGACGCCTCATTGCCCATTTCGTCCAGTCCCGGAGGCACTGGCGGCATTCCCAAATCTGCCGGGCTTTCCTGGCCATGGTCTGTTCCGGCCATTCCTTGTGGGCCTTGTGGGCCAGGCTGCATGAATTGCTGTCTCTGCGCTGCTCTTGGCGGCATTCCCTGCATTCCTGGCTGCATGCCCTGCTGCATCCCTTGAAGAGGCGAAGGCACTCTCAAGTCTGCCTGGTTGAACGCGTCAAATATCTGGTGGCTCTGGAAGCCGTTGCGCTGAAGCGCCTGGACTATCTGGTTATTGGACAAGCCCTGCCTGCGCATCCTTGCCACATCATCAACAGGCACTCTCGGCCCCTGAATCGGCTCCTCCTTTTTCTTGCCAAAATTAAAAAGCCCCATTGCCACCACTTTTTCGTTTAATAGTGCTAATTTGCGATAATTGTTTTTAAAGCTTTTGAATGGCGAAGGGCTATTACTCTTTTCCTGTGCCCTGCTCGCTGAGCTGCTGGCCCAATGCCTCTTCAACTGCATGCCTGACAATGCGGTCCACTTCATTTTGCGTGACAAAACCCAATGGTTCAATAAGGTTGAGGTACTTCCTTATGACGTCAACATCTTCAGCCCTCGCGAAGCCCTGAAGCTCCCTTATTACCTCTTTTATCTTTTCTGTGAGCTCAGCAATCTGGGCTTTTACGTCTGAAACATCGCTGCTTGTCAGCCTTATCTCCGATTTTATCTTTCTGTCACTGGTGAGCATGTTTTCCTCTGTTACCTGGCTTCTTCGCTCAAGGTTGGAAAATCGTTCCTCAATTGTTCTCAGGCGCCGCTCGGCTTCAGCAACGGCCTGGCTTAGTGATGCAGAAACAGATGCGTCTTGCGTGTTCTTCTTACCGCTTGGGAACATGCCCGTATCCATAAAACTATAAATAGCGGCAGTTATATAAATAGCTTTGTAAAGAGGTTTGCTATGACCTTTTTCGCAAACCAAGTCGAGATACGCTCGACTGGTCCCATCGCAATAGGCGATGCGGAAAGGTCAATCAAACCCAAATCGTGCAGGGCACGATTGGGCCCCGTCGCCTGAAAGCGACGTGGGAAACGAGGTTAACAAATGCCTGAAAAAAGAGGGGACTATTTTAGTTACGAGACGTACAAGGAGGGCGAGGACCTAGTCTTAAGAATAGATGCAGAGGCCTTCCCCTTTTTCCCTTCAATCGAGGACAGCACTGTTTGCATGTCTGCCGTTATTGACAAGCTGGTTGAAAACCCAAGCATTACCCGGGTTGTCTTTGCGCAAAAAAGGGATTACGAGTACGATTATGGGCAGGTCAGGATGCTTGCAGAGATAGGCAAGCTTCGCAATCAGATAATCAAGCAGCAGGTTCTTTTTACGCTTTCCTCGCTCGGCGGCGTTTTTACCGGCCCAAGTGGGGAGAGGCGCAGTTATGAGATAAGGAACATAGTTTACAACAAGCTAAGGAATGACCCTGTTGCAGCTTATGTTGAGCTTCGCAGGATGCACCGTGAGGAAAAGGTTGCCAGTGAAAGGGCTGCCCAGCAGGCTGCCGGAGCTGACAGATACCTTCAGCTTGTTGAGTCGCTTCTTAACGCGCTTGAAAAAACCGAGCTGATGCTGAAGGCAAAGCCTCACCTGCAGGATTACAAGGAAGGCAACAGGGGCATTTATCATTTTGTCTTTAACCCTCTTGCAAAGCCTGATTTCATGTTCACCAGGCTCATGGCTGCCTTCCCACAGGATGGCGAGGAAATTGACAGCTACACTGTTGAGGGGGCTGACATTACCTTGTTCAAGCTTCCCTCTACGGTCCAGTACCTTTACCATGTTGTGCCTCCGGAATTCAAGCTTACCGAAGACAAGTATGAGCTTCTCGATTTGGCCAAAAGGGTGATCTCAGAGCATAAGCCAACAAGAAGCGAGTTCATTGACCCTGAAAGGGTCAGGCAGGTGTTCTTTAACGTAGGCAGCGATTTAATTGAGGAGCTCGCTGACCAGAAGCAGCTCAAGCTCCGCACTAAGGAGGTTGAGGAGCTCGCTGAAGTGCTTGTCAGGTATACTATCGGATTTGGCCTTGTTGAGGTCTTGCTCAAGGACGATAAAATCCAGGACATAACAGCCAACAGCCCCATGGGAAGGCAGCCGCTCTTTATCGTGCACCAGGATTATGATGATTGCATGACAAACATTATTCCCACTTCGAGCGATGCTGATTCCTGGGCTACCAAGCTGAGGCTGATGTCCGGAAGGCCTTTGGACGAGGCCAATCCAATACTGGACACAGAGCTGCTTGTTCCGGGAGCCAGGGCAAGGGTAGCCGTCGTCGGTGAGCCCCTGAACCCAAACGGCCTTGCTTATGCTTTCCGTCGGCACAGGGACAAGCCGTGGACCTTTCCCCTCTTCATAAAGCAGAGGATGATGACTCCCCTTTCAGCAGGGCTTCTCAGCTTCCTCATTGACGGCTCCAGGACAATGCTCGTTGCCGGCACAAGGTCTGCCGGAAAAACATCAGTGCTCGGCTCCGTCATGGTTGAGATAATGAGGAAATATCGTATGATCTCACTAGAGGATAGCGTTGCTGGCGATAGTGAACTCATTATTAGGCGAAATGGCACCTATGAGCGAACAACCATAGGAGAACTTGTGGATAGCAATATAACCAAGCACGGAAGCTATTACAACCTTTCAGACCACGAAGTGGCCGGAAATCCAGAAAAAATTGAGATATACGCCATGGATAAGCAAGGCAAGATTGTTCTTAGCAGAGTCAGTAATTTCATAAGACATAAGGTAAACAAGCCGCTATTCACTGTGAAGACAAGAACAGGCAGGACAATTAGGGTTACAGGCGACCATTCTCTGTTTACTGTAGGTGAAACTGGCCAAATAGAAGAAGCCAAGGTAAAGGAGCTTCAACCAGGCAGCCACATTTCTGTGCCCAGACATATTGAACTTGCCAACAAGGAGCTGCCAGAAATCGATTTACTTCCCAAGATTTTAGGGCTTGAAGAAAGCTATATCTTTGGAGAGGCAGTCATGAATTTTGCACAGCAGCATAGGGCAGATATCAAAAAGCTTGGAGAGAAACAAGGCTATGGAAAACAGGTTATTCAATATTGGATAAGGAAAGGGATGCTTCCAGGCAAGATTGTGGGGAAACTAATCTCTGCAGGTTATCGGATTGGTGATGGAAAAATCTTTTTTAAGGTGGGCAGGCGTTCGACTTTTTCTTTGCCTGCCAAAATGTCGCTTGATAAGGAGTTTCTTACATTTGTGGGGTTATGGATAGCGGATGGTTGCTACGACCAAATGTCAGTAATCATCTCTGCTGTTGACGAAGAGGATAGAGCAGTGGTGCATAGTGTAGGGAAGAAATTCGGAATACCGGTAAAGATGCATTCTGACGGATTTTCACTCCAGCTTAATTCTAAAACCCTCAAAGCTTGCATGGCAGAGCTATTTGAGCTGAAAGGTAATTCCTACACCAAGCGTCTGCCCGCATGGATTTATCAATTATCCAGGGAGCAGATTGCCTTTGTGCTTAACGGTATTTTCACTGGTGATGGCTGCGCTGCGGATAAGGAGATTGTAATTCCGATGGCCTCAGCCGCCTTGCTAAAAGACATACAATTTCTTTTATCCGCATATGACATAGTTTTCAGGATTGGCAAGAAAAGAAGTGATGGCACCTACAATGCGGGCATAAGTTCATTGAAATCATGGAAGAATTTCAGGGATAATATTGGCTTCTTGCAGCATTATAAAAACCAGAAAGTTGACTTATTGTGCAGCAAAACAAGCACGCACGATACAACAGACATAATCCCGCTATCACTTGGAACAAAAGAGGATTTATGGGATATGATTCCAAAATTTAACTTTCATGACTATGTGATTAGAGATAACGACATAGGGCAAACCAGGCTTGTTAGCATACTGCAAACAAATCAATTGCCATGTGAGTTGTCTGAGAACCTTTCAATTCTGGCACAATCTGACATATTTTGGGATGAAGTCAGGGAAATTTCAATGCAAGAACATGATGGCTGGGTATACGACCTATCTGTACCTGAATGCGAGAGCTTTGTCTGCGATAATATTGTAGCTCACAACACTCTAGAATTACCTGTTGCAGCACTGAAGCAGCTTAACTACAACATCCAGTCAATGAAAGTTGCTTCGGCACTGACAAAGGGCACTACAGAAGTTTCCGCTGACGAGGGCATAAGGTCAACTCTTAGAATGGGCGACAGCTGCCTAATCATCGGTGAGGTGAGGTCGGTTGAGGCTGCTGCACTTTACGAGGCCATGAGAGTGGGAGCTCTTGCCAATGTCGTTGCAGGCACCATTCACGGCGACAGCCCTTACGGTGTTTTCGACAGGGTCGTTAACGACTTAAGGGTGCCCAGGACATCATTCAAGGCAACCGATGTCATTGTTGTTGCTAATCCGATTAGGACCCCTGACGGGCTTCACCGCTGGCGCAGGTTAACCCAGATTACTGAGGTGGGAAAATACTGGGAGAATGACCCGCTGCTGGAGAAGGGCTTCAAGGACCTGATGAAGTACGATTCAAAGTCAGACCAGCTCGAGCCAACCATTGACTTGCTTAATGGCGAAAGTGATGTCCTGAAGTCCATTGCGGCGAATGTGAAGGACTGGGCCGGAAGCTGGGACGCTGTCTGGGACAACGTCCTGCTCCGTGCCCAGATTAAGGAGGCCGTGGTGGATGCTGCTGATAAGACAGGCCAGAATGAGCTGCTTGAAGCGCCTTTTGTCGTGCAGGCGAATGACGAGTTCCACAAGTTGGCTGAGGAGGTAAAGGATGAGCTGGGCTCATACGACAACAAGCGCATCCTCTTCGAGTGGAGCGAGTGGCTGAAAAAGGCCATCAGGAGAAAAGAGGTTGAGGTCGTTTAATTTTTCATGAAAACTCCAACAACATCGGCGGATGAGCCGCTGGCGAAAAAGTATTCTGGCAGGCTTGAGGAGGCAATTTCCGGTTTCGGCAGGAAGGGCAAGCCCCCTGCCAGGGCTGAAACGGCAAATTCAAAACTGCTGGAACCGCTACTTTCATCCAATTATATTGATTTCAAGAGGGAGAACCTTCCCCGCCACTTAAGCGTTTACGAACGGCTTTGCAGCAAGGCTGAGCGCATTTTAAGGCTCAAGCCGAACCAGAAGCAGACTGACGAGATTCAGCAGTACATCTCGCTCTGCCACCTTGAGTCCTCTCCGGCAGGGGCGATGAGCCTTGCAGTCATCGCTGCCGGAGTTGTAACCCTGCTTGGGCTGCTTTTCGGGTTTGCCGTTGTAAAGTCGATGATTGTTATGGCTTACGCGCTTGGCATGGGGCTGTTCACTTACGCTGCCCTGATAAAGGCGCCTGAGATTCTCGCGAACAATTTCCGGCTTGCTGCCTCTAACCAGATGGTGCAGTGCATCTTTTACGTTGCCACATTTATGCGCCATACTTCAAACCTTGAGCTCGCAGTCCGCTTTGCAGCAGACCGGCTAACCCCTCCTTTGGCATTGGACCTGAAAAAAATACTTTGGGATGTTGAGACAGGCAAGCTTGATACTATTAAGGAGTCTGTCGATAACTATCTCGAAACGTGGAGGAAGTGGAACCTTGAGTTCATTGAGGCCTTCCATCTCATAGAGGGCTCGCTTTATGAGCCGTCTGATGACAGGCGCCTGAACATGATTGACAAGAGCCTTGACGTGATGCTTCAGGAAACCTATGACAAGATGCTCCGTTACAGCCACGACCTCAAAAACCCAGTCACCATGCTGTACATGCTCGGTATTGTTCTTCCTGTGCTCGGTCTGGTCATACTCCCAATGGCAGCGAGCTTCCTTACGTCCGATACCCCGCCAATGAAGATAGCGCTTAACATAGCCCTTCTTTACAACGTAATCCTGCCTTTGGTGCTTTTCTACATGAGCAGGATGGTGCTTTCAAAGAGGCCAACCGGCTATGGAGAGCAGGACATTTCTGAGGCTAATTCTGATGTGCGGCAGCTCAGGAACATCCTGCTCCGTTTTGGGAAAAAGGTTATAGCAATTAACCCAATCTGGCTGACGCTTGGCGTGATGTTTTTCGCGGTCCTTATCGGTATTGTTCCGCTGCTGCTTGGCGCAATACTGCCCCGGGATGTCTTGCTTAATGAGCGCACATTCGACCAGACCCTTAACTTCAAGTTTCTGGAGTACAAGCTGACAGGAGCATCCCTTACCGGCCCTTACGGGCTTGGGGCGACAGTGCTCAGCTTTTTCATACCAGTAGGCATCGGAGTCGGAATCGGCCTGTATCATAGGATAAGGTCAAGGAACGTCCTCAAACTGAGGGAGGATGCCAATGCCCTTGAAGAGGAATTCTCATCTGCCCTGTTTCAGCTCGGCAACAGGATTGGGGACGGGCTGCCTCTGGAGCGGGCAATCGGCAAGGTTAGCGAGATGATGGCCGGAACAAGGTCGGGAGAGTTTTTCCAGCTTGTCAATCAGAAGGTTGTGAGGCAGGGCATGTCTGTTGAGGCAGCAATATTCGACTCAAAAAGAGGGACTCTGCTGCAGTTTCCCTCGCCGCTTATAGAAAGCTCTATGAAAGTCCTTGTCGAAAGCGCAAAGAAAGGCCCAATGGCGGCTTCTTCAGCGATGATAAACGTTTCCCAATACATCAAGGACATCCACAGGGTTGATGAAAGGCTGAAAGACCTCATGTCTGACATAATAAGCGACATGAAGCAGCAGGTTGGTGTTTTGGCTCCGGCAATAGCCGGCATAGTCGTTGGAATTACGTCCATGATAGTAACCATAATAAGCAGGCTGAGCGAGCAGCTTTCAGCAATTACGGAATTCGGAGGCGGAGGGGAGGCTGGCATTCCTTCCGGGCTGCTTAATCTTTTCGGGAACGGCGTCCCGACTTATTTCTTCCAGGTAATAATAGGGCTTTACATAATTGAGGTAACGATAATCCTGACCCTGCTGATAAACGGGATTGAGAACGGCTCTGACAAGGTCTCTGAGCGGTATATGCTCGGCACCAACCTCATACGGGGAACGGTCATCTACGGCCTGGTCGCGTTCGCCATCACTATGATGTTCAACATAATCGCGGCCAGCATCATTGGCGGGATAGCACAGCCAGTGGTGTGATCCTGTGCGACGGATAGGAAGATTTATATATGGCTATAACTACTTATAATTCAAACTATAGGTGAGGTGATTGGTTTGAAGCTGACAACAATTCAGTTAAAGGAAGAGACCAGGAAACAACTTGAAGTGAAGAAGCTGCATCCCAGGGAAAGCTATGACGAGGTCATTCACAGGATGCTGGAAAGTGAGTCCATACCATCCCTTGAGGAAGTTTTCAGGATGGGAGACAAAATCAGGCAAAAGAGGGTTTATACAACAGCCGAAGTAGTTGCTATGACGCACCAATTAAGGTAAAATGGCAAAGTTTGTAGATGCTAATGTTCTAGTAAAGGCCTTTACGGAAAACGCCGATAAGGATAAGTGCCAGAGTATGTTGTACGAAGATTTCGTTACCAATACCCTTTGCCTCGTTGAAGCACAGTACAGAATTGCCAAAATCAAAAAGGACAAAACGTATGCCTGGGTTTGCATTAAGGCGCTGCTTAAGACTCATGCGTTAATAGTACCGTTGGACAGAAACCTGCTTTTTGAAAGCTTAAAGCGAGCTGAGAAATACAATCTTAATACGTTTGATTTGATTAACTACGCTACAGCATTGGTGAACAACTGCTCAGAATTTATCTCCTACGACAAGGACTTTGACGGCTTGGAAATAAAAAGAGTGGAACCTTAATTGAAGTGCGTCGGCCGGGAATTGAACCCGGACCATCAGCTTTCTTTACAACCTGTGGATTTCTTGGTCAAGCTTCTTTGCCGCACCAAAGAAGGTTGTGTGGAAGGCTGAGGTCATGCCGTTAGACCACCGACGCGTGACCCCTTTGCGAAAGTGGTCAATCCCAAAACGGACGATCCTTTCCAATAGGTCAACCAAGAAAGTGGCTGCTGGCGGTTTAAAAATATTGTTCTTGAATTGAATCAGGGACGCCGCGGGCGGGAATCTCACAAACCATGGACTTGTTTTGAACCCGCATGACGGGTGGGCCCGTCACCAGCTTCTGAGGCTGGCGCAGATACAAATCGGCAGCGGCCGATTGTACATTCCGCATAGCGGAATTGTACCAGTTTCTGCATCCGCGGCAGTCCCAACACTACTGCTTTTTAAGTTTTGATAACCTTTGCCCCAGAAAAGCTGAAAAGTTTTTGGAAATGTTGTAAGATACTCAGTAACAACCCGAAATCTTGCGAAAAGATGAAGATTTTCCGGACATTCTATGGATAAAATGAAAGATTTTCACGGCAATAAATTCGGAAATCAAAAGTTTTAAATATCAGCTAGTGTTAATAACGAAATATTGACGGGTGGGCGTCGCAAGGCAGGTATCGGATTCTGCCTTTTCTTTCTTTTTCCATTCCAAAAGATTTATAACCTGCTCAGTGAGAATAATCTTCTTGATGGAAACTATAATTATTTCACTTGGCGGCTCGGTGCTAGCCCCTAACCAGATAGACGTTGATTTCCTGCAGCGGTTCCGGCAGCTGATTCTCAGGTTTGTGCGTGATGGCCGCAGGTTTGCAATCGTCTGCGGCGGCGGCAAGACTGCCAGGGAGTACCAGGGCGCGGCATCAAGGGTCGTGCACGCTGTTCCTGAGGACCTTGACTGGCTCGGCATACACGCCACAAGGCTGAACGCTCACCTGATTAGGACTATTTTCAGGGGGCTGGCTCATGCTAAAGTTATAAAGAACCCCAATGAAAAAATCAGGCTGAAGGGCTCAGAGAGGGTTGTGGTTGCTGCCGGCTGGAAGCCTGGTCGCTCAACTGACTACATTGCTGTGCTTCTGGCAAAGAACCTTGGGGCGAAAACAGTCATTAACATCACCAACACTGACTTTGTCTATGACAAGGATCCGTCAAAGTTTCATGATGCAAAGCCGCTGCGTATGATAAGGTGGAAGGATTTCCGCAGGCTGACAGGCATCACAAAGTGGAGTCCTGGCCTTAACACGCCATTTGACCCTGTTGCTGCGAAGGTCGCTGAGAAGCTGAAGCTGAGAGTTGCGGTGATGGGCAAGGACTTGCACAACCTTGAAAGCTTCTTGGATGGCAAGGGTTTTAAGGGCACTGTTATTTCTTAGTCCTGACTTTCTGGCAAAATATTTAAAACCGAATCCGCCAACAGCAGTTGTGGCGCTTGAGGATGTTGTTGAGGGGTTGGTCAGCGAATACGAACAATTAGGAAGGGGCTCTGCGCTTTATAAGGTGGTGGAAAGTGCGATAAGGCTCACTGACCCGGAGAAAGGGCTGCAAAGTGATTCTTTACAACTTCTTGCGACTACTGCCACTCTGTTCCATAAAAAGCGCGCGCCTCACAGGAGAATATTCGAATATTTGAATTGGCGACTGCCGCAGCTGCACGAGGGCGGCCAGCATGATAATCTTTACAGGCAAGTAACTCCTAATGGGGTCATCGACGAGCTATACGTTGTGTTTTACTTACTCGGCTGGCTTCCGCGCATAGTAAACGGCGAAAAAATACGCCTGAATAATTCAGAGGCACTCAAGCTGATGAGCATTGCAAGTGCCAGCTTGGGTGGTGAGGAAGTTGAGAGAAGGGAGGATTCGCGCTTTTACAGCCTGGTGTGGAGAGTTTCGCAGAGGCATATCAGGGAGATTGGAGCTGGCGGCCCCCTCTGGACAGACTTGGTCGGGCAAGTGCTTAAGTTCCAACCGCTTATGAGTAAGTATCGGCCGGTAGAATCTTTCAGGTACTTCATGGAAACTCGCTACAACTTTGACAGGTATATTGTTGAGCGTCTGAGGCAGTACCTGGCTGGTGAGAGGCCCGTAGAAACAGAAGCTGGTTTGGTTTTCATTGAGCCACTTAAAAATCTCGAGCTGCTGCGTAGGGTTAACATAGAGAAGGGCAGAGACATTTCGTTAAAGGACTTGCTGAGTGCAGTAACTTATAGCGAAAAAAATGGTGGTAAAAGCTGGATAGAATACCAAGACCTCGCAGGCAGGCTTGCTGACGTTGAAGCGTTCCACAGCATACAGCTCAATCACCGCATAATTATGGGCAAACCAAACGAAGATGACGATTACGTGCTGCTTAAGGCTATTGTGCTTGGAAAGGTGCCAGTGACTTATAAGGGTAGGAGGAGGCGCTTCAAAGAGAGGGAGGACCTTTACATGGCCATTGGTTTTATTGGAGATTCTTTCAGGAACACCGAATTGTGCGCTGAGGAGCTTATTCCAGTCTTCAGAAGGGCAAGGACGCGTTATGAGCAGCACAGGGGGCTCTCGCCTGCAGAGCTGATGGCTAAGGTTCTTTCTGATGAAGGCGTTGTAGACAAGCTCGGCTGCACTACGCCAGAGCAGGTCTATTGCCTGCTAGTTGTGCACCAGTTGAAGGAGTACCTGAGGCCAAGGGTGGTTGGCAGGTTTCGTTTTGTGCGCAATGGCGAAAAAGTGTTATTAGGGCCTGGAGAAAATCTTGAAGTTTTAAGGCCCCAGTCAAGAGCCGCAGACCCTGTGCTAAAGCGCACTTACCACCAGCTCTGGGCGCGGAGAGGACTTTTTGACGAAGGCTACTGGGACATTGTGGAGCAAGAATTTGCACGGCCAAAAGCAGTAGCTTATCACGGAAAAGCCCAGACCAGGCGCGACATAAGCCCTTACGCCAGTGCAGCTGTTGGGGAGGCTCCCATGAAAGCTGTTGGTGCTGCTTAGAAGAAAGCTTTTTTAACTGCGCTATGCTTCTAAATAACAGCATGGAAGCTGCGAGCAGAACTGCACTATCTACTACACTGCCTGCTGAAACAGGAGTGTTATCCGAGCAAGAGGAAGAAAAGTTTATTGGCCAGTATTACGGCTTGCTTATTGATGATTCAAATGAAAGGGAAAGGCTTACCCAATTAGCGCGCAACGTTGCAAGTCAAAACAGAAGGCGGTTTGGCTTGCCGACTGCTGAACGGCTACAGCAAACATTAGGCGAAATTTTAGATAATTACCGTCTAGGAAGAGAATGGGAGCCTGTGTCGTTAAACGCTCCTTTGACTGACACAGGATTTACCCTTGAACAAGTTCTGGCCGCCCCTGAAGAGCGAACAGAAGTCGAGCTTAAGGCAGCTGAAGCTAAGGGAGAGAGGCTTTTGAGCATAATTAGGCAAAGCTTACCAGAGGAAAAGTTCCAGTTCTTGGTTGACACGCTTGGTGACACTGGTAATCTTGCCAGCATTTTAGGCAGCACAGACCTGACCCCTGAGGACATCTCGGATAGGAGTATGCTTAGTCAAACCATTGGATGGTTAGGCACTCTTCCGCCAGAAGCGAGAAAGCTTTACGCTGAGTTTCAAGAGTATCAAAGGCTACGCATAGCGGGCCATGGGCGTGGGTTGCCTAGCCCTATGGTTGCTTTAGATGAAACCAGCATGCCCATAGTGCAAAGAATATTAAGAGTAGCTTCCAGTGCAGGAATGCCCTCCCTGGAAAAAAGGTTAAAGCTGCTTGGCCTCAGGACCCTTCTGGAAAGAAGCCACGGGATAAGCGGGATTGTGAAATCAATAAATCCTGAACTGCTTCACAAAATTCCTCAGATACCTAAGTGGAAAAGTGGGCAAGCGTCTGTCCAGACTGCTCTGAACGCAATTCAGGAAGTTCTATATACCCAACCTGGCTACAGGGATGCAGAAGAAACCAGCAACCGAGCTGAGCAGGTTAGAATTATTACAGAACTAATAGAGCAAACACCGAGTCTAACAGACTATTTCTCCTCGCGCGGATTGAATTGGTTAATGAGCAGTTTTGTGGACGTAACTGGGAAAGAGGGGATAAAAAAGGAATACTCTCCTAGGGCTGTCCTTGAATTCTACAACAAGCAGAAAGGCTTAGGCTGGTTTGACAGGACACAGCTAACCTATGTGCCCGGATGGAAGATTCGAGAAAGATATAAGTGGCAAAGGGGTGAGGAGTCTGTCCAGCTTGCCTTGGAAGCGATACAAGACGTTCTGCGCACACTACCAGGCTTCAGGCAGGCTGAAGACTCGGGCAACCGTGAAGAGCAAGTCAGAATAGTTAATCAGCTAATACTGCATACGGCACTGACAGACTTTTTTGAGAAAGCAGGACTATCAGGCTTGATGCAAAGATTTGTGGACACTAAAGGCAGAGCTGGTATCAGAAAAGGGCAGTCGCCTAAAGCAGTTCTGGAATTCTATAGCGAAAATATGGGTCTAGACTGGTTCAATAGGACACAGCCAACCTATGTGGCAGCATGGAGGATTACAGAAAAGGACATTTGGCAGAGGGGTGAGAAATCGTCACAGCTAGCAGTTGAAGCAATAGAAGACGCGCTTTACGCATTGCCAGGTTACAGGGAGGCTGAGCAGGCGGACAGAAGGGAAGAGCAATTAAGAATACTGAACCATCTGCTGCAGCAAAAGGGACAGCAAAGGGACTATTTTGCAAGGAGAGGGCTGGACAGATTAACTCACAACAACATTGTCCTGATAGGCAGAACAGGGCCAAAAAAACTTGACTCAGTTTCTGCACTGCTCGAGTTCTACAGCGAAAGGAAACATTTGGATTGGTCCAATCCGGCTTATGCCCTGCATCTAATCATTAACAGAAGCGGAAGCCTGGTAGTTGCTGACAGAAGGCAGGAATGGGCTGCTGGCTCGTATGGCTCGAGCAAAGCTTTCAAAGGGACCGGGCTTGAGGCAGTAGTTGAAGAGGCTCTGTCAACGTACGGGCTTCAGCAGGGGGTTGAAGAGTTTTGCTACATGTTTTTCTCAAAGAAGGATGCTTTGCTGGCAAACTCGCCGAAGGAAAGGGTTATTCTGGCTTACAAGCTCGGGGTTTTCCTTTACATGGCAGGGGTTATTCCCAGAATCCTGCCCAATGGCGAGGCAAGGCGCCTCGGCCCTGAAATCAGTGGCCTCGCTTTTGTGGGGTATAGCCACTTTACCCACTCGGAGGGTAATGGACGTGAAAAAGGTACTGAGCCGGCAGTGCCGGATATCCTGTTTAGCCGCCTGATGATGAATATCGTAAGGCATTACACCCGCGACTTGGAAAAGGAGAAGCAAACAGGAAGCCGCGACCATGACCCAAGCGTAGAGGAAATAATTAACGAGGTTGGCAAGCATCCGCTCATTGCGCAGCGCTACGGCAGGCCAGTCTCTTATGACGATGTTTTGCCTGCACTAAGTGTGATGGAAAGATATATGACAGGTCAGCGCGCGGTAACTATTCGTATAGGCTCACTGAGCATGCCAATGAAGCCAGAAGCCATTGACGACCTTTGGGTGCTGAATCCGGAGTTCATAAGGCTGCGAAGCGATAATCGTTTGTATTGGTTTTTGCAACGGGTAGGAACGGTGCGCGACTGGTATGCCTTAATCGACAGGGCAGGGCAGCGGAAAAAAGTAGTTGAGTATGCAGGGACAGAAGTAACTCATGAAACTGTGAAATCCAATCCCAAAGCAAAATTTATAAAGAATGGTGCACTCCCGAGTAGAGAATTAGTTAGGTTGGGGTATTGACTGGAATGTCTAAACAAAAAGAAAATGGTCGGAGAGTTAAAACAGATATTTCTGGAGTCGGCCAAAAGCCTACTGGCACAAGCGTGAGCGGGCAAAGTCAGTTGTATGGCGGAGGGCGCGTGATAGATTACGGTGTGTTTAGAGGCTATGTTCCAATAGACCAGTACGCTGCGGAAGTGTTCAGGAGGAGGCTCCTAGAAAGAGTAACCCGAAGACCAGTAGACGTGGGCGAAGCTGTTGCGTTAGCAGAGGAAGTTGGCCTTGAACCAAAGAGAGGAAACGGCATCGAAGCTCAAGTAAGAAAGATTTTAAGGGAATGGCCCAAGGGTATGTCCAAGATTGTTGAACTAGTAGATCCAAATGCGCCGATTAAAAACGCACGCTCATATTTTGGCTTAGAAAAGTATTTGGGAGAAAAAGGCAAACCTATCAAGGAGCTTTTGTATGGGCCACTAGAACAAGCAGCCAAAGAGGCTCATCCAGAATATGATCAAAAAGCTATTCACCAAAGTACTGGCATGATTATAAGAATGCTTGAACACAGCGGAGTCTTAACTGAAGGTGATCTAGAAGATCTCCTTGCAAGTGGAAACTTGGATAACATCCGCAGCACTAGTGGCAAGGGGCTGATGAGCAAAGACCCACGCCAGAGGACATATTTGAATTACTTTGTAAGGGCTTGTGAGATAGCAGGTTACGACACTACAAATTTAAAAGCTGGTGTGCGACCGGCAGAAGCAGCTTCTGGCTGACGCAGGATTATCAGCATAAACTTAAATCACGCTTTAGTCTCCTCCTCAACCCACTTCCTGTACTCCTCATCGCTTTCGTGCCATGGCAGTGCAACTATGCAGGGTATCTCGTAGCTGTGCAGCTGCCTAACTTCCTCCTTTATTCTGGCGAAGCTTTCCTTCTTGGCTTTGCACAGCATCGAGACCTCTGGCTCGCTGGCAACCTTTCCCGCCCAGTGGAACATGCTAGTGACAGGGAAAATGTTGGCGCAGGCTATAAGCCGTTTCTCAAGCAGATGGCCAGCTATCAGCTTTGCCTCTGCCATGTCCTTGCAGGTGATGTAGACGCTAATCATTGCCTTTGCTCTCAGATAACCGGGTATTTATTAGTTTCGCCGAAGCTGTACCCGAAAAAAAGAAAAAAGACAGAACCAGATTAATGTTTCAGCTTTCCCGAACTTCTTGACTATTGAATCCTTCTTCTACTATTTAATCTTTTCTATTGGACGATAATGCCAAGTTAGGTGTCTTTTGTTGCCGACTTTGCCCAAACTGCATTTGGGTTGCTTTCCTCTCCCCACGCTAAGCGTAGGGGAGGGAAAGGAAGTGCGCAGCACCAAAGTCGGCTTTGCCACTTAACTTGAAAGCACCCTATTGGACACCCAACACAGCCAGAAAAATTGCGGGGCAAAGGAAAAATTTCCGTCAAATTGCAGAAAATGCAAAAAATTCACGGAATAGACGGAAAGAATTACCACTTTGACGTAAAATTTCCGTAAATCCAGGCGATAAGCATATCAAGAATTGATGGTAAGTGTAAAATGGGAGTTGCCGCGGTGGCAGAATCAGGTTATTGCGCCTGTTTGAAAAACTGGTGAAGTTTTCCCGAACTTCATCCGGGTTCAAAATCTGGCTGCAGAGCCGGATGAGATTCCCGGCTGCGGCGCCCCCCTCTTTTTACAGCAGCGGCAAAGATTTATAAAATTGCCATCAGCAACATGTGCTTATGAAGTGCGAAGTCTGCGGCAAGGCAATTGCAACGACCTTTTTGGGCAAGGTAAAAGGGACCTATGTCAAAGACAGCAAGGGCAAGCTTCACGCTGTTTGCTTTGAGTGCCAGTCAAGGTTTAAAGATAAGTTACAATTGCTGCAGCAGTTGAAGTAGTTTTTCGATCAACCCTTTTAGCAAAAGGGTTGCGCCCCTGTAGCTCAGTGGCCAGAGCGACTGCTTCGTACAACCTTTTTGCAAGCAAAAAGCTTGACCAAAAAGGAAGAAATAGCAGTAGGCCGCGAGTTCAACTCTCGCCAGGGGCTTTTTTCATGCGCAGTGAACAGAAAAGCCATGGACTGGAGCATATGGTGGTGCAGACATTTTTGGCAATAGGGAACGCCTGCATTGACAGCACATCTTCTGGAAAGCGCGCCGGAGGCTCTGTCCTGTACAGCGCAGTTGCTGCAAAGAAGCTTGGATGGAATGCTGTAATTGCTACAAACTTCGCATCAGATTATGAAGCTTTTATGCCGCTGCTTGAAGGCTTGAAAGTCATCCGCCACAGCAGGAGGTCAACAACGACTTTTGGCATTAGCTATTCCGGTGGCAGCAGGCAAATGACGCTTGAAAAAGCAGGCGAGAAACTTGATACAGAAAGCCTTCTCAAGGCACTTGCAGTTGGCTCTGTAAATCCTGACATACTTTTCTTCTGCCCTGTTGCTGGCGAGTACAGCAGCGATCTTGTCAGTGCGGTTACTGCGCTTTATCCAGAATCGCTGGTTGTTGTAACACCCCAGGGCTGGATGAGGCAGTGGCTGCGGGAAGGAAACGCCATCAGCCTGAAAGAATGGGCAGCTGCTGATGAAGTGCTTCCGCTGGTTGACGTGCTTGTCCTGAGCGAGGAAGACGTTGGCGGCAACGGCGATGTTCTTGGCAACTATGAAAAGCTTATTGGAAAAAGCCGCGGCAGAGGCTTTGGCAGCGTTGTGGTTCTAACCCATGGCGAGCGTGGAGCAACAGCCCGTTCTGGTGTGAAGGAGGTGTTCAGTCCTGCTTTCAAAGCAAAGACTGTTGATCCCACAGGAGCAGGTGATGTCTTTGCAGCAGCATTTGCAATAATGTATTACGAAACCACTTCAGTGGAAGAGGCGCTTACACTCGCACACTCTGCAGCTGCGTTCACAGTTGAGGGAAAAGGGCCTTCTAACATACCTACACGGCAGATGGTTGAGGGGCGCCAAAAATCCGATAGGTTTTTATACTCCAAAGCGGAAAAACAGCCTAGTAAAAGCCCAGAAGGGCTCTAAAGAGGTGTTGCGTATGTGTGGAGGAGGAAACTGCAGTGATGGCGTGTGCAATAAGTGCCATGCTGTAATGAAGGTAGTTCTTGGCGGTTTGGTGCTGCTTAACATCTATGTGTGGCCAAAGTGGACAGGCGGATTTGACCAGTGGCTGGCGTTTTTCGCAGTGCTGTTCATCATAAAGGGCGCCATCAAATTTGTCATGCCTAATTGCGGGCACTGCAAGGCAGACATGCCTGCGAAGAAGGGCAAGTAGGCCTGAAGAAGCCCAAAAACGGGCATGGAAGCCCGTTTATAACTTCTTTTACTACCTCGTAATGACAAGAAAGCGAAAAGTATTTATACTAGTTCGTCCAGAATATTCTACAGGGGTGAATTAGCTGGCTTTTGGGATAGCCAGCATAGTCCGCTTTTTTGGCTCTTTTCAGGCAGGCGGGTTGTAAATTCAAGCAGCCATAGTAGTTTGAAAATAGAAAGAAACTAAGAAAGGAGAATGAGTAAACAAAAATGATGCAGGTTTTGAAAGCCCAAAGGATTAATAGAATGCAGAAGGCAATGCCCCTTGCCGCAGCAGTAAGGAAAAGCGGCCATCTTCAGACTGTTGCCGAGGTTGTTGGCCAGGAAGCTGTGCCGATTGTGCAGTACCTTAAGGGCAAGAAGAACATTTCTGAGTTCAAGATAGCTGAGAGCATAAAGGCAGAGGTTAACTCTGTGAGGAAGATGCTTTATGCGATGCAGACCAGCAACCTTGTCAGTTACTACAGGAAGAAGGACAGGCAGAAGGGCTGGTACATCAGCTACTGGACCCTGAAACCGGAAAACTTTGACTATCTTGCTCTTGCCACTAAGCAGCAGAAGCTTCAGCAGTTTAAGGAAAGGCTTCACAAGGAGGAGTCCAATGAGGGATTGTTCTACATCTGCCCGACCCTTTGCGTCAGGCTGGAATTCGAGAAGGCTGCTGAGATAAGCTTCAAGTGCCCCGAGTGCGGCTCAACGCTTCAGCACCAGGACAACACCAAGACGATTGAGCAGCTAAGGGCAAAGATTGGGGAGATTGAGGTGAAAAGGTAAAGTGGCAGGCAAAGAACAGACTAAGGCGTTAGCTACACAGCAGTATGTAAGAGGGGTTAGGTTACTCGAGGCACCGAGAAGATTTGAAGGGCTTGTTAATTTAGTTGTTGGGCAAGAAGAAAAGAAAGAGGAACAACATAAGGGTTTGGTAAGAAGAGTGCCGCAGATTTTCACACCTGAGTATCTTCTTGGCGATTTAGGTCCCCCAATTGATAGAACTAGATTATCCGAGCCCAAAAGTTACCTTTTAGCAATAGTAGACCGCGCAGGCAAATACGCCACCGTGCCTAATCAAGAAGGAGTTAGAAATTTCTTGAACACCGTGGGAATGGCTCACTTGGAAGGGGCTAGGTTTGAGTCGCCTGTAGACGTGTGGAATGGGTTTAGGCACAACATAGCCTTGGACGTTAGGAGTAAGCTTGTTGAAGGAGGAATTTTACTCGCGCGAAAATTTGTAAGGTATGATCCTAAATGGGAAGTTGCAGCCATTCAGCAACTGGATTTAGTTGACAGGGTTTTACAACTGTTTGGCGTTCCACTTGAAAGAATTGCCCGCCGGGAGCTTTATGGCTTTATTGATTTGTTTGGTGAAAGGTGCAAAGCCACTATTGGCTTGGCTGAAATAAACGGTGAAGTTGAAAGAGCGCGAGCATTGCAGGCTACCTACGAAAACCTTACTGCTGCTTTACACGACCCTAAGCCGCTTAGACCTGTTACTGTTCCTCGCGAAGGAAATCTCAGGTGGTCCTGACCATATCATTCTTCAAGTGCATCCTCTCAGCATGCTTGAGCGTGTTCTGGAACCACAGCTGCGCAAACAGGCCTGCCGCTACGTTGGCACTTGCCACTCCCCACCACACGCCGGTTATGCCGAATTTGTGGCTAAGGAAAAGGGCGAGAGGTATCATTACTGCGAAAGTTGAGGCTGTTATTGCCAGCACCTGCCAGGCTTTTCCAAGGCCTTGGAACGAGTTTGCAGCGATAAACCTCAGCCCTATGAAGCCGTAGGCGAGCGCGACGATGCCGAAATACTGTTCTCCATAGGCAATTACTTCGGGGCTGCTGGTGAATATCGAAATCCACAGTGGCGAGGTAAGGAAGAACATTATGCCAACAGCCTCCATGAAGAGGAAAGCGCTTATCGAGGAAAATATGGAGGCAAGCCTTGCCCTGTCATACTGCTTTGCACCAATGTTCTGGCCTATAGTTGTCAGGTTTGCAATGCCCAGAGCTAGGGCAGGCAGTATCGCTAATGATTCCATTCTGAAAGCTATGCCGAACCCTGCCAATGCTGCGCTGCCAAACGTTGCAACGAGCTTGTTCACGAAGAATATCCCAACAGCTATGGCACCCTGGGCTGCTGACGTTGGGAGGCTGACTTTCAGGATGCCTTTGACTATCTGGCCGGAGTAAACGAGCTTCTTGAACCTCAGCTTGACAAATGCTTTTCCGCTAAAAAGGTGCGAGTAGGAATAAAATGAGCCAATCATTTGAGATATGATTGTTGCTATTGCTGCACCTTTTACGCCAAGCGCAGGCAATGGCCCCAGTCCGAATATGAAAGCTGGGTCCAGGATAATGTTTGCTATGTTGGCAATCACCAATGCCTTCATTGGGGTTTTTGTGTTGCCTTCTCCCTGAAGCATTGCATTGGCTACGTTGCCAAAAAAGAATGCAAAGCTGCCAACGTATATTACTGATATGTAATCCCTCATGAAGCTTGCAACATCCGGTTGAGCCCCCAGGAATGCCACTAGCGGCTTTATGGTGAAGAAGCCTATGGCAAGCGTCAGAATGTACAGTGCCGCTGCAATGATTAAGCCGTTTTCCGCTATTATACTTACCTTTTCGTAATCCCTGGCTCCGATGCTTCTTGCCACGAAAGAGTTTATGCCTATGCCTAATCCTGTAATCAGTGCTATTATGATGAAAAACACAGGAAACGAAGCAGCAACGGCAGCAATGGCCTCCGGACCCAATTTTCCAACGAAGAACGTGTCAACCAGCGTGAACAGGTTGTGCATGAACATCGCAACTAGCATCGGAGCTGCGAGAAAGATAATGTGCTTCCTGATGCTGCCTGTTGTCAAGTCTTTTTTCGGCTTCATTTTGTTTCTGCACCGGCAGCGGCAGAAAGAGGCTGTTTAAAAGGTTAATGCACAAGATTAATATACTATGTTAACTATGGCAGCGGCTGTGGCGGCTGCAATGAATTTTTTAAAAGCGCACCTGACCAAAAAAGTGCGGTGGGCAACGTGGCAGTTCAGCGCCTTGAAGCTGTCAATGATTTCGTTCGGGATTATTTTGGGCTCTTACTTTGCCGGCTTTTGGAAACCACTGCTGCCTGCTGTCTGGGCTGTTTTCACTATTACGGTTATCTTGTCTACCATGATGTGGCTTAGTGCAGTGAGGAAAAAGTAAACTTACCCATTCACCGCAAGCGGTGGGGCATTGCCTCTAAGCTCAGCCTTCAAGTTCACCGATAAAGGTGCTTTGGCTTCATAGCTTGAAACGTTCGGCTGGTTTACGACAGCCTGTCGCTCGTCCAGCTTGGGATGAGCGAGATTTCGCGCAGCGTTAAGGTCTGCGCTGTATGAGGAAAGACCACAATGGGAACAAGAGAAACAACCGGATTTGCGAGTGCCGAGCAAGCCGCACTTGTGGCACAGCTTGGACGTGAAGGCAGGCTTAACCCTGACCACTTCCACACCTACGCGCTCGGCTTTGTATTGGATGAAGCTTTGAAGCTGGAAAAAGCTCCAGTTGCTTATCCAGGAGTTCATACGCTTTCCACGATTGGCTTTCCGTATTCCTTTGAGGTTTTCCAACACTACCTTTCCACCGTCAAAATCGGAAACGATGCTCTTGCTGACGTTGTGGTTAACCCAAGCCATAAACCGTTGCTCCCTTCCACTCAGCTTCCTAAGAAGCCGCTTGGCAGAGCGAGTGCCTTTAGCCTGAAGAACAGAACGCAAATGCTTAAACCTCCTCTTAATTTGTTTGACTTTGGGCGAGTGGTAGAACCTACCATCACTCGTGACAGCGAGGTTGTTGACTCCCAGGTCAACGCCAAGAACACTTTTTGGCGAAGCTTTGTTAATGGTCGCAACCTCTTTGGAAAACCCAAACAAGAAGAAACATTTACCTTTTCTATTGATACGCAAGAGGCTCTCGGTCAATTTCCAATTGTTGAAGTATTCCACATAGCAAGCAGGTATGTTGATGTTGAACTTCTGCCTACCACTCAGTGTAACTACGCTGAGAACGTTTCCTTTGAGACTTGCGGAACGTGGGAAGTTGTAGCCTACAGAAGCCCGCTTGACTACCGGCTTGCTCTTAGCCCTCTTGACAATGCCACAAGCCTGCTTAATACAGGCAACTGCAAGTTGAGCAGGAAGCTTATAAGTTTCTCTAAGCTCCCTATATACGACATGGTGAAGCTTAACATTATTCCTGATCCTGTTACTCCAAGCAGCGTTAGTGCAGAACTGCAAAGCCTTACCGTAAGCCTTAACAGTAGCAACCACTTCATTGGTAGCGACGATTTTAACCTTAGCAACAGCACGACCAATCATACACAACAACAGAAAAGCACAACTATAAATACCTTAGCCGGGCACATGTCCAGTGTCCAGTGCTTTTTCCGAAAAGTTTCCGGGAACGTAACAACTCAATCGCCGCAAGCGGCGGAGTATCAACAAAAATGAAGGCGGTGATGTGAAGATGAAAGCGATGAACAAAAAAACATTTTCTACAGTTGTTGGAGTCATATTTGCAGTAATTGCTGTCCTGCACCTGTTAAGGGCGGTTCTTGGCTGGCAGGCAGTCATTGGCACATTTTCGGTTCCGATGTGGCTGAGCTGGGCGGCTATTATAGTGTCGGTGTTTCTGGCTTACACCGCGTTTAAACTGGCTAAGTAAAGCCGCAGCTGCCGCAAATAGCTGCCGGCATGGCAATGCGCAATACCTAATCAAAACCTATAAATACGCTGCCCTTACTGCGCTTTGTTTGAAATGGCGTTTCGCTTGGCTGGCAGGAAGGGTAATAGTGAAAAGGGCAAGAGGTGGTTTGCCATTTTTGTTGGGGTGATTATGCTCATGAGCGTTGCGGGCTTTGTTTTCTCGCTCAACCCGTCAGGCCAGGGGGTGAATTTCCGCTACGGCGGGCTCATCCTCAAGCAGTCCCCTGAGGGCTTTTACACAGCAGAGCTGAATGGCATCAGGATTGATTTCCTTCACAGGCCTGAGGACCTTGCCGACGTTGAGGTTTCTCCGGATATTTTAGGCAAGATTACAGGGAGCAGGTCAATTCAAGTTACATACTACTGGAACAGCACTTTTTCAGACGACATGGCACTCTTTCAGTTTGATGTTTCCAACCTTCTTGACTCAAAATACGGTGTTTTTGTAGAGCCAGGGTTCACAACAGCCAACCCCTCAAATACCAGGATTGTATCGTGCAATGACGCAACCCCGTTTGTGCCTGTGCTTCTTTTGCAGGAAGCTAACAACACAGCCTTAGGGATTGACTCATCCAATCCGGATTGCATTGTTTTGAATGCTTCTGGCATTGCCGGTTTTTCAAGGGCTGCTGATAAGCTCAAGTATGCCGTTCTTGGCAGCGGCAACAGTGTTAGTGGTAATCAATGATGAATAAAGAAAGCAAAGTTGAGAAGGAGACAGGCACAGGTGAGAATGTGAAGGGAAAAAGCAAGCAGCCGCAGCATCAGCAAAACCACCACCACGAACGGGCAATAATCAAGGCTATTGTGGTTATTGCTGCTGTCGTCATCCTTGGCTTCTTGATGGCGAGATATGTGGAACACGCGTTTAATGGCAAGCCAGAGAAGAGTGCTGAAACGCGCATCTACAACGGCTTTGAGTTTGCCAAAAATGGAGACTTTTGGGTTTCAGAATGGAAGCGCAGCGACGGCGTCAACTACACCATTGAATTCAGGAACTCCCCTTGGGATGTTGAGAACATAACTGTAAGTGGCAAAGTTGATGACCGCTTCAAGCTTTGGCCAACGGTTTTCATAACCCATGACCCCACTACAGAGGCAAGCAGGAGCATGTCATTTGTTGCGATTGGAGCCGCCAACTTTGCCAGAGTCCTCACTGCTGTTTTTGAAAGGAATGTCATTGCAGCCTGCACTGTTAACGTGACAGACGCCTGCGCAAACAGGCCTGTTGCCACATGCTCAACGAACAGCTCAGTCATCTACCTGAAAGTCTCAAACGAAACAGGCGTCTTCCTTGACGGCAACTGCGCAACAATCCAGGGCTACGAAGAAGGATTAACAAAAGCTGCTGACAAGGCAATTTACCAGTGGCTCGGCATAGTCACGAAGTAAGTTCAACCACGCCATACCTCGCCGCTACTGTGGCCAACTCAGAAAACCTTTTCGCCCAATTCACAAGAGCTGGTTCTTCAACCCTGAATGACAGCTGCACGAAGCATTGCATCATCGTTCTGACACAGTTAATGTAGTCCCTGACAGCGTCAGGGAAGCTGCGTATGAGCTCTGCCCACACTACTGGTTCTGCTTGCTTTGTCAGCTGGAATATTCCTTCAGCATCAGCTGCGATTTCAAGCGTGTCCTGCTGCGTAAATTCGTAAAACTTCCTCATGGACTTAACATCAACGCCGTCGACGAACCACTGAGGCCGTTCCTGTAAGAATTGAAAGGTGTAGTCAGTTACTGAGCTGGTAAAGCCTTTTATCATGTAAGCTATATCCGCCGCTTTCGCATAGTGCGGCTCCTTCTCAGCCAGTATCTGGTCAAGTGTGTATGCCCAGTCAACCATTTTCACAGCTCCTTAGCCCCCGCTTCAGACGGCACAACAAACCTTATTCCCAGCCCGAGCTGCAGCAGGGCTGTAATGAGTGCCATGTGCACGTTTCCTGACCCGGAAGCCATGTTGACCGCTACTTCAGTATCAGCTATCTTTCCTGAAAGCGCTTTCTTTATGCCATCAACCAATTGCTGTGGCGGTGCGAAGTCGTCAACAACCACAAATGCCGCCTTTACCGCTGGAAACTTCTGGGCAAAGTTTTCTTTCCCAAAATCATTCGTGATTAGAAATATATTGCTCCATGATTCTGAGGCAACCAGCCTTGCAACCTCGTTCCACGTCCCCTTTCCGGCCCCAAGGCACGCTATCAGCTCAGTCATGGCAGAAAGGGCAGGAGCTATTTGAAGCTTAAAAAGGTTGCTGCATGCCACATTTTGCCAGGGATTGGAAAACATTTTAAACTCCAAAAAATTTGATTTGATAGGGAAATAAACATGTATGCTGGTGATGTGCACCCACTTGGAACCAAGGCAAGGGTCTTACTGTCGAGCGTTTTCGGGCCATACGCGCAAGATGACGGGTATGGAAGCAGGAAAATAAACCCAATGGAGCTTTATCACAACCAAGTCACCAGGGTACAGGGGCCTTTCTCAATCAGGATGTTCCACCCATCGTTTGGATTAAGGATGATTCAGGATAACATTAGCTCCCCATGCACAGTGCTGGATTTTCCGGTTCTTGAGAGGTTTATTGACGAAATAAAGAACAACGAGTATGACATAGTCGGAATAACTTCGATACTGGTCAATATCGGCAAGGTAAAAAAGATGTGCCAGGAAATACGAAAATACCTGCCGAAAGCGACGATTGTGCTTGGAGGGCATCTTGCCAACAAGCCAGGCATAGAGAAACTTGTCGATGCAGATCATTTCGTAAAGGGGGAAGGGATACGATGGTTCCGCCACTTTTTAGGCGAAGATGAAAACGTGCCCCTGAACCATCCCGTTGAGTTCATGAACTTCGGGCTCAGAATCATGGGAATGGAAATCAAGAGAAAGCCAAGGAACATCTGTGCAGCCCTGATGCCATCCCTTGGATGCCCTGTGGGGTGCAATTTTTGCGCAACCTCGGCGAAATTTGGTGGCAAGGGAAAGTTCATCAATTTCTTCGAGACTGGAGATGCCCTGTTTTCAAAGATGTGCTGCATTGAGGAAAAGCTTGGAAACACCTCCTTTTTCATATTGGATGAAAACTTTTTACTGCACAGGGCAAGGGCACTGAGGCTGTTGGAATTAATGCGGCAAAACAACAAAAGCTGGACACTATACATATTCAGCGCGGCCCGCGTTTTGAAATCCTACACAATAGAGCAGCTTGTGGGGCTTGGAATCTCCTGGGTATGGATGGGGCTGGAAGGAAAAAACAGCCAGTATGCGAAGCTGAATGACATAGATACAAGGCAGCTTGTGAAAGAATTGCAGGAAAACGGCATTAAGGTCTTAGGGTCGACAATAATTGGACTTGAAGACCACACGCCCGAAAACATTGATGAAGCGATTGAGTGGGCCGTAAGCCACAACACGGTATTCCACCAGTTTATGCTCTACACGCCGCTCCCAGGAACAGCCCTGTTTGAGCTGCACTCAAGTGACGGAAGCATACTGTCAGATCAGGAACACGACATAGCAGACACCCATGGGCAGTTTAAATTCAATTACAGGCACAAGCACATCCATAACGGCCAGGAAACTGAATTTCTCCTTCGGGCATTTCGCCGTGATTTCGAGGCAAACGGGCCAAGCATTACCCGAATGATACGGGTAACGCTGCAGGGTTGGCAAAAACACAAGAACAACCCTGACGCAAGAGTCAGGAAAAGGTTTGAACGGGAGGCCGGAGACCTCAAGGACAAGTTAGCAGGCGCAGTTTGGGGCGCGAAGCAGTGGTATAAAAATGACGCGGCAATGTCGGATAAGTTAAGCACGCTTTTAAGAGATTTGTACGCCGAATTTGGCCCACGCGCCAGGCTGCTGGCGCCGATAATGGGGCTGTACGTTTACCGCATGATAAAAAGAGAAGCACGACGGCTGGAAAATGGCTGGGCGTATGAGCCAAAAACAATATACCGGAAGAATGAACAAGCACGGGCATTGCAACAATCAGGTTTAAGGCATGCAGAAGCCAAGCCCCAGCCTATAGGTTCGACACCAAACCAGGCGCATTTAAAGCTAACGCTCAGTCAGAATGGATAAGCTTCAGCCCGGTCGTATCATCGTATTTTCTTTCGAGCTTCCCCTGCAGCGGCTGCAAGAAGATTTCACATGATGCCCCTACAACAGCTTCCTTCAAGTGCCCTCCAAAGGCGTGCATCTCGTTGTCAGAAACAGTTGCGTGCGCATGCACAAGCGGCTCATCCTCAAACAGGGCAACGTTTCCTGTTGCGTTGTCGAGCTCAAGCTCTGCCTCGGCTTTCTTCCAGCGGTATTCCTTTGCTGCCAGGTTGTAGAATCCAAGCTCAGCCTCTTTCACAGCGCCTATTGCGGTGAAATGGGCTGCAGTTATTTTTTTCTCCTTGCAGAACGCAGTTATTGACTCTATTAGTCTCTCTCCTGTTGAAAGCAGCAGAACGAATGCATTGCCAAGCTGTTGGTGTTTCATTTTCCAGCTCTGTTCTTAGCTTACTTAGCTTATATTGACAACCTTAAGCTCGAATATCAGGTTCCTGCCAGCTAGGGGGTGGTTCATGTCAATGGTTACTGTCTCAGCCGTTGAGTCTGCAATGGCTGCGTGGATAAGCTCTCCTTTGGGCGTCTTGAAGCTGAATCCAATCCCCTTCTCAAGCTTCATCTCGGGCGGGAAGACGCTTCTTGGCACTTCCTGCTTCAGCTTCTCATCCCTGTTTCCGTAGCCTTCGTGGGGCGTTATTGTGATCTTTTTCTGCTCGCCTTTATTCATGCCCACAATGGCATCGTCAAATCCTTTAATGACCTGCCCTTCGCCTGCAACAAACTCTATCGGCTGCCTGCCTTCTGTGCTGTCAAAGACGGTGCCGTCCTCAAGCTTGCCTATATACTCAACAGCCACCTTGCTGCCTCTTGCAACAATCTGTGCGTCCTTGTTTTCCATCAAAATCACAGCAGCCGAGGTTTCGGCAATGGTATAAATAGTTTTAGTTTCCCTATCGCAATAGCGATGCTTGGCGCTGGCAGGACTTTCAACGCGGCCGTAGTGGTAAGAAATCTTTAAATATAACCTGCAGCTATGTCCTGCTATGCCGACAAGGAAAACCTCTGGAAAAGGGAAGGTTTCACAGCGGCACCCACATGATTCTGGCTCATCCGGAAAGGCGGCTGCAACGAAGTGGATTATAGTTACCGGCGGCGTTGTTTCCGGCCTGGGCAAGGGCACAGCTGCCGCGTCTGTTGGAAAGCTCCTTTCGCACAACTTCAAGATTGTGCCAATAAAGTGCGACGGCTACCTTAATGTTGACCCAGGCACGATGAACCCGTTTGAGCACGGCGAGGTTTTCGTGCTTGAAGACGGCGGCGAGGTTGACATGGACTTCGGCCATTACGAGCGCTTTCTCAACATCAACTGCAAGAAGGACTGGAACCTGACAACAGGCAAGATATTCGAGTCAATAATCAAAAAGGAGAGGCAGGGGCTTTTCCTTGGCAAGACCGTCCAGGTTATCCCTCACATAACAAATGAGATTAAGGCTAAGTGGATTGAGATAGCAAGGAGTGAGAAAGCTGATGTTGTACTGATTGAGATTGGAGGCACCATCGGCGACATTGAGAACTCGTGGTTCATAGAGGCTGCAAGGCAGCTGAAGAAGGAGGTCGGCCATGAGAACATATTGTACATTCACCTGAGCTACGTTCCTTTTGTTAAGAGCATCGGGCAGCAGAAAACCAAGCCTGCACAGAGGGATGTTGAAACGCTGAGGTCCCTGGGTATTTTGCCTGACATAATCATAGGCAGGAGCGAGGAGCACTTGTCCAAGGAGTCAAAGCAGAAGATTTCATTGTTCTGCGACGTCCCTGAAGAGGCTGTTATTTCAGGCAAAGACATTGAAACAATCTATGAAGTCCCAATCATGTTTGAGGAGCAGGGCATGCTTTCGCTGCTTGCAAAACACTTCAGGTTTTCCCCTGTGAAGGACCTTACCGAGTGGAGGCGGCTGATTTCAAACATCAAAGCGCCAAAATACAGGGTGAAGGTCGTGATTTGCGGAAAGTACACTGCCCTCAACGATTCGTATGCAAGCTTAATTGAGGCAATCAGGCATGCCGGTGCCAACCTCAATTGCGGAGTTGACATAACATTTATTGAAACTACGGATATTGAGGATGGGAAGGTAACAGTTGACTCTGCCCTGCACAGCATGGACGCCATAATTGTACCCATAGGCTTTGGAGCTCGCGGCGTAGAAGGCAAAATAGCTGCGATAAGGTATGCGAGAGAGAAAAATGTGCCATTCCTTGGCCTGTGCTTCGGGCTTCAATTAGCAGTTATCGAATTTGCAAGGAACATTTGCGGTCTTAAAGATGCCAATACCACAGAGGTCAACCCGAAAACCTCCCATCCTGTTGTGATGATTCTTCCTGAACAGAAGAAAGTCAAGGAGCTTGGCGGCACAATGCGTTTGGGCGCAGAAACAGCTCAACTGCGAAAAGGGACTATTGTGGCGAATTTATACAAATCCAACATTGCTGTCGAAAGGCACAGGCACCGCTACGAGGTCAATCCCAAGTACCATTCAGTCCTGGAGAGGCATGGCATGGCCATTTCAGGCACCAGCCGAAATGGCAAGCTTGTGGAATTTATCGAGCTCCCGCAGTCAGCCCATCCTTACTTTACGGCAACGCAGGCCCATCCCGAATACAAATCCCGCTTGGAAAAGCCTTCGCCCCTTTACTACGGTCTGATAAAGGCAGCTGTTGAGAGGAAGTACAGGGTTAAGGTGTGAGAAAATGACCGATCGCCTCAGGAAGGAAACGTTAAGCCTGTTCAAAGCCTGATTCGTTTTCCGCAACATTTATTAAGCGCTTGGAAGTTCTTTGATGCAATGGAAGACGAACAAAAAGAACAGCAGCAACAGCACGGTAAAACCATCAGCGGCAACAGCGAAAACAGAAGTTTTAAAGATTCAGTAATCAGCACCTACGACAAGCAGTACAGGAAGCTTCTCATAATCCCGGCAGCTGTGATAATCGCCGCAGTTGTTGTTCTGCTTATGTCTTATTCTTCGACTGGCAGCTTTTTCAAGAAGGACATCTCCCTTAGCGGAGGCATAAGCGTTTCTGCAGTTACTGGTTTCAGCGAGGATGTTGCCCTTGAAAATGAGCTTTCACAGCACTTTTCTGGCTCTGACGTTGGTGTCAGGAAGCTCACCCAGCTTGGCAAGAGCGTTGGCATTGTGGTTGAAGCCAATATAGAGTCAGAATCAGACATAGATGCCCTGCTTAATCTCCTAAGCAGCAGGCTGGATGTAAACAAGGGCGAGCTGACTGTTCAGATGGTGGGCGCGACATTTGGCCAGAGCTTCTTCAGGCAGATGATAATCGGGATGCTACTGGCTTTCGTCTTCATGGCAGTTGCTGTTTTCATATACTTCAGGATTATTGCCGGGAAGTGGCTGTGGCTTCCCGGAGCGTTCGTTGTGTGGACGGCATTTGTTGACATAGTGTGCACGCTCGCTGTAGTTTCATTCAGCGGCATGCACGTCTCGGCTGCTGGCCTTGCCGCTTTCCTCATGCTGATTGGCTACTCTGTTGACACTGATATCTTGCTGACTGTCCGGGCTTTGAAAGGCGGCGAGCTTAAGCTTTTTGACAGGATAAAGTCGGCAGTCAAGACCGGTATTATGATGAGCCTCACGGCATTTTGTGCGGTTATAGCAGGATATTTCTTCGCAGAATCCGAAACCATAAAGCAGATTATGTTCATTTTGAGCGCGGGGATGATTTTTGACATAATCCACACGTGGATAACCAATGCTGGCCTTTTGAGATGGTATCTTGAAAAGCGGGGAATGGCTTAAAGCTTGAGCGGTGCAAAAAAAATGTCTGCCAAAAGCAAGTTCAGGAGGATAATCACAAACCCCAGGGTTTTGATTGTAATAGCTGCGGTTTTAATAGCGGTGTTGTCAACAGGCATTCCGTTTTCTCTTGGGAGGGAGGGCGTTGCCATTCGCGGGGTTGAAAAAGGAAGCGCTGCCTACGATGCTGGAATAAAGGTTGCAGAGAGCGATGCATCATCCGCATCCAAGGAAGTAATTGTTTCCATAGACAACAAGAATGTAAAGACAATCGATGACTATGCAGCTTCCGTCTCCGGGATTGAAATAAACCAGAGCATTCGCATTGAAACTAACAAGGCATTTTACAGGCTTACTGCCAAGCCTCAGGTTATCATAAGGGTTCTTCCCGAGCTTGTGGAAAAGGAAATAGTTGTTAATGCAACAACGAATGAGACCAGGAGAATCCTCGTCAATAGGACTGAAGGGGAGATTGTTGGCGTTGAGGACCTTGGGCTTAAAGTTGCTAATGTTCAAAAGACAAACCTCCGCCTCGGTCTCGATTTGCATGGCGGCGCAAGGGTGCTGCTTAAGCCTGAAAAGAGCCTGTCAAAGGATGACACGGCTATTGTTGTCGCCAACATGAACAAGCGCCTTAACCTTTTCGGCCTGAGCGATGTCACGGTGAGGGATGCTTCTGACCTGTTTTCAGACAACCAGTTCATCATGGTGGAAGTGGCTGGCGCAGACGAGTCAGATGTCAGGCAGCTTATAGCAAGGCAGGGCAAGTTTGAGGCAAAAATAGCTAACGAAACTGTCTTTACAGGAAACGAAATAACTGATGTGTGCAGGAGCGCTACATGCTCAGGCATTGACCCAAGCTACGGCTGCGCACAGTCATCAGCCTCTGACTGGGTTTGCATGTTTTACTTCACCATCTCGCTAAGCCAGCAGGCTGCTGCGAAGCAGGCAGCCGCAACGGCAAAGCTTGCTGTCATTGACCAGCACCTTAGCCAGCCGCTGCAGCTCTACCTTGATGATGAGCTTGTCGATGAGCTTCAGATAGACAAGGACCTCAAAGGCAACGCTGTTACGGCTATCAGGATAACAGGCACAGGATCAGGCCCGAGCAGGAAGTCTGCCCTCGATGCAGCAACAGGCAAGAAGGGCAGCATGAGGCGACTGCAGACAATACTCGTAACCGGTTCCCTGCCTGTAAAGCTTGAGATTGTGAGGACAGACTCAATTTCGCCAATACTTGGCGAGAAGTTCCTTGGCAACGCGATTAAAGTCGGGCTCATTGCCATACTTTTTGTGGTTGGCATACTCGCCTTTGCCTACAGGAAGCTTCAGATTGCTGTTCCAATAATGTTCACAAGCCTGTTGGAAATATTCATAATGCTGGGATTTGCCTCGCTGCTTCCATTCCTGAGCTGGACCATTGACCTGGCAGCCATAGCCGGCATAATAGCTGCCGTCGGAACCGGGGTTAATGACCAGATAGTCATTACTGATGATGCTCTTAGGGGCGAGCAGCGCAGGATTGTTTCGTGGAAGGAAAAGCTGAAGTCGGCTTTCGCAGTCATATTCGGCGCTTACTTCACGCTGCTCGTTGCCATGCTGCCCCTGTTCGCCATAGGAGCCGGCATGCTCAGGGGCTTTGCCCTCACAACCATAATCGGCATGTCCGTCGGTGTCTTCATCACCAGGCCGGCATACGCAAAGGTCATTGAGATACTGATGGAGAAGGATTAAGCTACTGCATAAAAACAAGTACCTTGGAAAAAGGTAAAAAATATATAGCAGTAAGGAATAAATTAGGTTAAAATGGTTAATACAGCAAGCGCAGTTACAAGCACAGTTATTTTGCCAACAAAGCCGGGGGGCAGGGCTTGGACACTGGAAGAGGTTCTTCAAAGCAATAATATGAGCCCTATCTCTCTAACTCGTTTGCAGGAAGCGATGCCGAAGAGTGGTAGACTACCTTTTAGTGGGCAGTTTGTGTTTGTGACAAATTACGAGGCAGGAAGACGTCTATATTTACCATTTCAAAATCAATCTCAATACGGAGGTGAAGAATTAGTCGAGTCACAAGTAACTTTGCAGCTACAACAGTCTTCGCCAGTCTACATTGACAATTTAGCTTGTACTGCAGAAAAGGTGTTTGCTGCAGCAACGCACAAAATGTGGGTAGAACTTGGAACTCCTGCAAATGTCATTTACGAAAACCCTATCTGGTCAGCACGTTTGGGGGTGCATTTTAGCAGTGCTTTAGTGCTTCCGGAGAACTTAAATGGTGTTGCACTTACTGTTACGGGAATTAAGGTCGTGCCAGAGCTGAAAGTTTTAGCTACCCCCACTTATGAAGAGATACGCTCTCCAGACGTTGTAATACTGAATGGTAAAACAGCTTTCTTCGACGTTGCAGCTGTGAGAGTCACTACAGCTGGTGGGGTTAGAATATCTGCTCCAGATTCTGAAAGCGGTCCGGAAAAGTCATATTTATTAGCGCCCGATATCCTGACAGGACGCGGCTCGCTTTATGCGCATCAAAGCAGATAGTTATTTCAGGGGCATCACATGACTGGTGAACCTCTACTTCCACTTGTCAAAGGTGAAGGCTTGTGCGAAATTATAAGTGGAACATATGCTTTCTTTACTATGCAAAGAAGTGTACAAGCCTCGCTCCAGTTTTCTGTAGGAGGAACTCAAGAATGGTATACTCTAGCTGAGCCACAAAAAGGTGCCATTATTGAAATAAACAACCGCGCAGTTGAGGATGACACTGACTACATAGCAGTTTATCAACAACCAAATATACGCTTTGATGCAAAGCTTCACGGTGATCTCGCGGTAAATTTTTTTTCAGTAAGTTTAATAAGCGTTTGCGGCTTTAAGGAGCACGTAAGGAAAAACATAAGTGTACATGTTGATCGTAGGCCAGCTAAAGGTAGACTAAATGATATACTACTTAAAGGGGAAACTTTGGAAAGTGTGATAGAGCACAAAATTAAAGAGGGCACGCTGCCTGACTCGCTTGAAGAGTTCCCTGGCTTTGTGGAAAGAGTGGAAATGTTGTCACGCGTATGGCACCTACCTGAAGACTCTATTATTCCCTTAATATTCTTTAGGCCGAGGTTGAATGGCATATACCCTCTTACTACTCCTAGAACTATTGTGAAAGGCGAATTGTTGCTTACTAACAAAGAAGGCTTAGAAGTAGCAATTGGAACGTATGGTCCGGTTGGGGAGGCTAAGCGAAAAGTTATGGTTGCAAGACGCATACGCTTAAGTGGGCAATTTGGGCTAATCCCAGCTGTACTGGGGGCGGGTGTTGATAACAGCTGGAATGTCAATGGGTCTACGTTGTTCCCTTACAACTTGCTAACACCGCCTCTGAGTATAACTGCAAGAGCGATAAGCGGTCATTCCGCAAGGATAAGCGGTGAGCTTTCTTACGAGCAGACACTACCTGATGGCAGAGAGGGTATAAAAAGGAGGGGACCTGAAAGCGTTGAACTTTCACAAGCAAAAATCGTTGTGCTGGATAAGCCTGCCTCAGTGCAGAGCCAAGCAGTTGCCGCAGCACACCCAGATAAAAGGGGTCTTATGCCAATAACCTACTCAGGAAGGCTGTATGTTGACCCAAGAATTCTGGAACTAGCACAGCAACATCGGCAAAACTAAACTTTGCTTAAAATCAGAATGTAGTTCCCGGCTCTGGCAAGAGCACGGGATTTTGACGAAATATTTAAAAAGAAGTGAACGTATTGTAGTATTATGAAACAGGAAATGATTCAAATCCCAAAAAGGGAGTACGAGGCACTTTTGGAAGAAGTCGGCATACTCAGGAATCCTGAAATGATGGCCGCGATTAAGGAGAGCGACGAAGCTAAGAAGAAGGGCGTAAAGACTTGGGAACTTAAAGTTCAGCCATAAACTTTTTTGTGGGAGCCGGCAGCCACGACTATTATTTCTTTATTCACATCATCAATCTCATAAAGCAGTCTAATATCTCCACCCAGTGAGCAGCTCCACTTGCCTTCAAGCTTCCCCTTTAGTTTGTGTGCATCCAACTCTCTTCTTGGGTCTTTCATCAGCTTTTCTAATCTCTCTGATATGCCCTCTCTTGAATTAAGAACATCATAATACTGTCTTTCCGCTCTTTTGCTTCTGGTTGTTAGCTTGTACATTCTTTTTTAACAAACCCTTTACTGATTTAAAAACGTTGTTGAAAGGTTCAAGCCAGCCAAAGAATAGTTTTAAAAAGTAAGTTACCGCAGCTAAATGCATGATTATAACCATCTCAGGCGTTCCTGGCTCTGGCAAAAGCACCGTAGCCAAACTGGTTGCAAGGAAGCTTGGCTTCAGGCACTACTCTGCAGGCGACTTTATGAGGGAAATAGCCGCAAAACGGCACATGTCACTGCTTGAGGTAAGCAAAATAGCCGAGAAAGACCGCAGCATCGACAAGGAACTGGACGAGCGCACTATGAAGCTGGGGAAAAACGAGGATGACTTTGTTATGGACTCAAGGCTTGCCTACCACTTCATTCCGAACTCGTTCAAGGTGTTTCTCAAGGTTGACGGAAAGGAAGCTGCAAGGAGGATTTTCAGCGACATGCAGAAGAAGCTGAAGGGAAGGAAGGTGGAGAAGGAGAGCAAAACCCTTGCTGCTACTTTGGCAGCGATAAAAAAGAGAAGAAAAAGCGAAGAGCTCCGCTACAGGAAATACTACAACCTCAACCCCTACGGCACCAAGCAATACGACCTTGTCATTGACACCACAAGGGCAACCCCTGAAAAGGTGGTGGAGAAAGTTGTCACCGCTGTGAAGAAATTTTGCAGGGCGTGTTAGCGCCACATTCAGGTATATACAAAAAGGATTTAAACTCCGTTCCCAATTATTTTTTGGATGGGAAACAGTTCTGATCTGCTGGAAAATTCCTTAGCTGATGTTAAAACTTCCATAGAAAAATATCCTGATTCACAAACAACAAGAAGAGCAGTGCGGGAAACTTTAGACGCTGTTCTGGAGGAGACCAAAGGCGTTGGGAGATTTACACCGCAGGATTTTATGAGCCTCATGCAGACAGTCATAATTGCGGTTGGTTATACCCGCGGAGGCGTGACTAATATCAGCATACTCAATGAGCTGGCAGCATCTGTTCCTCCGCAGCTGGGCGTTGAATCCCTTTTTCCGGAAGTCCGCGAGGACGGGAGGAGGGGCTTGTGGCTTGTCGGCAGTGCTGTTGCGGAAGCCGGCATGTACGCGCAGGTAATGGGAGAGAGCCATGCTTTGAACGTTCTCGGCCAATACGGAAGGTACGCCTATTTTGTGGCTGGAGTTTTTCCTGACATTCTTCTGGCTAATGAGAGGAAAAAGGGCATTGGCATAAGCTATTTTGATAGGTGGGGCTCGGCAGCGTTTGACATGGCATCAAGGCAGAGAGTTGTAAGCGGGACAGATGAGCAGAAGGTTTTCAGGGAGCTTGCTGCCAATTTCTCAGGCTACCGGAGAATGCTGAACGTGGCAGGCGGGCTTGTAGGCACCCATGCCAGAAGGACTGTGGAAAGAGAAATAGTAGAGAGTTACTTGACGGCACAGCAGGGTAACTTAAAGGGCATAAGCAATCCCTTTGGCTTGCCCATCTATGACCCAAAACAAGAACTTTTTTAAACCGCCTGTTTTCTCGGTTGTTTCATGGAAGTCATAAAGGAAAACGACTTTGTTGAGCTGGACTATACAGGCAGGGTTGCTGGTGGCGGGGAGGTTTTTGACACCACATCCGCTTCTGTCGCTAAGGAAAGCGGGATTTTTGACGAGCACACTGCTTACGGCCCTGCAGTTGTCTGCATTGGCAAAAGGCACCTTGTGATTGGGCTGGACAAGCAGCTTGTTGGCAAGGAAATTGGCAAGAGCTACACGATTAAGCTGCCTGCTGAGGAGGCTTTTGGCAAGAAGAACGGCAAGCTTATTCAGCTTGTTTCAACAGCTAAGTTCAGGCAGCAGCAGATGACGCCTTTCCCGGGCATGCAGGTTAACATAGATGGCATAGTTGGCACAGTGCGCACTGTTGCCGGTGGAAGGACCATTGTTGACTTTAACCATCCACTCTCCGGGAGGGAGATTGAGTATGAAGTTACAGTTAAGAGAATAATTGCTGACCTTTCTGAAAAAGTCAATGCCATGCTGAGGCTGATAGGCGTAAGCGCTAATGCCGTGAAAGTTTCTGTAACAGCCGATGGCGCTGCTTCCATTGAGTTTCCGCAGGAGGTTCCTGAGGAGCTAAAGAAGGACATGGTGGATAAGCTCAGGTCAGCCATACCTGAGCTTAAAGGCGTTTCTTTCAACGTGAAGAAATCTGATGCTGAAAAGAAAGAAGAACAGCCAAGTGTCGTTACAGGCGCTGAAACGTCTGAATCAACAAAAAAGCTAGGGTAAGCCAAACAGCGAAAGTAAGTTTTTAGGGTTGAAAGTAGGAATTTGACAAACTGATTCCTTTGCTGCGTTTAATCCGTCAACGAGTTTTCCCAAATCAAACTGTTCCATGACCGGAATTTCTATTGGTTTAAGTCTAGCGTCGTGGCTCAGTGGAAGGTACGATTGATCGTATGGCGTCCAAGTGCTTATGCATATAACAGGTCTCGGCCACCCAGGAGGATTAATTATGACGTCAATTGTTCCATTCCAACCTGGCGTAAGAGGCAAAGGCAAGTCAACTATAAACCTATGACGTCCATAATCTTCTGCCTCAGTTAATTTGCCCTTAACCTGTCCTGCAAAAGCCTCAACGGTTGGGCGTATGTAATCAGCTGCAATCCGGTCGTATCCTAATCCCGTCATTTCAGTTTTTGATAAAGCGATGTCACTTAAAAAATTTGTCATTCGCATCAAATTCGTCACTGCATAAAACAAAAAGCGTTTTTGCATTGTTTTTACGGAACGACAAAATATAAATAGTAGTAAGGGGCGTGGAAGAAGTATTTTTCGGGAGAAAATAGCTTCAGTTCGTTGTGAGTTTGTGAGAGGGGATTTTTATGGGGAGTGTTGTGCTTTCAACCAAGGACACAGTAAGGTCACTGAGCAAGACCAATACTGCTGATGCCGAGCTTGAGCAGCTTCTTTCGAAGCATAGGGCCACGATAAAGGTTGTAGGCTGTGGCGGTGCGGGCAATAACACCATAACGAGGATTTCTGAGGTTGGCGTTGTTGGCGCTGAAACAATAGCCGTTAACACTGACGCGCAGGACCTGCTTTACACCACATCCGACAGGAAGATTCTGATTGGCAAGGAGCTCACTCACGGCTTGGGAGCCGGCTCTGACCCCAGGATTGGGGAGGAGGCCGCAAGGGAAACAGAACATGACATTAAGGATGCCTTAACCGGAGCGGACATGGTTTTTATCACATGCGGCCTTGGTGGGGGCACAGGCACAGGCTCTGCCCCTGTTGTCGCTGACATTGGGAAAAAGCTTGGCGCTCTTGTTGTTGGCGTTGTTACCTTGCCTTTCTCTATGGAAGGCAACAGGAGGTATGACAACGCCCTTGGCGGCCTGGAAAAGCTCGAATCAATAACTGACACACTGATAGTTATTCCGAACGACAAGCTCCTTGAACTGGCCCCAGACCTTCCTCTGCTGACTGCATTCAAGGTTGCTGATGAGATTCTCACCAATGCTGTGAAGGGGATAGCTGAGCTGGTCACAAAGCCTGGCCTGATTAACCTTGACTTTGCCGACATTCGCACTGTGATGGGCGGCGGCGGTGTTGCGCTGATTGGCGTTGGCGAGTCTGATTCAGAAAACAGGGCTGTTGAGGCTGTTGAAAAGGCAATAAACAACCCTTTGCTTGATGTTGACACTTCTGGAGCCTCTGGCGCCCTGATAAACATCTCCGGCGGCCCTGACATGACATTGGAAGAGGCAAGGAAGGTTGTTGAGACAGTGAGCCAGAAGCTTGACGAGGACGCCAAGGTCATCTGGGGCGCGCAGATTTACGAGGACCTTCAGAAAACAGTCAGGGCTATGCTTATTGTTACAGGCGTCAAGTCAGCCCAAATCCTCGGCCACAGGAAAATCCCGCAGATAAAGAAGGAGATGGAGTCCGAGCTCGGCATAGAGTTTGTGGATTGATATTACTGCAATTTTAGTATTCTTAGCCCCTTTATTCTCTCATAATCCTTGACATTCCGGGTTATAAGGGTAAAGCCGTAGGATAAGGCTATTGAAGCGTTTATGATATCAGCATAGCCAACTATTGTGCCTTTCCTTTTTAGTTCTGCCTTGATTTTGCCGAACCTGATGGCATCCCAAAGCTGCATTGTCAGCTTGCTAAACTTTTGGACATAATTGAATAAAGTAGGCAGGTTTTTTGCCGCTTTTTGGGAATTGTAAGCACCAAAGAAGAGTTCGGCAAGGGTCATCGTTGTCAGGTGAAGGTCATCAAGTGACTCTAGCAACTCGATGGCCGAAGGGTTGCCTCTCATATACTCTATCGAAACATCTGTATCAACAATGTACACCTGAACTCACCCTTAATCAAAGCTTATATCCCATTTTGTGCCGGTTTTTCTGCCTTCGTAAATCTCTTTTATCATCTTATCTGTGTCAACGTCCTTCCATCCGCCAGCAGCAGCCCTGAACCTTCTCTTTTTTTCCAGTTCTTCAAGAGTTCGGTTTAGAGCGAAACTAATAGCAGCTGAAAGGGTAACATTGTAAATCCCGGCAATAGTTTTTTCTTCCTCCAGCACTTTTCCTAGCCTCTTCGCATCTTTGTAAGCCTCTTCAGGTATTTTCACGGCTTTCAGCATTTTTACCACCTTTGGTAGTATTTTTTACTACTAAAAGTAGAAGTAGTATTAAATACTTTCGGGAGTGGGGCAGCAACCGATGGGAAACCCTCCTGCTCAAAGCAATACAAAATGGGCAGTAAGGATTATATATGACAAATTGCGTTAATCCCTAAAATGAAGAAATTAACGGTAATGCTCTTACTTCTCCTATTGCTTACTTTTGGATGCTCTAATCAGGTAACAAAAGTTGAAAATAATTATTCAAATAATTCAACTATAATCAAAAATTTGTCATCTAATCAGGAATATCAACAGATTTGCGAAAGAACTGGCGGGATTTGGATTCAAAAGGGTTCAGAAGAAGAGTGTGGCAATTTAAGTATTGGTGACTGTTCAAAAAACCAAAATTGCGTAACAGCCGTTGTAAATGAACGACCAACCTGTGCCCAATTCCTTTGGTGTCATTGCCCAGACAATAGAACATCATACTATTTTAAAGAAGGTTGCACTTAAACAATAAAGTCCTGAACTTAACAAGTGGTGAAAAGATGGCTAAAAGTCCCTAAGACCTAACAGTCCCGAAAACCGCAAGCTTTAAAAAAGGGCAGGTATTCTTGCTGATATAGCGACTTTTAGATTGTTTTTAGTCAAGAAAAACCGGGGTTAGTTAGAGGGTTAAAGAGGCAACGAAAATGGTTATCGCAGTTTTCACTAAGCTTAAAAGTTTTGCGTGGGAGTGCAAGAGGGTTTTGACTGTAACTAAGAAGCCAACGAAAGCAGAGCTTATGACTGTTGTCAAGGTTTCTGGCATCGGCATTGCCCTCATAGGCCTCATCGGCTTTATATTGCACAGTGTCAACAGGCTGATTTTTCAGCAATAAGTAATTAAATAACGAATGCAGGAAGTTGAAAAATGGCTGGCAGCAACGATACAACTAATAAGGAAGGGAATGAGGACGAGCTCAAGCTTAACCTCGACGACACCGAAAACGTGTTTGGCGAAGCTCCGAAGAAGGGAGCAGAACCGAAAGTCTCTGAGAAATCCACTGAAAAAGCTGCACCTGAGGAGAGGCCCCAAATATTTGCACTTCGCACCACTGCAAACAGGGAGGAGCAGGTGATGGACTTCATTTCATCAAACGCCAAGAAAAAGAAGCTTGAGGTCTACTCACTGGTTCACCCCCACGGGATGCGTGGCTACATCTTTATGGAAGCCAAGAACAGGCAGGATGCTGAACAGGCAGCATTCAGAATTCCGTATGCCCGCGGCCTTCTTGACAAGGAAGTCGCTTATGAGGAGATTGAGCACATGCTTGAGCCTTCAAAGAAGGTTGAAGTAAATATCCAGAAGGGCGACATTGTCGAGATTATAAGCGGCGCTGCCTTCAAGCACTCGCAAGCCAAGGTCACAAGGATTGACAAGACCAAGGAAGAGGTCGTTGTTGAGCTTTTGGAGTCAGCTGTTCCAATACCAATCACCCTGAAGCTCGACGCTGTCAAGGTAATCAGAAGGGAATCAGAGGAAGGCGAGGCAGCCAAGCACCAGGAGGAGTAATTAAGCTGTTTACAGGTTATTTTCGCAATATTTTCACAATTTTAGATACCACGTCGCTAAAGATATCGAAAATCGAAGATCAAAAGAAATCCGAAAGCTATATAAATGGACCCTAATTACAGCCGAACTGGCTAAACGCTTAAGCACCATACAAATTGCCAAACGACTAAGTGTTGGCGCCAGAAGCGTTAGGAGATGGAAAGAAGGCGTAAGAAACCCTGCTCCTAAGTTTATTCAGCAACTATTGCTGCTAGCTGAAGAGACTAAATTAAACTTATCAGAATATTTGGTGAATAAAATGCCTGAACAAACCATTGAGGCACTTGTACCTGGAGGCGCGGCTTCTGCTGCCCCTCCCCTTGGACCCGCACTATAAAAAACTTTATGCGAGAGGTCCGCTAGGGGTAAACGTAGGGCAGGTAGTCGCTGAGATAAACAGGAAAACCAGCCTCTTTAAAGGGATGCAAGTGCCTGTGAAAGTAGTTGTAAATCCTGCAACAAAGGAGTTCTCAGTAGCCGTAGGCACTCCTCCGGCAAGCGCCCTCATCAAAAAAGAAGCAGGCATTGAGAAGGGCTCCAGCAACCCACTGATGGATAAAGTTGCTGATTTAAGGATTGAGCAGATAATCAAGGTTGCAAAGATGAAGGAAGGGCAGCTTCTCGGCAAGGGGCTCACGTCAAAGATTAAGGAAGTTATTGGAACGTGCAATTCCATGGGAATCCTTGTTGAGGGAAAGCCCGCTGTTGAAGCCATTAAAATGATTAACGCTGGCGCTTTCGTTGATGAGATAAGGTCTGAAAAGACAGAGCTTACGGCAGAGGAACTCAAGGAGCTTGATGCCGAAAGGAAGAAGCTCGCTGAGGAGATTGAAAAGAGAAGGGAAGAGTTCCTTGCCAGGGCCAAGGCAATTATTGACGCAATGGCTGGCAAGGCTCGTGGCGAAATAAAAGCAAAGCTTGTTGAGGCTGCCATACCTACTAAGATCATTGATGAGCTGCTTCCAGCTACAACAGCTGCCGCTCCCGGCGCAGAAGCAGGTAAGCCTGCCGCTCCCGGCGCAGCTGCCCAGCCCGCTGCAAAGAAGGAAGAAAAGGGGAAGAAGTGAGTTTGAATGGGCAGGATAAAAACTCAGCTTATCAAGAGGACCACCGAGCAGCTTATGGCAAGATACACTGGCCAGTTTACTGAAGACTTCACAGCAAATAAGGAACTGGTTAACAAGTTTGTTTCTGTTTATTCTACAAAGCTGCGAAACACCATATCAGGCTACCTCACAAGGCTCGTGAGGGTAAGGAAGGCAAAAAGCATTTAACCAGTCAGGCAAATCAGCATCGGCAGCAGCAAATCGGGCAAAGCCCGATTGCTCACAGCATCGGCAAAGCCGATGCGCATAGGCAGCGTAACTGCCTATGTTCCGCTCATCGCGGAATTGAGCCGGTGCGCAGAAACGGCAAAGCTGTCTCTGTCTGATTTTATTTTTTCCGCCAGCACAAGAACAAGATGTTATATATTTTATAAAGTTTATAATCACAAGTATCAAAAAGTGGTCGCGTTATCTCTTATTTCTTAAAAAAACAGTTTTAAAATCATTGTTTGCAAAAATGTATTGGCGAAAAGGATATAAACAACCTCTAACAGCATCTAAAACAGAAATTATGACAAAAAGGTGGTTGCATTTATGAAAGACGAACGATTCTTGCCTGTTGAGAAGCATGAGCCTGTTGAGAACTACGATGATTACGCAGAGGAAAACGCCGAGTCTGATGGGTTGTTCATTGGCGGGCAAGCTGATGCGGAGGAGCTTGAGCACACAAACGGCAAAAAGGTAAATACGCTGTACATTGCAAGCTGATTCTGTTACACATTAGTGGGTTTTTTGCAAAAATAGGTGCGGCAACAGCAGCAGCCACAGCATAAGTATTTTAAATATGCCAGAAATCTCTTATTCTCAGTTGGGCTCGTGGTCTAACGGCATGACGCATCCTTCGCATGACCTTTCTTTGGAAGAAAGCTCAACCAAAGAAGCGAACGAGACAGGATGAGGCTCCGGGTTCAAATCCCGGCGAGTCCATTCAACCCTTTTCTTAAAAGGGTTGATCCAAAAACGACAACTAGGAAAAAAGTTGATCAAAAAACTACAATAACAACGATGTGAAAATGGAGAAAGAATTTGAGGATTTTGTGAAGCTGGCAAGGAAGGCCCTCGCTGAGTCTCCCTGGGCTAACATGCAAACCGTAAAAAGCTACTCTGCCCAGCTTGCTTCTGAAGCCGATGAAGTGCAGGAAGCTGTTGGTAAGGGCGATAGCGAGAACCTGAAGGCAGAGCTTGGTGACTTGTTTTGGGATACGCTTATGGTCATGCTCATAGCCGAGAAACAAGGCTGGTTCAAGCCTGAGGACTCAATCAGAAGCGTTCTTGAGAAGATGAAGCGGAGAAAGCCCTTTCTTGTCACAGGCAGGAAGGTAACGCTTGAGGAAGAGGAAAGGGTTTGGACTGAGGCAAAGGCAAAGGAGAAAAAACTATGAATCTCCCGAAGGTTCTCAGTTTGATTCTGGTAGCTGTGGTTGTCCTCAATTTCCTCGGTCTTGTTTTTAGGGTAATAAAACCAGCTGCTTTTTGGCTCGTGACAATCGTTGCGGCAATTACGGCTTATTGGATAATTCCTAAATTAAAAACCAAAGCACACCGAAGTAAGTGTTACTTATAAGTAACAACTTACGAAAGATTTAAATAGGCATTTACTAACCAGAAACCATATGGTGCTAGAAGAAATACTGAAGAACAAACCAGGCATAGAAAATGACGAAAGGAGAGCCAGAGACCTACGATCGTTACTAGGTCCTGGGGCTCCAACCATAGGAATTATGGAATTTGCCGTTAGGCACATATCAGACCCTATAAAGATTAAACAATTTTATGTAGAATGCGTAGATTACTTTAAAGAGCGCTTCAATATGATCACAGAAACTGCCGAAGAGAATGTCAATCACTTAATAGGATATGCAACAGTTTCTTACGAACCGCACCGAGATTTATGGATAGATACGCTCCCACAGGTTTATCATCCAATATTTAATAGAGAGAGGATAAAGCCAGAAGGAAAAGTTATCAGTGGCTTAGAAGTAAGATTGGCCGATCCTAAATTGACAAATAGATTTATCGAATTGCTCAACCAAAGATCTCCTTATATGTTTGGAGGAACATTTTCTGTGAATACTCAGCAAGATGTCCTCGTCTTGACGCCAACAGGACATTTGGGGTTATCCGAAAAAAGCATAGCATACTTATACGGCATACTTGATAGCATAATGGGAATAGCAGTCGGCAAACAATCAGAAGGTCCATTTTCATACCAACTAAAGTGGAATATTGAGGATATGTCTGATTCGCAAGCTTATTGGGAAAAAATACTCAGGTATGAAAAAGTCGGGAATAACTGGTTCTTACCAGGGCTAAACAGAGCCCCTCATAGTACAAAGGCATGGGTAATAGAAGCCTTTATTGGACAATGGCCAACACCGGCAACTAACGGAACGCCAGCACCTTACGGACTACACATTACGTTTAATGAGAGCGGTCTAGGAAGCACTGGAATAATTGTAAGTTGGACCTTTGTGGGCGATCAGGTAAGTGAGTTTTTGGAAGCATGTAAAGTTAGCAATCCGGAAAAGCTTTTGGGCAAGCAATTCACTATTTTTGAAGACAGCTATAGAATTGTCGGCATTGAGGCGTCTACTAAATAGAGCACACGGGGGGAATCGAACCCCTGAATAACGACTTTTACAGCCTTCCTATAGCTATCAAAAATTCTTTGTAATCCTCGATGTCTTTTTTTATTTTTTCGAGGAATTTTTCATCTACTTCTTTACCGTTTGAATTCACGCATATCTCCTCCTTTCAACCATTTCTTAATCTCATCATAATCCAGATAATCATACCCTATCGCTGCCATATGGACTAACTCTTGGTTGAAATATCTTAAATTTTGCGTTTTTGTAAAAAGAGCACACGGGGGGAATCGAACCCCCGAATAGCCGCTCTGCAGGCGGCCGCCTTACCACTTGGCCACGTGTGCGTACGGACCTGGTGGGACTTTCAAGCCTTTATTCGTTTTCCGCCAGCGCTTTTGTGAGCCGCTGCGAACAAAAGGGCTGTTTGAACCCACGACCTTCAGCTGTCCTTCATTCCGTTCCCACGTCGTCTTGCGACGACTGGCCCAATCGGCCTCTGCCGATTTGGGTTTGGTCAAGCTTTTGCTCGCCAGCAGGCGAGTAAAAGGTTGTTAGAAGGCTGTCGCTCTGTCCAAGCTGAGCTACAGGTCCTTAACAACAGAGTTCTCTCAGGGCTTATTTAAAGTTGTTGCTGCCGCAGCTTCTTCTTCTCGTGCCAGTGGTGCTGGCCTGTCGGCTTCTCAAAGAAGTGGGCTGCCCTTATCATGCGGGGGAACCTGCCTATGGCCCTGAACGTGTTGAGCATTCTTGCTGTCCGGCTCACTTCGCCTGCCTTTGCTGTTTCCCTGGCGATAAGCTCAACTTCCTTTTCCAGTTTTCCGGCAGCAGCCCCTTCATGTGCAAACGCCTGGGTTGTTTCCAAGACATCCGATATCCTGAAGAACTCAAGCACCCTGAATATCAGGAAGAATGGTATTGTGGCGATTATCTCCAGCCAGTATTTCTTCACGAAGGTGGGGAGTTTTCTTATTCGCGAGTATTTGAAGCCGAGGTCTGCCGCGAAAACAAGGATGACGAAGCTGTCAAACAGGTCGGCGTAGTGCTTGTACCATTCGAACTGGTGCGAGAAAAAAAGCTCTCCCACTATTACAATAAGCAGGGCGGCCAGCACTGGCGCTATTAGCTTGTCAACCAAAACCTCCATTCTGTGCAGCCAGATGTGCATTGGTTGCCGTTCTGAAAAGTTTAGAATTTAAACTTTTGCTACAGCAGTTGCGGCAGAATCAGTCAATGAAATCCTTCTTCCTTATCTTTTCCGGCAGGTAAGTGTCAGAGATGAACGTGATGCCCCTGGATGAGAGCGCCTGGATTTCCACTTTGGAGCCGAAGTCCTTCATCATCTTGAACTGGCGCTGCCATGCCTTGTTGTTCCTGAACCAGTCATAGTCTGCCATCTGCTTTAACCTGGCAAGGTCAACGTCTTTCATCTTGATGAAGTGCTTCTTGAGGTCGTATTTTATGATGTCATCAGCTGTTATGCCAAGGAACCTGACATCCGGTATTGCCAGTGACTCTGCCATGTGGGCTAATCCGATTGAGCCGAACTTCAGCACGCTGTAGATGTAAATACCATAGCTGTCGAAGTCTGTGAGTACATAGATTGGGAGCTTGTGCTCCTCGTGCAGCCTCTGGAGCAGCCTTCTTACCCCCCTTGTTGTCTGGCCCTGCGAGCTCATTATGATGCAGTTTTGCTTTTCCCAGAACTTGTCCTCATGAAGCCTTTCCCAGACTGCTGCCTTTTCCATGTAGATTACGTATTCGCCAGTGACTTTTTTGAATTCAATCTCTTCGACGTTGCTTGGGATGCTCCACCCTCCGCTTCCCAGCTTGCCCCAGTCTATGGTGTCACCCTTGTCTTCAATCACAACCCTGCCTGCTACCGAGCCCATCTTGTTTGCGTTCATGTGCAGCTGTTCCCTGCTGAGGTCCGTAATCAGTTCAAGGTCTTCAATGGAGTTGTCTGTTTCGGACTGCTCATCCACAATGTTGATGTCAGTTCCCTTTATGGTCCTCTTTGCCATGTAGTAAACATCCCTGAGGCTGGCGTGCTTGCCTGCTTCCAGCAGTGTCTTTGTTATCTTGGCAATCTCAAGCGTCTGGACGAACTTTCTGACGTGCCCGATGTTGAAGAAGAAGCGCCTTGCCTTCTTTTCGCCAAGGACTAGCGTTTTTGCCTTTGCGTCGAAGCTTATGTTGCTTAATGACCGAACTGGCACTTCTATGCTTGGATTGGTTCCCTTCTCTATGTCAACTATGAGCTTTTTTCCAAGCTGCACAACTTTCTCCTTTGCTACTGCTTTTTCCTTGGCTGTCATTTTAGCTTCTTCTGCTCCTCTCTTTTCTTCTTCAGGGGCAGTTTGGATTGCTTTTCTTCCCCTTCCTCATTGTTATTGCTGCCATGCTTCTTCGGCAGCCTCATCTCCTCCTCAACCTCTGGGATCCTGACTTCAAGCTGCGCCTGTATCTCTTCCTTTCTGAGCGTTGAGTTGAGCTTGTCAAGCAGCGGCGTTTTCGCAACTCCGGTAAGTGCAGCCAGGCTGTCGGCGATTTCGGGGATGTATGCCTCGAATATGTTTACCCTTTCAAGCTGCCTCTGTGCGTGGTGCTTCTTGTTGACGTAGATTGACAGCTTCCTTCCGCATTCCTGCAGTGCCAGCTTTATTTCCTTCATTATTTCAGGGTAGTGGGCAAGGGCCTCCTTTGCTTCTGACGTGAAAGGCACCCAGACAGATGCCATGTGGACAAGCACTACGGCTGGTCCACTTGGGATGCTGTTTCCAGACTGCTGCAGCCCGTATGATTTCCAGTTTGTTTCGGTGATTGCCTCTGTTATGCCGCAAGCGCCCTGCTGGTAGAGCAATGGCACCTTGTTGGCAAAGCGCAGCACAGTGATTGGCTGGTCTGCGGGAAGCTGGCCGCCGTAGGCGACGCCCACCTCAATAACAAAAGGATTTCCTCTATAGACCGCCGGCGGTCTGGTTGTGGAGCAGTAGAACTCTGCCGCAATCTCCTTTTTGAGCCCTTTTTCAATGAGCTGCTCTCCGATTGGCGAGATGCAGTCTGCTGGCGGAGAGATGATTTTCGTTGCCTCAATGCTGTGAATCAGCTTCTCAGCTTGCTCCCTGCTTATGGCTGCGGGCTTCGTGTCAGGCAGCAACGCTGCATTCCTGCATATTTCCTTGGCTGTTTCAGCTCCTACCCTTGAGAACTCATTCATCAGGAATGACTGGAGTGTCCTGCTTGTTGTTGATGACAGCATCCTCATAAGGAGCCCTATCTCGACTCCGTATGGGTGGGGCTTTATCTCCTTTGGCAGCGGGGGAAGCTGTTCTGTGGCTCTTGAGTAAATGAACTGCTCGGCCTTCGGCGAAGTGTAGATTACCGTTGCGTGGGGGTTTATTATGGCGGTCTGCTTTAGGTACTCGTCAACAGACTGCATGCCTTTCTGGTAGGTGGCTTCGAGCTCCATCTCTATCTTCGTGCCGTGGTCTTTTTTCCATGCAACCTCTTCCTCTTTCACGATTTGCGGGTTGTTCCTCTCAACGTCAATCCTGAGCTCGTAGTAGTGCGCCGGCTTCTTTGGCGAGATTCTCGAGGTTATCTTGGCCGGCTTTCCCGTTGTGAGCTGCGAGTAAAGTATTGCTGCGCTGATGCCCAGGCCCTGCTGCCCGCGGCTCTGACTCAATTTATGGAACTTGCTTCCGTAAAGCAGCCTTGCAAAAACCTGCGGTATCTGCTGCTTCACAACCCCGGGGCCGTTGTCCTCGACAACAAGATGAAATCTGTCCTCTGAAAGCTCAGTAAGTGAAACAACCACTTCAGGCAGCACCCTTGCCTCTTCACAGGCGTCAATCGAATTATCGACTGCCTCTTTGACGGCAGTCAGCAGGGCTTTTCTCTTGTTGTCAAAGCCGAGCAGGTGCCGGTTCTTTTCAAAGAACTCTGCTATGGAGATGGACCTCTGCCTTAGGGCGAGCGCCTCTGCTGTTATTTCAGTATCGACTTTTTTTGGTTCCATTTTTAATCCGTGCAAGGCTTTATTCAAAGCCTCCGATTGCTTTTTTCCTCTTCATCTCTTTTCTCTGCTTCTCCAGCCAGCGGTAAACTGATGAGTGCTGGCTTCCGCTCAGCAGCTTTTCAATGGCTGCCCTGCAGATTGTTACGCTTCCGACTTCCCCAATGATTGTTATTGTCTTGCCATAAACGGACACGTGGCAGTCTGTCAGCTCTTCTATCACTTGCCGTGCCTTGCCCTCGGCCCCGATTACCCTGCCCCTTACCCTTATCTCGTGCTTCTTTGTTTTTGCATAATCATCGATGTCTATCTGCTCTGAAGCATAGTCCTGCTTTAGCAGCAGCTTCGCAAGCTCAGGGTTGAAGCCTCTGCCAATCGCCGTTATGACCTCTCTTGCCGTGTAAAGGCCCAGGGCATCATCTCCTGTGAGGAAAACATCCCCTTCAGCAGAGTCAATCTGTATATTTGTGCCTGTTGCCTCTTCTATTTCTTTTTTGACCCTGCCCTGCGTTCCTATTACTACTGCTACCCTCGCCAATGGTATCTTTAGCTCGTAAGAGTATTCTGCCATGACTTGCGGGACGAGGCAGTGTTTTAAATATCTATTTATCGTATCTGCTTATGGGTCAGGATTAGCTCGGCAGTTTACCGCTCTTGTTTGGATGACTGCAGCCGTTTTTCGCTTATCTGCTTGAGCTGCACGAAAAAGTATTCCAGGCAGTCGATTGCGCAAAAAGACGCTCTTTTCTTCAGGTCTTTAGGGCCGAATATGAGCGTGTATTCTGGATTAATGCTTAGGTTAACGGTTCCGCCGCATGTGGCGCAGACCCTTGTTTGAGAGTCGTTTATCTCCTTGATTTTATTGTTAACAACCTGCTTTATGACTGAACCTCCCCCAAACAGGTCACGCTGCAGGTCAATCAGCTCTTCGTAATTGAGCATGCCCATGACTTCGCCAATCTTTTTTGACATTTGCATACCTCTTTAAGCAGCCGGAAAGCTGCCTGAAGAAAGTATACTAATTCGTATACTTATATATAAACATTACGCTTATAGATACTATACTAAAGCTGCTGTTTTTAGCTAAATTTATTAACAAACCCGCAGCCATCCCTCAACCAAGGATGCAAAGATGAAAACCCCGGCCAATTTGAAGAAAATAGCAATCATTGTTTCTTCCAAGGACGTTGCAGGCATGTTGATAAAGCAGCAGCTTTTGAGGAACTACGGCTTTTGGGAAATTAAAGGCGAGAGCTTCGAGGGCTCTGCCGTCTACAGCCTGCCTGTTGAAGACTATGAGGCAAGGCTGTTCACTACAGCCTCTGATTCAATCCATTGTGAAAACATTGACAAAAGGATTCCTGCTGGCTTGTTTGTTTTCGCAACAAGGCATTACAGCAAGGCAGGGGTTCCTTCGCTTACAACCCATTCTGTCGGTAACTGGGGAAAGGCAGATTACGGAGGCCAAGATGGCACAATATGCCCAGCTCCAGCGCCGCTGCTTAAGCTTTTTCTGCAAAACCTTGCTGCTGTTGCAAAGAGCGGGAATTACAATGGTGAGGTGGTGCAGGAAGCGACCCACCACGGCCCTTACATTGAAAAGCCGGCTGTGTTCATCGAGGTTGGCAGCACGGAAAAGGAGTGGAATGATGAAAGGCTGACCGCTATGGTTGCTGATTCTCTTATTGGCGGCCTGGGCGACTATGTTGCCCTGGAGAACAACTTCGTTCCTGTTGTTGGGCTGGGCGGCATTCACTACGCGAGCGGCTTCAGGAAGCTCATGCTTGATTCAGAATACGCTGTGGGCCACATCTGCCCCAAGAGCCATTTGGCAAATCTTACTCAGGAGTTGCTGCGGCAGGCAATGAACGCTTGTGTTCCGGAAGCTAAATCGGTTGTGCTTGACTGGAAGGGGCTGGGGCCTGAGAAGCAGAGGGTCATTGAGATTCTTGAAAGTGCGGGCATTGACTGGCTGAAAGCCTGAATTTGTCACCACAAACTTTAAATATGAAGGCAGTTGCCAGCAGCCAGATTCAGAGGTGAGATAATGGCGTATCACGTGTTTAGCTTGATGAGTGCTGAGAAGGATTTTGATGAGGGCTTGGATGGCGGTGACAAAGACGAGGATGAAGACGATTTTGACGACGCATCCGGCGAGGATGACGAGTGGTAATCAAGTTCCTTTCTGACTTTTCTATTTTTTCTTATTTTTGCTTTTTGCCGGTTTTTGATTGACCTTTTTGCTAAAAAGGTCATGCGAAGGTTTTTATATCGTTGCTGCTGCCAAATTGCTATGGAACCGATAAAAAAAATACTTGTTGCAGAAGATGGCAAGAAATTTTACGCCCGTAACATTAAGGATGATTTCCACACCCAGTTCGGCTTTATCAGCAAGGAAGCGCTTGCCAAGGCAAAGCCTGGTGATATGCTTAAAACAAACACAGGCAAAGAGCTTTTCGTTTTCCCTCCATCATTCATCGACGGCTACTGGAAGATAAAGAGAGCTCCCCAGATAATCCCCAGAAAGGACGTGGCAGCAATAGTTGCTGAAACCGGAGTCGGAAAGGACAGCGTTGTTGTTGATGCTGGAACCGGCTCAGGCGCCCTTGCCCTCTTCCTTGGCAACATAGCGAAGAAAGTCGTTACATACGAAATCCGCGAGGATTTTGCAAAGGTTGCTGCCGAAAACGTCGCGGCAATGGGGATGAGGAACGTCACCATAAAGAATAAGAGCATTTACGACGGCGTTGACGAGAAAAATGTTGATTTGGTTACGCTTGATTTGCCTGAGCCATGGAAGGCTGTTGAGCCAGTTGCAAGGGCCCTAAAGGTTGGCGGCTTTATCGTTTCTTATTCCCCTACAACACCGCAGGTTAGCGATTTTATATCAGCGGCTGCAAAGAATAAATCTTTGCTGCTAATCAAAACGATAGAAATAATAGAGCGGGAGTGGGAGTTCAACGACCGCGTGGTAAGGCCCCTGTCGCAGCAGATCGGGCATTCGGGGTTCCTGACGTTTGTGAGGAAGATAGGGAGATGAATTATATGAAGATAAATCTTCAGATTTGTTGAAAACTTTCCGGCAAAAGCGGTTATTTCTGAAAAATCTGCAGCTGTTACTGTTGTTTTATCGTTTATGATGTGAATTTTCCGGCTTAAGGGCAAAAAGACATATGAATATTGCAAACAAAATATGTTGAGGACAAAAAAGACAAGAAAAACCGAAAGAATTAAAATAAGGATATTAGGCCAACCAAAGAAGCTTCAGAAGAGCTTGTGCACCTCAACAAAGGGCTATGGAATGTTTTGGAGATACTTGAATGCGGTTACGATTGCTCAAGCTCAAAAAGAAAAAAAGAAATCATTGAGAAATGCGTAACGAAAGGGAATGACGTTTATAAAGCTGTAGTGGCTGACTGCGGCGAATACTGGTTATTAATACATTTCGGGAAGTTTAGTTACAAACGAAGGTGAGCGCAGTAAAAATGAAGACGATTTGCTGGAAGTGCAAGAGGGAGATGAAGTCTGTGAAGGATGATTTTCACGGCTTTAGCATAGCTGGATGGAAATGCCCTAAGTGCGGGGAGATAATCTACGACGAAAGAGCAATACATCCCATACTTGAGTATTTTAAGATGAAAGCTGAGAATAAAGGCATAACTGCGACAGTAGGCGTTCTGGGAGAGAGCAAGATACTCAGGATACCGAAGATTGCTGAGCAGATTTACAGGATTGGCAAGGGCGACAAGCTGAGGCTTCAACTGGAGCCTGAAGGCATAAGCATAAGGATAAAGGCGTAACGCCGCTTAAACCAGGACAAAAGGTTAATAAATCGTCTTGCATTCGTTTCTTCAACGGCAGGAAACCAAAAGATATATAAACTCCATAACTTCTATAATGCCTATGGCAACCACAATATCCATATCATCTGACTTGAGGGAGAAATTGAGGAATCTGGGGAGAGCCGGAGATTCCTACGAAGACGTGATTAGAAGAATGTACGAAATGACGCACAGGAATTTACTGATGACGTACCTTTACGACAAGTCAGATTCTCTTACTATTGATGAAGCCATAGCGGAAGCGAGAAAAAAATGGCAAAAGTCGTCATAACTGCTTCGTTAAAGGAGGAAGTATTCAAGAGGTTCAAAGCGGAATCTGAGAAGATATTTCTTCAGATGAAGTCATTGGAGCATGAGCCGCATAAGGGGAAAGCACTGGGGCATGTGGCAGGCATAGTCATCAAAGAGCTTAAGTACGGGAAGTGGCGGTTTTACTTCATTACTGATGGGCACATCTTGAAATTTGGCACTGATGATGAGCTTGCTACACTGCTTGTTAAGTTTGTGCGCATGTCAGATAAGAAAGACCAGCAGAAGATTATTGATGAAATAAAGGTGATTCTGAAGTCAATGGGCTTTGATGCTATGTGACATCAGTCCTGACAGCCTCCCCTGGCAGCGTCGCCTTTCCAGGCCAGATTTTTCTTCCGGGATAGATTGAGGTGTGGATGCCTGTTTTTGCATTATCCCCTATTATGGTGCCGAACTTTCTTCTTTCCGTGCTTATCAGCTCGCCTTTTGCCATTGACTTCACAGGGCCGTTGTCGTGGCGAAGATTCGCAGTTATTGTTCCAGCGCCGAAGTTTACATTTTTGCCCACAACAGAATCAGCGCAGTAGCTGAGATGGCCAATTGTAACATTGTCCATAAGTATTGCATTCTTGACTTCAACAGCGTTTCCAATCCTGCAGCCGTTACCAATTGACGTATAAGCGCGGATGTAGCAGTTCGGGCCTATCCTGCAATCCTCACCTATCACAACAGGCCCTTCTATGTACGCGCCGTTCCTTATGAGCGTATTTTTCCCCACAGCCACGAAACCTTTTAGAGTTGCATATCTCTCTATCTTCGCTGTCGCTTCTATCTGCGGCTTGTCTTTCTCCCTTTGCTTCAGTAAAGCCTCATTCGCATCAAGCAAGCTCCAAGGGTAAGTGATTGGCTGCCAGAATACAGCTTCCTCAACATGCACGTTTTGCAGCTGCCGTATTGCATCAACCACTTCAAACTCTCCGCGGCTGCTTTTCTTCATTTTTCGCAGCAGCTGAAATATTGGGTTAGGCAAAACGTAACAGCCCGTATTTGCCAGGCCGCTGCCTTTCTCGTCAGGCTTTTCAACCAGCTTTTTTAGAATTCCTTTTTCAGCAACCACCTTGCCGAAACTGCTTATATTCTCAACTTTCTTTGCAAGGACACAGCTGTCATGCCTTAAGCATTTTTTAATGTCATTGCCACCGTAAAGGTCATCTCCCATTATAACGAGGAATTTCTTCTCTGCAGCGAGGAATTTCTCCGCTTGAAGAAGTGCATGCCCTGTTCCGAGCGGCTCTGTCTGGAAGGCGTAAGCAAGTTTAATTTTACTTTTGCCGCTGCCATAATTGTTGCCAAATTGTGCGATTATCTCCTCGCTGCCAAATCCGACAACAATGACAACTTCATCTATTAGTCTCGTCTGCTGCAGCTGCTGCAGGTCATATTCTAATATAGTTTCGTTTGCAACAGGCAGCATCACCTTTGACCTGTTTACAGTCAATGGATGCAGCCGCGTTGATTTCCCTGCTGCAAGGATTACTGCTTTCATTTCTTTTTACACTCCTACTTCCTTTTTCGCTGCCGCTGTGATTTCTTCAGCAAGCTTTTTAATTTCTTCCCTGTCGTTGCATTCCAGCATTATCCTTAGCACGTTCTGGGTTCCCGAGTATCTTATGAGCGAGCGCCCTTTCAGCTGCTGCAGCCTCTTCTCTGCTGCGGCGATTGCAGCCGATGTTAGCGGCAGCGTGCTGAGCTCTTTCTTCTCCTTTACTTCCACGTTTATTAAGGCTTGCGGTTTTTTGGTGAATTCGGTTAGCTTGGAGAATGGCAGGCCAGACTCCTTTAGCAGTGTGAGTATGTGAATGGCTGCAAGGATGCCATCCCCTGTGGTGTTGTTTCCTATGATTATGTGGCCGGACTGCTCTCCGCCAAGACTGTAGCCGTGCTTTCTCATTTCCGCATAGACGTACTTGTCTCCGTTTTGCACCCTGACAGTTTTAACCCCAACCAGCGCAAGCTCATCATCAAAGGCTGTGTTAGTGTACTCTGTAACAACAACAGTTTGCTTATTGAGTTTCCCTTGCTGCAGCATTTCCTTTGCAAGGGCAAGTATCAGCCCATCACCATCAACGACCTTGCCCTTCTCATCAACCATGACAACTCTATCAGCATCGCCGTCAAACGCTATGCCACACGCCGCCTTCATTGATACGGCTTCTCTTTGCAGCTGCTGCGGATGCAGTGCGCCGCAGTCCTCGTTGATATTGTTGCCGTCAGGCTTGTTGTTGATTAGTGTTGCAGCAGCGCCAAGGCTTGCAAATACTCCGGCAACCTTGTATGCTGAGCCATTTGCCGCATCAACAACAACATTAAGCCCGGCCAGTTTGGGTCTTCCAGCTGATTCAACCAAAAACGCAAAGTACTCAGCCTCTGCCTTTGCAAAGGATTTCACAGTGCCTTTGCGGCTTCTCTCGGCCCTTTTTCCGATATTGTTTTCAACGAATTCCTCTTCCTTTTCGCTTAGCTTCTCTCCAGCTTGTGTGAAGAACTTAATCCCATTTTCATCTGAAGGATTGTGGCTTGCGGAAATCATTATGCCACCGTCAGCCTTAAGGTGCTTTGTAAGGTAAGCCACGGCCGCTGTCGGAAGCACTCCAAGAAACTCCACATCCACGCCAACATCCGTAAGCCCTGCGGCAAGCGCCTGCTCTATCATCGCGCATGAAGCTCTCGTGTCCTTTCCCAGGACAACAGACGGGTTCTTTTTTCCATGAGCAATCTTCTTGATTAAATTCGCGTAACCGGCAGCTATTTTCCTGATGCTGCCAGGAGTGAGCGGTTCCTGCCCAGGCGTTCCCCTTATGCCGTCCGTGCCGAACAGTTTTGGCGTCGTCATAAGGCATCCTTCACCTTTGCAAGCAGCTGTTCAGCTATTTTTCCTGAGCTGGCTGCAACCACTCCTCTTGACCTAGGCTCCCATTCTCTGCCATCAAGGTCGGTTACCGTGCCGCCAGCTTCCCGGATTATGAGCGCCCCGGCTGCGTAGTCCCACGGAGTGCTGCCCATGCGCACATAGCCCTCTGCTTTGCCTGATGCTACCTCACATGTGGCCAACGCGCCGCTGCCTTTAACCCTGATGCTTTTAACGCTCATGACTAAGCTCTTAAGGACAGCCGCTGCCCTCTGCCTCTCTGCATTGTCGTATGAGAAATCCATGCAAACAAAGGACTGTGCAAGGTCGCTGGCGTTGCCCGCCTTCAGCACTCTGCCGTTCAGGAAAGCCCCTGCGCCAGCCTTTGCCGTGTAGAGCTCTGACGTGACAGGATTGTAAATCACCCCAACAAGCAGTTCCTTTCCCTTTGCCAGGGCTATTGATACGCAAAAGTAGCTTACGTGCCTGGTGTAGTTTGTTGTGCCGTCAAGCGGGTCAACATACCAGAAGAATTCATTTCCTCTTTTGGGCTCGTTTTCCTCGCTCACTATGCTATGGTCTGGGAAAGTCTCAAGAATAATCCGTCTTATAAGCGCATCTGCCTCTTTGTCTGCGGCTGTGACAAGGTTTCGCGGATTCCCTTGTTTAGTGCTGACTTTTATGTTGGTTTCATAATAATTGAGAATTATTTTCCCGGCTTCTTTCGCGGCAGCAACAGCCACTTTTTGCGCTTCCGCAAGAAAATCCGCCATGCTGCCTCCCCTCATTTTATCTGCTGCCCTACCTTGGCCCAATCATCAAGGAACTGCTTCAGGCCGGCATCGGTGAGGGGGTGCTTGTAGAGCTGCTCGATGACCTTGAAGGGGCACGTTGCGATGTCAGCCCCAGTCAGCGCTGCCTGCTTTACATGGTCTGGGTACCTGACGGATGCGAAGAGTATCTTTGTCTTGAATTCGTAGTTGTCGTAGATTTGCTTTATCTCCTCAACCAGCTCAACACCGCTCTGGCCTATGTCGTCAAGCCTGCCAACAAACGGGCTTATTATGTACGCCCCGGCCTTTGCAGCCAAAAGGGCCTGGTTTGCGGAAAAGCACAGCGTCACATTCACCCTTATGCCTTCTTTGGCCAGCGTTTTCACTGCCTTAAGCCCATCCGGCAGCAGCGGTATCTTGACAACAACGTTCTTGTGCACCTCCGCAAGGATTCTTGCCTCATGAAGTATATCCTCATATCTCACCGCAACTACTTCGGCAGACACATCGCCGTGAACTATCTCGCATATCTCTTTCACTATCGCCTTGAAGTCCTTGCCCTTGTCCTTCTCCTTGGCAACAAGGCTCGGGTTTGTTGTAACTCCGTCAAGGATTCCCCAGTCGTTTGCCTGTTTTATCTCATCGATGTTAGCCGTATCAATGAAGATTTCCATTTTTTTCATCTCCCATAACTACTTTCTTGCTCTGCTGCGATTTTGCCCTGTTTGTCCTGTTTTTATTGTTTTTGCTTGGCACTATCTCTGCTTCCTTAATCATTTAACCGTCACAGATTTAGCAAGGTTCCTTGGATAATCTGGATTGTAGCCGCGCATGACTGCTATGTGGTAAGCCAGAATCTGCACAGGGATTATGTTCACAATAGGGCTTGCGTCTCCAACATCCGGAACCTTAAGCCAGTAGTCAAAGACCTCGTTGTTCTCCGGAGCTATTCCTATTATGTAGCCGCCCCTGGCCTTTACCTCTGTTGCGTTGTTTATCATGTCCTGCTTTGTCTCGTCATTTGCCACAATGGCAATGCAGGGCGTGCCTTCATCTATAAGCGCAAGGGGCCCATGCTTCAGCTCACCGGCTGCGAACCCTTGCGCGTGGGTGTAGCACGTTTCCTGAAGCTTTATGGCAGCCTCAAGCGCTATCGGGTAGTTTATGCCCCTGCCTATGATGAAAATGTCCTTTTTGTTGAGCAGCAGGAACGCCAGCTTGCTGATGTGCTCCTCATATCTTGGGTTTAGCATGTCATTAACAGCGCTGGCAGCATTCATGAGCAGCAGTTTTCCTTCCTGCAGCTTTCCTGCCGTTGCATAGGCAAGCAGTGTCAGGACGGCAATCTGGGCTGTTGTTGCTTTCGTGCTTACAACGGCCCTCTCTGCCCCGGCATTCACCATGAAAAAGTCATCGCTGGCTCTCATCATGGTTGAGCCAAAAACATTGAGCAAGGACACGACTCTTACGCTCTTTGATTTAGCAACGTCAATTGCTTCAAGAACATCCGCTGTCTCGCCGCTTTGGGAGACGGCAATCATGAGAGTTTTTGGGGTGAGGTAGTGCTTGTAATTGGAGAATTCTGAAGCAACGACCGAGTTTATGTGCTTTCTGGCAATTTTGGAAAAAAGGTACTCGGCAACCATGCACGTCTTCCCTGCCGTGCCGCAGCCTACGAAAAATGTTCCAAAGGCGCTTTTGATGTCATTGGCAACCGCCAGTATCTTCGTATCGTCCTGGTTTATGGCTGCTGCTATTGTGTGCTTCTGCTCCATCACTTCCTTTATTAGGAAATGGTCATAGCCTTCCTTTTCTGTGCTTCCAACGTGCCAGTGTATGTCAACAACCCTTTTCTTCAACTCATTCCCGCTTGTGAGGCTGGAGAAAGCGATTTTGCCATCGATTTTTACATCAACAACTGCCATCTCGTTATCGTCAAGGTACATGACCTTGTTGGTGTAATCCAGAAAAGCAGTTACGTCAGATGCTATGAAGAACTCCTCATTGCTGGTCTCATGCAACCCGATGATGAGGGGTGTCCCTTTCCTGGCTGCAGCCATCTGCCTGGTTTCAGAGCTGATTGCGACAAAAGCAGACCTCCCATTCAGGGTGTTGGCTGCTTTCCTCACAGCAGCAACAAAATCCAATCCCTCTTTGGACATAAGTTCCTCAATAAGGTGAGGGATTACTTCTGTGTCTGTCTGTGACAGGAACCTGTGGCTGCCAAGCCCTGCGCGAATCTGCTGGTGATTGTCAACTATGCCGTTATGCACAACAGCTATTTTGCCGGAACAGTCAAGGTGCGGATGTGCGTTTTCTTTAGTAACTCCGCCGTGCGTGCTCCATCTGGTATGAGCTATTCCTATATTTCCTTCAAGTGCCAAGAAGTTCAGCGTTGCGTTTGCTTCATCAACTTTTCCTATGTCTTTCTTAACAGATATGATATTACCTGCAAGGGTAGCTATTCCAACAGAATCGTATCCCCTATACTCGAGTGTTTTTATTCCTTTCAGTAGGATTTCACTAGCTTTTTTAGGACCCACGTATGCAACTATACCGCACATTGTCAATCACGAAGCATTGAAACTTAACAAGTTGAAAAAATCAGGCGACATGCTTCTGCTCTATGGAGGTGTTGAGGCTCTTTCAGAAGCATTATCCGCATGCCGCCTTAACAAGGCACTATTGCAGGCACATATAAAAGCGTTACTAAAAGCACTTCAAGCCCATTAAAAAAAGATTTTTAACATTAGCGTAGAAGTATATAACGGCAACATTACCTGTTAAACACGACCATTACCATGTTTATGAACTTTCCGTGGGCTTGAGTTTACTCAAAATAGAAAAATATATAAATAACCAATATTTTGGTTCATATAACCCAATAAAGTGGTTAATATGATAACCGAAAAACGACTCAAAATATTTGAAATATTTGCTAGGAAACCATTTGCAGAATTTACAAGAAAGCAGATAAAAAAAGAATCAAAAGGGAAATCAAACAACGCATTAGCTCTGGCCATAAACATGCTGAAAAAAGAAGAAGTCTTGTTGGAGAAGAAAGTGGGAAAATCAGGCCTTTTGACACTTAACTTGAATAATGACTTAACTTTTCTTTATATTGCTCTGTGCAACAATCAAAGAATAGGAAAAATAGTAAAAAACACAGTGACAAGATTAAAAGGTGAGATTGACAAAATAACACAATTTTATTCTATTGTCATATTCGGCTCTTTTGCGGTTAATGTGCAAGAAGAATCATCTGACTTAGATGCTGCCATCTTTATTGATGGTGAAGAAAAAAGAAAGCAAATCGAAGCTGCAATAAACAGCGCAAAACTAAAAACATTAATCGAGATAGATGCTCATGTTATTCCAAAAGCAGAAATGATTGAAATGCTAACAAATGAGGAAGAAAATTTAGGAAAACAAATAGCAAGAAAGCATCTTGTCGTACATAATCATCAGATATTTTATGATGTTGTCAAAGAGGGGATGAAACGTGGATTCAGACTATAAAATATACTTGCAAAGAGCAAAAAACGAGCTTAACCTATCTTTAATGATTATGAAAATAAGCGACGACAAAGACCTGCAGCTTTCTGTCTTTGGAATGCAAGCAGACACGTATTACAGCGCAACAATATCGCACGCATACTACTGCATCTTTTACGCCAGCAAAGCATATCTTCTAACAAAAGGTATGAAGACAGAAGCTCCAGAAGAGCACAGGAAGACATTTGACGAATTCTCAAAGCTTGTTGATAAAGGGACAGTTGACGTTGAATTGCTGAAAATCTACCAAAACATGCTCATAAAGGCAGATACATTACTGCATATTTTTGGGCTGGAGAAAGGAAAAAGAGGCAAATTCACCTACAGAAGAATCCCGCAAGCAAATCAGGAACCAGCACAAGAAAGCATAAAAAACGCGCGATTTTTCTTCAAAAACATATTTGAATTATGCGAAAGAGATAAATATGTCTAATTTTGCAAAGCAGCACATTCCTTGAAACAAAAAAGAGTAAAATCAGGCTTCTTTTCCTACCTGTTAAAAACGACCATTACCATGTTTATGAATTTTCCGTGGTAAAGAACAGGCTTCTTAGACACAATCACGTTCTCTGAAGGCACAGCAATATCAGCTTTGACTGGGGAGTAAGGCTGGCCCTTGCAGCAGTCAACGTTCAAGCCACCAGGCATTTCAATAATTCCAAAAGTGCCATCGCAGGCAACCCTTGTTTCCTCATTATAGTACCAGCACAGGCCCTTTCCGTGGCAGCTCGCATCGCACAAGTTCGAGCCGACCTTCGTGCAGTCATCCTCGCAATCGCCCAACGCCTGCACAAGAACAAAATCAGATGTTGTGGTTCCTCCGTCATACACCGGCACAGCGTAATTGGTCCCTGCCTCGTAACCGCTTTTTGAAGCAGTAACATCGCGGTCACCGGTTGGAATGTTCCCTATCGTATAGCTGCCGTCAGCGGCTGTTGTTGCAGTAAGCGGCGGGCTTGTGCCAAGAACCCTGACCAGCGCTCCTGAAACAACATCTGTGATGTTCCTTACCATGCCGCTTATCGAGCCTGATGTGCCTCTCCACTGGCCAGGGCTGGCAGCCTGGCAAACCTCCTGGACACCATCACCATTCACATCAGCATAGGAAGCATAGCTCCCGCCGCTTTGCTGGCTGAACTGCACAGCTGCCCTTGTGGCTGCCGCAACGCAAGCGCCGCCTGCCCACTGGCACTTCACTTTAGACTGCCCACTCGTGCAGGCATTCTGGTTCTTACCGGCGCAGAACCCCATGTTTTCAGCCACAATGCCCGCAACTGCAGCGTTAACATCGTAGAAGCACTTGCCGCTGAATACGCAGTCTGCATCAGCATTGCAACACTTCTTATCAGCTGAATTGTCAACGCAAGCACCAGGAGCACAGTCCCTAAACCTGCTGAACTCCCCAGAGTCATCACCGCAGCACGTTGTAGCCGCAACCTCACTCCCAGCTCCAAGATTCCAGCTTCCAACTCCAACAGCGCTATCGCAGACAGCCTGTGAAGTGTCGCCATCATAGTAAGCACATTGCAAAGTGCACTTTCCGGAAGCTGCAAAGCTCCCGGCAGCTAACTCATCGCACTGGCTGCTTGCCCCGCAGCTTGCCTCACATTTTCCACCGCCGTAAGCAGGCACAGGCGCTGTCTGGACCTTGTTAGCATCGCACATTACACACTTACTATTGCTTATGTCGCACTTATTTCCAGCACAGCAGTTCACATCACTACTGCACGCCCCCCCAGAACTCTGGCAGTTCACGCAACTCCCTGAACTGCAAAAGAATCCGGCTCCGTCACATAGCGTTCCATCAGGCTGGTTCACAACGCTGCATCCTCCTCCTCCAGACTCCCACTGCTGGCACACACCAGGACCGCCTTGACAGGAAACGCACCTGAAGTTGAAACAGTACTGGCCAGTTGAACAAGGCGGATCGGCAGGATCACCACATCTATGTTCCCCAGTTATAAACGGCCCAGAACTGTCCCAATGTGCAACAGCAGAAGGCAACATAGCAATAAGCATACTTAACGCTAACAAGCTCAAAAGTGCCAAAAACTTCAGTTTCATTTGCCCATGCTCCTCTTTTTTAATTAACTGCTGCCTGAACCGAAAATCCTAACACCTATTATATTATAGCTTTTATATATAGCTTTTGGAAAATCAAGCGGTTAGCAATGGCTGAAAAAACTTACAAAAAAATTCCTAGTTACGATTCATGTACTTATTACCATCCAGAGACTGGATACCATTAGCTGTTTCAACTACAGCAGCGTGATTGCCTTTGGGCAGATACGTGACACTAGCAACCAGTCCTAGTGATCTCCATAGAGACACAAAAAAAGTCTCAACCATACCGCTGCCAACTAACTTCACTTCAGCAATAGCCCAGGTTGGAGGAGTTCCAGGGTTCTGAGGGAATATCTTTGCATAAGCCGTCTCCTCATCACTGGCAAGCACATGCCTGAAGTTTTGTGATGCCCAGGATTTCAAGCCTTCAACAGCTTCAGATTGTGTTGGAAGAGGTTTGTTTTTCCAGTCAGGACCTTGAACTAGTTCCCTGGCCAAAGTATAAGAAGTAATGAACTTACCATCTCTTGTTGTAGCATTCATGGAAGTTACGGCATCAAAGGCATAAGCAGAAGTGAAATTGAAATCGTTTGTTACTGGGTCTCTTTGGAATATCTTTCTAAGCTCTTCCGCGTTCTTGGTTGCAAACCCTCTTATCAGCATTCCTTCTCCGTCCTTGTATGTCTGGTCCATTAGGAATTTTAGCCATTCTCTCACAATATTCCCTTCAGAGCCTACCAAATTACCATAAGCAGCACTTCCGTTGTCCGGATTCATAAATAAACCGCTTGTTACTGTAGTGTACCACACCTTGGGTTTACCATTACTATCCAAGCAATAAACGCATTGCCAAGGGTATACGCCAAGCTCGTCAAGGATTTTATCAAGGTCGTCTTCAACGTAGTTGAAAGGGTCGTACTTCAGCATCATCGTAGCCATGGCCTGCCAGTTGTTGCTGGGCCACTTCTTTGCATCCCACCTCACCCAGGTTTGCCTCGTGCCCGGAACTGGAGGGTCTTCAGTAACCAGTTTGTCCTCCTTAAAAGCCTCCCAAAAAGCAGCGTTGCCAAAAATCCTTGACTGCATATAATCAAGCACCTTAACAGCCTTGACATCCTTCTTCAAAACCAGCTCCAGCGTTGAGGAAGGGTTAATGCCACCACCACTGGGAAGCTGGATGCTTTTGTCAGGCATTGCCCAAACAGCTTCCCTCAGCTTAGCATCATACTTCTGCATGATACCAGCAGCCGCAACCAAATCAGCCAGCGAAACAGTCTTATTGGTGAAGTAGGTTGACTTGACCATCGCCAGCTGGACTTCCAACGGATTAGCAGCCACAGCATCAATGAACGCCTTCTCTGTGCTGTCAAGGATGTAATCCAAACCCAGACCAGCAACTCCAGAAACAACATCCTGGCTCAGGCCAAGATTGGTCGCGTAAACAACAGCAGGGTTTGGCTTGGGAGTGGGAGTTGGCGTTGGCGTAGGAGTAGGTGTCAGAGTAGGAGTAGGCGTAGGACTCGGAGTAGGCGTAAGAGTCGGAGTAGGGCTAGGTGTTGGCGTCGGAGTAGGTGTGGCAGTAGGTGTTGGCGTGGGTGTCCGAGTAGGAGTAGGCGTTATCGTTGGAGTAGGCGGAGTAGGTGTTGGACTAGTTGCAGTTTCGTATTGCTGAGTTTCAGTAGGGCTTGGCTCCGGCCTTCGCGTCTGAGTTGGCGTGGCTGCAATAGCCTCAAGCGTTGGAGTGGGAGTACTCGTAAGCTGCGGCGATGGCGCCGGAGTTGGGGTGCAGGCAACTGCCACAGCTAAAGCTAAGGCCATTACAGAATATGCTGCTGTAACGTACAGAGGCCGCAGAGACTGGCGAAGATTCATCCTGCTATGATTGTTGCACCCTCACTTTATAAACCTTTCCATTTTGTCGTTATTAAGGAGGGGTGAAAAGTGCTGAACCTGTTTTACCGAAAGCTTTATATATTTTGTGTTAAATGCAATTAACGTAAAATCGATTTTAAGTTAAGTGAAGATGGCACAAATTAAGGATGCGCTGTTGGACTTCAACCCGTGGTGGAAAGAAGATTTGAAGGTAAATTTTAAGGATAGAGAAATCTATGGGGAAATTGCAAAATTTATGCCATTGCCACAGATTATTGCGTTTATCGGGCTAAGAAGGGTGGGTAAAACAACCTTGATGCTTAAAATTGCAGAAGATTTCCTTAGCAAGGGAAATAACCCCAAAAACGTTCTATATTTTTCTTTTGACGAATTCAAAGAAGTAAGGGTTAGAGATGTTTTGGCCGAGTACGAGAAAGTGACTGAAATCGAATTACGAAATGGAAAACTTTTGCTTTTGCTTGACGAAATACAAAAATTGGCGGACTGGGAGAGCCAGCTCAAGGCCATTTACGACGTCTTTGGCAAAAACATGAAGATACTGATTTCAGGCTCAGAATCCCTCACCATAAGAAGAAAATCTAAGGAAACTCTTGCGGGAAGGCTTTTTGAATTTAAAATTGAACCGCTAACTTTTAGTGAATTTCTGGACTTTAAAGAAGTCAACCTCAAGCCGGCAGGAGTTTATGAAAAGGAACTGGCGCGGCTCTTTGAGGAGTTCACGCTAACAGGAGGTCTGCCGGAACTAGTGGGCGTAAAAGATAAAGAAATCATAAAGAAATACGTTTCCGAAAGCGTTGTGGAGAAGGTTATTTACAGGGACTTAGCCATTTTGGTAAAAATCGGTGACCTCTCTGCATTGGAATCTTTGCTGCGGATTTTTACAGAAGAACCCGGTCAGCTTGTGGACGTTTCAGAGCTGGCCATGGAGCTAAAAGTATCAAGACAGACCATTTCAAATTATCTGGGCTACCTTGAAGAGTCGTTCTTGCTGAGAAAGTTGTACAATTTTTCCAGGAACATAAGGAAAAGCGTCAGAAGGCTAAAAAAATATTACCCCACACTACCGTCAGCAGAACTTCTTTTCAAGAATGACAATCTATCAAGGTCAAAAGTGTTTGAATGCGTGGCAATTAACCAGTTACGGCCGAAATTCTTCTGGAGAGATCCCTACAAAAACGAAGTAGACAACGTAATAACTGACAAAGAAGGAAATCCGGTACCAGTAGAGATAAAATACGGAAAAATAAGCATAAACGGTCTTTTGGCATTCATGAAAAAGTTTAAAGTCGCCAAAGGATACATAATATCCAAAGAATCTGAATACTCCCAGAGTTTTAATGGCAAAACTGTGCACGTAATTCCAGCTTTCAAGCTGTTCTCCAGCAAAGCTGCCGCGTCAGCCATAAAGCAGGAAAAATAATTATTTGTTTCCGTTAGAAACGAATAATACACTTATTAGTTTCCAGCGAGAACGAACGTTGAGCTTCCAGTGTAGCCACCAGGCTTAACCGGTGCCATAAATTAGCGGCGTAATTGACAGCAAAAGCAGCTTTTGCATAGCAGCCTGTTGCCGCTCATGCTGTACTTCATATCGCTAATCTGCACCCTCAACCCGCAGCCTGTGCAGGGAAGCGTCATTACAAGTGGCATAAGACAGCATAGCTTATGCGTGGACAATTAAAACCTGCGGTTGTGTCTTATATAAGACGGTGGGAGCCACCACCGGATAGGCCGTAAGGCCGTATATAAGCGAAATTCTTTTCAGCTTTCCGAAAATCTTCCGGAAAAAGGCTTCTTTTTCGAAAAATTTCCCGGAGAAGCCGGATACTTTGCTGAAGTGCCGGAATTCTTGCGGGTTTTTCGCCGAAAGGCACTTTAAGCCTGTTAACTTGTAAAGCAGGATAACAAAAAACCGGAAGTGGCAAGGAAATGCGGGCAAACAAGGGCAATGCACAAGTACAGCAAATCCCGCTGTTTTATATAAAACCTTATAGTATATAAGGAAAAACCTAATATATAACCCCTGTAAAGTAATAACAGATTTGTCATTACTTAAGAAAAATGACAAATTACGGGGGTTTGATGTTAACGGCATGGAAAGAAATGAAAGACAGGGAAGCGATAATAAGGGAGGAGATTCGCCTTTTTGGAAATTCAGAAATCCTTGAAATGCTAGAAAGGGGGTATAATGCGCGCATAAGCTACGACCCAAATGCAGGAGTGGTGAGGTACACCTCTGAAAGTTGCATCCCTGGCCGCCAGGATATGGCCAAATTTTCTCTTGAAGCCGGACAGATGGGCTGCGAGGTAACTAGAAACCAAGTGACTGGAAAAAACGCTGTTGGGAAAAAGGGCGCAACGCTTGAGTTTCTTATAAGCTCTTCCGAAGGGACAGAAATAAGGGTCTTGTCTGTCAGGCGGCCACGCAAGGATATCATAGCAAGAACAAGGGTAGAGTTCCCTTACGCTCTCAGCTTGCGCTCGGCTTATTTGCTTTACAGGCTGGCAAACTTGTATGAAATGGACGAATTGGAAGAATTCCCGCTTGGCCTGAAACCCGAACAGCTGAAAGAATACCTCAAGGGTTACTTATCAGAAGATGAAGATGCTGCCGCAGACGCAAATTCGGACGGTAAATCACGGAATGAAGACATTCCAAAGCCGTTCAAGACATTACTTGAAGGTATGGGATTTTAATTTGGGAAGCAAAAATGAACACCTGCACGGTAATACTGCCGATTGATAAGAAGAGGAGCGCCCAGCTTTTTGTGCTGCTCCAGATGTTCAGCAAGAGCGCCGTAATCTCGCTTAGAGAGGTAGTAAAAGTGATACCTCACAGCACCTTTTACGCCCTTATGTACAAGCTGAAGATTCTTGCCAGGCTGGTGAAGGACAGGCATGGCTTTGACATGTTTGTTTTTGAGAAGGCGCTTGACTTTGACACCAAAAAGGAGGTAAAGATGATGAAGCTGAATACTGCCGTGTCCATAACGGACATTGAGGGCAATGTCTTTGTTGAGTTCACAAAAAGCCTGTGACAGCTTCTAAGCAGCTTCACGGTGTTTCTTTTATGACAGAAAGGTTTCTGGCGTCGAGAAGGACATACTTTGTTGCTGATGTTGTGTTTGACCCAGTAACTGTATAAGGTTCAGTTTCTGAAACAGCATACCACATCAAACGCTTGACACCTGCTGCAATTACCGCATTAATTTCAGACTCGCTCCCCACCAGCTGCTTTAAGCTGCCATCCTGAGCTTCGTACATCAGCCACAGGCCTGATGTGCCTGCGTCATGGTTCTTGAGCATGAACTCGTAAGCCTGCTCGCACGGCACAACATCAGGAGGCAGGTCAGAATACTTTGCGCAAGTAGCCTTAAATATTGCTTGAGGCAAGAACGGTGACTGTGTTTCTGTCTTGGCGGGTAACGGTTCTGAATGCTGCTCAGTGGCTACTGAAACTCCTTCTGTGCCAGGCGCTGTTGATCCTGCAGGCTGCCCACCACCGCTCAAAAGAGTGAACACATAAAGAAAAACAATGCCAGTTAATGCAAATGCGCCAAGCACCAGAAATTTTTTGGCAGTTAACATATACTAAAGCCTCCTTTAAACATTTTGAAATTAATCAACTCCCGGCACCCCCGTCATACGCATAAGCCTTTATAGTTACAGGGGTTGACCAGCTCGCAGTCGGTGTGGTCTGAAAAGTGCTCAGGCACTGCGCAACAGTGCACTTGCCCTGCCAAGTCTTGGTGCACGTGCACATATCATTGGCAATGCTCATCTTCGTGCTGTCATCAGGATAATTACAGTCGCTGCCAAGCCTGCACACGCCAGCAGCATCCAGAATCACAACCCAAACGCCAGCAGCAGGATTGTTGAGGTCACCATTGTCATCCAAAATCTGTGCCCGAATTCTGTAAGGCTTTCCAATTGCCATGAAGTCTGAGACCTGCTGGCCCAACTCGTTCACAGCATAAAAAGCACCGGTATGCGGCCTTGTATCTACGCAGCTATAGCCCTGCCCGGAAATGCTTGGCCCAAGCGGATAGCCAGTAGAAGGGTTGCTGTCGTAATCTACACAGCTTCCCCACAGTGCCCCTTCCTTGCTCATGGTAGTGCAGCAGGAGATAAAGTGGTCGCTTTCAGGAAAATAAGCCCAGTCTCCTTTATCATCGCAGTAGTACCCTGACGGGTTGCATGACGGGCTTCCTCCAGGGGTCCACGGGTCGCACGCATTCGGTGCCCACGCGCATTGCTTTACCTGGTTGCAGTACCAGTCTACAGTTATGCCGGAGAGGGGTTTGTTATGTGCGTCTGTGCCACTGGAGCTACACGAGTCCGGGCAGTCAGAGTCAGTAAGGCACTGGACGCACTTCCCAGTGGATGAGTCGTACTTTAAGCCGATGTAGGGCCAGGCGCTAAGCTGCTGACATTCTGCTTGGCAGTCCGCTGTTTGTCCCTCACCGCACTTGTCTGCCTGTGCCATCGTTGCAAGATCTGGCGTGCTGCCGTCATTGCATCCTAGGGGGTTGCTGCTGCAGGTGGGTTTTGAATTGCAGGCGAATCCAGTGCAACCGAAGTCATCATATACTTGGACTTCGTAAGTGCCGCTAGGTGTCCAGTCGGTAGTCCAAGCGCCAGTGCTTGTGGTGCACCTTGCAAATTCTGTCACTGCAGAACCAGTGCAGGCAGTAGACGTCATCTTGCAGCAGCTACTATAGCACCTGCAATCAGCGCCGCTAAACGGACAGCCTGTGCTGCTAGGCGCTGGCCCGTTGCAGTAGCAATTCCCGGCCGTGTATGTTCCGCTCGGATAGCCGTAGCTCGTGCACAGCTCATCGCAGTTTGTCCACGGACCGCAGTAGAAATGGTCCTTGCACACGCCATTATAGCAATTGTTGCTCACGCATTCCGAGTTTGAATCACAACCTTTGTCGTTATCGCACATGAGGTTATCACCGTAGCAATATGTTCCTGGATCAATTACGTTATCGCCGCACCATGCGGAATTCTTCGGCGGGGAGTCGCCGCAGCTGTTTCTGCACTGTGAAACGCTCTCGCCGGGGTTGTAAAGGCAGTGGTCGCTCTGGCATTCTGCATCGCAGTCGCAGCTGTTCCTATACCCGCAGTCAAGCGCAGACTGGCAGTTGTTCGTGTTGAATGCGCATGACTGGCACCAATAGGTGCCGCTGCTGGGTGCATTGGGCAGCATGAGCCCGCTGGCGCACTCAGCATTGCAGTAAGGCCTTTGGTAGCCGTCAGGGCAGTCCAGATTCGGGTCGCAGACGCTCGGGTTCTCATCCGGCGGACCATAAGAGCATGACACGCATACACCTGTAGCACCGCACACTCTCCCACCACCGCACTCTTCATTGCAGTCGCAGTAGTAGGCGAAGCCGCAGTCGAGCGATTGGTCGCAGCCTGGAGGATTATTGCCAGGTTGGGTTGCACTTGTGCAGCTCAGCAGAGCCTGGCATGTTCCGCTAACACAATTACCGCTCACGCATTCCGAGTTTGAATCACAACCATAACTGTCATCACACATGATATTGCCACCAGCACAGTATACGTTAGGATCAACAACACCATCACCACACCAGCCGGCAGCGTTCTTATGATCAGAACAAGACTCCTGACAACCATAACCGCCAGTAGTACAAGACAACCCGGAACAACAGCCAGAACCACACGCTACATTCTCGGGAGAACAGCACGCTTGAGTATTGCACGACTGACTTCCGCCAACAGGTCCGCAAAGCTGACTACCACCACAACTGGCAGCAGAACAAGTCTGAGTCCCGCCACCACACGAAACACTGCAAGCACTCCAAACACCATTCACAGGAGAACAACACGCTTGGGTGTTGCACGACGAAGTTCCGATAGGTCCGCAAAGCTGACTGCCGCCACAGCTGGCAGCAGAACATGTCTGAGTTCCGCCACCACACGAAACACTGCAAGCACTCATAACACCATTAACAGGAGAGCAGGAAGGAGCACAGGCTTCATCTCCACAGGTACCGCACTGACTACCACAAGCATCCCAGCCACAAGTGCCACAACACTGACCATAACTCCCACCACACGGGTCAGAAGAAGGAGGAGCACAGGCTTCATCTCCACAAGTACCGCACTCATAACCACAAGCATCCCAGCCACAAGTGCCACAACACTGACCATAACTCCCACCACACGGGTCAGAAGGAGGAGCGCAGGCTTCATCTCCACAAGTACCGCACTCATAACCACAAGCATCCCAGCCACAAGTGCCACAACACTGACCATAACTCCCACCACACGGGTCAGAAGGAGGAGGAGCACATGTGTTGTCATAAGTGCAATCACCACAGCCACTGGAACAACCATCACCATAATCATAACATTCCCCATAGCATTCTGCTTCAGCTTTTTTGGAATTCGTAACTAACACTAGTGGCAACACAACTAAAAAAAGTGTAAGGGTGAAGCTGCTACGGATTAGGAACTTCAGTGCCTGCGATTGATTTGCTTTCTGTTTTCTTTCTTTCATTTGATATTCATCCGTTAACGTGGGCTTATAATTATGCCAGACACATACCTTTCACCCGAGGAGGATGTTAACAAGAACAGAGCCGTGACTTCTTTGCCAACATTAGGAAGGCCATTAAGCTCAACAGGGAATGTCGAATTGCCTAACACACCCACGCCAAATTTGGGAGGGTTCTCCTTAGAAATTGGGAAATCCTTGCTTCTGCCGTTGCTCGCAATCGTTATGCTTTTCGGAGAAATCTTGCTTATTGTACCAGAGTATATCTCTACTGGCCTGCCGGTTGTGTTGCCTACGTACTTGCTAATTGGCAGAAGCTGCTCTTCTGACTGCGCGGTGCCCTGAAGCTTGTCGGCAAGCAGCAGCGAAACAATTCCTGCTATTGCTATCGCAGCCAGAATAATTAGCCTGTAATTTGGTTTTGAGGCTTTTAAGTTTACCTTGCCGAGCCGTGCCGCTGCAGAAGACTGGTTAGATTTGGCATAGCCCTTTCTAGCAAGATAAGCGTTAATCTGCTCCTTGGTGTACCCTCTTTTTTGCTGCGCCTGAATCCAGGCGTTCAAATCTGCCATTTGATTGGTGAACAAATACTGGTTGTTGTTTATAAAATTGTCGCTTTTGGAATGACGGCGAGGAAGACTTCTGGCCTACCTCAAACATACACCCAACACACAGGATATATCCGAAATTTGACCCCAAAAGGCCCATTTCTCCAGAAAAAACTGGTCATTCACGTTCACGAAAAAAGGCACTTGGAGATACCATGACCACCTGAATCCGGAGATTACAGGCACGTTGATTATTAATTAAGCATAAAAAAACTATTTAAACTCAATATCAGCCTATTGCTGCATAATGAAAAAGGAAGCCCGCATCCTGGGCATTGACGACAGCCCCTTTGACAAGTTCAAAGACAAGGAAGTCCTGATAATCGGGACTTTTTTCCGCGGCGGCAGCAGCTTAGATGGTGTTATGACCACCACAACAGCGGTTGACGGCAGCAATGCCACAGCCAGAATTATAAGAATGGTTAAGAAGAGCAAATTCTACACCCAATTGAGGGCAATAATGCTGAACGGCATAGCAGTTGGCGGATTCAATGTCGTTGACATACAGAAATTGGCAGCTGCAACAAAGATTCCTGTCATAGTTGTCATGCGTGACTATCCGGAACTCGGGAAGATAAAATCAACGCTGAATAGGCTTGGGATGAAAAGCAAGGTCAGGCTTATTGGGAAAGCAGGCAAGATTCACAAGGTGGACAACATACACATCCAGCTTGCTGGCTGCAGCTTAGAAAAAGCTAAAGAGCTTCTGAAGATATCCTGTACCCGAAGCCACATCCCTGAGCCCATAAGGACTGCCCACCTCATAGCTGCAGGCATAAAGCTCGGCGAGAGCAAAGGGAAGGCGTAAAACTGTGCAAATATTTTTCACCTTTTCCGTTTTTCTTTCAAAAATTCGGCTTTTTACCGGTAAATTTGCGGCAGCCTTTGATAAAACTGCGAAACTTCCGGAAATTCGACGACAAAACAGCCGAAAGGCATTTTAATCTGAACAACAACGTATTCTGAAATTGTTTGATGGAGGTGTTCGTAATGTCAAAGTTTTATTTTCAATTCATTGCAGCTGCGGCCGTACTAGCTGTTGTACTAGGGGCAAACGCGGCAATGGCTGCAGCTGCAAACGAGCCGAGCAACGTAATAATCTCGCAAGCTCTTTACGACCCTGTAAATTCAGAGTCTGGTGGGGAGGCCGTTGAGCTTTACAACCCGACAGCTTTTTCTGCAAACGTGAGTGGCTGGGTTTTGGCTACGGAAACCTCCCCAACAGACGCCACAATCCCCCAGGGAGCTGTTATCTGCAGCGGCTGCTATTACCTTGTGGCAGATTCAAACTGGTCAAATGCGAAGGACAATGCTAGTTGGGCAAACGCAGATTATGAGGAGGCTATCACTCTCGCCAACTCCGATGCCGGCGTTGCCTTAAAGGACTCAAACGGCAGTGTTGTTGATGCTGTTGGCTGGGGCAATCCTGTGAATATCGGTGCTGGCTTGTTTGAGGGCATTCCCCACATCGGCAGCAGCAGCGGGAATTCGCTGAAGAGAAGAACCATTAACAGCAGTTACCTTGACACCAACAACAACTCAGATGATTTTGTTGAAGCAACGCCAAACTTCCGGAACAGCAGCTCTTCACCTTCCGCTGTGGCAAATGCAAATGCGGAAATCCAGATAACGATTGTTGTTTCGGGCTCTGGCCCTGTTATAAACTCATTAAGCATTTTGGCCAATGATGACAGCTTCCTGCCCGGAAACCAGGTCAGCCCTGTCCCGAATAAAAACAAAACTGTAGCGGTTGAAGCTGTCGTTGCTGATGACAACGGGGTTTCAGACATCACATCAGTTATCCTGACTTTTAATTCAGCCAATCTAACAGCGGCTATGGCAAAAAAGAGCAATATTAACGCAACAGCAGCAGTGTATTCGGCAGCATTTAACCTTTCAAGCCACTTCGCAGCGGGAAACTACACCATTACGGCAACAGCGGCTGACAATTCTGGGTTTTCAGCAAATTCATCGGCCAGCTTTGAATACCTCACAATGACAGCTGTTGAGGTTGACGCAAGCTCAATTGCGTTCTTTGCGTCCCCAGGCTCAATGTATGAGGTGATTGGCGATGAGTCTAGTTCAACGGCAACCAACATAACCGTGCTTAATGCAGGGAATGTGCAGCTGGATTTCGACCTGTGGTCAACAAACTTCACCTCAGGCGGCAGCATCATAGAGCCGTCAAGGCTTCAGTACACCTTTAACGGCAACTACAATAACAGCTCTTTTGCCGGAAACATGACAAATGCCAAAGCAAGAAAGGATATAAACCTCTATCCGGGCTCAATGGCCGGGCTTAGCCTAAGGCTCAATTTGCCCTTGGCAACCATTCCCGGAAATTATTCTGGAAAGATATCGCTGGTCGCGGTGAATTCTTAATGCAGCGCTCTTTTTTTATTTATTACTTTCTATTTTTGCTTTTTGTGGCAGCAACCGGAGCTATAAGTGCCTCACAAAACGTGACTGGTGCTGGCTTTGGCGTTTCTCCATCCGGCTTGGAATTCGTTGTTGAAAAAGGGGCTCAAGCATCAAGGCATCTCATAATTTACAACACAGGTAAGGAAAGCGCAGGGTTTAGGGCGCAGAGCAGCGACCCTGTTGTTATTAAGGTGAGTCCGGAAACTGGTTTTGTTGAGGCCGAGGGCTCAGCGGCTGTTGAGGTGACGGCGACAGGATCGAAAATAGGCCAAACAAGCGGCGAGGTTATAATAAGCTTCGGCAGTCACGGCAGCCATAATGAAGTAAGCCTGGAATTGGGCACAGCCGTTCCTGTAAAATTAACTGCCTTCAAAAAGGCAGAGGCCGCGGCAAACGCATTTATCGGAATGCTCCTTTCCGCAAGCATTGTTTTTGCTGGCCTGGCAGCTTATTACTTTGCAAAGAGAAAGTCGAGCAGATTCGCTGCTGATTTCCAGTCAGCGCACGACCTCTACTATTCGCAAAAATAAGTGTCATAAGAAGTGTCGTAAGTGTTGCAAACAAAACCTTTATATATATATACGTATGAATATCTATAGCGTGGCCAAGACGATAATGATTGCAGACAGGATTTATGAGGATTTGAAGAAGGCAAAAGGGGCTGATAGAAGCTTTAGCGAAGTTATAGCCGAGGCGCTTGAGGCATCAAAGGTTGGAAGGAAAACAGGTGCCGGCCTTAAAGATATTGTAGGTATCCTCAAAGGCGATACAGAGTATGATGAAGTTAAAAAATACCTGAAAAAGAAGTGGAAGGAATGGGACAGAAGGTATGCCTAGACACTGATGTTGCAATTGAGCTTATCAAAGACACACCGATAGGGAGGGCTTTCTTCGCAAGTTTAATGGAGGCAGATATCTTTTTGGCAACAACGAGCGTGTTTGAATTATTTCGCAGGAAAACAAATTTAGATGTTATTGAGTTGTTCATGGTAAGGACCCACCTGCTCAGCTTTGACGAAAAAGCTGCACGAAGTGCAAGCGAAATAGACAAGGAACTGGAAAAAAATGGTACGCCAATTGGATTTCGCGACATTTTCATAGCGGCAACTGCGATGGTTAACGGCTGCGAGCTTGCAACATTAAATGTGAAGGATTTCTCGAGGATTAAGGGGCTGAAGCTGGTCAAGCTGCGGTAAAATTAATGCGCCGGCGGCGGGAGCCACGTCGCTGATGCGACGGGACCAATCGCCACAGGCGATTTGGGTTTCACCCACTAAGGTTTTGAACCCGCGAGGCTTCCGCCAAGAGGATCTCAACCTCTTGCGCCAAGCTAAGCGGCGCCTTTTTTCTTTTTACAAAAGCATTAAATATGTCTATCGTTACTGTTGTTGGTGTTGACTAGGCTCGGTATTTAATGTGGCGATTTGTGAGCCGCCAGTGGGAATCGAACCCACGCCTCCGAGTTGACTAGGCTCGGCGCACTGCCATTGTGCTATAGCGGCTTTTCACATTCCGCCATTTAATTTCTGATGGGAATCTGCTTATAAACCCTAGCCGGACATGTCCAGTGGAGCCAAAAAATCGTAATTCTTCCGACAGCCGCCGCAATCTTTCCGGAGTTTCACTCACAACAGCCATTAAAAACGCCAAGAATGACACTGGACACATAGATTTTTATATTTCTTTAAATTTAGATATTCTATGTCCATAAATTTTGATATTCCGAATGTGTGGGAAACACCATCTAATTCAAAAAAGTCTTGCCCGAAAACTATCCGTGACCAATTAAGAGTCAAATGGTGGAAGGGAAAATATGAAGGACCATGTTTCTGTTGCGGAAGAAAAATAAGTTATGAACATGTAGAAGCCGGTCGCATAAAAGCTGGAGGGCAATACTCTGTTCCTGATACTAGGCTTATTTGTAAAATTTGTAATAGGGGAATGGGAAAACAAAACCTAAAGATTTACATGAAAAGAAACTTTCCAGAGAGATACAAAAAATATTTTTCGAAAGGTAAAGAAAAACCTGGTAAGCCCAGTAAACCAAAGCCCAAGTCTCCTTATGACCCGTTTGGAATAAGAGTTAAACCGATAAGATTATTCTAAATTTCTGGCTCATCCCAATTCACGAATAGTAGTACCTTCCCTCTACCTTCTGCTCCCTGTCCAGCCTTGAGTCAGGGCTGTTTATCCTCGGCCTGTTTGAGTCCTTATCGCGCCTCAGTGTGATGTTAAGGCTGCGGAGGAAGCTGTTCATCCCATCCTCCATTGAGAAAGGCCCTTTTGCTTCCCCTTTTATCGCTGGCTCGCCTTCAAAAACCATGAGCATGTCAGAAACATAGTCGATAAGCAGGAGGTCGTGGTCAACGACAAGGGCTGTTTTGCCGTGCAGGTCCATCCTCTCCCGAAGCAGCTTTGAGACTGCTATCCTTTGCTCTGCATCAAGGTATGCTGCCGGCTCATCCAGCAAATAGAGGTCTGCATCCTCTGCAAGGCATTTGGCAATCATAACCCTTTGCAGTTCCCCTCCCGAAAGCTCGGCAACTTTTTTCAGCAGCAGCGGCTCAATTTCCAATCTGGCCATCAGTTGGGAGTCATTTTGGGCTTTTGTGAGTATATCAGTTACCTGCTTGTCGCCGAATTCGCCTGAGTGTATGTATTGCGGCTTGTAAGAAATCCTGATGTTTGCGCTTACAATTCCGCCATTAGCGGAATGTACCATCGGGCGCATCCCGATGTGTATGCTTCCGGTGTCGGGCTTTATCTCGCCGGCAAGCATCTTGACAAAGCTCGTCTTTCCAAGCCCGTTTTCGCCCAGCACTCCGATAACGTGCTTTTTTGGCAAATCTCCCGCTTCAGCCGTAAGGTGAAATTTTCCAAGTTTTTTGCCTAGGCTGTCCCATTTTACAAGGCTTTCCCTGCTGATTGCTTTCTTTGGGGGCTTTGAGTCAAACTTTATCCCGTGCTGCCTGAAGCGCATGTTTTCATCCTTGAGGTAGCCTTCAAGGTATGCGTTTATGGCGTTTCTGGTTGGCCTGGGCTTGCTTGCCACCCCATATGCCCCGGATTCCCCATACATGATGTGGACAGAATCTGCCAGGTAGTCAAGGACTATGAGGTCGTGCTCAACCGCAACAACAGCAGTTTCGGGCTTTGCCAGTTTCCTGAGAAAGTCGCTTACCTTTATCCTTTGTTTTATGTCAAGGTATGATGTTGGCTCGTCAAACAGGTACACGTTTGTTGTGCCTTTGTCTTTCAGCACAGCAGCTGCGATTGCTATCCTTTGAAGCTCCCCTCCTGAGACTTTGCTAATGTCAGTTTCCAAGGCATCGCTTATCTCCAGCGCGGCTGCAGCATCATTTATTTTCTTTTCATAGCTGCATACCTTTCGAAGCAACTCTTTTGCCGTGCCTTTGAATGTTTTTGGGATTGCATCAACCGCCTGGGGCTTCATTGATACCTTTATCCTTCTGTCCCTTACTTTCTCAAAGAAAACCTGTGCCTCTGAGCCCCTGAACATCTGAATCAGCTTGTTTATGGACTCTTTTTGAGTTTCTTCAGTCTCTCCTGTTGCTGCTGATATTCCAAAGTTCGGCTTGAGAAGCTGCGCGATGACCTTTACTGCTGTGCTTTTTCCAATGCCGTTGACGCCCAGTATCCCGTTGACCTGCCCGAACAATGGAACGGGCAGGCTGAACAGCGAAAAGCCATCAACCCCAAACCTGTGTATGGGCTTTTCAGTGAGCTTTTCGGGCAGCTTCACCATGTGTATGGCACCAAAGGGGCATTTTTTCACGGTGATGCTCTCGGCATCGGTACACACTTCTTCATTCACCTGCGCCTTTCCGTCAGGCCCGACAACGAACACCTCCCTACCCATCCTGTTCCCGGGGCTTACCCTGATGCACAAATACCCGCCGCAGCCGGTTGGGTTGCACTTGTCCTTCTCAATTACTGCTATTCTGCGTTGCATGTGCGCATTGGTTTGCGGTTTTGTATTTAAATTGTGGCATGGGCGACTGCTACGGCAGGAAAAAATGACTTTCTTTTTTATGTAAAAGTTATTTAAATTAATTTCGATAAAAATCGAAAGATTTATAAATAAGCTAACATAATTAGCGAAATATGAGGAAGTCCGAGCTCGTCTACAGGGAACTGCTGCGGGGCTTCGTTGAGGAAAAAACGGCAGTTTTCACGCAGCTTGAATTAGCCAGAAGGCTGGGCATTTCGCTGAGCACAGTCAACAACGCCCTGCTGCCCTTGAGGAAAATGGCTGCAGTCAGGGTTAAAAGGAGGAACTTTGAGGTTGCCAATGCTAAGAAGCTGCTGTACTACTGGGCAAGCGTGAGGAATCTTGAGAGGGATGTTGTTTACAAAACACGTGTTGAAATCAAAGGCACAGTTGCCGAAATCGAGAAGGGAATGCCGCCAAATGTCGTGTTTGCCGCTTACACAGCTTACAAGCTCACGTTCAAAGACGTGCCGGCAGATTATTCAGAGGTTTATGTTTACGGCGACAACGAGGGTTTGAAGGAGGTAATGAAGAGGTTTCCGCAGAAAAACAACAATCCGAACCTCTTTGTGCTCAGGAAAGACTTTGCCGATAAGGAAATGCCCCTGGCCCAGATGTTTGTTGACCTGTGGAACATGAAGGAGTGGTATGCAAAGGACTTTGTAAAAGCATTGGAGGAAAAGATGCATGGAATACTGGCATGACCTTATTACAGAAAAGAGCTGGAAGCTGCTGCAGCAGTTGCGAGGAAAATTCAAATTCATACTCATTGGCGGCTGGGCGGTTTACCTTCTCGCAAGGACTCAAAAGTCAAAAGATGTAGATATAATCGTTGACGTGAATACTCTGCAGCGGCTTAAAAATGAGTATGATTTAAGGAAAAATGATGCGTTGCGAAAATATGAGATTAAGGCTGATGAGGTTGATGTTGACATCTACGTGCCTTACTATTCGCGGCTTGCGATGCCGGTTGAGAAGGTTGAGTCGCTGAAAATTGAGGGATTTGACGTTGCAAGGCCGGAGGAGCTTCTGATATTGAAGCAGGGCGCTGAGAAGGACAGGAGGCACAGTGAAAAGGGTGAGAAGGACAGGATAGACGTCATGAGCCTGCTGCTGGATTCAATTATTGATTTTCATCGCTACAGGCAGGTTGTTGCCGCGAACAAAAAAGAGGAGCTGATAATACGGCTCCTTGAATTGGTGAGGGGCTTTAGTGAGTATAAGTATTTTAACATCACGCCGTCAGAATTCAAGAGAAGAAAGGAAAAACTTGTTGACGAACTCAGAAAGCTGTAACTTGAGAGCACCTACTGTAAGTATATGCGGCACATTTAAATCTTGGAAAGCTGAAATCGCAGCAGAATGATAAAAAGGGGCTTGGGAAAGCTGCATTGGCAAGGGTGCTGGAGTTCACGGAAATGCGTTATTACTACCCTGCCTAGCTTTTCGGCATTGAACAGGTTTTTATATTCCGTCTAACTGCCAACAATGTTATGAAGCGCTCCCTCATGGACGAAGTCGGCGTTCTTTTGCTGAGGCACGGCTACACTGTTAAGACGCTTGCTGGCAGCAGCTTTGACATGGTTGCCAGGAAAGAGAGCAGGGTGCTCATGATTAAGGTGCTTGAGGATGCCAACAGCGTCAGCGGGGAGTACGCCAGCTCAATGAGGAACCTCGGCAGCTACATTGGCGCTTCCCCGATTATTGTTGCTGAGAAAGCCGGCCGCCGTTTGGAGGATGGTGTCGTCTACTCGCGCTTTGGCGTGTACACGTTCAGCTGCAGTACCCTAAGCAGCTGCCTTGAGAACCGCTTCCCGATAATAATTAGCACAAAAGCGGGCTTCGCAGCATCAGTTATTGGAGAGAGGCTCAGGCAGCAGCGCGAAGGAAAGGGGCTCTCGCTTGGCACCATCTCGAGGAAGGTTGGCGTCTCGAAGAGGATGATTGCAAAGTACGAAGCCGATTCTGCGGATGTCACGCTGAGGAGCGCCATCGCCCTTAACAGGATTTTCGGGAGCGAAATTTTTGGCAAGGTGGACATTTTTGGAGTGGCTGAGGAAGCTGTTGGGGGAAAGAATGGAACAAGGCCTTCTGTGATTGCTAAGAAGTATTACGAACTCGGATTCAGGGCTTCCGACACAAAGAAGGCGCCGTTTGACGTTGTTGCCAAGCTGGAAAGGGAGCTTATCCTGACTGATGTGTCAAAGGACAAGGCGAATCCGCAGCTTGAGTCCATGCGGCAGCTTCTTGGGGCTGACGCGCTGGTGATTTTTGACAAGGATTCAAAAAACAATAAAAAGGGCATACCATCCCTGCAGAAAAGGGACTTCATGGAAATGGGATCTGCAAAGGAGCTCATAAAATTCCTGAAGGAGTTTGAGTAGGCATGGCTATCGGCAACGAGTTGGAAATTGGCGTAAGCAGCGTGTTCGGAAAGTGCGAAGGCGACCTTGAATCAGCCATACGGTCACTATTTCCTCAAGCAGATGTTTCTAGGTTTGAGTTTGATAATGGTTTAGTAACATATTCCTTCACAGGAGAAGTGCACAATAACGGCAAAGGCAGCAGCCGTGAGGGATATAAGGCAACAGTAATCGACTACAGAAACACAGAGGCATGCAAACAAATCAAAGACTTGCCAGATGGCTTTGATGTTGGAATAACCGTAACAGGCACTAGTTCAAGGTTGCAAACAGCGGTAATTGGCAAAATTGTAAGTCGAGTGCCCATTCAGGTTGTTACTTGCTCCCTGTCTGGTCCAAATTATTATCCGCTGCTTTATAAGCTTCTTCCGCCCTCGTTCCCTGACAATGCGCAAGGGGGTGCGCAAAAGAGTTCTCTTAACTGAGCCACTCGCAGCCAACAAATATTTATAAAGCGGATTAAAATCAGCTTTAGGAGATGGCAAAGGCTTCGAAGGAACCTTCAAGGGAAAATAAGCAGCAGGGAGTTATAGAGAAGCTCGTTCCTGACACTTCTGTAATTATTGAGGGCATGGTAAGCAGGAAGATAAAATCGGGCGAGGTAAAGCCCTCGGCCATTCTTATTCATGAGGCCGTCATTGCCGAGCTTGAGCACCAGGCTAACATGAACAAAACCATCGGCTTTCTCGGGCTTGATGAGATTAAGCGCCTGAAGGAGCTTTCTGGCCAGTTTGGCTTCTCGCTGGAGTTTGCCGGGCTGAGGCCGCACGCTGCTGAAATCCGCCATGCGAAGCTTGGCGAGATTGATGCGTTGATAAGGCAGCTCGCCTTTGAGACAGACGGAACCTTGATGACAGCTGATAAGGTCCAGGCAGAGGTTTCTGGGGCTAAAAACATTCCCACAATCTTTGTTGAGATTGAGCAGATGCAGCACGCAATCAGGATGGAGTCCTACTTTGACGAGGCAACCATGAGCGTACATTTGAGGGAGAATGTAAGCCCAAAGGCAAAGAAAGGCATGCCAGGCAACTGGACTTTCAAGGAGATTGACAGCAAGCCCCTCGCAAGGGAAGAAGTCAAGGAAATGAGCAGGGAAATAATTGAGGAAGCAGGCGTGAGGCGGGATGGCTTTGTTGAGATTGAAAGGCAGGGCAGCACCATAGTCCAGCTTGGCCCTTACAGGATTGTCATCACAAGGCCGCCACTGTCTGACGGCTGGGAGATAACAGCTGTGAGGCCTGTGAAGAAGCTTAGTCTCGAAGATTACAAACTGTCTGATAAGCTAAAAAAAAGAATTGACGAGCAAGCTGAAGGGGTTCTTATCGCAGGCAGCCCAGGCCATGGGAAAAGTACTTTTGCAACTGCGCTTGCCGAGCATTACGCATTGCAGGACAAGATTGTAAAGACAGTGGAAGCGCCGAGGGACCTTTTGCTGCCTGATACCATAACCCAGTACGCAATCAGCCACGGCTCGCCCCAGGAAATCCACGACATACTGCTCCTGTCGAGGCCTGACTACACAATCTTTGACGAGATGCGCAACACAGCAGACTTCCAGCTCTTTGCAGACCTCAGGCTGGCCGGCATAGGTTTAGCTGGCGTTGTGCACGCAACAAACCCCATAGACGCCATACAACGATTTGTTGGGAGGATTGAGCTGGGCGTTATTCCGCAAATAATTGATACGGTCATTTTCATAAGAAATGGCTTTGTTGGCAAAATCCTGAGCCTGAACATGACTGTAAAGGTTCCTGAAGGGATGACCGAAGCTGACTTGGCAAGGCCTGTTGTTGTGGTGAACGACTTCGAAACTGGAAAGCTTGAGTATGAGCTTTACAGCTACGGCGAGGAAACGGTTGTAATTCCGGTCAGCAGCCTTGCCAGAAGCAGGAGCCCAATTCAAAAGTTTGCAGCAACTGCCATTGAGGATAAGTTAAAGGAATACGTCAGCAATGCAAGGGTTGAGATGGCTTCTGACAATAAATGCGTAGTTTACGTTCCCGAAAAGGAGATAGCAAGGCTGATTGGCCGAGAAGGGAAAAACATTGCTGCAATCGAGGAAAGGCTTGGGGTGGGCATTGACGTCCAGCCATTAAGCGCAAAAAAGGCAGCGGCTGCAGCCAGTGAAGGTGAGGATGATAACATAGCGTTTGATGCCCAGATAGGCAAGAAGCACGTCGTGTTCTCTGTTGACGGCATCTTTGCCAACAAAAACGTCAAAATCTACGCGGATGATGATTATGTCATGACCGCAAATGTCGGCAAGGACGGCATCTTCAAAATCTCAAGGAAGAACAAAATTGGAAAGGTAATTGCCGATGCTGTCAGCTCAGGCTCTGGCTTGAAGGTTACTGTTTCTGGCCAATAAGTCAGGCAAAGATTTATATTGGGATTCCTAAACTCTTGCTGGCATGCTGGACATTAAATTCATCAAGGCAAACTCCGCTGCCGTTAAGAAAGATTTGGAGAAGCGTGGCGAAAAAGAGAAGGCCCCTTGGGTAGCCGAGGTAGTTGAAAAGCATGAGGAGTGGAAGGAGCTCAAGGAGAAGTGGGAGAAGCTTGGCCACAACCGCAACCTGTTAAGCCAGGAAATTAGCCATCTCAAGAAGCAGGGCAAAAGCATAGCCACAAAGGTCAGGGAAGTCAAGGAGCTTCCGCAGAGGATTGCGGCGGCAGAACAGAAACTGCAACAGGTTGAGCAGAGTATTGACTTCATTCTTCGAAGATTGCCAAACGTTCTTCACGAGTCAGTGCCGGTCGGCAAGGACGAGACCGAGAACAAGGAAGTCAGGAGGTGGGGGCAGCCGAAAAAGCCAGCCTTCCCTCTCAAAAGCCACGGCGAGCTCCTCGAGCAGCTTGGTTTGGCTGACTTTGAGAGGGCAACTAAGATTGCCGGCAGCGGATTTTACTTCATTAAAGGCGATTTGGTAAAATTAGAGCTTGCTCTCATTAGCTTTGCAACTGCAGCTATGGAAAGGAAGGGCTTCACTTTAATCCAGCCGCCGCTGATGATGCAGAGGAAGCCGTACGAGGGCGTTGTTGCACTGGCTGATTTTGAGAATGTCATGTATCAGATTGACGGCAAGGAGAAAGAAAGCAGCTACCTCATCGCAACCTCCGAGCACCCCCTTGCTGCCATGATGATGAACGAGACATTGGACGAAAAGCAGCTTCCGCTGAAGTTCTGCGGCATAAGCAGCTGCTTCAGGAGGGAGATTGGCAGCCATGGCGTTGACACTCGCGGCTTGTTCAGGGTTCACCAGTTCAGCAAGGTCGAAATGTTTGCCTTTTGCAAGCCGGAGGATTCATGGAAGCTGCATGAGGAGCTGCTAAAGAACGCTGAGGAATTGCTGCAGCAGTTGAGAATCCCTTATCGCGTTGTTAATGTCTGCACCGGAGACATAGGAGCTGTGGCAGCAAAAAAATACGACTTGGAAGCCTGGTTCCCCAGGCAAAACAACTACCGCGAGGTTGTAAGCTGCAGCAACTGCACAGCCTACCAAGCAACAGCGCTTAATATCCGCTACCTCAGCGGCAAAAGCGGCGAAAAAGAATACTTACACACTCTAAACGCAACAGCCATCGCAGCCGGAAGGACAATCGCTGCAATCGTTGAAAACTTCCAGAACAGGGACGGGACAATCACGGTGCCTGACGTGCTGGTGCCTTACTTGGGAAAGAATGTCATTGGGAAGTGCTAAACGAACGTGTTGGAAAAATAGTGTCGTTTACTCGCTTCTGCTCTGCCAGCAGTCTGGTAAGCCGTTCTATTATTGCCTCAACGTCGCTGCTGCCGACCTCTCCAAATTTTCTTATCTCAACAGCCCGCTCAAGGCTCTTTTTGCCCTGAGAGATTCCCATCCACGGCAGCATGATTGAAAGAATGCCGTTGCCTGCCCTGAAGTACAGCCCGCAGAACCAGCTGTATCCTCCCACCATTTGGTGCTGCTGGAAACTCAAGTATTCGGGTATTTTTCTGCCAATCTGGTCAAGCATGGCTCCGGTAACGAAGGAATCTTTGAACGCTTCATAAGCCTCACACAGTAACTGCGATCTGGAGTATTCAATGCCTTCTGGTGAGTTTCCTAACATGTTCCTGAAGGGAAAATTTTGTGGTTAATAAATTTGGTGCTATTATGGCTTTGCAGAGAATAATATCAACCTGACCAAATTCGTATCAAGGCCGCTAAGGGGAAAAAGGTGGGAGTACCTTTTCTATTTGGACTTCGAGGGCGGAACTGAGAACAGGAAAGTGCAGGATGCTATGGGAACCCCGAATAGGAATGCAAGGCTTGTCCGTATACTCTGCTCCTACGCTGTCGGCAACGGCCGCTGAACCAAAAAGACCTGCACAACAAACTATTTAAACATTCCAGCCACTGCTGCGGCTATGGCATTTTTCGGCAGCACTGGCAGCGGCGAGAGCCTGTTCAAAAACCCAATGGGGCTCGACTACGATTACCAGCCCAAGCTGGTTAAGTACCGCGAGGTGGAAATGCGGCAGGTGGCTGCGGCAATGCGGCCTTTGTTCCAGAAAAGGAGCGGCAGGAATGTCTTTGTTTTCGGACCTTCCGGTGTCGGCAAGACTGCAGCTGTCAGGAACCTGCTGCTTGAGCTTGAGCAGGAAACTGACGAGATTATGCCTTTTTACATCAACTGCTGGAAGAATGACACCACATTCAAGATGCTTCTTGAGATGTGCAGCGTTATCAACTACAAGTTCACTCAGAACAAAAGAGGGGATGAGCTCTTTGAGATAGTCAAGAAGGACATCAATAAGAAGGCTGCCGTGTTCGTCTTTGATGAGGTTGATAAGATTGACGATGTTGACTTCCTCTACAATGTTGTTGAGGAGGTATTCAACAAGTCAATCATTCTGATTACAAACCACAAGGACTGGATTGCGGATTTGGACACCAGGATAAAGTCAAGGCTGACTGCTGAGGTGCTTGAGTTCAAGCCGTATAACCTTACTGAGACCCGCGGCGTGTTGCAACAGCGAATGGAGTTTGTCTTTGCTCCTGGCGTCTGGGAGCCAGATGCGTTTGAGGCGGTTGTTCAGAAGGCCTTCAGCATGCAGGACATCCGTTCAGGCCTTTACCTGATGAAGGAGGCTGCAAATACTGCTGAGGAGAGGAATTCCAGAAAAGTGACAGCGGCAGATGTTGCCGCTGCGATTAAAAAGCTGGAAGAATTCAGCATCAAGAAAACCGAGGAGCTTGAAGATGAAACGAGGTTCATTCTCAACATAGTCAAGAAAAACAGCGGAAGGAAGATTGGCGAAATCTATGAGGCCTACAAGGAAGCTGGCGGCAGCATGGTTTACAAGACTTTTCAGCGCAGGATTGCAAAGCTTGAGGAAGACCGCTTCATCTCAGCGGAGAGGGTTGTTGGGGGAAGCGAGGGCAGCACAACCATACTGAAGTTCGGCCAGGAGAAGAAGCTCACAGAATTCTGACAGGCATAAATAACGTAACTTGAAAGTAGTAAAAATATCGAAAGGTTTATATACTACTTCTTGTAGTGCTGCTCCTGAAGCAAAATGGGCAGGATAGGGTGGCGTGGGGAAAGTGTAAGGCACAGTCAGGCTGCGAGAGGGTTTAAGACTGCCAAGAGGAGAAACGCGCCTTCAGATATGTACGATTTGCGTGGTTTAGCGGCTGCCGTAGAGGAGGCTGTTAGGCACGGAAAAGTTGCTGAGGTTGACCTTCGCTTTGAGGAGAATTACCATGTTGCGGATGGGACTGTCCTTGGTCACGGCAATCCGTTAAGGCGAAAAGATGAGCTTCGTGTACCTATGTTTAGAGTTGCAGTAGCCCAAGACAGAGCGTGGGTTATTGAAGGGCACGGCGGCACCTTTTACAATGACAAAGGTCTTCCAGACAACTACTGGATGGAGCCAGAAGGATACAAGGGTCCTGCTAGAATATTTCAGCAGCCGGCGAGGTTTGACGCTCCTTTGCCAAGCGGCGAGACAGTGCCGTTTGAGGTTGCAGGCGTTATAGGGCTTGAAGGCTTGGTTGGAACTGCTGGCTCAAATGGGCATGGCAGGAGTGGGCTGATAGGCGCAGTTAAGTTGGGGGTGTAACAAAGATGGTATTGCTAGGAGAACAGTTTAGTGAAAGCGACTTGGAAACTTTAGCCAATATGGGCGTTACAACTGACAGGAGCGGCAGGCTCAGGATTGGGCATGCCGTTGCGAAGGAAATGGGCTTGGGTGGTGGAAGGTGGCTTAAGAGGGAAGAAGAAGCCAAAGTTCCCGCTGCCGTGAAGGGCTATAAAGCATTGCCAGCAGGACTTATTAGCGAGGGCAGCCCTTACAACACGATAGAGCGCTTTCATCTTGCAGCTGCTGCCGGAGTTCATGGAGTTAAGGACTTAAGCGAAGATTATGCAAAAACGCAGGCTGGATTGGAGGAAAGGCTTGAAGCAGCAAAGCCGAAACACGCTTCTGACGGCTTGCCACAGCGTTCTGTGCTGGCAGCTTACTGGCAGCTGAACCAAGAGCAAACTGAGAAAGGCTATGCGCCTTTAACTCCGAGACAGTTCATTGAGTGGTCTGTTGATTTCGTTGGGCAATACCTGAAGGATGCTGAACTGGTTGTGAAGCGGTTTATTGAAAAATCCAAGGCAGGGCTCATGGACGATCCGGAGGGCGCACTTGAACTTGCTGTGTTGGCAAGCTACAACGTTGCGATGGTTGCTGCTGTTATGCCGAAGCTTGAGGCTGCCAGAAAAGCAAGCGCTGTTTCAGGCAACGGCTCATACGGCGCTGCGCAGGTTCCTGGTGCCGATGCCAGGGCATAATTTTTTATTTTTGATTTTTCTTAGTTTTATGCCTGTTTAGGAGGATTTGAAGGGTTTATGGTGGCGCAGGAGAAAAAAGCGTCTTAAGAAAACCGTATGTCAAACCCTTCAAACTCTCCAGTTGGCTGCTCTTCCTTCATCTCAACATCCGTAATGAATGCCATGAGGGGGCCTTTCCTGAACCTCTTTTCAAACTCCTTCAGCTGCCTCTCTTCGCCTTCGGCAACTATCTCAACAGTGCCGTCTTTCAGGTTGCGCGCAAAGCCGCTCACTCCAAGGGCTTCTGCCTCCCTTCTGGTGAACTCCCTGTAAAATACTCCCTGGACTTTTCCTTTTACTACCGCGTGGATTCGCTTGGCTGCCATAAGAAGTGGTTTGGAAGTTTTTGTTTTAAAGCTTGCGGTAGCTGAAAGGGCGAAGCAGAAGGTTTTTAAGTTTGGCTTGCGCCTTGTTCTGCCATGAAGCGGAGCGTTATAATTGCTGCTTTATTTCTGGCAGCTCTTTCTGCACTTGTAGCGGCATGCGGCAGGGTTGAGCCTGCTGTTCAGCAGCCGGCAGCTGAGAATGTTTCTGAAATTGCGGTTAAAGAAGGCTGCGACTACAACAATCCGCCGTGCGGGGAAAGCTATGACTGCGTTGACAATGCCTGCACGCTAAAAAGCGGATGCGACTACAGCAACCCGCCATGCAACACAAGCTATGAATGTATCAGCAATAGTTGCCTGTTAAAGAGCGGCTGCAGCTACAGCAACCCTGCCTGTGATTTGAACCATAGCTGCATCGGCAACCAGTGCATTCTCAAAACAGGGTGCAAATACAACAACCCGCCTTGCAACTCAAGCCAGATATGCCAGAACAATAAATGCTTTGAGCACATCCTCAGCAGCGGAGGGGGCGGTTATTAGCCGCACATGCAGAATCAGCCGTTAAACTTATATAGTCAAAAGGCTATAAGAGAGGTGTTAATATTGGTTGAAGGTGGGGAAAGTTGGAGATTTTCGCGATCATGGATAGTGAGTGAGCAGCATTGAGTGAAGGGGGTGGTTGTTATGGGCAGCGAGTTAGTGAGTGTGGTGAGGAGAAACGCCTTAGAGGCGAAGGATACCGTAAGCCAGGCACTGGAGCTTTCCCTGTATAGGGAGTATGGCCTTACGCAGAGGCCGAACGTGCAGGTTGAAAGGACTGTGTGGATTCACCGCAGCAGGTAAAGAGATAAGGCAAAATATAAATACGCCCCTGCTAGTGTTTTGCCTGATGAATAAGTGGCTGGTTGGGCTTATATTGGCGGCAGTTGTGCTGCCTCTGCTGATTTTTATTGGAAATCTTAAGGTTGAGGTTCCTCAAGGAGACGCTAGCTCAGTTGCAGGGGCCTCTCCTTCAGCAGCCGCTGCAGAGAAATCAGAAGCCTTAGAAAGCATTTCTGACAAGTCCTTGGCAGCGCCTGAGCTTCAGGGCATATCTGCGTGGATAAACTCAGACCCCGTTACCATAGCTGAACTCAAGGGCAAGGTTGTCCTGGTTGACTTCTGGACTTACACGTGCATAAACTGCGTAAGGACGCTGCCTTATCTGAGCATGTGGAACGACAAATACAGTGATAAGGGCCTGGTCATTATAGGAGTTCACTCGCCCGAGTTTGATTTTGAAAAAGACCTTGACAATGTGAAGAAGGCCGTCACAAAATACGGCATAAAGTACGCTGTAGCCCTTGACAACGACCATGAGACCTGGAAAGCGTTTAAGAACAACTACTGGCCGCACAAGTACCTCATTGACGCGAATGGCAAAATCCGCTATGACCACATCGGCGAGGGTGGCTACGACGAGACTGAGAAGGCAATCCAGGCGCTTCTGAAGGAGCGGGCAAAGGCCATGAATGAGAAAATTGAGGTCAAAGAGGAAACAGCTTCTCCTAAAAACGCAGTGGCGGTTGACTTTTCTTCAATAGCAACACCTGAGATTTACCTTGGCCATGAGTATACCCGGGTTAACCTTGGCAATGATGAGGGTTTTCAGCCCGGCTCGGTTGTCAACTACAGTCTGCCCGGTAGTGGCGTGCCTAACGTTGTGTACGTCGCTGGGTTGTGGAAGAGCAACCCTGACAGCCTTGAGCTTGTTTCTGGCGAAGGCAGGGTGATTCTAAAGTACACCGCCAGAGCTGTAAACATCGTTGCCGGCCCTGGGCAGGAGCCGTCGCTGCTGCAGGTAATCCTCGACGGCAGCTTCGTTAACTCAACAAACAGCGGCAGCGACGTGACAGATTCAGTTGCCAAGGTTGATGGGCAGCGCCTCTACAGCCTCGTCTACGACAGCGGCTATTACACTAAGGTAATAGAAATAAATGCCAAGGGAGAAGGCTTCAGGCTGTACACGTTCACGTTTGGGTAATTCTGGTTTATTGACCCATTGGTCAATACGCATCGGCTGTTACCGATGCTGTATTCACTTATTTAGTTGTAGAAGCAATATCTTCATAGTTGCAGCCGCTATTAAAAGTAAAAAAGAAGAATAAAAACAAAAAAAGAAAAAATCACACAAATCGGCTTGCGCCGATTGTGCATTCCGCTGCTGCGGAATTGCACTAGAAACATGAGACGGTATTATCGTCTTGCCGTTCTGTGCTTTGCGTAGCAGTCCCTGCAATATACAGGCCTGCCTTCAGCCGGCTTGAAAGGAACCTCAGACTGTGCTCCACATTCGGAGCAAGTGATGGTGTTCATTTCTCTTGGTTCGCCAAATGCCATTCTCTATACACCTACTATTGCTATAATTCCTATAGCTTATACTTCTCTACATGGCCCCCACGATACTACTGCGAGAAATCCTGTATGCGCTTTAGGGGTTATTTGGAGTATATAAAGGTATGCTTTTGCGGGTTATACGAACGCGCTGGAATTCGGTGCCGCTTTTCCGGGGGCGCTTTACCAAGCAGCCGTTTTCCGCCAGCCGTTTTCCGCCAGCCGTTTTCCGCCAGCCGTTTTCCGCCAGCCGTTTTCCGCCAGCCGTTTTCCGCCAGCCGTTTTCCGCCAGCCGTTTTCCGCCAGCGCTTTGCTCAACCGCAGTTGAGGAAAGGGCTGTGCCACTGGACACTGGACACCTGCCCGGCTAGGGTATTTAAAGGGGTAATGCACGTTTTTTGATTGACCTTTTTCGGTAAAAAGGTCATGAGGTGAGGAAGATGGGTTTGCCAACAGAGTTCAGCGTGGGTATGGTAAGTGAATTGTTTTTCAGGCGTTTTAAGGAGTTGAGCATCCGCAGCTTGAAGGAGCTTAAGGATGGCAACAGGAGGCCTGAGCTGAGGATTGTAGGAAAAAACGTTTTTCCGGGGGCGCTTTTGTGAGCACGACCGCGAACAAAAGGGTCCTGGTCCACCTCTAGACTACTTCTAAAGACTTAAAAGGCTGAATTTGTGGGTTGGGGATGGGGCTACTTCTGCCACAATTTGCCACAACAAATTTTTTATAGCAACTTATCACCGTTGCAGTCGTGGAAATCGTAACAAAGGAGGAGTTCGTTGCGGGCAAGGTAAAATATCTAAGGCTGATAAGCCAGGGTGCCGTATTCATGCATCCTACCGACACCATCTACGGAATAGGCTGTGACGCGACCAATGAGAAGGCTGTGCAGCGCATCCGGAGCATAAAGCAGCGCACATCAATGCCTTTCTCTGTGATTGTGCCTTCCAAAAGGTGGGTATTTGATAACTGCGAGGTTTCCCTGGAAGGCGAAAAGTGGATTGACAGGCTGCCAGGGCCCTATACGCTCATTTTCAGGCTTAAGGCTTCCTCTGCAGTTGCCCCAGCTGTGAATTTAAGCAGCAGCACACTAGGCATTAGAATTCCAAGGCACTGGATTTCAGAGCTCGTTGCAGAACTTAGTATCCCAATAGTCAGCACCAGCGCCAACATAACAGGCGAGCCCTACATGACCTCGATTGATGACCTTGAAGAGAGTATTAGCCAGAAGGTTGACTTCATAATTTACGAAGGCGAAAAGCAGGGCAAGCCCTCAACAATTGTCAAGCTCTTTGAGAAGGAGGTTGAGGTTGTGGAGAGGTGAGCGCTCCTGCTTAATTTTGAGTTGAGGGAGAAACAATGCCAAGAAAGTTTCGGATGTTCACTGTCTGTGCTATGGCGTCTTCTAAGGATACACCCGACTCTCTAAGCTTCTGAAAGTTTCCAACCACCAATTCTGAGAGTCTTTCTTCCCTCCCATTTCCTTTTCCGAAGCCGGAGGAAGCGTAAGTGCCTTCTGCAACATACTTCCGCAGTTCCTGGTAATTATCCATGTCCTTGCCTGAGAGCCATGCGCCTACCAAGTAAGCTGGCGCTTCGCCAACTCCGACGAGCATTTCCATCCTCGCTGCAAACTTGTCAATAACACGTACTACTTCTGGGTCTGCTGAAATGCTGTTTGCGGCTATGGCCGCTATTTCAGGATGGAAACTGGCAAGTGCCTCATCGCTATAGTTAAGCCTTCCAATCAGCAGTTTTTCTTCCTCGGATAAGATGTCATGTTTAAAGTAATCGAAAACTACCCGCCGCGCATGTGGCACCTTGACCCAACTCCCTGCCTGAGCAACAAAACCAGCTTCTGGGAAGACAAGTGCCGGAAACCGCTTGTCCTCTGTCGGCATCCAAAGGAACATTGTATTGGTCGGAACTGGAATCGGAAACAGGTAGTTTCCCTCTAAAACCTCGTCAAGTGAATTGGCTATGTAGGGAAAAAAATTCTGAAGCCTCTCCCCTCTTACCTTGTTTCCTCGCAGATAATCAACGACTTGCCCGTGTCTGGCTACTATCTCCCCCCTGATCTTTGCAGTCATGCCAGACCTAAGCCGGTTGAGGACTGAGAGTTCCTCAGGGGTTAGTGCACTTTCCATGGAATACTGGTGGTATTTCTCATGCCCTATTTTGCCTTTGTTGGCAGCAGTGTCTGTAGTGACCTGTATTAAGCCTTCAAGAGGCAAGTAAGAGCATACGGAACCACGCATAGTGACTAGCGTATCTTCAATCCTAATGCCTGGTAAACCAATATTTGCCATAGCTATGTTTACAGTGCTTACCGTTTGCCCGAATTCTTCAAGGGGTGGCAATGTGCTCGCCAGTTTAGTTGAGGTCTTCATCATGTTTTTTCCCTATACCCAACCTATATTTTCTCCTATATAAATCTTTCTATTTTTATCACTTAGAAGTGGCTATTATATCGAGGCAGCGAAGGGTTTAAATAGTAGCTTAGGCTGCTGTTTTACTATGAAAATCTTGGCAGCTGGCTGCATTCACAGCAACAGCACATTGATTGAATCCCTGGCTGAGCAGGCTGAGAGGGAGAACGTGGACTTGGTTGTGCTGTGCGGCGACCTTACTTTGGGTGAGCGCAGTACTGACAACATCATAGGCCCGTTTGTAAAGAAGGGCAAGAAGGTAGCCCTTGTTCCCGGCAACCATGAAACCGTTGCGACAGCTGATTTCCTTGCCAAGAAGTACGGCGCTACTAACCTGCACGGCTACGGCTTGAAGCACGGCGATGTTGGCCTGTTTGGCTGTGGCGGTGCCAATATAGGCATGTTCCAGCTTTCCGAGGACGAGATTTTCTACCACCTGTACAAAAGCCACAAGTACGTCAAGGACGCAAGGAAGAGGATTATGGTTACTCATGTCCACCCTGCAGAGTCGCTTATGGAGCAGTTCTCGGATTTTGTCAAGGGCAGCACTGGAGTGACAAGGGCGATTGAAATGCTGAAGCCTGACCTTCTGCTGTGCAGCCACGTCCACGAGGCATCCGGCTTGGAAGAGACCATTGGCGTCACAAGAATCGTCAACGTGAGCAAGGTTGGGAAGGTTATAGAGGTTTAGGTTTGGGAGGTAAATTTTCTTTGAAGCAAATAAGTTGCTGCCTTAACTGTTTCGCGGGTTGCCTCTCCGCCAAAATCGTTGCTGGGGCGAATCAGCTCGTAGCTGACGTACGGCTCTGAGTCGGTTGGGCGCAGTGGATTGTTCCTGTGCCAGGCGATGCCAATACGCTCAAGAAGTTCCTCGTACATCGCAGAAAAGTTTGCAAGGCTTCTTATGGGAAATGTTGCCTGCCCTAAAGCTGGGCTGCCTTTAAGGTCCTGCGCATTAACGCCTCTGCCCATGACAAATGCGTGGACAGTGTAGCTGTCGCTGAGTTTTGTGTACGACACCCTGATAAGCCCGTCAAAGCCCTGACCGGGCTGCATATGAATTTGGGAAGGGTCTGCAATTGCTGCGTATTTTTCATAAACCTCGCTCACAGCTTTCTCAAGCTTGACGAAAGGCAATGATAGCTTTGGGGGAGGTGGTGGGGGATAGGGCCGGGGCGCTTTACCACTTGCCAGACTACTGTCTTCAGGAGGTGTTCTGTTGTCAATGGGAAATCCGTCAAGCATCCGCCCAATCCCGGGGTCTTCGCAAATTTGGCGTAAAAGATTATCATCAAGCGGCATTTTTGCAACAAAGAGGAGGGAGTAGCTATGCTTTTATAAAATAATCTGTTTACTTACCCCTTTACAACTCCCAGCGGCACCAGCCTCGCAACGAGCTTTCCCAGCTTTGCCTCGTTGGAAACTCGGCATACCTCGTCCACGTCTTTGTAAGCTGGAACGTGCTCCTCTGCTATGCCTTTCCAGCTCGCTGCCTTTACCAGAATGCCGTGCTGCTCCAGCTCTTTCGCAACTACCTCTCCCCTAAAGCGCTTTATGGCCTCTGACCTTGACATCTCCCTTCCTGCCCCATGAGCTGTGCTGCCCCAGCTTTTCTCCTCTGCCTCTGCTGTTCCTACAAGAACGTAGCTTGCTGTGCCCATAGTTCCTGGGATGAACACCGGCTGGCCCACTTCACGATAGGTTTCATTTACTTCCTCCCTGCCGGGGCCGAAGCTTCTTGTGGCGCCTTTCCTGTGCACGCACAATTCTTTCACTTCGCCGTCAACCTTGTGCTTCTCTATCTTGCCGATATTGTGGCAGACATCATAGACCTGTTTCATGCCGTGGTCTGTGCCCATGACTTTCTTGAAGCTGTCCCTTATCCAATGAACTATCATCTGCCTGTTCGCAAAGGCATAATTCATGCCTGCGCACATTGCCTTGAAGTATTTCTGGCCCAATTCGGAGTTGAATGGCGCGTTTATCAGCTCCCTGTCAGGCAAGTCGGCAAAGCCGTACTTTTTTTCCATTTCCCTTATGTAGTCCGAAGCTACCTGGTGGCCTAATCCCCTGCTTCCGCAATGCACCATCACAACAACCTGCCCTTTTCCGTCTATGCCAAATGCTTTGGCTGTTTTTTCGTCATAAACAGCATCAACAGCCTGGATTTCGAGGAAATGGTTGCCAGCCCCCAACGTACCAAGCTGAGGCTTGCCCCTCGCTATTGCAGTGTTGGAAACAGCTGCGGGGTCTGCCTGCTTCATGTAGCCGTAATCTTCTGTTGTTGCCAGGTCGTCCTTTGTGCCGTAGCCCTGCTCCAGGCTCCAGCGAGAGCCTTTTGCGAGGATTTCTGCCATTTCTGCGTCTGAAAGCCGCGTGATGCCTCCTCTTCCAACGCCTGAAGGAACCTCAACGAAAAGAGTGTCGAGAAGCTGCTTGAGCTTTGGCTTTATGTCATCAGGAGTCCAGTCTGTACGTATGAGGCGGACGCCGCAGTTGACATCATCTTAGGGAATAGAAGCTAAGGCTCCTAATTCAATCCTATGCCACCCGGGCTGATAATCCCCTCTTCCGTATCGAATGCCGCAACGCCGCCAATCGGGAAACCGTCAAAGGCTAAACCAGCATTTTGCTGAGTTAGTATCCTTCGTGGGCATCGGGCATTACGTAAGAGTATTTCTGTATTCCTTTCAAGTGGGCTACATTGGCAGCCTGCATCAAAGTCCTGTCCTGCTGTATCTTCTGCACCAGCTTCTCAGATGCGAAAATCCTCGCAGGCACCTTCATGCCGCCGTGCTTCGGTATTTCCCACTCGTACTCTGATATTTTCTTCAGTTCCATTGTTGTTATCTCACCTCCGCTGCGTTGTGGCAACCGCAGTTATTTAAAAAGTTATTTAAGCGCTGAAATTACTGACTGTGCAAAATGCTTCGGCTTGTGGAAGGGCCAGTAGTGGTCTCCGTCAACCACCACGAGCTTGGAATTCTTTATCATCTTGTGAAGTTGGCGCCCGCTTGCAAGCGGGAACAGGAAATCGTTTGCACACCATAACAGCGTGGTTTCTGCTTTGATGCTTTGGAAGACATAGCAGGCGTGGGTGTGTTGGCTGGCTCTTATTTGCCTAAACAGCTCTCTTACCTCAGGCTGGCGAAGCGATGAGAAGAATTTCAGCGATGCCGAGAACCTGTGGATTATGTGCCCGGCATTGCCCTGCAGCAGCATGAACGTCGAGCTTTTTAAGAGGTTGACAAACATTCTTGCGAATGACGCCTCTCTGGGGACTCCTGCGGTGTTTATCAGCACGAGATGTGAGGCAAATTTTTTGTCTTTGGCAAGCACGCTTGCGACCAGTCCGCCGAAGGATATTCCGACAACAGCGGCTTTTTTTATGCCCAGCTGCCGAAGCAGCAGCGACACTGATTTTGCAATCTCGCGGACGTTCCTGCACTTCATGTCAAACATGAAAGGCGCATAGACGGTAAAGCTTTGCGCGAGCAGCGTGAGTGCGTGCCTGTAAGAGAGCGGGTTTGTTGGCCAGCCGTGAAGGAAGAGAAGCGGCTTGCCTCTGCCGCCATGAAAGTACCTTACTTTGCGCCGGTCAACAACTGCCGCTTTTGTTTCAGGCTTCATATGTCAACCACTACCTGAACCATCCACGCTTTCCCCTTCTGCTGCACGAGCATGCTATTGTATGTGCACGCCTTTACCTGGGGTCCAATTGTTTCGTAGTTTTTGGCTTCGTCGCCGGTTGCAACAGCGTTAAGGGAGTATTTACTGCTGCTTTTCCTGATTTCAATTTTTTTAATCTTTGAAAGGAAAAAGTTGTCAGTGTCAAGCAGGATTATGAACTGCTCAAGAAAGTTCTGCAGCAGCGATTCTAAATCGGCCCCTTCGGCAGCGATCTTCTTGGCTGTTTTGGGCTTCACTTTTGCGGTTTCAACCATCACGTTGAACATTGCAACAGCTGCGTTGGAGAACGCCTCTTCCAACGTCTTTCCGTAAGCCAGGAACTTCACATCGGCAGTATGGGGCAGGTATTCGTATTTTAGGGATTTGCTCATGGGGATACGCTCAGAATTGGTCATTTAAGTCTTTTGCGTTTTTCCTTCTCTGGCTCTTCCAGAAAGTTTTCAGGGCTAACTACCGGCTGTCCGCTTCGCTTTTCAAGCTCTGAGCGCGCCACGCCAGCCACTTCTCCACCTTCAACCGCAGCTTTTTCGTTTTCACCGAATCCTCGTGCGTCCTTGTTTCTTGCGATTCTGGTGGTTGAGGCTTCTCCAAGCATTGTGAATATCAGTTCCAAGTCATCCATGTGGTCTCTGAGGTTCTCCTGTTTTAGCCCTTTAAGCTTCTTATACTGGCTTGGAGTCAGCCCGAAAGCTGCTTTTGATATCTCAGCAGTCAGAATGGCATATTCATTTTCCTCTTGCACTCCGCGCTTCTTCCATTCTCCGGTAAGCTCGTCTCTTACTGCTATGCCTCTGACTCGCTTCTCAATCCATTCGTCAGAGTAGCCTTTGGCTGCGTAAATCTCGCGCATTCTCTTTTGGGCAAGTTCAGGATTGTCTATCTCTTTTACGCGGTCGTAGCCTACCTGTGCAAGCCACTGTTTAAACGGCTCAGCCTTTTTTGAGGGGATGGACTGGATAAGCCTGAATGCTCCTTTTGTTGAGACACAACTCATGTTCTGCCTTCCCCCAGGCGTGTCTACTCGAAGGGGGGTGGCAATTTGCACCCACCCTTGAGCGAACCCTTCGTCTCTCCTGCGCATGTCCTTTAAATATCCTGAAGGGTCTGCGGAGTCTGTTAAGGCTGCAATTACGTCTATAGCTACAAACCACCATTCTTCATTGAACCAAATCCTTCGTATATTTTTGCCTTGAAATACCACCATCGCAGTATGAGTGTCCATTTTACACAATAAGATACTATCTGTCATTTATAAACCCTCGCCGCACAGTTGTCCAGTGTCCAGTGGGACCAAAATTACGGAATTCTTGCGGTGACAACCGGAAGCCTTCCGGAGTTTCATTCACAAAGCAGCCCAAAAACACCTCAAATGCCACTGGACATTCGGTAAACTGACTTCCCATATGCGCGGAATTTCACGTCAGCCGTGTGGGAAAGGTATTCGTATTGTTTCATCTCAAGAAGGATTCAGAACCGGCAATTTAAGTCTTTTGTGGAAAAAGGTCGCTCAGGTATTGCCCAGCTGACAGCCTAACTGGAGTGCAGCCAACCTGTTGTTCCAATTCAGAAATCCAGCCGTCCCAGTTCTTAGCAACCTGGTCGACAAAAGCTTCGGAACTTCCCCTTTGCCTGAATCGCTCTATGTATTCGTCTTTCAAGTTTCTATAAGGGAAAACTAGGGTATATGGAATCCCTTCCCTCACCAAAGCATCCCTAACTGGGGCGTGGGATGAAACTAATACGATGTCAGCTATTCCCATTGACTCTCTTATGTGAGCAACATAGTTGCCTGGAAAGTCAGGATTCCTTACTCCTTCGCTGCTCCAGGAAAATTTACTTGAATCAGAGTCAAGCACTCTTAAGGGTGTGTGCTGCTGGAAATACGTTTTTCCAGTACCTGGGAAGGCTAAGATTACCTGCGTCATGATTGCATTATTGGAAAGCCAGTATATAAATCTTTCTATTTTTACCACTAATTAGTTGTGAAGTTTAATGAGAAAGATTAATAAGCTGCTCCAACAATAGCAAGTAGTTATTTAGCATGAAAATCTCCATCGACACAAAAGAGGACTCGCCTGAGGAGATCAGGAAGCTTATCCGGATGCTTTTGGCTTTGGTTGGGGAAAGCAGCAGCTACGGCGAAAGAACGCCTCCGGCAACCGGTGAGGGCTTGTTTGACATGTTCGGCGACCCCGCAGCTTCCACTTCAGAACAGCAGCAGATGGGTAAAAGCAGTGGAGGCATGGACATTAATGACTTCCTTGACAGCCCAAAGGAACCGTCACAGCAAAACTCCGGCAGCGATGATGATGACATTAAGGTTGTGCCTTACTGATTCTACGCAGGCTTGGCCCAGAAGTAGAGCCTCACAACAAGCCTGGTGGCATTGGTCGTGTTGCCTCCTATAAAGATGGAGTTTGCGTATATCCTTTTTTGCGGCAGCCCGGGAACAGCAACGTTAGGGTCTTCTGACAGGTTGAACTTGAAGTCATACTTATCCTCAATGTGCCTATCCAGTGTTTGGTTAACGCACGTGCTGTTTTTCAGGATTACGCAGTTCCTGAAGTCCTCGCTGTCCCTTAGCCCCGCCAGGATGTTTGGCGGCGTTTCCGGGACTGACAGCTCGCGCTGCTGCGGTATGAACACGAGAAGGAAAAGGAACGTGATGAATATTGCTATTAGCGCCTCAAGTGTCCTGAACACTCCTTTTTTATTTATTTTCATTTTCGTTTTTCTTTTTGGTTGAGCAGTTTTGGTCAAGCCGCAAGTCGCTGTTGCGACTGTGCGCCGTCGAGCTTGTTGCTCGACGCGCGTTTCGTTTTCCGGGGGCGCTTTTGTTCGCCCGCAGGCGAATAAAAGGGTCCTTACCATCCTTTTATCCTCAGCTTGTGCCTTGTTTTTGTCGCGTATTTATCCAGGACAAACACGTCCGCTTCCTTGACAAAGACATTTGTAATCCCTGACGCCTTCGGCTGGTAGTTCAGGAAAAGTTCTCCCGTATAGTTGTAAAGCGCAAAGCCAAACTCCCTTGAGTTGGGGTAGCTCCAGTCTTTTTTCAGTGCCTGGTAGTCTGTCCCGTTTATTTTGGTGTAAAGCTGCAGCGAGAGCCCTGTCACGTTTTCAACGATGCCTAACGCTGTTTTGTATGGCGAGACATACTTGAGCGTGCCATTGTAATCGCCATGGTGGAATATTAGGTCATATCTTGTTTCATTTCCTATTGGGAACTGCAAGCCCAGCCGGACTGTTGTGTTTCCTGCGCAAAAGCTTATGCTGCCTCCTTGGGGCAGGACAAATGACACCCCACTGATGTCATCATAAAAGTCAATATACCTTCCGCTGCTTTCAACGCATCCTCCCGTTGTGTAGTTTATTGCACCGAAAAGCGCGTTATTTATGTAGAAGAATGTGTAGTTGCTTAGCGTTGCGGATATGTCGATATCGTGCGGCTCCTTCACATCTGTGGTTACATAGTTAAATATCCTTGGGTAGCCTGCAACAATTATTGAGGTGTGGTTAAGCTGCGTAAAGCCCAGCATGTACTGGGCCGAAAGCGGCGTGATGCCTGTTGTTGAGGCCGCTGTTTCATGCTTTAGCTCAAGTCCTGAAATGCTTATGTTGAAGTTTGAGAGCCTTTCCTTGTCAAAGTGGCTAACCCTTAAAAGAAGGGAGTTTTGGAATTCTGAGAGGAACCTTTCCGTATCAACCGAGGCAGAGTTGGGGCTTGCCGTGAGCTCAAAAACCGCGAGCGGCTGGGTGTAGTTCTCGCTTGACGTTACAAGCTCAAAGATGTTCTTTCCCTGGCTCAGCGGTTTTGTGAATATTAGCCTGCCGTCTTTCCTGTCAAAGCTGCTTTTGTCCCTGAATGAAAAGTTTTTCCAGTCGTATGGAAATCTCACTATAATTGGCTCCGCCCCTGATATGTTTGACATTATTACAAGCGGCAGCTTCTGCACGCTCCATTTCGTTGAGTCAGTAATACCGCTGAGGACGTTTTCAAGGAGCACTGCTGCAGGGCTTTGCTGCGTTGGCAGCTGCCTTATTGCAACAAAAAACACCCCAAGGTAGATGAGGAATATGCCCAGGCTTATTATCCAGTCAAAGTCCACCGCAATGGCTTTTTTTGACGTGTAAAACGGTGCTGTTTGCCTCTTTTTCATTGCCTTAACCGCCAATATGCCAATTCGGAAATTATTTAAAGGTTGTGGGGCTTTTTGGCTTAAAATGGGTAATGAACAATGTAAGGCGGTTTCGGCTGCGGCAATTATTCTCTTTGCAGTTGTCGCACTGGCTTTTCTTGGCGGCTGCAGTAGTGATAAGGTAAATCCTGAAGGAAAAGGCAGGGAAGTCGCAGCCCTTGTCAACGGAGCCAACATATATTTTGATGATGTTAATGACGAATACGCGTCATTGGCCCCGGAGCAGCGCGCAAACATAACAAAGGCGGATGCGCTTTCCTTCCTCATTGAAAGGGAAGTATTATACCAGGCAGCGCTAAAGGAAAAACTTGCGGCAACTGACGATGAAGTTGACAGCGAGTATGACTACTTCTTGCTGGCAAGCAACCTGACAGAGGCCCAGCTGAAGGAGCAGCTTGACGTGAGAAAAAGCTCACTGGAGAAGTTCAAAGTCGCTTTGAAGAAGCAGGTTTTGATTAGCAAGCTTCTTGACAAGAAAGTGCCGGCTCAGCTCATTATAAAGCGCGAGGATGTTGAGGCTGCTTACAACTCAAGCATGTTCCCCTTATCGGGCGTTCCCCTTGAAAAGGTTGAGAAAAACATCGTTGACTCACTCACTGCCTACCGCCAAAGGGAACAAAGGGCTGCTTACATAGAGTTTCTCAAAACAAATGCTGATGTCCTGATTGTTGCCGTGCCCAGCTGATAAAATGTCAGAATTTTCCATCAGTCTATGACTGATGGCAAGCTTCGCTTGCTGTTGGCATTTTGCAGACTGGAAAATTCTGAGCACTAAGAACCACCCGTCACAATAGTCACATAATCCCACCCGTCAGAGACGGGTGGTTCTTTAGAAATAAAAAAGAAAAAGCGGGCTTTTACAGCTCGCTTAGTGTTGCAACAGCCAGCCTTGTCTCATCAGGCCTTATCTTCGAGTCCATTGCCACGACGCATTTCACATTGGCAATCTCGGCTGCCTTGACAAGGTCGCGGTCTATGGTGCCGTCAAGCACTATTGCGTAAACATTGTTGAGGCTTCTGAGCGTTGACTGGAGCTCAGCAAGGGGCACCTTTCCAAGGACGGTGAGCTTCTCATCAAAGAGATAAGCTCCTCTTGTGCCGATAAGCGCCCCGGAAATCTCCCTGAAAACGGTTTTCTCGTTCTGGGAAAGCTGCTGCTTTGGCTCTGTTCCCACGTCGCTGCTGCGACGGGGCCCAATCGTGTATTCACGATTTGGGTTTGATTGACCCCCAAGTCGCTGTGGCGACTGGGCCCAGTCGGCTGCTGCCGACTTGGGTTTTTCGCTAAAAAGGTCATGCTGCTCAGGCCTTGGCTCCCTGCCAAACCTTTGCTCCCTTTCAAACCTCTGCTCTCTCTGCATCGGCCTGCGGTTCGGCATCATCTGCGACCTTCTGGCCTGGCCCGGCTGCTGGCCTTGCCCAAACTGATTTGGGTAGCGTTCCTGCCTGAATTCCTCTCGCGGCTTGAACTCTTCTCTTGGACCAGTTGGACTGGCTGGACTGTTTTGCTGGAACTCCTCCCGTTCAGCCTTGTCAGCCTGGTTTTTGTCTTGCTTCTCTATTCTCTCTGCCCTTTCCAGCCTGAGCTGTTCAGGAACAACCCTTGCCCTTAGGGCCTTGTGAATCTCCTTCTTTTCAAGCTCCTCAACCTCCTTTCCGTCAGGTGCCTTGGTCACATAATCTATCTCGGCAACATCAATGAGTTCTTTCAATATAAGGTCCCCTCCCCTGTCGCCGTCAACAAATGCCGTGAGCACTTTCTTCTTGCTCAGCTCTGAAATGCTTGGGGGAACAGAGGTTCCGTTCATGCCTATCACGTTCTTGAAGCCGTGCTTGAGCAGGTTGAGGACGTCTGCCCTTCCTTCAACAACAATGACCTCTTCGCTTTCGGCAATTGCCGGTCCAGCAGGAAGCCTGTCGGTGCCGTACTCCACCACTTCCATCACCCTGACTGCCTTTGAAACCTCTTCGGCCAACTCACCCGAGTCAGGCATTACTGTGTCAACCATTGTCTTTAGGAGCTCCTTTGCCCTGTCAATGACATAGCCTCTCTTGCTCACCCTGACATCCTCAATGCTTTCGACCTTAAGCTTGGCGTTGCAGGGCCCTATCCTCTGGATTATCTCAAGGGCTGCCGCTATGATTGCGGTTTCTGCCTTGTCAAGGGAAGACGGAACGGTTATTGCACCGGATGTCTTTCCGCTTCTGATTTCAGTGTCTACCTCAATCCTGCCAATCCTTCCTGATCGTTGCAGCTCCCTCAGCTCGAGGTCAGCCCCAAGAAGGCCTTCGGTCTGGCCGAATACAGCCCCAATCACGTCTGGCCTGTCGACAACGCCATCAATCTGGATGGTGGAGTGTATGATGTACTTCGCCGATACCGGACTTATCTTTCCCATTTCAAATCGCCCCGTGTTTAGGCACAACGCCAGCTTTAAGAACAAGTCACAACTTTTGGTTAAACTTAACCAAACTCTTCATAGCGTTTTTTTAGCACTTTTTGATTGACCTTTTTCACAAAAACCCAAGTCGTGTGCAACACGACTGGGCCCATTCGCCGCGAGGCGAATTTGGGGTCATATGAATGTAAATCAAAAGGCTTTTCCTTTGAAACTTGATGCGGCTCTTAGCCGCTATGATAGTTGTGCTTGTTACTTTCTGGCGCATTGTGCCTTAAATTCTGTTATGGTTCTTGGGATTTCCAAAACCGTCTTGATCGTGAATGAAAATGTTGCCCGACACTAACTCCCGAATTCCTGGCCAGCCATTGGGCAAGCTTGTCCGGGTAACTCTGTACCGGGCCGAGCGCACATTGTGGCTCCCGTTCATCCCAAGGCTTTCGCAGCCCGGTTGCGGAAGGACCGAATATGCACTCTCGTTGAATACGTGCATCATAGAGTAGGAAGCTTATTAATAAAGTTTTGTATGATGTAGTATTCACTTAATAGTGGCAATAATGGAAAGGTTTATAAATGGTAAAGCATATTAATGCTAGCGCGTTGGAACAGCCTTACGACCTTGGAATGCTTGCGGCTGCGAAATCCGTAGTTCCAAAAACTCTATAAACCCATCACATTACTTCTGCAGTTATGGCAAGGAAGTTCCGAGAGCGCTTCAAGACGCTTAATGACGTGTTTGACCAGTTCACAATCCGCAACTTGTTCGTTCTGGGCAGCAAGGACCATTTTGTGGAAGGAACGCTCAGCCCGCTCTCAATTGGCAAGGAGGCCAACATATTCACGGCAGCTGCTAAAGGCGAAGGGCGGCGAGTTGTCATAAAAATCTACAGGCTTGAAACCTGCGACTTTAACAGCATGTACAGATACATTTCTCCTGACCCGCGCTACTCTGGCCTGAAGAAGAGGCCGAGGGAGATAGTCTTTGCATGGTGCCAGAGGGAGTACAGAAACCTGCTGGCTTGTAGGGAAGCAGGCGTGAGGGCGCCATTGCCTCTGGCATTCCTTAAGAATATCCTTGTAATGACCCAGGTTGGTGAGCATGCCCCCGCTCAAAAGATGAAGGATGATGTTCCGAAGAAGCCTCAGCAGTTTTTCAGGGAAATCATAGAAGACGTCAAGAAGCTCTACCATTACGGCTATGTACATTCAGACTTGTCAAAGTTCAACATCCTCAACGACAACCAGCGCCCGGTCCTGATAGACTTCTCGCAGATGGTGCCGATGAATGCTCCAAACGCCTACGAATACCTCAGCAGGGATGTTGAGAACGTTGCAGACTTCTTCCGCCGCCTTGGCGTGAAGATCGACAGCGAAAAAGTGTACAAGGAAATTGTTGCTGTTGGCACAAAGAAGGTTTGATTTACGGTTCGTAAAGTTCAACTACACCTTCTGTGCGTGCTTTCATTTCTTCGTCAAACGTGAACAGTTCACATCCCGCCTGTTTTGCTGCGTTGACAATCAAGGCATCTGCGCCCCTAAGACCTGTTGATATGGCAAGGTCACTTGCCAGATAAGCATCCGAGTTCGTTATTGGAATGATGTTTACTATTCCTTTCTCAACAAGGCCTGCTATGTCATTTTTGACTTGTTTCGCCGTGGCTTGGTCAGTTCTTCTTCTCACGGCACCACAGAGTTCTGTCAGGGATAATGCCGATATCAATCCTTGAATTTCGCCCTTCAGTACCTTGTCTATTACAGACTTTGCTTGTTGGTGACGGTTGTCTGATATGAAAAAGGAAACCATGCAGGAAGTATCCAAGAATAAGTTCATTGGCCTCACCTCTGTGCTAATATCTCCTTTCCCGCCTGACCGCCTCTACAGCAGTAAGGCCTTTAGGCCACTTTGCAGTAACCTTTGCTGCTGTTTCCTCTAATGACTTCATCAACTTGTCTGCGTCAAACGGCCTTATGAGTATCCCTTCCTTGGTCACTTGCGCCTCTATCATTTCCCCCTCCTGCAGTCCGACTTCTTCCCGCAGCTTTTTTTTGAGCACAATCTGCCCCTTCGGCCCGATTTTACTTACCGCTGTCAGAGTCATACCATAAGAAAAGTCATACTTATATTTAAGTCTTACTATTTTTATGGCAGGAAAAGCTGTTCAAGGTGCCTTGTTAAGATTTCAAAAAAGAAAAAGGTCCCCAAGCGATTGCTTGAGGACGCTGTCCTTTTTTGCCTTCATTGTTGGTTGTTGGGGGTGGTAAATGAAGGCAAAGAAAGCTCACCTAAGTGGTGAATGTGAGTCCTTTGCTTGTCCTTCGCCTAGACTATCTCGATGCCGAGCTCGTCATCTATGCGGCTTGCCATGCTCATCCTTGCGGCTGCTGCCCTCTGCTTGTCAACCTTTCCAAGGATCCACGGGCTCTTTACTCCGGTGATGATTGTCATCACAGTTACCTTGCCCTTCATCTGCTCGGATACCCTGGCTCCCCAGATGACGTTGGCATCTTCGTCAAGGCTTTCTGTAACGAGCTCTCCTATCCTGTTGATTTCATCAAGGGTCATGTCCGGTCCTCCGGATACGTGAATAAGGGCCCCGGTTGCTCCCTTGTAGCTTATGTCAAGGAGTGGGTTGCTCAATGCGCCCTGTACTGCTTCTTCAACACGGTTGTTGGTGTCTGAGCTTCCTACGCCTATGGCCGCAACTCCTCCGTTGCTCATTATTGCCTTCACGTCTGCAAAGTCAAGGTTGACCAGCGATGGCACGGCTATTGTTTCAACTATCCCCTTAATCATTGTCGCGATGAGCTCGTTAGCTACGGCAAATGCCTGCTCAATCGGAAGGTTTCCTGCAATCTGCACAAGCCTGTTGTTGTCAATAACGATTACCGTGTCTGAAACCTGCCTCAGCTGCTGGAGTCCGAACTCTGCCTTGTCTATCCTGGCACGTTCAATCTTGAAAGGCATAGTGACAGTCCCGATTACGATTGCGTCGTTTTCCTTTGCAACCTTGGCAACTACCGGAGCTGAGCCTGTTCCTGTTCCTCCTCCCATTCCTGCGCAGACAAATACCATGTCTGCCCCTTTGAGGGCTTCCTTAATCTCCTGCATCGCCTCCTTTGCTGCTTCCGCCCCTTTTTCAGGGTAGCCGCCGCAGCCAAGGCCGCGAGTCAGGTCCTTTCCAATAAGGAACTTTTTGTCAGCAGAAGAAATGTCAAGGTGCTGCTTGTCTGTGTTGCATGCTATAATCTCTGCGCCTTTAATTCCCTTCTTGTACAGCCAGGACACCATGTTGTTTCCTGCGCCGCCTGCGCCAATCACTTTTATGTTGGCTTGCCCAACCATTGCCTGGCTCACGTCTAAATCCTGTGCACTCTTCAGTGCGTCTTGCACGATAAAGTCCATTTTCATCCACCCCGCTTTCGCAGTTTTTGTTGTTTTTATTTTTTGGATAAACCCTTTTGCTAAAAGGGTTTCATACGCAACTGCAATCATAAACTTATCTACTGCAACATATGTTTTATATTATGTAGTTTACGTGACAGTAATGTTTAAATACTACAGTCGTGTATATCTCCAACTAGAACAAGCAGTTTTGATGTCCAGTCAAACTGTGTGTTGATTTGTCCAAAAACAATTTATCTGATGATGTCCGATTAAACCCGGTCGTTGTCCAGACGAGCGGATTTGATCCCGATTTCTGATTTTATCCCAAAAAAACTAAAATGAACCCTTTTCCTGTTATATAAAGTATTTAAGCATTTCGCAATTTAAATATATATACTACAACGTAATACTATTATACTAGTATGGAAAAGCATTCAAAAAGGGTATTGGACTCTGCCTGTTTCTGTGCTTTTGCCTGTTTTTTAGCTCTCGAAGCAGCAGCTGTAACAACAATTGTTTAAAAATTTTTAAAGTTAGAACCAATTTAGCCAGAATTATGTGTAGTATATAATCAAGCTTCCAACCGGCCAATGCGGTTTTTAGTGGCGTTTTATTCTTTGTTCGATTTGGCTGAGGCAACTTGTTGTGACCGTTTGCTTTTTACGCAAAGCCACTATTGCCGTTTTACGCCACCGCATCGTTAGGCATCCGAAGTTCTCATCAGCCTGTCGCTTTCACGGTTGTTAGCTTGTGTCCTGAAATTCCTTATTCGCAAACACTTTCTGCATCACCTCGCAACTTATCCCTGTTCAGGACAATAGCTACAGTAGTCAAACGGCTATTTAAATCTTGGGTATATAGTAAATTTATTGCTAACTGCTTAGTTTAGAATTCTTTCTCTATAGCTTCCAAATCGTCTTTGCTGAGTTTCCATCCAACCGCTCCAGCGTTTTCTGCCACATGCTCAACGTCAGCTGCTTTTGGTATTGCGATGACGTTTTTCTTGGAAACAAGCCAGTTAAGGGCGGCTTGCGCTGTTGTTTTGCCGTGTTTTGCAGCAATTTCAGCCAGCGTTTTGTTTTTCAGCAGTTTTCCCTGCGCCAATGGGCTGTAAGCTGTCAGGATGACATCATTTTCCTGGCAGTAAGGCAGCAGCTCTTCCTCGCAGCTGCGCTCAAGGAGGTTATATTCTACTTGGTTTGTTACAATTTTATTCGTTGTAAACGACTGCGCCAGCTGCAGCTGCTTCAACGTAAAATTGCTGACGCCAATGTGCTTGACTTTTCCAGCTGCAACGAGCTCGTCCATGGCCGCTATGGCTTCCTTAATCTGTGAAGTTGAATTAACCCAGTGTATCAGGTATAAGTCAATGTATTCGAGCTGCAGCCGCCTCAGGCTTTTCTCCGCAGCGGCAATGAGGTCATCGTGTTTCAGGTGCGAAGGCAACACTTTTGTTGTGATAAACACAGATTTTCTTGGCACATCTTTTATCGCTGCCGCAACTATTTCCTCGGCATGCCCAGAACTGTACATCTCTGCAGTGTCAATGTGCCACATTCCG
>JACPTF010000001.1 GCA_016192915.1 Candidatus Woesearchaeota archaeon | reverse complement strand
GGCGAGTTGCGCTACGGAAAGCAACTGCAGCTGAAAGACAAGGAGATAGTTGTGATATACACATTAAGAAAGGAAGAAACAAGGGTGGTAACTTGCTACACGGTCAGGAGGAAAAAATGGCAACTAAAATGAAGGAAGGCGCTATTTACTGTGCAAAGTGTGACTCGGAGATGAGGAATGTACTCCTTCCAACTTACGAGTATGTGGAAGGTCATCTTCTTAGCAACGTGCCAGCTTACAAGTGTCCGGGATGCGGCAATGTGTTCTTCACAGAAGATCAAGCAGCTGATATGGAGCAAAGGACAAAGGCACTGGTTGAAAGCACTTTCGGATTCCAGAGAAAAATAACCGTTACAGGCAGGAGTTTAGCGGTGACAATCCCTCAGGAGCTGGCCAGCCATATGAGGCTGAGTAAGGGCTCAACTGTCAAAATAACCCCAATAACAAGTGGGCTAATGATTAGGAAAGTAAAGGCATAACAAATAACAAGTGTTCAATTTGGGCATTAAAGCAGGACTTCAGTCTGTGGAATGAAACTCTCAAGCTGACAGTTCCAACCCATCCTGTGCTGAAGAAAGGGACACTGCACCAAATAATTAAGGCTTCAGGATTGAGAGAAGAAGATTTTGAAGGTTGACAACAACAGCGATTTGTTCACTGTGGATTAAAGGCAAGGTATGTCAAAATATTTCAGAAGCGTTGCCGTATTTGTTCTGAAAGATGGCGAAGGTAGAGTGCTTCTTCAGCACAAAGCCAAGGATTCTAAAGTTCTGCCTGGGCAATGGGCTTTTTTCGGTGGTGGTATTGACGCTGGTGAAACTCCTGAGCAGGCCGTGCGTAGAGAGGCTAAAGAGGAGCTTGGCATTGATTTGAAACGTGTAAAGTTTTTTGGTAGGTACGTTGCACCTTTTGAAGGAGGCTTGTGGGAGCAGTTCGTTTTTGTTGGCAAATTAACTTACCCGCTGGAGAAACTTAAGCAGCAGCAGACAGAAGGCCGAGGTCTTGGGCTATTCTCTTATGCTCAGCTAAAGAAAATGAAGATAAACCCACACATAATGAAGGTATTAAACGACGTGTTCACGCCTTGATTCTCGGATAAGTGCCTTCCTTCATGAACACCGCTTCTGCCTTGGCTGCGAGGCCTTTTTCGTCCTTGAGGATTTTCTGTGAGTCTTCCGCTGATGTGCCGTAGGCAACCAGCTCGTCCTTAAGCGTCATTATCGCTATCCTGTCGCCTTTTTTTATGCCGCTCTCCAGCTTTGCAACCCCTGGCATGTGAAGTGGGGCGCCGTGGCAGAGGCTCTCAACAGCGCTGTCGGTTATCCATATCTTCGGGATGTGCCCTACCGCCCTCTCAACGGGCTGTATCACTTTTCTTATGAATTTGTCATTGCCTTCGCTTTTGTAGTAGTGGTAAGCATCAGCAAGGTCGTGCAAAGTTGCCAGTGTTCCGTCATCCTCGCTGAACGGCCCTGCCTTTGTCCTGCGCAGCTCTACCATGTGCGCCCCTCCGACTTTCACGCCAATGTCTGAGACGAGCTTTCTTATGTAAGTGCCGGCCTGGGTTCCAACCTTGAACAAAACATTTTTCCCGTCTATTTCCAGCAGCTGGAAATAATACACTGTCCTCTCGCGAAGCTGCCTTTTCACTGAGCTTCTCACAGGAGGCAGCTGCTTTATCTTGCCGGTGAACTCCGCGCAGACCTGCCTCAGCTTTTCCTCCGGCACGTCCTTGTGCAGGTGCATCAGGCAGACGTACTCCTTGCCTGCTGTCAGGAGGAGCTGCACGATTCGCGTTGCCCTTCCTATCGCGATTGGCAAAACGCCTGTCACGTTGGGGTCCAGCGTTCCAGAGTGACCGGCTTTTTTTACGTGCAGTATGTCCCTAGCATAGGAAGTTACCTGATGGGACGTTGGCCCAGCTGGCTTGTCAAGGTTTATTATGCCGTAATTGACAAGCTCTTCTGTTTTTCTTTCCTCAGGTCTGCAGCTGTATTTGTCAGAGGTTACAGCGTCTTTCCGTTTGACAAGCACGCTTCTTTTCTCCTTTTCAAAAGGCAAAAGATTTTCGTTCAATAGATCACCTCCGCCTTTTTGGAATTGGTCATCTTTTAATAAGCTTTCCACTGGACACTGGACAATTGCCCGGGTAACATATTTAAATGGCGAAACTTTGAAGTTCGGAATGGAAACATTATTATATGTATTCATTTTGTATCTAAATTATACTAAAGGTTAAATATTATTGTATCAAACGTCAAAAGTATGGAAAAAGAAGTTATAGCGGCAGTATCGCTTGTTAAATCGTCTCAGTATCGATGGAAAATATTAAAAACGATAGGTGATGGAATTAAGATGCCTTCGGAGATTGCAAAAGAGGTTAAAATCCGACTGAATCATGTAAGTATGTTCCTTAAGGATTTGAAGCGGAATGGCCTTGTTGAGTGTTTGAACGAGGAAACGAGGAAAGGCCGTTTGTATCAGTTGACAAAATTGGGGAAAGATGTTATCACAAAGCTTAGTTAAGGAAAAAAGGACTAAAACCTTTGACACGTCATGGGATTTTAGAACAGCTGATACTAAGTACAGCAATCATGGCTTTCATAGTTATCCCGCCATGATGATCCCTCAGATTGCTCGCAGACTTATTGAAACCTATGGAGCAAAAGCAGAAATTCTTCTGGATCCGTTTATGGGGTCGGGAACCGCTCTTTTGGAGGCAACACTTCATCAGAATTTCAGAAAGGTGTATGGGATAGATATAAACCCGCTTGCACTGTTGATTGCAAAAGTTAAAACAACGCCCATTAAACTAGCTTTACTAAAAGAAGAATATGTTAAATTCATGCAAAGGTGTAATGATGATTTTCGAGCGGTTAATTTTAAGGAGAAAATCGTAGAAAAACCGTATTTTTTCAATATTGACTTCTGGTTTAAGCCTCATGTAATTACTGATCTGGCTATTTTAAAAAGCAATATTGCTAAAGTTGAAGATGAAAATATACGGAATTTCTTTTTAGTTGCTTTTTCTGAGACTGTTAGAGACGTTTCCAATACGAGAAGTAATGAATACAAACTTTATAGGAAAAGTCAAGATATGCTCAGAAAACATAATCCAAAGACGTTCTTGAAGTTCAAAGAGAATTTAGAGAGTAACCTTGTAGGAATGGAGGAGTACGTTAATATTTGTAATAAGAGCTGCGATGTGCGTATATTGGCAGAAGATACGCGAAATTTAACTTCTATCCCTGAGGGGGAAGTTGATTTAATTGTGACTTCTCCTCCTTATGGGGATAGCAGAACAACAGTAGCTTATGGTCAATTTTCACGTTTGGCACTGCAGTGGTTAGGCTATGATCCAAAGGAAGTGCTGGCTATAGACAAGGTCAGTTTAGGGGGAATTCCGACAAAAGAGTTAGAGAATGGTTTAGAGTCGCCTCATTTGGCACAGACCATGAAACAAGTCATAGAACAAGACCCTAAGCGTGCAAAGGATGTTTTAAGTTTCTATGTAGATTTTGCCAAGTGTGTGAAAGAGCTAGATCGTGTTACAAAAAAAGGTGCATTTCTCTGCTTTGTAGTTGGTAACAGAACTGTTAAAGGTATCAAAATCCCTACAGATGATATAATAACAGATTTATTTCAAGCACAGAATAATTATAAGCATCATCATACTTTTATTAGAAACATACCTAGCAAGAGAATGCCTAGATCAAACAGTCCTACCAACGTAAAAGGAAATCATGCTGTTACAATGAATGAGGAATGGATAGTTATCTTAGAGAAGTTATGATTTATAATTCCTGTACGTCAAAGACTTTGTCCACGTTGCGTTTGAGAACTCTGAATCCGGAGCCATGGTCGTGCGGTTTTCCTTTCATTTTTCCACTTCTGTAAATGCCTAGTCTGATGTCGTATACGATAAGACCTTTTTTTACACAATCGACAAATTTTTGAAATGTTAGCCCACTTAGCAGTACTGCTTTGTTGAATTTAAAAAATTCTTTACCATTTTCTTTTTTAGGTTCAGCACTAACATATGCCACATGTTTGCACTTCTTTTCTACTCTTTCCTTCAGGTCATCAAAAGTGAAGTATATCTGAGAATCATTAACTTCTGCCGTCTTGAGATTTTTGATAATAAGGGAGATTAATCCGAGTTGCTCACTTACATTTATCTTAAAACCCCACTTATTTTCAAATGTGTTGAAATTTGTGGCCGAGACAGTACTATGCACAATTTTCACAGCGGTGAAATCACTATCCGGCTTCCCGTAATGCTCCCTAATAAAAGAATTGGCCTTCAAAGGATGCGAAGGGGATTTAGTGAAGAGCGTTACCATGCTTTCTGATAAGTCTCTTGATGATTTTATCTCAAGCTCATCTTTATAATCTGCGAGATAGTTATTGTTTTCGTGAATTCCAACCAAGTCTTCAAAAGTTTTTCCTATTCCTGTATCGTGAGTTCTCGTTGAAGGCACAAATCCTTTTTGCTTTATGGCAAGAAAATCTCTTTTGAATCCTTCAACGACCTTTTTATCCATGCGTTAAGTACGCTGGGAAGAAATATAAAGCAGAATACCACAAAATTACTACAACTTGTATACAACTTTTACACGTTGATGTTGTATCTTCCCCTGCCCTGCCCGCCGTGGTGGCTGCTTGGGCTGCGGCTTCCGCCCCTGTAAGGCCGCCTTTCGCCGCCCTGGCCGCTGCTTCGGGCGTAGTTGCCTCGGCTGTCCCTGCTGTGGCCGTATGAGGATGAGCGCTCGCCGTAGCCGCCACGTCCGCGTGATTCTCCGTATCCTCCCCTGCCGTAGCTGCCGCGCTGCGGCCTTCCTCGTTCTCCCCCAAACTCGCGCTGTACCCTTACGAAGCTGACTTTTTCGAACTGCGGCGGGTCTGCCTTTCTGATGTCGAGGGTGTGGTCTCTTAGGACGTTGCTGAAGTTCTCGTAGTCCCTTTCGGTGAGCAGCGTGACTGCATCGCCCTTGTCTCCGGCTCTCGCGGTCCTGCCAATGCGGTGGACGTATTCTTCGGATGTTTTCGGGACATCATAATTGTAGACGTGGCTGACATCGCGGATGTCAAGGCCGCGAGCTGCAACGTCAGTCGCGACAAGCACGCTGATGTGCCCTTTCTTGAGCGAGTCGAGAGCGTACAGCCTTCTGTTCTGGGTTAGTCCTCCATGTATTGCCATTGCCTTTAGTCCCTGCATTTTCAGGTTCCTGGCCAAAGTGTCAACCTCCCTTCTTGTGGCGCAGAATATCAGCGCAAGCCCTGATGTCTTGTTCCTTAGGAGGTGCACAAGCAGCGAGAATTTCTCGTACGCCTTTATGTCGTAGTAGACCTGCTTGAGCAGGCTCTTGTCAACGTAGATTTCGCCTTTGATTGTTGCGGGTGAGCGCATGTGCTTCCTGACTATGCCGTGTACATCGGCTGACATTGTTGCGCTGAAGAGCATGGTCTGCCTTTCCTTTGGGACATGGCTGACTATCCTTTCCACGTCATCGATGAAGCCCATCTCGAACATTTTGTCAGCTTCGTCTATTACTAGGAACTTTACCTTGTCAAAGCTGATTGTGCGCCTTTCGATGTGGTCAAGTACCCTTCCGGGTGTGCCAGCCACGATGTCTGCGGTGCGGATTGCCCTTATCTGCGGTTCAATCCCCACTCCTCCGTAGACGCTGACTGCCCTTGTGTGGATGTGCCTGCCGAACTCGTTCATCGCTTCGGTTACCTGGACGCAGAGTTCCCTTGTTGGGGTGAGTATGAGCACCTGCAAGCCATGCCCTGGCTGTACCTTCTCCAGAATCGGCAATCCAAAGGCTGCCGTCTTCCCTGAGCCCGTGCTTGACTGGCCTACAACGTCCTTTCCTTCCCGAATCAGAGGGATGCACTTTTCCTGGATGGGCGTTGCCTCAACAAACCCCAATCCTTTGGCTGCCTTCAGCAGCATCGGGCTCAAATTTAGCTCTTCAATTTTCATTTTTATCTTCCTCATCTATTCAAATAAATCTGAGAACAGTAGCGTTTGATGTCCGGTTTGCTTTGTTCTCTGCCGTTACAAAGGGCTTCCGGTAAAGCCCGTTTTTGCATGCTAATATGGTGAAAATAAGCGCTTGTATATAAATCATTACTATGGTAATGCTTCCACGCCCTTTTTTCATAGCTATTTCTGCAGTATCATGTCAGCAACCAGCGCGCTCCACCCAAACTGTTTGGCGCCAAGGCCATCCCCGGTAATGGGGTTGTAGTACTCCCTGAACCCGCTTTTCTTTATTGCGGCAATAGTCTTCTGCAGCAGCACCTGCGCAGCATCCTTAAAGCCGTATCGTAACAATCCCCTGTGGAGCATCCAGTTTATGTTGACCCACATGGGGCCGCGCCAGTATCCCTCTGCTGAGAACTTGGGCTCACTGATGGCAACTGTTGGTATTGCGTATGGCGTCCAGAACTCTCTTTCGTTCAGCAGGTGGCCTTCAATAAGGCTTCTCGCCTCTTTTTTGGTTATCGCAGCCGCGAAAAGTGGCGAGAATATCGAGTTTGTCTTGTAAGGTATGGGCTTGCCGCGACGCGTCTTGCTATAATATAGTCCGTCCTTCTGCCTGAAGGCTTTTGGCATTGCGGCAACGACAGCTTTGTTTCTTTTCCTGTAACTGTTGCCTGGCTCCTTTTCACCCAAGATTCCGGCTATTTCTGCCATGCACTCCAGAGCATCAGCATATACTGATGTTGCTGTGACACTTCTGAGCGCTGCCAGTTGCGGGAAGAGCGGGACATAAGTGGGAAACCATCTCATGTATGTCTTGTGTACGGGCACAACGTATTCATCATCCCACACGACAGAGTTGTCCTCCCCGCTTTCGTTGCAGTCAACGACCCTCAGCACGCCATTTGTTTCCCTTTGAGCTTCCAGCCAGCCGTGGTATCGGTGCAGCCGCGGAAAAATGCTGGCCAGAAACTGTTTATTGCGGCTTTTTTCGTACACCTCAAGCGCTGCCCTTGCTATGAACGGCGGCTGGGTTACCCTGCTGGTAATCGGCAGCATCTTCCCGAGGATGTTGAACTTGCTCTCGTGCGGTATCATCCCGTCAGAGTGCTGGCTTGCAATCAGGCTTCGCAGCTCCTCCTCTGCCGCAGCTGTGTCAAAGTGCCTCAGCACGATTGCGTGGAAGCAGCTGTCCCACAGCCATTGGTGCCTGTACTCGCGCGGGCTCGGAATAGTGAACGTGTAGCCTGCCACGGTCCTGCGGTTCTGCCTTAGAAGCGCCTTGGCGGCTTCTATCACGCTTTTTGTGTCTTGCATTGGCATAATTGGGAAAATATTCGGTCGCCCTTTAATAAAGTTTCTGGGTGAAGAATTGCCTTATTTCTTGACCTGCTACCTTAAGGGTCTCAAGAGGATTCGTTACATTAAATAGTGATTGTGTGTTTCAGCTCTGCTCTCTCTAATGACAGATACTAAACCACGGACTACTTGCTGGCCCACGTCTGCCACAACTCCGTATCGTGCCCCGGCAGCTGCGCCAGTTGCCACATCGTTGCCGAGAGCATATGCAATTACCGCTCCTGCCGCAGCGCCAACACTTCCGCCTCTTAATCCCCCTTTCCAAAACATATATGCCGCCGGTAGAAATGCGGCAGTGTATGCTGCAGGTATTGGACTTATTGACAGAAATAGTTCTATCCCCTTATTCCAAGACCGGTCAATAATATCCTTTGCCCTGGAAACATCCTTCCTGGGGTCGAATTCGGACAACACTTGTTCGAGGAGTTTCATCTGCTACAGTGAATCCTATTTTAAATATAAACTTTATGGAAAGAATTAGGAATTGTTCAGGAATAAAAATTAGGCTTTCTTAACTGACGTGCTTTCCGAAGTGGTTAAAGAAGGTTTTGCAGATTTATCAGCTTGTGCTGGTGTTGCAGCCATAGCAGTTGTTGCCGTAGTTGTCGCTGCTGTAGCTTTCGTCTCTTTTTGCTCGGTTGCTTTTGCTTCCTTCTTCCCTTGTTTTTCCTTTGCCTTGAGCCTCTTTTCGTTCTGCTTCTTGACTGGTATGTTTGGCAGCTCTGCGGTCACTATGCCTTTGTCGTCCTTTTTGGCAATTACTGTTATCTTGTGTGCCGGCTTTTTTATGCCGTGCTCCCAAATCTTTAGGTTGAGGTATTTTCCTATCTTTACGTCCTTGGCATCTGCCTTCATGTGCCTCTGCAGGAATTCCCTTATGGCAGTTACGGCCTTCTTGGCCCTTTTATAGTCAGGCACCTTCATTATTTCCTTTCTCAGGTTGATTGTTAGTGTTCGTTCAACAGCAGCCATTCTTATCGTCCCGTTTTTTGGTTGAGCTTTTTACGAGCCAGCAGGCGAGTAAAAAGGTCATGCCTTTAATTTTTGCCTTCTCCAGCTTCTTTTGACAGCAGTGTGCCTTCCAGGGTGTATCTTTCTTCCTTTGCCGTATGTCTTTGGCACTGTCCAGAAGGGCGCCCACTTTGTCTGGTCTGCCTTCTTCGCAAGCCTTTGTTTCCTGCTTGGGTGCTTGTATCTTGCCATTTTAGATCCTTGTTATCTTGGTTTCCCAAGTCGGCTGCCTGCCGACTTGCGTGCCTTGAACGACTTGGGCTTTGCCTTTGTGTGCTAATCGTGACAGCTGCTGGAGCACTTCCTTGAGCTGCTCGTCTCCGAGCATGCCCCTGAGCTTTCCTGCCTCTATTGCCTGTGCAACCGCTATGACGAGCTGGATTGCTGTTTCCGGATGTGCCAGCTTCAGGGTTCCGTACCTTTGCAGCGCCTCCTTGGTGAGGTGAGCCTTTACAGCATCTTCGATGGCTTCAAGCTGCTGGGATGCCTCCATCTCTGCCTGCTGCCTCTCTGAGTTCTGCCCTTGAAGCCGCTCGGCGTAAGCTTGCTTAAGCTGTTCTATCCTTTTTCGCTTCAGCTCTTCAAGCTCCCGGTCCATTTTGTTAACAAGCAGCAATTACTGCTTTTTCGTCTCCTTTGCTTCTTTCTTTTTAGCTGTTGGAGACTGCGTAACTGCTGCCGGTGTTATGTGTGATTGCGGAGCTGGCACAAGTCCTGCTTCGGCAGGACTGTGCAGTCGGCTGCTGCCAACTTGCATCATCTTCGGAGCTTTTGCTTTCCTTGGCTCTGCCATTGCCTTATGGGCTGTTGTCCTAAGGATTGCTGCTGCCTTTTCTGTGATTATCCTGCCTTTGTGAACGCCTTTTACTGCCTGCTTGACAAGGCCTGCCTTCTCAAGCTGCTGCATTGCCTTTCTTATTATGCTTCCTGAGCCACGAACGAACCTTTCTGACTTGTAGCCGCGGCTGTGCTTTCCTCCGTATTTGGTTCTGAGCTTTGATGTTCCAACCGGCCCAAGCCTTGCCACTGTTCTGAGAACCGATGCAGCCCTTACGTGCCACCAGTCCTTTCTTGCTGGTGGCCTTTCCTTGTTCGCTCCTGTTTTTACGAAGGGTGCCCATATTGGCGGCTTTATCTGCGGGATGCCTTGCAGCTCTTTTGCCAGTATTTCTATAAGCTGGTTGGCATCAACCGAAAGAGCCGTCACGATATCATGCTTATCGCCCTGCTTATCCTGCTTGCTGTCCTTTTTTTCCGCCTCAACAATCGGTTTTGCTTCCTCGAGCTTTGTGTCTGTCATGTTCGTTTATGCGTTTCTTGATCAACCTTCTTCTCAAGAACACAAATCGAGCTTGGCTCGATTGTGCGCAGTCGTTTAAAACAACTTGCGGGTTGTGCGGAAAAGAAGTTCCTTTAAAAATGTTGCGCCGCTTTGTTTTGCGCATTGGCAGCGATTAGCAGCGCTTAGCAAGGTGTCAGTACGGTTTCATAAGCAGGAGTTCCTTAATCTTTTTGAGGGTACCGACGTTCTTGGTGACCAGTTCAGCCTTGAGGTGCATGGCAGTTGCTGCCATTACCGAGTCCGGCAGCGAGAGGCTGTGCTCCCTTTTGAGTTCGGCTGCCGTTCCTATTATCGTATCATCGATTTCCGCTTTTTTTCCCAGTGATAGCATTGCCGCTGTCGCGCTTCTTACGTTTGAGTCAGAGCACACGCCTGCTGAAAGAAGCTCCAGCTTGGTCAGCGCCGAGTAATAGAATGTGCCTTCAGGCAGCTGCTCAAAGAACTCCTTTGCGCGCTGTTCACCCATCAGGTAGTCGGTGAACACGTCACTGTTGATTAATAATTTCTTTGCCATTTTCTAAGCTTTTTTAGGCGCCTGCCCAGCCTCCTTCCTCAGGAACCTGTCAACAAGCCAAGGCGTCTTTTCCTGTGCCTTTTTCCACAGCCCGAAGCCCTTGCCGAGCAGCTCCTTGTCTATCCTCCTTAAGACAACATCTTCTCCATCTTTTATGAACAGGATTGTGTCGCCAACCCTGATGTCAGCCAGCTCCCTTATCTCCCTCGGCACAGTTACCTGATAGTTCCTTGTTACCCTTGAAACCGCCATTCCTGCCTCACCATTACCAAGCTAGCGAACAATTCCCTAATCTTACTAGGAATTATTAGTAATAACTACTATAAATTTCTTTTGTTTGCGTTCGTTTTTGGTCAAGCTTTTTGTGGGCCGCTGCGAACAGAAAGGTTGAATGCGGGGAGGCGGATTCGAACCGCCGAAGGCACTAAGCCAGCAGGTCCTAAGCCTGCCCCGGTTGGCCGCTGCGGCATCCCCGCGTTTTTCTGGTCGGGAAAAACGTAGCGTTGTGAAACTGCTGTCCTTTGCTGCCGCTTCAGTCCTCTGTTCCGGCTTTATTTTGTGCTGCAGCAATTAACATGCCCTATTATAAAAAAGTTGTCATTGGTTCCGGTTCGGTGATTTTCCAGTGATTGGCATTTCCTACTAGGCATTCCCGAACCTTTATTAATACCTATTTCTGTATACGCTTTTGGCTATTTTCAGGCGAAATTATATCCTGCAGTTCCGAAAACTTTATAAAGTAGGTGTCATCAGTTAGCCCTTATCAGCTGGATTGCCAGCATAGCAGTATTGCGAGGTATGCAGTGCTGTCTAAGTTCAGGAATAAGGCTACAAGGCTGAGAGCAAAAAGGAAACAAAGGAAAAGAAGGTCCAAAAGCCGGGTGAAAAGCAACTGAAAAGAAAGGCCGGCGGTTAAAGCCGCATTTGATGCAAACAAAACCTTTATATATCCCCTGCAATTTTGGGCTTTTGGAAGCAGCAAAAGCTGTTTCGCAAAAAGAAAAACAATATTATGATGAGTAAGACAACATGGAGGTGTTGAGAGTGAAGTTACGCAAGACCATCGGTAAGATTTTAGCTTTAGGCACAGGTGCAGTTATGGTGGGTGCTACTATTTTAAGTGCCACCGCAGCTGCAGACTTGAAAAACTATCCTGACCCTTTTGTCAAGGACGGAAAGTTCAATGCAGTTCTCGTAGTTGGTGACGGCGCAGCCTCTTCAGATGTTGTAGGCTCTATTGACGTCTCTAACGCCTTGCAGTACGCCTCAAGGGTCAAGAAGACAATCCAGTCAACCGGCGGCGGGCAGGTAAGCCTGAGCGGAGCTGACGCGTGGAGAGTCCAGCAGGGCGCCAAGAAGCTCGAGTTCTCTGAGAGGCTTGATGCAGGTACCCAAAGCACAAAACAAGAGAACATCAGGAACATAACAACCTTCATTAGCAAGGACGAGCTGCCAACCCTCCTGGCGGATGGGACATTCTCCAACACGCAGGGCGACTACGACTACCGGCAATATATATACTTTGACAGCCAGCTGCCAGCCGCAAGCACGGGCAACCCAATAATGCTGTCGGTTGTTTATGCAGAAGACCCTGACAACAGCAAGAGTGCTGACTACCTCTTTATTGACGGACAGAGTGGCAACAGCATTGCAAGGTACTCGCTTGAGTTTACCGAAATTGCCAAGTCAGATACTACCGATTCCGCAGGTGCCGTTGCAGCATCAGGAAATTACCTGTGGAACTTTGAGGGCAAGAGCATCAAGATGCTCGGCAAGGACTGGTCTATAGTTAAGGCCAGGACTGACGCCACAACCCACGCTAGTGTTGACTTAACATTAATGGGCGGCGCCACAAAGGACGTCCTTAGTGAAGGCGACACAAAGACCTACACGATTGGCGGCAAGGACTACGAAGTTACTTTGGACTTCGTTGGCTCAACAACCACAAAGTTCACCATTAATGGTGAGGTATCTGACTCGCTGCAGGAAGGCAACACCCAGACACTCAAGGATGGAACCCAACTTGGCATAAGGGACATCATATCGCAGGAGTTCGCCGGCGGTGTCAGGAAGACAGAGTTCTACCTCGGCGCTGACAAGGTCAGGCTGCATGATACTGCGGCTGGGTCTGCTGCTTCAGCTAGCGGGGAGCAAACACTTGAGGTTGGCACTGAGACAATAACCGGCACAAAGGTTACAATCGTTGCCGGCAACACTTCGACAACTTCCATGACGCTGAGCAGCATAGCTATCAATATAACGGCCGACCAGGACTACTATGTTCCGGCTGGCGGAAAGCTCACTCAGAAGCTGAGAAAGCCGCAGGCATTGCTTAATGCATGGGACATCGAGTATGCAGGATTGGACCCCGTGCCAACTGAGAAAATCAAGTTGACACCATCGGGCTCAACCCAGTACTACCTTGAGTTCACTGATGCCGGTGGCAAAAATGCAAAGCTGCCTTTGGCTTACGCAAGTGGCTCAACAAGCTTAAAGCTTGGTGACAGTGACGACGACCTTGTGCTGAATGAAAACCAGTCTATAACGAAGAACGACTACTTTGTCGTAACTGACAGCAGCCAGCAGGTTGGCCAGCGAAAGACCTATGCTTTAAGGTACCTCAGCGCAATAGGTTCAGGCGAAAGCAGCCCGAAGCTTGAGTTCCAGGACCTGGGCACTGGCAGCGCAGTTTCTGTTGACTACAAGGCAGCAGATAACGCTGTAGGAGGAGGCACTGCAGATGCCACGCTGAAGCACGGTGGAGGAACCTTCAGGATATGGAACTTCTCACCTGATGTTAACAGCAACTTCCAGTTGAAGATTGACCTGGACGGCGACGGTACTATTGAAACAGCAGGTACAAACGAGAGTGCAGCAGATATGCGCAACGTCATAAACATCACAACAAAAGGCGGTACGCAGATACTGACGCAACACCAATCAGGCGTCAACAACAACGCTGTGGCAAACTCGTCACGAACCGGTTCAGTTGACAGTGGTGGAGGTCTCATCCTCTCGATGCAGGTGCTGGACGCTGACGACTACGACAACGTTGCCCCAAGTAATGTTGAGTTTAACATCTCAGTGGCAGGTACAAAGGTTGACATTGCAGAACACACTGTCACAACCGACCTGAAGTACGTAACGCCAAGCGCTGACACCAACATCAGGCAGACGTACACAAGCCTGGGCTCTTTTATTGACTGGAAGACAGTCAGCAACGACCCTGACTCGCTGACAATTGAGTCGCCTGTCAAGAGCCAGAGGCTGCCAATAGTTGTTGTTACAGCTCCTGGCGCTTCAGTGACCAAGACTGCGGCTTCAGAGGCAGGCCAGATTGTCTACTATGAGACAAGCCCAATCGAGGTTGGCACTGCCAAGCTTGCTTCAGAGGTTGCCGACATAACAGCCCAGAATGCCATAGTTGTTGGCGGGCCATGTGCTAACGCAGCAGCTGCTAGCCTGATGGGCAACCCTGCAAACTGTGCAGAGGGCTTTACCGAAGGAAAGGCAATGGTCAAGCTGGTCGAGAGCGCCAACGGAAAGGTTGCACTGCTTGTTGCAGGCGCATCTGCCATGGACACCAGAAGGGCTGCGAGAGTCCTTGCTGACTACGCCAAGTGGCAGGAGAAGGGCGTCCTGAAGGGCATGGAAGTTGAGGTTGCAGGCACAAGCTTTACTGACATAACAGTAGGCGCGCCAGCACCGAAGGTAGTTGCCCCGGTAGTTGAAGCGCCGGCAGCAGAGGCTCCAGCTCCAGCCAAGTAAGTTAGCTGAAAAAGGCGAAAAGGCCTTTTTTCTTTCTTTTTCTTATTTTTTAAATTATTTTTCTTGCTTTCTGCTTTCTATGCGTAGCACTACTTTACGGAATTCTTAGCTGCCAATCATGTGTGCGTTCGTGATAAAATTTTTATACGCTCAAGCAGCGCCGCAAGGCATGAGGCTACTTCCTGCCGTTGCCATAGCAGTAATCTCGTTGTTTGCCGCTTTTCTTTTCCTTCAGCCCATCTTTAACAACATTGGCAGCTGGGGAATTTACGACTGGGACCAGCACATGTTTTACCATGAGTCTGGCAGGATTTCCCTTCTTACGTTCGGCCAGTTCCCGCTATGGACCCCTTACTACTGCGGCGGAAACGTTCTTCTCGCGAATCCGCAGTCGCCATACTTCTCGCCTTTCTTCGCTTTCGTGCTCCTGTTTGGCTCTGTTGTGGGGCTGAAGCTTGAAGTGCTTGTTTACTTTGCCATCGGCCTGCTTGGCATGTTTCTGGCTGCAAGAAAGCTCGGCTGCAGCCCGCCTGCGTCTGTGCTCGCAGCAGCGGCATTCATGTTCAGCAGCTGGTTTGCCGTGAGGGTGGTTGTCGGCCATACTACTTTCTTTCCCTTTGCGCTTCTTCCGCTTGCCTTCCTGTTTTACCTCAACGCAACCTCGGCTTCCGCACCAGCTGCAGCAGTAAGGTGGGTTATCGCAGCTGCCTTTACGCTCGCTGTCATGTTCCTCTCAGGAGGGATTTACCCGTTTTACGCGGCAGCTGTCCTTTTGGTTTTTTATTCCCTGCTCGATGCCATGGCAGCAAAAAGGCTTGCTCCTGTTGCAGCTGTCGCATTAATCCTGGCGCTTGCCCTGCTTTTGTCGTCGGTAAAGCTGCTGCCTGTTGTTGGCTTCACTTCTGGCGTTGCGGCTGAGAAGGATGTCCAGCTTACCTCGCCTGGCATTGTTTTAAAATCGTTGCTGTCAAGGGACCAGTACCTTCCAAACAAGGACCTTGAGACAGGCCGCGACCTTGTTCCTGAAGGCAGGCAAAAGGAGCTTGACACCTTAGCCGGGAGGATTCCTTGGGGGTGGCACGAGTACTCTGCCTACGTTGGAATAATCCCGCTGCTTTTGGCAGCGCTGTCAGTTGTCGCTTTCAGGAGGAACTGGAAGCTCATAATTGCCGCATTATTTTTCCTTGTCCTCGCGCTTGGCACTTACCTGCCGTTTGGCTTGTGGCAGCTTATCAGGCAGCTGCCCTTCTTCAGCTCGCTTCACGGCCCTTCAAGGTTCATCATTGTTTTCGTGTTTTTTGTTGCGCTGCTTGCCGCAAGAGCGCTTTCTTCAGTTAAAATCCCAGGCAACAAAAACTTTCAGGCAGCGGTTGTGGCCGTGCTTATTGTTGCTGTTGCCGCCGACATTTTTTTCGTCTCAAGACCGCTGCTTTCCAACGCATTCCCACTTGCCCCTCTTGAAATAAAGTCAACCAACCTCGGCCAGCCAGAGTTTATCCAGATGGGCTCCTCTACCCCGTATCTTTCGCAATACCCCGACCTTTTGCAGGGTATTGGGACTTTGAACTGCTACGAGCGCTTGCATCTGAGGAACAGGGCAGTTCCGCAGTTTATCGACGGAGAGCCCTACCCTGGCTTTGTCGGCAACGCCTACATTGCCGAGACCAACGAATCCATAAACTTCACGCATTTTTCGCCGCAAAAAATCTCGCTGCGGCTGTCCAGCATCCCCAAGGCAGAAACAGCATTAGGCAGCGGCAACGTTCCCGAGCTTACCTTGGTCATCAACCAGAACTATTACAAGGGATGGGATTTTGATGGCTCTTCCAAGGAAGCCGGCTCTCGCCGCGGCCTGCTGGCAGCCCTCATCAAGAAAGATGACCTCGGCAGGGAAGTCACGTTCGCGTTCTCTTCGCCGCCGTTCATTTTGGGCAGCATAATCTCAATACTGGCTGCTGCCGCAGCAGTTGTTGCATTTTGGAAGCCCTCAAAGGCAGCCGTGGTTGTGGAGCCGGCAGCTAAGCTTGTTAGGAAGCTTGAGTCCTACGTTTTCAGGCAGTCGTAGGCCTCGTACGCCTGAACCAGCCCTCGCCACTCAAGCGGGAACTCCCTTGCGAGTTTGCAGTTTCTTTTTACAAAGCCCTTGAATTCGTCTAAAGTCGCAATCCCGAAGTCCACAGATGCAGTCTCATCAACGAGGATCTTTCTTATTATCACGAACTTGAGCTCGTTTTTCCTTATCTCATCATCCAGCGCCCTCAGCGTTTCGCCCAGGTCGGTTGCCCCTGACCTGTACCTTAATGCGTTATTGTCGGCGTAATTCAGCGCAATTTCCCTACCGGACAGCAGCGAAATCAGCGGGACTGTCGAGTCGTCGCCGAATATTGACTGCCCTCCATGACTGCCGCCTTTTACATAAGTCGCAACTTCCCCAGCCTGCGGGAAATCCTGGAAATCGTAGCTTACAAAGCCCCTCACAGCAGCAAAGCTGCTCAGCAGTATTAACAGGGCAACAGCAACAAACGCAGCTTCCTTCCTTAGCTTTGCTTTTTCAGTGAGAAACTC
>JACPTF010000002.1 GCA_016192915.1 Candidatus Woesearchaeota archaeon | reverse complement strand
GACCCCGACGGAGCAAGCGACATAATAAACGCCAGCATCATAACAACAGCAGGAAACTGCAACTACAGGCAAAACACCACATCAGGAAACCTGTTCAACATAACATACAACTGCACAGGAACAAGCCTAACAGCAACAACAATAACAGTAAGCGCTAATGATACCAGATCAAACACAACCAAGACAACAGTGACATTATTCTATCCGAACAGCATTCCAGCACAAAGGCATGACCTGCTGTTTGTAAACTACACGAACGGTGCGCAATTCAATGTTTCTTACGCTGTTGATGACAGCGATGGGGCAGCAGAAATGATGTTCAGGAACGTAAGCATAACTTCTGGGGCATGCAGTTACGTAACCAACACCACAAGCGGGACGTTGTTTAACGTGACGTACAATTGCACAGGGCCGGGAGCGTCTGTTGCTACAGTCCAGGTTAACGTAAGTGACATTAACGGAACAGGTACGCAAAGCAGCTTATTAGCCAACGTATACCCGGTAACAACTCCAACTGTTGCACATAACATACAGTTCGTTAACTACACTAACAGCCACCAGTTTAATGCCTCGGCAGCATTCCTTGACCTTGATGGCTCAGGAGACATAATCAGAAGAAATATCAGTTCTGCGAATTGCAACTACCTCGCAAACGCCACGTCAGGCAACCTGCTGAACATAACAGTCAACTGCTCAGGCACAGGCCTAACATTGCAAAAGCTTCACATAAACGTAAGTGATACAACAGGAGGAGGGATAAACACAACAGAATCCAATAACACATACCCGAACCAGGTGCCTGGTCAAAGGCATGACCTGCAATTCGTAAACTACACAGGACACAACTTCAGCGTAAGCTACGCTGTTGACGACAACGACGGAGCATTAGACATCATGTTCAGGAACGTAAGCACAACATCAGGAACCTGCAACTACAGGCAAAACACAACCTCAGGAACACTATTCAACATAACATACAACTGCACAGGAACAAGCCTCACAACAACAACGGTACAGATAAACATAAGCGACATAAACGGAACAGGAACTCAAAGCAGCCTGCTAACAAACACCTACCCCAACCAGAAACCGGCGCAAACAAACATAACCTTTACAGTAGCGTTAACAAACTCGCAGGTGAACCTGACATGGAACGCCAGCAGCGATGCTGACGGAGACGTGATAAACTACTATGTACTTGTCAATGGCACGCTGCAGTGCTACACCGCGGACAGGAACTGCACGTTCACGCCTGCCAGCCAGGGCCAGCTGCTGTGGAACGTAACCGCCTATGATGGAGCTGAAAACGGCACAGTATCAGCCAACAATAACTTCACTTTTGATTCTGCTGCGCCAACTTACTATAACTTTTCCAGTAACGCCAGCACAGTAACTACGTACAACGGCTCCGTACTATGGGTAATAAACATTTCAGACAACAGACAAATTGACGCATACACCTTCGGCTTTAACAGCTCAGGAAGCTTTGCAAACGACACACCGGTAACGGTTTCTGGCGTGACAAAATTCGCGAGCGCAACAAAGCAGATTAACGCCACAAAGGGGAAGAATGTGTGCGCCAGGTTCTACTTCAATGATAGCGCAGGCAACACTAACAGCACAACAGGAAGCTGCTTTGATGTGGCAAATGCCGCTGCGGTTTTCAGCCCTGCTCTTGCAGACCAGTCGGCCAACTCAGGCCAAAGCTTCTATTATGATGTCAACTGCACTGACTTTGATGACGACTCAATAACCTACTCAGACAACACGGCATTGTTCGTGATAGACGCGACAACAGGAGAAATATCAGACACGCCTGCGGAAAGCGAAGTGGCGGCTAATACTGTAACGATAACGTGCAATGACGGCACAGTAAACAAGCAGGAAAGCTTTGTGTATACGATACTGGATGCTACGGCACCAACTTACACCAACCTCTCAAACAACGCCTCAACTGTGACTCAGACAAATGGCGCAGTTAACTGGTCAGTAACGCTGGCTGATGGGGTTGCGCTGAAAACTGTAATGTTCAGCTTCAACAACTCAGGAAGCTTCGCCAATGACACTCCAGTGACGATAAGCGGAACTTCAAGGGCATTCAACGTAACAAAGACAATAACAGCAGCTGCCGGAAAGAACGTATGCGGCAGGTTTTACTTCAACGACACGTCAGGCAACCAGAACACCACATCCAACAGCTGCTTTAACGTGAGAGTAAACTCAAATAACTCTGTGCCTACAACGCCGGCAATAGTTTATCCGGAGAACAACTCCTACATCACAAGCCTGCCCATCGCACTCAACTCGACAAGCACAGATGCTGACGGCGAGGCAATAACTTACTACCACTTCATCAACGACACACTCAACACCACAAGCTCGGCAGCCAACGCCACGATGAACGCCTCTGATGGCTATTACGCCTACAACGCCTATGCAAGCGATGGCATAAATGACAGCTCAAACAGCACAAAGGTGTTCTTCACCCTTGACACGACAAAGCCGAGCATAAGCTACGGGCCAGCCACAGAGGCAACAGGCTCAAGCTTCAGCAGAAGCTGGGTATACGTAAACGTGACAGCCAGCGACGCCAGGGAATCAAACATTACATTCTACCTCTACAACACAACACACCTTTACAGCTCAGTAACCTCAACAGCCAAGGCGAGAAGCAACAACTTCACAGGGCTCAGGGAGGGCAACTACAGCTACAATGTGACCATCGTTGATGAAGCCGGCAACAGCAACACCACCGCAACAAGGACGCTTTACCTCGATACGGCTGCTCCTGTGATTGGCAACCTGACGGTAATTGAGGCAACGAACAGCACAGTGGTGATATTCTGGAACACTAACGAGAACAGCAACGACACTGTGGAGTATGGCTTAAACACGAGCTACGGCTCAACAGCGAGCAACTCGAGCAACGTAACAAGGCACCTTGTCTTCATAAGCGGCCTGAGCCAGGACACCACATACCACTACAGGGTAAGCAGCTCAGACAGCGTGATGAACACCAACACCACAGCGGATAACACCTTTACAATGCCCAGAAAGATTGTAAACCTGGTAAACACTACAGCGAACCAGACCACAACAGTGAACTCATCTGGCATAAAGGTCCTTATTGAAATAGTGACATTATCAGACTCGACAAATTCCTTTGTGAACGTGACAGCAGGAAAGGAGACAACAGTGAACAGAACCGTAACAGAAGACCTGAACGTCACACCGCTCAAATATGTTGAAGTAAAAGTCAGCGGCAACCTCACAACAGCCCTCTCAAGCGCCCTGCTAAGGGTTGACTACAACGAAACAGAAATCTCAGATTCAAACATTTCAGAAGACACCCTGGCAATGTATCGGTATAATGCAAGCAAGAACGCCTGGGAAAAGCTCAACAGCACAACTATGGGCTGGGTATTAAACACAAGCGTGAATACAACGCTGAACTACGTCTGGGCGAATGTCACCAACTTCAGCGACTACGGAGTAGGAGGATTACTGGCCAACGGAAAGCCTTGCACAACCAACAGCAGCTGCAGTTCCAACAACTGCGCGAAAGGCTTCAGCAGCTCAAACACGTGGTGCGCCGCATCGGGAGGGTGCGCTGACAATGGAGTAACATACGCCAATGGAGGAACAGCATGCAACGGTGACAACCTGCAGACATGCAGCTCAGGAAGCTGGACAAGCAGCAGCTGCGCTAATGGGTGCAGCAGCGGGGCATGCAAAGCTGCATCGTCAGGAGGGGCAGGAGGTGGAGCAGGAGGAGGAGGGGGAGGGGGTGGTGGAGGGGCTGCTGCAAAGCAGCTTTTGAAAGACCTCACCGGAAGGGCAGGTATAAGAGACCTGAGCCTTGACGCTAACAGGCTGACACATGAGTTAACTGCAGGCGAGGGAACGACAACAATCCTCACTCTAAAGAACGACGGCAACGCTGACATGCAGCTGAAGATTGAAGTCAAAGGAAAAGCTGAACAGTTGATAAATGTCCAAGAGTCGCTCACGATAAAGGCAAAGGGAACAGAAAAGCTGCCAATAAGCATATTCGTGCCTGTAGGAACAAAGGAAGGCACTTACAGCGGCGAGATAGTAATAACAAGCGAAAGCGAGAAAATAATCCTGCCAGTCTCAATAAAGGTGAAAGCACCTATCGGGAAGGAAAAGCTGCTTGACGTAAGGGTGCAGCCTCTCGATACTGTTGTCAGCCCGGGAGATGAGCTTAAGGTAAGGGTGGACATCTACAACCTTGGCGAGAAAGGGGGAAGGTTTGACGTACAGCTTCTTGTTGAGCTCATAAGCGCGGAAAGCAACAAGACAATAGAAAAATCAGAAGAAGCGATAGCCATAGAAACGTCAACAAGCGTGCTTAAGCTTTTCGAGATACCAAAGGACATAGAGCTCGGCAAATACATTGTGAAAGCGACAGCAACTTACTCTGACAAGGAAGGCGTGCACACCGCAACGGCAATAGCGCATGTCAGGGTGCAAAAGCCGCTGATTGAAGTTTTGAAGCCCTACCTTTTCAAAAAGATATTATTTGTGAAGGTGTGGCAGCTTCTTCTGGTTATGGCAGCAATGCCAATACTGCTCGAGTCTGCGCTGAAATACAGGGCAGCCAGGAAAAGGAGAAGGAGGTATGTCGTGGCTGTAAACACTGGAAAGCTGCCAAAATGGGGAGCAAGAGCAGGTTGGGTTGGGAAGGTAGCAGAGACAAGCACAAACGCATATGTGGGAGTTGATGACTTGACAACGCACACCATAGTAGCAGGAGCAACAGGCTCAGGCAAAACAATAGCGTCGCAGGACATAGTGGAAGAAGCGCTGGAAAAAGGAACTGCTGTGATTGTGTTTGACCCCGCAGCCCAATGGACAGGATTCCTCAGAAAATGCCAGGCTAAGCAAATGCTCGCAAGATACGGCGCTTTCGGGATGGGCCAGAAACAGGCAAGGGCGTACCAAGGCAACATACGGCAGGTAACAGAGCCAAGAGAACTCGTAGACCTGAAAGGGCTTGCTGAACCGGGAAAGATAACAATCCTGGCACTAAACAAGCTCACACCAAAAGACATAGATGTCTTCGTTGCAAATACAATCAGAAGCGTATTCATGGCTAACTTTGAGGAAAGCCCAAAACTCAAAGTGCTGCTGGTCTTTGATGAAGTGCACAGGTTGCTGACAAAGTTCGGAGGCTCAGGAGACGGACTGGTGCAGCTTGAAAGGGCAACCAGGGAGTTCAGGAAGTGGGGCATAGGGCTGGTGCTGATAAGCCAAGTGCTGACTGACTTTGTTGGAGAAGTAAAAGCAAACATTGCAACCCAGATACAAATGAGAACAAGCGACGAAGGAGACCTTGAACGAATCAAGGAAAAGTACGGGGCTGTCTCAGCATCAATAATAAAAGCATCAGTCGGAACAGGAATGCTGGAAAACGCGGAATACAACGACGGAAGGGCATACTTCGTCTCATTCAGGCCGATAAGGCACAGCGTAACAAGGCTTAGTGACGAAGAGCTGCAAAAATACAACAGGTTCAATGACAAAATTGACGAAATCACAAGCCAAATCAGCCAGCTTAAAGAGCTGAAGATTGACGTGTTTGACCTTGAGATAGAGCTGAAGCTCGCAAAGGAAAAGCTAAGCGGCGGGAACTTCGCCATGGTAGAAGTATACATGGAAAGCCTGGAGCCAAAAACAAAAAAAGCCTGGGAGAAGCTCGGCAGAAAACCAAAAGCGAGAGAGAAAAAGCTGGCAACGATAGAAGACATAAAAGCAGACGTCAGAAAGGCAAAGGCGGAAAGGGAAAGAATAGTGATAAAAGAAAACAAGGAAAAAGAAAACGCTGGAAAAGCAGCGCTGAAAAGGGGCAGCATCCTCATCATAAACGAAAAGGGGGCAGCAACAGCGTTCAAAACACTCCAGAAAAGCCTGAAACAGTACGGCAAAGGCCTGTGCTTCACAAGAACAACCAAGCAGGCAGCGCTTGCAAAATACAAGCTGCGAAACACGGAAATAAAGCTCATAACAACAGAGCCTGTTGAAGGGGCATACTCGCCAACAAGCGTATCAGCCATGTACGGCGAAATCAAAGACTTCATAAGCAAAAACGGCAGCGGAGCAATAATGATAGACGGCATGCTGCTCATAATAAGCTACGCAGGCTTTGAACAGGCATACAACCTCATGCAAAGAATAAAAGACGCAATAGCGGCGAAAAAAATCACGTGCATAATACCAATAAACCTCGAAGTGCTAAACAAAGAACAAAAGAAAAAACTGGCAGAGGAATTCGGCGCTGTAAGCGCATAAACGGGAAGGTGAGCGACACAATGAAGTCCTCGCTGAGAGGCAGCAGGCTGCAAAAGCCAAAGTTTAAATGCTGCCGAGAACCAGAGAGATAAGGAAGATAAAAAAGGGGTGTGAAGTTGAGGCTGTTTGGCATAGGCAGGAAAAAAGAGGAAGAAGAGCTGGCAGCGGATGACGAGCCTGAGCAGCCTGAGGAAGAAGGGGCCGAGCCGGAAAAGCCAGGAAAGACGCGGAAGCGCGGCAGCCAGAGCAGCGGCGCCGGAGTGGCGAACTTTGCTAATTTTGAAAAGCTTACTGCGAAGCTTGAAGCCCTGTCAGAGCTGAGAAAGGCGGATTCGGAAAGGTTCTCAAGGATAAGCGAGCAGATAGGCGAGCTCAGAAACCTGATTCTGGAGAAGGAAGAAGAGATAAAGGAAGTTGGCATTAAAGCAGCCAAGGCAGCAGAAACAGTTGAGGAGCTGAAGCCGGAAAGCATACTGGCAGAGGCCAAAAAAGGAACAGCAAAGTATGATGTCCTCGAGGCAAAGATAGAGGCAGGAAACGCCCTCTACCAGAAGCTCATGGAAGAGCTTAAGGAAATCAGGAAAAAAATGGCTGTGTTCCACGGAATGGAAGAGCTCATGAGGCTGAACGAGGAAACAAGCAGGAACCTCGCAGAGATAAAGCGCACTGAAGCCAGCATAGAAAGCCACGCAAACAAGGTTGGCAACGTCTATGTGCAGTTCCAGAAACAGGCAAATGAGCTGATAAGGTACCATGATGCTGTTTCAGCGATGCAGGAAGGGTTCAAAAAGCTGAAAAGCGATGTTGAGGCAGTCAAGATAAAAGCGCAGTCAGCGCTGGTTGACCAGAGCGACCTGGACAAGCTGAAGTCAGAGCTTAACAAGGGAATTGAACAGGCAGGCAATACATCACTTGAGAGCCTCCAGAGCAGGATTTCAGGCTACCCGGCGCAGAAAAAGGCAGACGAGCAGGCAGCAGACGAAACCGTAAGGAAGCTGAGGCGGGAGTTAGAGAGCAAAGAGAAGGAGCTGCGAAGCCTGAAAAGCAAGGCTGGCGCAAGGAGCACTGAAAGCAGCGGCGCATTGGCTGATTTTGAAGTAGAGATTGAAGAGCTCGAAAAGGCAATAAGCATGCACAACGTGAACTCGGCAATAACGCTTTACAACCTTGCCAGAAGCTCATACACCCAACTGGCCACGAGAGTGGATGTTCCTGAAGAAAGGAAAGCGCGGCTCAGAAACCAGCTTCTGGACCAGTACAGGGTACTGAGCGGGCTTGCAAAAGAGAAGCAAAGTAGGCTGAAATTGTAACTACTTTCAAATAGCTAAAATAGCAAGGTTTATATATCGGCTCTGGCAGCCGGATCTTATGAAGGCTATGCGTATTGCGGCAGCCGTGGCAACAATTGCGATTCTGGCAGCCACAGCCATAGCACTGCTTACAGGCTCAATGGACAGGGGCATCGGAATAACCGGCTTTGCAGTAAAAGGGGCAGAGGCTGATGCCTTGTTCCCCCAGGACAGGATAGCAGAGAGCCAGATAAGGGCGGGAGGGGAAGCGGTGGTGGTAAGGATAGCCAATGCCACAATAGGCAGGATTGAAGGCACAAACTCAATGGGGCCTTTGCTCGGCAAAAACAGCACAGCAATAATGATACTGCCGCAGAAGAGCAGTGACATAGCAAAAGGCGACATTATAGCTTACCACTCGGAAGAGGCCGGGGGGCTGGTGGTGCACAGGGTTACAGCAGTTGGAAGCGACGAACAAGGATGGTTTGCGGTAACGAAAGGCGACAACTCGCGGAATAACGACCCTGAAAAGGTGAGGTTTGAACAAATAAGATATGTAATTGTTGGAATTCTATATTAGGCATGGCATTGCTGCACCCTAAAACAGTAAAGTATTTATTTGCGGCAGAAAGAGAAATATCTAAATGATTACAACCGTAGCTAAAAGGTGAAGATGAAACTAAAAATAGGCGTGATGGGCTCAGGGCTTGAGAGAGGAGAGTTTAATGTTACAAAGAAGGCATTGCGGCTCGCCTACGAAGTCGGAATGGAAATCGCACGACACAACTGCGTTCTTGTAAACGGCGCATGCCATGGCATACCATACGAATCCAGCAAAGGAGCCAAGGAAGCTGACGGCTTTGTCATGGGTGTATCTCCTGCAGGAAACCTTACGGAACACGTCACCAAATACAAGTTCCCGACTGACACTTTTGACCTTATTATTTATACGGGATTTGGCTTCAAGGGAAGGAATGTCGTCAACGTGACAAACTGCGATGCTGTGATTATTGTTGGCGGCCATGTGGGAACGCTGAACGAGTTCACAATCGCCTATGATGAGGGAATGGTTGTTGGCGTGATGCAAGGTTCTGGAGGCATTGCTGACTTTATTGATGACATTATAAAAATAGCAAGCAAGAGAACCGGGGCAGCATTAATTTATGAAAAAGACCCGCACGAGCTGGTAAGAAAGGTACTAGCGGAGGTCATAAAGAGGGAAAAAAGTGGCGATAGACCGGTAAAGAGAGCAAACCACCACAAGTGCGTGAAATGCCGATGAACTTTCCTGAACTTCTTGAGAACATGGCCACCAGGAATAACAGCATAGTTTGCTTCGGGGTGGACCCCGTAATTGAAAGGATTCCGGTCAAAGGCAGCGACATTGGGAAAAGAATAGTAAAGTTCTATACGGAGCTACTGGCTGCTGTTGCTGACGAAATTGCCGCAGTGAAGCCAAACTACGCCTTCTTTGCCCAGTACGGATTTGAAGGCCTGAAGGCAATGGAAACTTTAATTGCTGCTGCAAAGAAAAAGAAGCTGCCCGTAATACTTGACGCAAAAAGAGGCGACACAGGGAAGAGCAGCGAGGCATACTCAAAAGAGGTGTTTGAGGCATGGAAGGCAGACGCTGTCACCGTAAGCCCCTACATGGGGGCTGACAGCGTTGCGCCTTTCATAAATTATTGCGGCAAGGGGAAAGGAGTCTATGTGCTGGTGAAGACTTCAAACCCTGGCGCTAATGATTTGCAGCAGCTTCGCACCGAAACTGGAAGGAAGCTGTTCATGGAAACCGCTGCAAACGTGATTAAGTGGCACAAGCCAGGAGTTGGGGCAGTAGTTGGCGCAACAAACACTGCTGAGCTCGAAAAGATAACAAAATTTTTTGCGGCTGCCAAGAAGAAGATACCACTCCTAATCCCAGGAGTTGGAGCACAAGGAGGAAGCGCAAGGGAAGTGGCGGCAGTTTTGAGAAAAGTGGGCAATGACGTCAGGATTCACAGGATAAACAGCAGCAGCGGAATAAGCTGTGCGTACGAGAAATATGGCGGCAGCGATTACGTTTCGGCTGCAGTGAAGGAAGTAGAAAAGCTGAATTCCGAAATAGGGGCCTTGACCTGACCTGGCTTTCCTGACAATAAAAAACAAGAAACTTAGAATGCCTGAAAGCGACACCGACGCCTTCGATATCCTTGCAGAGAACAAAATAATTACAGATGAGCTGTGCATAAAGCTAAAGAAGGCAAAGGGGATGAGAAACATAATCGTGCACGAATATGGCAGCATCGATGCCGAAACAGTTTTCGAGGCAATCACAAAAGAGCTGCCAAAGGACGCAAGGGATTTCATCAGGGTGGTTAAACATGAAAATAGGCGTAATATCTGACACGCATGACCAGCGGCTGCGTATTCTTGAAGCTATAGATATTTTCAACGAGGAAAAAGTTGAGTTGGTCATTCACTGCGGTGACTGGGTGGCTCCGTTTTCGGCTGCAAGGTTTTCGGCGCTGAAGTGCCAAATTAAAGCCGTTTTTGGCAACAACGACGGGGACCGCATTATGCACCGAGAGAGAAATGGCAGCTTCGTAGAATATCATGATGAGAAAATGGAAATTGCTGTTGAGGGGAGAAGGATATTTGTAACGCACGGACACCTGCCGCAGCTGGTGGAGAATGCGCTGAAGTCCGGGAAGTACGATGCTGTTTTCTCCGGCCACACTCATATTGCCCACGTCAAAAATGAGGGGAAAACGCTGTGGCTGAATCCTGGAACACTGGTTGACGAAACGAACGAGAAGACAAAAGGGATGAGCATAGCGGTATATGACACTGCAACAAACAATGCAGAGCTGATTAAACTGAGGCAGCTGTAAGTAAAGATTACCCTTCAATAAGGGAAAGGTAGTGGACCTTGCTGGATTTCCTAAGCTCCTTGTATGCTGAGGCTGTTATGAAAAGCGCAAAGATGCCTATGATGTTGGCCTTGGCCTGGCTGCAGATGCTTGTCAATGCATCGAAGGTGGTTCCGGCACGGATGACATCGTCCACAATAAGGACGTTGTCATTTCTTTTCAACAGCGACTTTGGAAGGTAAAAAGGGGCTGAGAGCGGCTGGGCGCTGCTGCCCCTTGAAATGTAATGGTCAGAGAAGGCTATCTCCTGCGTCCTTTTGGCATAGATGCATTTGGCACTCACTAAATTAGCAATTGCTGAAGCCAAGGGTATGCCGTCAACGGCTGCAGTTAGCACAGCATCAATCTTATTTGCGGCAGCAACTGCCGAAAAGGATTTCAAAGCGTTGAATGCTATAACATTCATGAGGAAAGGCTGCGACAGCAGGTCTGCGGTAACAATGAACTTTGAGCTCCTATTCTTGGCAGAGTCAAGCAGCTTTGACAGATAGCCCCTTGTGAAATATGACACTATCTTCTCAGCCCTGGCTGCTTTTGGCAGGACGTTGCCGTTAATATACCGGCTAAGCACCCCCACAGGAAGCAAGAACTCTCTGGACAAGGCCCTAAATGTTTTGTGCTCCTTCATTGCCTTGAGACAGTCAACAGCTAGAAGCTTGAGCTTCGTCTCCTCAAGGGCACTAAGCTTTGTCTGCACCGGCATGTTGCATAAGCATGCCCAAAACCTATTTAAACGTTTGCCTGTTTGCACACAAACGAGGGGAACAAATACGGTCCAAACGGCAAGGTGACTTTATGAACGCCGTCATTGTAGGTGCATACTGGGGCGATGAGGGCAAGGGAAAGATAGTTGACCTGCTGGCTTCTCAGGCTGACTGGGTTGTGAGGTTTAACGGCGGGGATAATGCGGGGCACACGATAGTTGCGAACGGCAAGCAGGTCATACTGCACATACTGCCTGCCGGAGTAATCCAGGGCAAGAATGTTGCGATAGGACCTGACATGTTTTTTAATCCAAAAACGTTTTTTGCTGATTATGATGCAGTTGTTAAGGCTGGCTTCAGGATAATAGGAAAGATACTGATTGATGAACGAGCCCATGTCATAATGCCATACCACATAGCGCTTGATGCTGGCGGGGAGGCAAGCGGGAAGCTTGGCACAACAAAAAGAGGCATAGGGCCCGTGGCAAAGGACAAGGCATCAAGGACAGAAGACATAACAGTGCACGATTTGGTCAGCGGTGACTTCAAGGAAAAGATAAAAGCGGTTGTTGCTGCGAAGGTGAATGAACTGCTCCAGCACAAAGTTGTAGAAAGGGCTGCCGACTTGAACAGGTATGCGGAAGAAATCTATTCGGAATATTCCAGATACGCTGCAAAACTGAGGTCGTATGTTGGCAGCTGCACATACACGTTCAACGAGGAGCTAAAAAATGGTAAATCATTGCTGCTGGAAGGCGCACAGGCAACATTGTTGGATGTCGTGCACGGAACGCGGCCGTATGTCACGTCGTCAAACTGCACAGCAGGGGGGGCCGCAGCTAATTTAGGCATTGATTTGAGAAAGTTCAAGATTATTGCAATAGTAAAAGCTTACCCAACTAGAGTTGGAGAGGGCCACTTCCCAACAGAACTGGGAAATTACGAGGAGACAAAAAAGGAAAGAAAGGGAGAAATGCTGACTGCTACCGAGAAAAAGAAAGCCATTGACGGGGATCTTAAACTGCTCGGAAAATGGATAAGGCAGGACGGAGGAGAGTTTGGAGCAACAACAGGGCGCCCGAGAAGGACTGGATTCCCTGACTTCGTTGCACTAAGATATTCAGGAATGATAAATTCTGTTGATGAGTGGGTTATTACTAAGATTGATGTTCTCTCCGGAAAGCCATTCAGGGCTGCGGTCGCCTACGAGAAAGACGGCAGGAAAACCACAAGGTTCCCGTTCAAGCTTGAAGGGTGGAAGCCGGTTTACGGCAAGAAGGAGTATTTCTGGCGACAAATGAGTGAAAGCGAGGAAACAGCTGCTGTCAAAAAAGGCTATGATGCGCTGCCTGAAGGGATGAAAGAATATATCCGTGACCTTGTTACTGCAATAGGGATTCCGGTTTCAATGGTATCAATAGGGCCTCAGAGGGAAAAGACAGTGATAAAGGATGTCTTGAAAAGAACGAGGGAGTACCTGAAATGACTAACATAAAAGATAGCGTAAAAATCAGCAACGCGCTTATCAGCTGCCACGATAAGACAGGCCTCAAGTATTTCGTGAGCGAGCTGGTGAAAATAAACCCCAATGTCAGGATTTATTGCAGCAGCGGGACTTACAACGAGCTGAGAAAGGCGGTGGCGGCTGCGAATATTGTCGAGATTTCCGAGTATACAGGAGTTAAGGAGATGCCTGCCGGGCTTGTAAAGACACTTCACCCGAAGATACACTCGGGAATTTTGGCCGACCTAAGCGATGAGCAGCAGCGGAAATACCTTGATGAAAGTGGCGCGGTTGCGTTTGACCTCGTGGTTGTGAACCTTTACCCCTTTGCCTCGGCCGCAGAGGGAAAGAGCATCGAGAAGGCGAGAACGAACATTGACGTAGGAGGCGTAAGCTTGATAGAATCAGTTGCAAAGAATTTTCTTCGTGTTGCCGTTGTTGTAAGCCCGGTTGACTACGAAAAAGTGCTTGAGGAAATGAAGAAGAACAATGGCTCCTGCGGCATTGACACAAGGATAAGGCTCGCGAAAGAGGCAACGGACTACTTAAGCGCTTACATTGGCAACATCGGCGGCTATTACAACAAGCTGACTGCGGCAGCTGTGAAAAAAGAATATAAGGTTGAGTAAAGATGGCTGAGAAAAAGAAGCTGAGCGCGATGTACAAGGAAGTGCTTAGTGATAACTTCCCAGAAGACTTAACGATAACACTTGGCGACAAAAAGCTGCGCTACAAGAAAAGGCAATGGGCCGTTGGCGGCAAAAAGACAGGGCTCAGGTATGGCGACAACCCCGGACAGGAGGCAGCACTGTACGAGCTGAAGGAAAGCAACCTCAGTATTGGCGGCTGTAAATATGTCAAAGGCGGGGAAGGCAAAGGGCTTGTGAGCAGCATCTCTGATTCTGATTTGATGGAAAGCGGCAAGCATGTAGGAAAAAGCAACCTTACAGACGTTGATAATGCGTTGGCAATACTGAAACACTTTGACGAGCCAACTGCGGTAATAATGAAGCACAACAACCCATGCGGGGCGGCAAGCAGGACAACAATAGCTGAAGCGTACAAGGAGGCTTATATGGCCGACAGGCTGGCTGCGTTCGGAGGGGTAGCTGCCTTGAATAGGGTTGTGGATGCGGCAACTGCTGAACAGGTAATGAAGCATTACTTGGAAGTTGTTGCAGCTCCTGATTTTGAAAAAGAAGCACTTGACATGCTTCTCAAGAAGAGAAACATGCGCCTGATAAGGATAAAGAACATAGAACGGCTAAATGCGTACAGAGACCTGTGCTACATAGACTTCAAATCACTAATGGACGGCGGACTGATAGCTCAAGTATCGCAAGAAACAAGAATAAGAAGCAAAGATGACCTGATGATAGCAGCTGCCGAAAACCAGGGAGAGCAATATACGGTAAAAAGAAAGCCCACCGAAAAAGAGTATGAGGATATGCTGTTCGCCTGGAAGATTGTGCAAGGCGTAACCTCCAACGCCATAGTCTTTGCAAAGAACAAGGCAACTGTTGCCATATGCCCAGGAGAGCAGGACAGGGTAGGGGCTGTTGAGATTGCGATAATAAAGGCACACAAGAAATTTTCTGACAGGCTCAGCGTTGAAAAATACGAAGTTACTTACACACAACTTCAGCAGAGGCAAAAAAGCGAGATTGACGCGGCTGTAGCCAAAGAGAAAGGAAGCATCGAAGGCTCTGTGGTTGCATCGGATGGTTTCTTCCCGTTTCGCGATAGCATTGACGCAGCTGCTGAACAAGGCATAACTGCAATAATACAGCCAGGCGGCTCAATAAACGACCCTGAAGTCATAGAAGCGTGCAACGAGCGCAACATAGCCATGGTGTTCACAGGGCAAAGGGTATTCAGGCATTAACCAGCCGAGCCAGGAATCCAACCGCCAGAAACTTCTATATTAGCGCCGGTTATCTTCTCTGAGCTGCCGCACAGAAGATAGAGTATCGCGTTGATTATGTCCTTGTGCTTTATTATGACTGAGCCTGCCGGTTTTGCCACACTAGTCTCAAGCACGCCAGGAGAAATGGTGTTAATGCGGATGCCATTCTTAGCCTCTGACTGAGCCATTATCTTGGACAGCATGTAAACTCCGGTCTTGGCGATGTAGTACGGGGTTGTCTTTTCCCTGATTGTTATCCTGTCTGCGCCAACACAACCGAAATTAATGATGTGGCCCGACTTTTGCTTGTGCATCATTATGAGAGCCTCGCTGGAGCACAGAAAAGCAGCCTTGAGGTTTGTATCAATTACGTTGCTGAACTCCTCCACAGAAGTTTCAGAAATGGGCTTGAAAATAAAGGCGCCGACATTGTTTATCAAAATGTCAAGCCTCCCAAACTTTGATTTTATCTGCTTGAACATATTGCCAACATCACTCGCGGAGGTAACATCACCATGAACCAGAATAGACTTTGGCGATAAGCGCCTAACTTCTGCTAACGTAGCCTCAGCTTCCCTTCTGCTACTGCGGTAATGCACAACCACAATTGCGCCTTCTTTTGCCAGTGAGATTGCCGTGGCTCTTCCGAGCCCTTTAGCGCTTCCCGTCACCAAAACAGTTTTGCCTTCTAAACTTGCCATCATTAGCCACCAGTATAGAAACAAATATAAATGTTAGGGTTTCCCAAATATCTATGAAAATAAAGCTGGGCAAGAAGGAAGCCATTTTCTTTGTCGGTTTCACAGTGCTTGTGTTCATAGCGCAAAGCATAAACTTCTCTGCACTTACCGGCACCAAGAACCAGTTCTTCACCCTTTTCCAGTTTTTCGGGCCTATTGCGGGAGGAATCCTTGGCTCAACCTTTGGCGTGCTCACAGTCCTTTTCGCACAAACAGCCCAATTCATTGCGGCAGGAAAGGAAATCACAATGCTCAATGTGCTGAGGCTTCTTCCAATGCTCTTTGCGGCAGGGTACTTCAGCTCAAAAGGGAAGAAAGTAACCGCATCGATTATGGTGCCACTGGTGTGCATTGCAATATTCTTAGCACATCCCATAGGAAGGCAGGCTTGGTACTTCAGCCTTTTCTGGACAGTACCCTTGATTGCCAAATTGATGCCGCAAAGGCTGTTTTTGAGAAGCCTTGGAGCCACATTCACGGCACATGCTGTTGGAGGGGCGATCTGGGCATGGACAGTACCCATGACGGTACAGCAATGGAATTTGCTGATACCTGTAGTGATTATCGAAAGGCTACTTTTCGCAACTGGCATAAGCGTTTCATATGTCGCCATTAACAGCGCATTAGACAAGCTCAAAGCAATAGTGCCATCAGGGTTCGTGAATGTTGACACAAACTACATATTCTCAAGGAAATTCCTGAAAGCAATTACATCAAGAATCTGATCTTTTTAGGATTCCAGATTGTGCGTGCTTCCCCAACAACAAAAATTGAGCCAACAACCAGAACCATGTCTTCTTTTGATGCAATTCCAATCGCCTTTTTTGTAGCCTCAACAACATCATCAACGGCATGCATAGGCAATCCTGCCCTGGCTTTTGCAAATGCACTGGCTAAGGTTTCAGTGTCCAGGCCACGATAATAGCTTGTCCTTGTTACGATGACTTCATCAGCCAAAGGTGCAAGCACCCTGACCATGCTGCCATAATCCTTGTCCGAAGAAACCCCAAAAACAAGGATAAGCCTGCGATAACTGAACTGCGCAAGTGAAGCAACCAGCTCTGCAAGAGCTGGAGGATTATGACCACAGTCGAGAATAATTAAAGGATTTTTGCCCATAACCTCAAGCCGGCCTGGCCATGCTGCAATTTCTAAGCCTGAAATTATTGCATCCTTAGAAATACTGAAACCGCGCTGCTGCAGGGCTTCCATTGCAGCAATCGCTGCCGCGGCATTGTATTTCTGGTAGGTGCCGAGGAGCTTAAGCCTTGCAAGGTATGAATCCTTTAAAGTCTGTATGGTGATTTCCTGGAAACCGCCCCCAATAGCTGCAGACACGCTAAATTTTGACGAGTCTATCAGATGAGCTTTTCGTTCTAAGCAATACTTTGCAAACAATTCCTTTACTTCCTTATTTTTTTCCGCAGTAATTACGTGAACGCCGCTCTTGATTATGCCTGCTTTTTCAGCTGCAATGGACATGACATCCTTGCCAAGGATATGCGTGTGTTCAAGGCCTATATTGGTTATAATTGCCACTTCAGGCATTATAACATTCGTGGCGTCAAGGCGACCGCCCATGCCAACCTCGACAACAGCAAAATCAACACCTTTATCCTTAAAGTAAAGAAAAGCCATTGCGGTGATAAACTCAAAGTAGCTTATGAGTAAATTCTCATTTTTTAACGCGTCAACCTTTTCCTTGACCTTCGAGAAATATTTTACCACATCCTCTTTCTGTATTTCCTGCCCTTCAACAACAACCCTCTCTGTAAACTCAGTCAAATGCGGCGAGGTGTACCTTCCCACTTTGTAGCCGGCCTTAGACAGGATAGACTCACACATAACTGTAACTGAGCCTTTGCCGTTAGTGCCGCCTATATGAACAGTCAGGTAAGCCAAGTGCGGATTGCCAAGCCGTTCAAGAAGCATTGAAATTGCTGCCAAGCCGAAACGGATGCCAAAACGCTCAAGGCCCTCCAGAGAGGTAATAACTTCGTCATAGTCCATGATGCACGGGTAATGCGGAGAAATTATTAATGTTTCGGATAGCTATTAGAAAACTTTAAAGATGGCCGGTTGAAGCACAATGCATCAGGCTGGCTTGGGGCAGAATCAAGTTGCACAAACATGTGCAAAACGTATATAAATAACTACAGATTTGCACATGATTCAGCGATTACGGATAAGGCGTTTATCAGGCGTTATCCGCGATTGTTGCAGCGAAGGAATAGCGATAGTCGGCTTTAAGGTGTTTTTTATGTGTGGGATATTCGCTGTCATTGGAGCCCAAAATGCCGCGGCAGAGCTCTATGTTGGCCTTGTCCACCTGCAGCACCGCGGACAGGATGCTGCCGGCGTTATAACCTTTGACTTTAATGACCCCGACAATGGGATAAAGATAAGCAAGGACATAGGGCTTGTTTCTGATGTTCTCAGCGAGCACAAACTTCTGTCTTTAGATGGCCAGATGGGCATAGGCCATACAAGGTACCCGACTGTCGGGGTTGGCGATGTCAAGGAAGTCCAGCCTTTTTTCAATCGCTACCCGGACGGGATTGGATTGGCATTTAACGGGAACGTAGTTAATTACCCGATGCTGAAGGAGAAGCTTAGGAAGAAAAGGGTTTACCTCAGCTCAAATTCTGATGCTGAAGTTCTGCTTCAGGTGTTTGGGGACGCTTACGGAAACGGCAAGGGCGGTGACCACGAGGCTGTTTTTACCGCAGTGAAGGAAGTTCATAAAGAGGTAATAGGCGGGTATTCTGTTGTCGCGCTAATAGCAAACAAGGGCATAGCAGCGTTTAGGGACCCTAATGGCATAAGGCCCCTGGTGATGGGTGAGAAAAAGGTTAACGGCAAAAAATTATGCGCTTTTGCCTCAGAGAGCATTGCGCTGAGCATACAGGGCTATGAAAACATAAGAGACCTGAAGCCTGGAGAAGCTGTGTTTGTTGACGAAAACCTTAAACAGCATTCAAGGGTGCTGGAATCAGGCATACCAGCTCCGTGCGTGTTCGAGTATGTTTATTTTTCGACTGTCGAGTCTGTTTATGAGGGCAGGCAGATTTACGAGGTCAGGAAAAAGCTGGGTGAGGAGCTGGCTGCAAAGGTCAGGAAGCACTGGCCTGACCTGGAGATTGACGTTGTCATACCGGTGCCTGACACGAGCAGGACTGCGGCAAGCTCCCTTGCAAAGGCCTTGGAAGTTCCATATGAGGAAGGCCTGATTAAGAACCGCTATATCGGGAGGACATTCATAATGCCCGTGCAGAAGCTAAGGGAGAATGCGATGAAGCTAAAGCTCAAGCCTGTCGAGTCTGTAATAAAGGGAAAAAATGTAATGGTTGTCGACGACAGCATAGTAAGGGGCACTACGTCAAAAAGGATTGTGGAGCTTCTGCGCGAATCTGGAGCAAAGAAGGTGTATTTCTTATCAACATTTCCTCCAATAAGGAACCCATGCTACTACGGGATAGACTTCCAGCGGGAAGAAGAGCTTATTGCTCACGGCAAAACAATCGAAGAGGTTGAAAAGGAGATAGGAGCAGACAAGCTTATTTACATGAACGTAGAGGGGCTGCGAAAGGCAGTTGGAACCGACAAGCTCTGCACAGCATGCGTAACAGGCGAATACCCCACAACCACAGAGCATACCAAAGAGCTCACCAGCCTAAGAAAGAAACACATTGCACAGATAACTTCAAAGTGTTGATTCAACGATTATTTATCTAGCGGGGGTTAAGTTGTGAAAACAAAAGTCCTACTCGTAGGAAGCGGCGCGAGGGAGCACGCAATAGCAGACGCGCTGATTGCCGGAGGCGCTGGGCTTTACGCTTACATGCAGCTGCTCAATCCGGGGATAAAGAAAATAGCCGCGAAATTCGCTGTTGGGAAAGCAGATGACACTGCAGCCGCTGTGAGGTTTGCGAAGGAAAATTCTGTTGAGATTGCGGTGATAGGGCCTGAAGTACCACTTGCTGCAGGCGTTGTGGATGAGCTTGAGAAAGCCGGCATAAAATGCGTTGGGCCAACGAAGCAGCTTGCGCAGCTTGAGACAAGCAAGAGCTTCGCAAGAGAGCTGGTAAAGAAATATGGGATAGAAGGAGGACCAAAATTCAAGGTGTTTGCCAAAAGCAACAGCAGCCAGATAAAGGGATACCTTGAGGAGCTTGGCGAGTATGTTGTAAAGCCTGATGGGCTAACAGGGGGGAAAGGCGTAAAAGTATCAGGAGAGCACCTCAGCAGCAACGATGAGGCGCTGAATTACTGCAACGAAATACTGAACTCGCACAATTCAGTTGTGGTAGAAGAAAAGCTGGACGGAGAGGAATTCAGCCTGCAGACGCTCACAGACGGCAACGGCGGATTCGTGCATTTCCCAGCAGTGCAGGACCACAAAAGGGCCTTTGATAACGATTCCGGGCCGAACACCGGGGGTATGGGCTCTTACTCTGACTCCAACTTCCTGCTGCCGTTTTTGACTGCAGAGGATGTGGAACAGGCAAAAAAAATCACTGAGAAGGTTGCGGCTGCTGTAAAAAAAGAGACCGGAACAAGCTACAAGGGCGTGATGTACGGCGGGTTCATGAAAACGGCGAAGGGGATAAAGCTGCTGGAATACAATGCCAGATTTGGAGATCCTGAAGCTACGAACATAATGCCACTGCTGAAGACAAATTTTGTTGAGCTATGCAAGGCTGTTGCCGAAGGATGGCTGGCAAAGCTGAATGCGGAGTTTGAGCATAAGGCAACCGTGTGCAAGTATGTGGTTCCGGAAGGATACCCTGACAGCCCAGTTACTGGCAAAATAGAAGTGCCAAGCGTGGAAAAGGACTACATCAAGGCACTCATTTACTATGCTGCTGTTGAAGAGAAGGCTGATGGAATTTACACAACAAAATCAAGGGGGGTTGCATTTGTTGGAGTGGCAGACACAATAGCAGGGGCAGAGAAAATAGCGGAAGAGGCCACCTCAATGGTGAAAGGAAAAGTTTTCCACAGGAAGGACATCGGCACAAGACAGCTCATTGAGAAGAGAGTGGAACACGTCAAGAGACTAACTGGCACAGAGTTTGGCACTGCCGCAACACTGAAACCCTTGTACACCCCAAAGAGCGAGCCCATGAGAGTGGCGGGATTAATGTCAGGTTCAGGAAGCAACTTAAGGAGGATACTGGAGCTGCAACAGCAACTGAAACGGCAGGGAAAGGAACTTTTCAAGGTTGTGATGATTTTTACTGACACAGCTGATGAAGCAGTGTGCAATGCAAAGAGGATTGCCGAGGAATACAAGATTCCATACTACTGCAACGACATGCAGGAGTACTATAAGAAGCGCGGCAGCAACAGGAGAGACATGAAAATAAGGCAGGAATATGATGCTGAGACGGCAAAGCTGCTGAGAATGCATAAGGCAGACGTTGTTGCCCTGTGCGGCTACATGAGCATCATAACAAATCCAGTTATTGGAAGCTTTCTGACGGTAAATGTGCACCCGGCCGATTTGAGGATAAAGGATGGCAGCGGCAAGAGGAAGTACGCCGGAGCAGAATGCGTCAAAAGGGCAATTCTGAATGTCGAGAAAGAAGCCAGGTCTACAACCCATATAGTGACAGAAGAGGTTGATGCGGGACAAGTTCTTCTTGTTTCAAAGCCTGTGAAGCTGCCAAAGGGCATCAGCAACGGCGAGATTGACAAAGTGGCGCACGAGTTGCAGGAAAAGCTGAAAGAGGAAGGCGACTGGAAGATTTACCCTGAAACGCTAAGGATGCTGGCTGAGGGAAGGCTTGCTGCTGACCAGAAAGGAGCCATTTATCTTGATGGGAAGCCGATACAGGAAGGGCATGTGATGGGATGATGCCTGAAATGATAACCAAGGAAGGGCTGCGGCAGGAAATGATTAAGATGAGAAAGGCGATGACAGGACAGGATGTAATGCGAAAAAGCGCATTGATAGTTGCAAGACTGATGGATGTCAGGGAATATGTGAATGCAAAATCAATCATGTTCTATGTGCCAAAGGGCAATGAGGTCAACATAGAGAGCGCAATCAAAGAGGCGATTGGGGAAGGAATTACTGTGCTTATTCCGGCTGCCAAGGGGCAAACACTGATTCCTGTTGCCATCAATGAGTACCCTGCAGGGATTGAGAAAGGGCCGCTGGCAATGGGAGAGCCAAAAGACAAGACCGAATACACAGGAGTGATTGACATTGCCGTCATACCAGGGCTGGCATTTAACCTGCAGGGGCGCCGGCTCGGAAGAGGAGGAGGCCACTATGACAGGATGCTCACCGGAAGAAACATTTTCAGGATCGGAGTAGCATACGAGTTTCAGCTAAGAGAATTTCCTGCTGAAGCCCATGATCAGCCCATGGATGTTTTAGTAACTGAAAGCAGGACAATAATGCGCAAATAGGAAAAAGAAAATGGACGAGCAACAGAACTTTGGCAAAGGCGAAAAGGTTTACATAAGCCTCGAGATGGGAGACTTGACCAGAAACCTGCTCATAGTTATTGCAAGCTTCTTAGCTACAGCAATAATTTCTGTTTTGATAAAGCACTTGTTGAAGAGCAACATTGTGATGATGATACTGCTCGTAGCTGCCGCTATTGTGTCAATGTTTTTTGCAATGCGAATTGCAAAGTTATACGTCAAGGGCTATGTTGAGAGATACGGCGGGCTTGTGATTCCGCCAGCAATGGCGGCGATATTCGTGGTTTCATCGCTGAAGCCTGTTGTTTTTGCAGTGCTGTTCCTGCTGCACTCAGCCGCATGCGTTTTTCTAAGGCAGCTTAAGAACACGGCAAGGCTTGGGATAGAGCTTACAATGCTCATAACTATCCTTGGAAGCTTTGTCTACGGCGCAAAAATAGGAGCCCTGCTTGGGGCAACGGCAATGCTTATGGACTACGCCATGTCAGCCAGGTTCAGCTACTTCTCGCCTGTAACAACAGGAACATATATTCTGATAGGGCTCTTTGCCGGGAATTTCTCCTCTTTTGGGATAACAGCAGTCGGGATAGCAGCAGCAGTAGTTTACAATTTAGCAACGTCTTTCATAATAGTTGCTTTCATGGGCGGCCACTCTGAAAAATGCTTCAGGTTTGGGCTTTCAAACATAGCACTGAACTTTGTTTTATTCACAACAGCAGCGCCATGGCTGCTATCAATACTAAAGTGAGGAAGGTGGAAGAATGAAAATTGACAGGCGATTGAGGGAAGTTGATCCTGAAATAGCAGATGCCATACAGGGCGAGTTGAACTGGGAAAGGGAAACGATACATCTCATTCCATCAGATAATCTTGCAAGCAGGGCAGTGCTTGAGGCGCTGGGCTCTGTTCTGAACAACAGGTACTCGGAAGGCTACCCTGGAAAGAGGTATTATGGAAGCCAAGAATTTGTAGACAGGGCAGAAACACTCGCAATAGAGCGCGCAAAGAAAATTTTTGGGGCAGAGCACGCAAACGTCCAGTGCTATTCAGGAAGCCCGGCAAACATGGAGATCTACTTTGCTTTGCTAAAGCCGGGAGATAAAGTGATGGCAATGGACCTCACCCACGGAGGCCATTTAACGCACGGAAGCCCTGTAAGCGCGACAGGCAAGACTTACAACTTTGTGCATTACGGCGTTGACAGGGAAACTGAAAGGATTGACTATGAAGCAGTCAGGGAAATGGCCTTAAGGGAAAAACCAAAGATGATTGTTTCAGGAGCAACAGCATATCCAAGGGAAATTGACTTCAAGAGGTTTGCGAAGATTGCAGAAGAGGCGGGAGCGATCTCAATGGCTGACACATCCCACGTAACAGGACTGATAATAGGCGGGGTTCACATTTCACCGCTGCCTGAAACAGATGTTGTGATGACTACCACGCACAAGACGCTGCGCGGCCCGAGAGGGGCAATGATACTCTGCAAGGAGAAATTTGCTGAAGCAATAGACAAGGCTGTTTTCCCCGGAATGCAGGGCGGCCCGCACGACCACGAAAACGCTGCAAAGGCGGTTGCGCTGCACGAGGCAATGCAGCCTGAGTTCAAGGAATACGCCGAGCAGATAGTGAAAAATGCCAAGGCGCTGGCAAAAGGGCTGATTGATAATGGACTGAAGCTTGTAAGCGGAGGAACAGACAACCACCTCATACTGATTAACCTTACGCCTATTGAAGCAGGCCACGGGGCATTTGCACAAAAAGCACTTGAAAAAGCAAACATAACTGTAAACAAAAACACAATTCCTTTCGAGCCATCATCCCCCTTCTACCCGAGCGGGATAAGGATAGGAACGCCGGCGATGACAACGAGAGGCATGAAAGAAGGGGATATGAAAGAGATAGCAGGGTTCATAGCTACGGTCATAAACGAAACTAAGAAGTATAAGCTTCCTGAGGAAAAAACAGAGAGAAATGCCTGCTTCAGCAGGTTCAACAAGGAAATAGATGAAAATTCAACCATAAGGAAGGTAAGGAAGGATGTAATTGCCCTTAGCAGGAGATTCCCGCTTTATGAAGGGGTAAGCTATGTATAGACTAACGAGCAGGAAATTCAAGCTCTACAAGGAAATGTGAAATAAAATGGAGCACATTGAAGCTGCGGTAGCATCATTCCCGAAAGAGGTACTGCTTGCAATAGCTGGATTTTTAATACTATTCGTACTGAAAAGCTACGGGCTTATTTAGGTGTGAGAAAAATGACTGCAACGATAATGGACGGAAAGGCAACTGCTGAGAAGATAAGGGCAGGAATAAAAGCAGAAGTGACAAACCTAAAAGTAAAGCCTGGCTTGGCAGCTGTTCTTGCAGGGAAAAATCCGGCATCACAAGTATACGTTGAAATAAAGCGAAAGACTTGCGATGATGTAGGGATTTACTCTGAACTCTACAAATTGCCTGAAGAAACAACAGAAAAAGAGCTGCTTCAGCTGATTGACAAATTAAACAAGAGCGAGAAAATACACGGAATACTGGTACAGCTCCCATTGCCAAAGCACATAAACGAGGAAAAAGTGCTTGAGGCAATCGCGCTTGAGAAAGACGTTGACGGCTTTAGCCTGGTTAACGTAGGCAGGCTGGCTTCAGGAAGGGAGGCGGCTGTCCCGTGCACGCCAAAAGGGGTCATACGGCTGCTGGAGGAGTACAGCATAGATTTGGCCGGGAAGAATGCTGTTGTAATAGGGAGAAGCAACATAGTAGGAAAGCCAACTGCACTCCTGCTCCTCAACCGAAATGCCACAGTCACCATCTGCCACAGCAAAACAGCTGATTTGCCGCATTACACGAAAAAAGCAGACATCCTAATTGCCGCTGTCGGGAAACCGAAACTCGTGACAGCTGATATGGTGAAGGAAGGAGCTGTGGTGATTGATGTTGGAATAAACAGAATAGATGGAAAACTCATCGGGGATGTTGACTTTGAGCCAGTCAGGAAAAAAGCAGCTTACATAACGCCTGTACCAGGAGGGGTAGGGCCAATGACTGTGGCAATGCTGATAGAAAACACACTTGAGAGATACAAGAAGATAACAGGGGCAAAATGACAAGCTACAAGGAAGCAGGAGTGGATATTGAAAAAAAGAACTTGCTGCTTAAGAAAATAAAAGGGCACATCAAAGCAACGCATGATGGGCGCGTAATAAGCAGCGAGACAATGTTCAAAGGGCTTGTTGTCCGCGCAGAGGAACTCAAAGGATACAAGGCACCTGTGCTGGCGTTCAATACCGATGGTGTCGGGACAAAAACTCTGATTGCGGCAGAGCTTGACAAGTGGGAAGACATCGGAGAAGACATAGTCAATCACTGCATAAATGACATTTTAACCATGGGCGCAAAACCGCTTTGCTTCTCAGACTACATCGCCAGCAGCAAGCTTGATGCCATTGCCATAGAGCGCATAGTAAAAAGCATAGCAAACTGCTGCAAGAAAAACAACATCACATTTGTCGGAGGAGAGACGGCAGAGATGCCTGATGTTTACTGTACAGGGGCCATTGATGTTGTTGGATTCATCCTCGGGGCTGCGGAGAAGGATGACGTAATTGACGGCAGCTCAATAGAAGAAGGAGACACCCTGGTAGGAATTGCCTCAACAGGCCTGCATTCAAACGGGTACAGCCTCGTGAGGGCAATCCTGCGCACAGGAAAGCTTAAGCTCAATGAAAAGGCAGGCCCTGAAACTGTGGGGGAAATCCTGCTGAGGCCGCACAGGAACTACCTCAAAACCACAGCTGCCGTGATGGAAAAGCACAGGATAAAAGGGATCGCCCACATCACGGGCGGAAGCTTCAGGAAAAACATTCCGCGAATACTTCCCAAGGGGCTTGGCGCCAGGATAAACAGGAAAAGCTGGGAGCCACCACCAATCTTCAAGCTGATACAGCAAAAAGGGTATGTTTCCATAGATGAAATGCACAACACGTTCAACATGGGAATAGGGTATGTTTACATTGTTGACAAGAAAAATTCGGACACTATTTTGCAGCAGCTGCGGCAGATGAATGAAAAGGCATGCCTCATAGGGAAGGTCGTGAGAGGCGAGGGCATAACTTATGTGGATTGAGATAAAGACGAAAGAAACATCCAAGGATGTGAGGAAGGAAGGGCTGCAGCAGGCAATAAACGAAGACCTCTGCCTGAAAGCTGAAGCAGCTGAGACAAGCGACATCTATGTTATCCAGGGAAGCTACAGCACCAAGGAAGCAGAAAACATAGCCAAGGCAATGAGCGACCAGATAGTCCAGCAGTTTGGCATAAACAACCAGCTTTATTCCAAAGGCGCGTGGGTAGTCATAGTGAGGTATAAGCCGCAAATAACAGACCCTGTTGAGCAGAGCATCCTAAAGCTGGTTGAGGATACCGGGCTGGCTGCAGAGTCAGCCACAATAATGCAGAAATATATAATAAAAAACGCCACAGAGGAACAGATAAAGGCCATTTGCGAAGGGCTGCTTGCAAACGAGAACACGCAGCAGTACGGCTACGGCTTCGAAACAGTCAATGTGAAAGCCTTTCTCACGACGGCAGCAACAGCAGCGGCTGCGGAAAAAGAGGAAGAACTGGTCAGCACGATAAAAATAACCAGGGCCTCTGACAGGGAACTTGAAAGGATAAGCAAGGAAAACACGCTCTCGCTCACATTGGAAGAGATGAAGGCAATACAGGCGCACTTCAAAAAGCTAAGAAGGGAGCCCACAGACGCAGAGCTTGAGACAGTAGCACAGACGTGGAGCGAGCACTGCAAGCACAAAACATTCAACAGCCAAATGGAGCTTGAGCTTTATGACAGCAGCGGGAAAAAAACAACGGAAACAATCAGCAACCTCTTCAGGGAAACTATAGTTGCCGCAACAAGCAACATAGCGAAAAGAAAGGAGTGGAAAAACAACCTGGTCTCGGTTTTCAAAGACAACGCAGGGATAATAAAGTTTGACGAGGAAAACTGCATTGCCTTCAAAGTTGAAACGCACAACCACCCCTCGGCGCTCGACCCTTACGGAGGAGCGGCAACAGGCATCGGAGGCGTAATTAGGGACGTATTAGGGGCAGGGCTAGGGGCAAAACCAATATTCAGCACAGACGTCTTCTGCTTTGCAAATCCAAACTACAATGAAAAGCTGCCGAAAGGCGTGCTGCACCCAAAAAGGACGTTCAAAGGCGTGGTTTCTGGCGTTCGCGACTACGGCAACAGGATGGGCATTCCAACGATAAACGGCTCAATAACATTCCACAACAGCTACCTTGCACCCCTTGTCTACTGTGGAACGGCAGGAATAATGCCGAGATGGGCTGTCAAGAAAAGCCCAAAACCAGGAGACCTCATTGTTGTTGTTGGAGGAAAAACAGGCAAGGACGGGCTTCACGGAGCCACATTCTCAAGCACAGAGCTTAACGAAGGCCTCACCACATCAGTTGTCCAGATAGGAAACGCCATTGAAGAGAAAAAAATGCTTGATGCAATACTCGAAGCGAGAGACAGGAAGCTTTACAACGCCATTACCGACTGCGGGGCAGGAGGATTCAGCTCGGCAGTTGGCGAAATGGGAAAGAATCTCGGCGCAGATGTTGAGCTGTCACAAGTTCCTTTGAAGCACGGCGGAATGAAGCCTTGGGAGATATGGCTCTCGGAATCGCAGGAAAGGATGGTTGTTTCAGTGCCTGAGAAAAACCTGCAAAAGCTCAGGGAGATTTGCGAAAAGGAAGGAACAGGGATTGCCGTCATTGGAAGCTTCACGGCAACAAAGAAGCTCATTGTAAAGCAAAAATCAAGAACAGTTGCCGAACTTGACATGGGCTTCCTGCACAACGGGCTGCCCAAGCAAAAAAGAAAAGCGGTTTACAGGGAAATGAAAGCAAAAAATTCGGCGCAACAGCGACAAAAAAGTGGTGGCAACAACAACGAGATATTGAAAAAACTTCTTGCGATGCCATCAATAGCAAGCAAGGAGTGGGTCATAAGGCAGTATGACCACGAAGTGCAGGCAAACACGATAATAAAGCCCCTCACCGGAGCTGCCAATGACGGACCAAGCGACGCATCAGTTGTAAGGCCAGTCTCCGGAAGCAGAAAAGGAATTGCTGTTGCCAACGGAATAAATCCCCGATATGGAATAATAAGCCCGTACTGGATGGCGGCTGCCGCAATAGACGAGGCGCTGAGGAACATTGTGGCAACAGGAGGCAGAATTAGCAAAACAGCAATACTTGACAACTTCTGCTGGGCAAACACTGACGAGCCCGAAAGGCTGGGAACGCTAGTGATGGCGGCAAAGGCTTGCAAGGACTTCGCAACAGCCTACGGAACGCCCTTCATATCAGGCAAGGACAGCCTGCACAACGAGGTTTTCAGCGATGGAAAGAGGATACCGATACTTGATACGCTGCTAATTTCAGCAGTTGCCGTAATTGACGACATCGAAAACATCGTCACAATGGATGTCAAAAAAGAGGGCAGCTCACTCTACCTAATAGGGGAGACAAAGAACGAGATGGGAGGCAGCCACTACAGCGAGCTGGCCGGGTTAGGGCTTAAGGAAGGCAATGCGCCAACAATTGATGCTGCGAAAAGCAAAGCGACATTCACTGCTGTCGAAGAAGCGATAAAGGGAAAAACTGTCCTCGCATGCCACGACGTAAGCGAAGGAGGGATTGCTGTTGCACTGGCAGAGATGTGCTTTGCAGGAGAAATTGGAGCTGATGTTGAGCTGCGGAACGTTCCCCACAACGGCGATGCCATCAATGATACCGTGGTGCTGTTTTCGGAATCCCAGACAAGATTTGTTGCCGAAGTAGAGAAAGGAAAGGAGGCAATGTTTGAAGATGCCATGAAAAAATGCGGCTGCAGCTACGGCATGATCGGAAAGACGAAAGGAAAACGGCTCGTAATCAGCGGCAGCGCAGGGAAAATAATCGATACGAACATAAAAGAACTGAAGGACGCCTGGCAGGGAACACTGAAATGGTAAAAGCAAAGCCAAAAGCGCTCATCATCAGGGCAGCGGGAACAAACTGCACAGGACCCTTTTCCGAGCCTGCTGGCTCGCGAAAGCGCCCCCGGAAAAACGGAAACGACGATTCACGATGAAACAAGTGCGTACATTGGTTATCAGGGCAGCGGGAACAAACTGCAACAACGAGACGGCAAGGGCCTTCGAGCTTGCAGGAGCGCAGGCAGACCAAGCCCACATAAACGAGCTGATAAAAGGCTCAAAGAAGCTGCAGGACTACCAAATGCTTGCCATCCCAGGAGGTTTCAGCTACGGAGACGACCTCGGAAGCGGAAAGGTGCTTGCAAACCAGCTTACGCTAAAGCTAAGGCAGCAGCTCGAGGACTTCGTTAATTCGGGAAAGCTCACCATCGGGATATGCAACGGGTTCCAGGTCATCATAAAGATGGGGCTGCTGCCTGCGCTCAACGGGCTGTATGTGCAAAATGCAACGCTCACAAACAACGGCTCAGGAAAGTTCGAGGACAGGTGGGTATGGATGAAGGCAGAGAACAACTCAATCTTCACGCGAGGAATAAGAAGGATTTACCTGCCGGTCAACCACGGCGAGGGAAAATTCGTTGCAAACGCGGAAGTAATTAGGCAGCTGCAGAAGGAAAGGCTGGTAAAGCTGAAATACTGCGATGAAAAAGGCAACGAAACAATGCAGTATCCTTACAACCCAAACAACTCAATGCTAGGAATAGCTGCGGTAACAAACAAGGAAGGCAATGTTTTTGGAATGATGCCGCACCCTGAGAAGTTTGTCACAAAATACACTCACCCGAGATGGACCCGCGAGGAATTGCCTGAAGAAGGGGAAGGATTGAAGATATTCAGGAACATGGTGGAGTATGCGGATAAGGAGCTGGTGTAGAAAAATGACTGTGCTCATCATAGCTGCAAGCAAATCTGACGTTGAAGTAATGGAAAAAGCAGCGGCAGTTTTGGAAAAAAGCGGCATCAAATGCGTGATAAGGGTGTGCTCTGCCCACAGGACGCCAGAGATGCTTGACAGAATAATGGAAGAAGTTGAGCATGCTGAAATAGAAAAGGAGCGCTACGATGCCATTATTGCAGGTGCAGGCCTGGCTGCAGCACTTCCAGGGGTAGTTGCTGCAAAGACAACCCTACCTGTAATAGGAGTTCCTCTGGCCGGGGCTTTTGAGGGGCTTGATGCATTACTGTCAATAATCCAGATGCCTCCTGGAATACCGGTATTAACTACAGGGGTAGATAATTCAGAAGAAGCTGCTGCGGCAGCCATAAAGATAGCCAGGAACACAGCGAAAAAAGCTAACATAACAACTAGGAACAGCAAAAACCAGAAGGCAGTTGATAAGGCAGCCGAAACCCTGAAACAGCTTGGAATACCATACAGCTGCAGCGGCAAAACTGAGAAAGACGCAATAAACCTTTGCTTTGTTGACATAAATGAAAAACATGTTGCTGCTACGAGTGAATTGGCCATTTACTGCCCCACAACTGAAAAAGAAAAGGCTGCTGACGCTGTTAAGCTGCTGCAATTAACCAGAAAAGGCATTTGGGTGGGGCTCAACAGGGGAGAGAACGCTGCAGTGGCTGCAGCCGAGATAATGGGAAAGAATAGCCAGCTTAAAGAGTACAGGTGGGGCATGAGGCTAAGGGTAGAAGAGGCTGACAAAGAGGCAAGCAATGCTTAAGGCAGTAATTTTTGACCAGGATGGCGTAATAGCCGAAAGTGAAATAGGGAGATTCCAGCACCTGAAAAGGCTTGCTAAGGAAAGAGGACTCCATGGACTAGAAGAAAAAGAGCACCTCAAGCACCTTATAGGGCACAGAAGCGTTGATTTACTCAAGGCAGTTTTTGGCGAAAAAATTAGCCAGGAAGTAGCAGAAGAAATAGCTGGAAAAAGACGCGTGGAATTCCAGGAAAAACCGCAGGAGTTCATAAGAGAAGTTTCTGGCATCAGAGAAACATGCCAGGAATTAGAAGGTGAATACGAGCTGGCGGTTGCATCAACAAATACAAGGCCAATAGTTGAAGCCACACTAAAACACCTGAACTTAAGAAAATATTTTAAAGTCGTGATAACTGGCAGTGATGTTATCAAAGTAAAGCCGGACCCGGAAGTATACCTGAAAACCCTGGAAGCGCTTAACAGGAAAAGTGCTGAATGCATTGCCGTTGAGGATTCTGAAACCGGATTAACTGCCGCAAAAAAAGCAGGAATAAAAACCGTTGGGCTGAGAAACAGGTTTTATGAGCACCACGGATACAGGCCGGACTTATCAAAAGCAGATACAATAATTGACGACATACGAGCTTTGCCTAAGTTAATCAGAGGGGAACAAACATGATAACAGAGGGAGAGTTAAGGCAGCAGCTGAAAAACGCGCTTGAAAAGACGAACTTTGACTTTGGCAAGGCCAAAAAGTATTTCGGGAAGGTAAGGGACAACTACATACTCAACGACAAAAGGATAATGGTAACCACTGACAGGATATCTGCCTTTGATGTCGTGCTTACAACGCTGCCATTCAAAGGGCAGGTCCTCAACCAGATGAGCCAGTTCTGGTTTGAAAAGACAAAGCACATAGCCAATAATGCGGTTATTGATATTCCGGACCCAAACGTGACTGTAGCAAGGAACTGCAAGCCGATAATGGTAGAGTTTGTTGTTCGCGGCTACATTACAGGGGTAACAACGACTTCCATATGGTACAATTATGAGCGGGGTGCAAGGGAATTCTGCGGCCACAAACTACCTAACGGCTTGAGGAAAGACGAGAAATTACCGCAGCCGCTGCTCACACCATCAACGAAAGCCGAAAAGGGGCAGCATGACGAGTCCGTGTCAAGGATGGAGGTAATAAATCGAGGCCTCCTTACCGCAGCCGAGTTTGACGAGATTGCGGCAGTGAGCATGAAGCTGTTTGAGCTTGGGCAGAAGGTAGCTGCAAAGCAGGGCATCATACTTGTGGACACCAAATATGAGTTCGGGTATGATGAGAATGGCAAAGTAACACTGATTGATGAGGTGCACACTCCGGACAGCTCAAGGTTCTGGTTCTCTGACTCATATGAAGAGCTTTTCAAGGCGGGCAAGGAGCAAATGAAGATTGATAAGGAGTACGTGAGGAAGTGGCTGGCAGACAGGGGCTTTGTAGGCGAAGGAGCTGTTCCAAAAATACCTGACGACGTAAGAGTGGAAGCAGCGAGAAGATACATCGAAGCTTACGAATTGGTTACAGGGCAGCAATTCAGGGCTGGCGCGGGCAACCCGACAGAGAGGATAAGGCAAAACCTCATAAAGAAAGGTTATTTGAAGGGATGAAAATGGACAACTTTGATACTATCAGCCCACTTGACTACCGCTACTATGGCGGGGATAAGGAAGTATTTGACAGGCTGCAGCCATACTTGTCAGAAACAGCTGCGATAAGCTACCAGCTCGCAGTAGAAGTTGCGCTAGTGAAGACCTTGGCAGAGAAGAAGATATGTGACAAAAAGGTTGGTGCTGAAATTGAAGCGGCCGCAAAGAAAGTAACTGCAGCCGAGGTTTATGAGGAAGAGTCAAGGATAAAGCACAATATCCGGGCACTGGTTAACTGCATAAGAAAAAAAGTAAGCAACGAGGCAAAGCCATACGTGCATTTTACTGCAACCTCAAATGACATCATATCAACTGCTGAGAGCTTGCGCCTGAAAGATGCCACAATTAATGTCTTATTACCACAGCTGCTGTTGCTGGAAAAAACGCTAATCGGGATAGCTAGAAGGGAAAAGAACACTCTGCAAATAGGAAGGACTCACGGGCAGCACGCTGAACCCATAACGTTCGGGTTTACAATTGCCTCTTACATATCTCGCCTTGGAGGAAGAATATTCACAATAGCAACTGCCGCAAACAACATGAAAGGAAAATTTGCCGGAGCTGTTGGCGCTTACAATGCTTCATCGCTGATGCTGAAAGACCCTGAAGAGTTTGAAATTGCCGTGCTGAAGAAACTCGGGCTGCAGCCGTCAACGCACTCAACACAGATAGTGGAGCCTGAGTTTGCAGCTGACCTTATGCACTCGATTATTTCTGCTTTTGGGGTAATGGCAAACATTGCAGACGACATGAGGCACCTGCAGAGGACTGAGATTGGCGAAGTTGCCGAGCAGTTTGGGGCAGATCAGGTAGGCAGCAGCACAATGCCACACAAACGCAATCCAATCAATTTTGAGAACGTGAAGTCGCTGTGGAAAGAGTTTATGCCGAGGATGGCCACTATTTATGCTGACCAGATTTCAGAGCACCAGAGGGACCTGACTAATTCAGCTTCCTCCAGGTTCCTGCCCGAAATTATAGCTGCCGCCTTCGTCGCTGCTAAGAGATTGGAGGCAGCAATGAAAAAACTGGTAGTTGTAAAAGAAAACCTGAAAAAGAATTTTGAAACGAGCAGGGGAATGATTGCTGCAGAGCCAGCCTACATACTCCTTGCTGCCGCAGGGCATCCTGATGCGCATGAATACGTAAGGAAACTAACATTGCTAGCACAGCAACAGAGGAAAAGCTTCCAGGAAGTTCTAATGAATGATGCTGTTGCACAGCCCTACCTGAAGAAAATGACAAAAACTCAGCTCCAGCTGCTGCAGAACCCTGAAATGTACACAGGAATAGCAGCTGAGAAGACTGAGAGGGCGTGCATGCGGTGGGAGAAGGAGCTAAGAATCAGATAAATCACAGTAAAACTTATATAATAGTTGTCAGATACTGCTGATATGGGGGCTAATAAAAGCAAAAAAAGCGAGAATTCTGTTCCCAATAACAGCTATAAGATTGCCACTCTTGGCAGCCACTCTGCAATCCAGATTCTCTACGGCGCAAAGCAGGAAGGGTTCAATACCATTGCCATCTGTGAAAAAGGCAGGGAAAGGCCCTACCAAAGCTTCAAGGTAGCAGACGAAATAATGATGGTTGACAGCTTCAGGGACACAATCAAGCTGCAAGACAAGCTTCTCAGGGAGAACGCAATACTCGTACCACATGGCACATTCTTCGAGGCATTCAGGCTGGAAGAGCTTGAAAAGCTAAAGGTTAACTACTTTGGGAACAAGGCAATACTCAAGTGGGAAGCCGACAGGATGAAGCAGAGGGAATGGCTCAAAAGGGCAGGGCTGATACTGCCAAAGATTTACAAAAAACCCGAAGAGATTGACGGGCCCGTAATAGTAAAGTTTTATGGCGCCCTAGGCGGGAAAGGGTTCTTCCTCGCAAGAACAGCTGAAGAGTTCTTCAGGAAGATAAAGGCAAGGGAAACGAAAGGAAAGGTAAGAGCTTACATAATACAAGAGTACATAATAGGCGCCCCAATATACATACACTATTTCTACTCGCCACTGACTGGTGAGCTGGAGATAATGAGCTTTGACAAAAGGTATGAGAGCAACGTAGACAGCATAGGAAGAATAGCTGCTAAAGACCAGCTGGACCTTGGACTGGAAACAAGCTACAACATAACAGGAAACGTGCCAATTGTAGTGAGAGAGTCACTGCTGCCTGAGATTTTCAGGATGGGCGAGGCTGTTGTGAAGGCATCAAGAACCCTAAACGGCGACAACAAAGGGCTCTATGGGCCATTCAGCCTCGAAACGGTTGTAACACCAGACCTGAAGTTCTACGTATTCGAAATATCAGCCAGGATAGTTGCAGGAACAAACCTCTACATGGAAGGCTCGCCTTACACGATGCCAAGGTACAACGAGCTGATGAGCACAGGCAGGAGGATAGCAAGGGAGATAAAGAGGGCCATAGGAAAAAATGAGCTTGGAAAGATATTGAACTAAAGCAACTTAATCAACCAAAATGATAGCGCAGAAACAATTGCAGGGAACCATTTCAGCTTATGACAAAAGCAGGATAACCATTGGAACGTTAGGGGGGCACTCTGCCCTTGACGTGTGCAGAGGGGCAAAGGACCAAGGTTTCAGGACAGTGGTTGTGTGCAGAAGGGGAAGGGAAAAAACATACGAAAAATACTACCGCAGCCGTGAGGGCAAAGGGGTTGTGGATGAAATAATCCTTGTTGGTAACTTTAGCGACATTGCAAAACCAGAGGTGCAGCAGAAGCTGAAGGAGCTTAATACGATTTTTGTCCAAAGCAGGTATTTCTGGGTCTACTGCAATTATAAAGAGATTGAAAACAAGTTTGCCATACCTCTGTTTGGCAGCAGAAGCATGCTTAAAGCTGAAGAAAGGTCCGGAAAAGACAGCCAGTACAGGCTGCTGGACAAGGCAGGAATAAAAACACCCAAGCGTTTTACTGACCCGAGAAGGATAGACAGGCTTGTCATGGTGAAAGCCTCAGAAGCTGCTAGGGGCTATGAGCGCGCATTCTTCCTAGCAAATGGTTATGAAGACTACAAAAGCAAGATAAAAGACATGGTTGAGAGGAAGATAATCGCTGCTGCTTCTGCCAAAAAAGCTGTTGTTGAGGAATTCATTGTTGGAGCACAGGTAAACTTCAACTACTTTTATTCACCACTCACTGGAGAGCTGGAACTCCTTGGCACTGACACCAGAAGGCAGACAAACATAGACGGACTGCTCAGGCTGACGGCAGCAGAGCAGACTGAAGTGATAAAGCATGTGAAGCCGCAATACGTTGAGACAGGGCACGTTGCGGTAACTGTGAAGGAATCGCTGCTGGAAAAGGCTTTCGAATTAGGAGAGAAATTCGTTGCCGCCGCAAAGAAGCTTTACCCGCCAGGAATAATAGGGCCTTTTGCGCTCCAAGCCGCAGTTAAGCCTGGACCGCCTGAAGAGGAAATAATCGTGTTTGACATCTCAGCAAGGATTCCGGGAAGCCCGGGAATAGCAGCAACTCCGTACGCAAACTACCTTTACGGAAGGCCGCTGAGCACAGGAAGCAGGATAGCAATGGAAATAAGGCAGGCAATAAGGCAGAACAGGCTGATTGACATCGTGACGTGAGGCAAAAATGAAATTCAAACATGCCCTTATGGTTGGTTATGGTGATGGCGACTTTAAACCGGAAGAGTGGGAACTAATAGACCGGCTTTGCGCTAAGAGAACACTCCTGCCAAAGGATAGCCTTGAGATTCCACGGCATCTACAAAATACGGACTGCCTGCTTGTCAAGTTAGGAGCTGCTGTAGGAAAAGAGACTATTGAGCTTGCACCAAACCTGAAGTATATCGGAATGCTCGGGACCGGTGTTGGAAGAATTGACAGAGCATATGCTGCAAGCAAAGGCATTGCTGTATGCAACATAGCAGGCTACAGCACAGAAGGGGTTGCCGAATTTGTTTTTGCAGTTCTGCTTGAGCACGTAAGGGAAGTGGAAAGGGCTAAAAAACAGGCACGAGAGGGAAACTATTCCGAGTCATCATTTACGGGCACAGAGCTCAAAGGCAAGCCGTTTGGCATAATAGGGCTGGGAAGAATAGGGAAGCGGGTTGCAGAAATGGCTCTAAAGGGCTTCGGTGCTGATGTGAGATATTGGTCAAGAACGCGAAAGCCCGGCACGGAACAAATCGGGGCCAGGTATCAGGAAATAGAAACCCTGCTGAGGGAGTGCGATTTCTTATCACTGCATCTGGAGTTTAACAAACAGACAGCAGGCTTTCTAAATATTGATAGAATTAACAGCATAAAAGCTGGGGCGGTGTTTGTCAACTTGGCACCGATGGAACTGGTGGACATCAATGCTCTGGTTAAGCGACTCGTAAAGGGGGATATTACTTTTATCCTAGACCACTCTGATGAGCTGACTGAAGAACAAGCCAAGCTGCTATCAAGCTATAAGAACTGCATAATGTATCCTCCGGTAGCCTATACGACGAAAGAAGCAACAGAGGCAAAACGCAAAATGTTCATTGATAATTTGGCAAATTTCCTAAGCGGAAAGCCAACAAACAAGGTGAATTGATAAAGAAATGAAAAAATGGTAGCTGTCTTGATTAAGGCTCGGGGGACCGCAGAGCTGCTAAATTATGCTTTCACCTCGCCCGCTGGCGAGGTCGGCTTTGCAGCCTAAAAGCAATTAGGCAGCTCCGCTCAGCGTCCTCCTCGCCAACTGCGGAGGTTTCTTCTTTTAACAGGAAGAAACCTCAACGCTAGATTGATGTTTCAGAGGTAAGCAAAATGAATCAGATTTTGAATGGTTTAAGTAGTAGAGCTTTATCAGTAATCACAACAAAATACAGGAGGTATTACTTACCGAAAAAGCAGAATTATAAAGTTAAAAGTTCTTACATCAAATATTTACAGAAAAAGGTGTTGCCTAGGCATAATGACGAAAGTTTAAAGGATTTCACTATTCCTCTAATAGCTTCATTTTTGGTAACTGACGGGTATATAAGCATTAGACACAAAAAGGAACTGGATGTTTTTGAATTAGGTTTTGCCAATAAGAACTTAGAACTTATTGATGCTTTTAACGATTTAATCTACATCACTTTTAATGAAATTCCGAGCAATGTTCAGCATGGAGAAATGACCAGAACAAGGTTTGTTGCTTCATGGCATGTCCCAATGATAAAAGAGCTTCTTAATTACGCTTATTTAAACGGCAAAAAGAATGTAGCCAGACTTATGAATCTCGATAAACGAATCCTCTTAGAATGTTTTAGAATAGCAATGTCTTGTGATGGTTTCGTTACATTCTGGGTTTCAAGAGATGTGTATCTGGGCAATAAAACTTACAATAGGATAAGAGGCTCACTTCAATTTGGCTGCAAACCTATTGAACTTAGATCACAATGGAAAAAAGTTGCCGACATATTAGAACTAAACTTCAGAATGTTAACTGATAGAATCAAATGCGGTGATTACGAAGCTATGGAGAAATTCTACCAACTTGGAGGATTTGTTCCAAACACTTTTATTTGTGGAGATAGCGATTATTATGAGGGTATTGAAAAGAACAAATTATTAGACGCTCTTATTCGAGTCAAAAAGGAAGGAAGAAATAATATCGTATCAACCTATGATGTTAGAAGATTACTAAGACAAAGAGTTACGGAGATTATCAAATGATTGCCGTAGTAGATTATGGTTCACAATTCGCGCATTTAATAGCAAGGCGAATACGCTCCCTTGGAGTATATGCCGAGATATTTCAAAACACTACGAAAGCTGCTGAGCTGAAGAACAGGAAAGTTGAAGGAATAATTCTCTCCGGAGGGCCAAGGAGCGTTTACGAGAACAACGCGCCAACAATTGATAAGGGAATTTTAAATCTGGGAGTTCCTGTTCTCGGCGTTTGCTACGGACACCAGCTCCTTGCCCATGTTCTTGGCGGGAAGGTCGTGCCGAGCAGCAAGGAATACGGAAAAGAGATATTGGTAACCGCAGGAAAAACGCGGCTGCTGCAGTCGCTTGGCAAGAAAGAGCAGGTGTGGATGAGCCATGGCGACTCTGTAGTTACGCTGCCACAAGGATTTATAGTTGCTGGAAAAACGCAAGGATGCAAAATAGCTTCATATGCTAATGATGCAAGAAGGATTTACGGGCTGCAGTTCCATCCTGAAGTCCAGCACACAGTCCACGGGATGAAGATGCTGGAGAATTTCCTTAACATCTGCGGCTGCAGGCGAAACTACACGATAAAAGGCATTGACAGGAAGCTTGTTGCTGAAATAAAGGCAAAGGTTGGCGACGGCGCAGTCATCATGGGCGTTAGCGGCGGGGTTGACAGCCTCGTTGCATCTGCACTCATAAAGAAAGCGACACCAAACATCTACTGCGTCTTTGTTGACCACGGCATAATCAGGAAAGGAGAGGCAGAATACGTAAAGAAGCTGTACGAAAAGCTTGGATTCAGGCATTACTACTACGCTGATGCATCGCAGATATTCTACAAAAGGCTGAAAGGGGTCACAGACCCTGAAGAAAAAAGGAGAATAATAGGCAGGACATTCATAGAAGTGTTTGAAGCAAAAGTAAAAGAGCTGAAAGCCAAGCACGGCAACATAAAATTCCTTGGCCAGGGAACAATTTACCCTGACAGGATTGAATCTGCAAAGGCATCCAAAGCTGCTGCAGTGATAAAAACGCACCACAATGTCGGAGGGCTTCCTGAAAAGATGAAGCTAAAGCTTGTGGAGCCGCTCAAAGACCTCTACAAGGACGAGGTCAGGGAATTGGGAATGATGATAGGGCTGCCTCGCGAGGCACTGATGCGGCACCCGTTCCCTGGGCCTGGCTTGGCTGTGAGGATAGTTGGTGAGATAACAGCTGAAAGGATAGGGATAGTCCAGGAAGCAGACCTCATATTCACAGAAGAGCTCAGGAAGTCCGGGCAATACGACAAGGTATGGCAGGCATTTGCTGCGCTGCTGCCGGTAAAAGCGGTTGGAGTCATGGGTGATTCAAGAAGCTATGGCTACATCATAGCATTGCGGGCTGTGACTTCTGTAGACGGCATGACTGCAGACTGGGCAAAGATTCCAAATGATGTTCTTGAGAGGGCTGCCAGCAGGATAGTGAAAAACGTGAGAGGAGTGACCAGGGTTCTTTACGACATCACGCAGAAGCCCCCTGCGACAATTGAGTATGAGTGAACTGGCTCTTCACCAGGCTTGGCAAATTGTTTAGAGTTGGAACAAGGTATTCTTGGATATAAGCACCAATAGCATTCGGAAGCGAGTCCGACGCTTCCGGCTCAAAAATAATCCTGCTTATGCCAGACAACTCCTTTGCCAGTACAGATGGGCTAACCCGCAATAGCGCATTCACGCCTACAGCAAGCAGTTCACCCTTACCGTTATTTATTGGGGGGACGATAGAGATTGCAACATGAGGGTCATCCGGCCACTCTACAAGAGTATTAGCCGAATCTATTTTAATCTCTTTAAAAACATCATATCTAGTCTCTTCCACCCGAGTGTACGGAGGTATCGGCGCCCACGTGGCGTACCCTGCACGTAGAAAAAAATGCCCAGGCTTTGGCAGAATATAAGTCACTTCTACCCGGAATAAGTAAGGAGACTGATGTGCCGGATACCCCCTAACAGGCGGTTGCCCTAAGCTTTCAATCCCAGACTGGACAAAGTCGTCAATTGAAGAGCGCGCCTTAACTAATTCTTCGCGCATTTTCCAATCTGGGGTGAAGGCAATAAATTGAGTGCCGCTCTTATGTTCTACACCCCCAAAGGGATTATAAACCCCATCCCCACGAGTAAGCTTGACAGTGCCGTCAACCATCCACCTCACATTTTTAGGGTTATGCGAATGAAGAACGTGAAACTCCTTAGTGTAGGCATGGCCAAAAAGCTTAACCACCTCTGAGAACAATTTTTCGCCGGTTTCTAACGACGCGTCTGCAACTGCCATAATATGCAAGGAAGATCACGTATTTATAAAGTATTTCGTCACTATTTTCTGATACTCAAAAAAGCTTTAATAGGTGTCCCTTCATTACCAGCAAGAAGTAAGGAAAGTGGGCAAGGAGGGGAAAAGTGGGGATTTTGGATTTTCTAAAGCCAAAGAAAGGGAAAATGCCTGATATTTCTATGCCTGCGGACCAGAACATGCAAGGTTTCCCCCAGCTGCCGAACGAGCAGGAGCTTTATTCTGAACTTCCAAACCTTCCAGAGGCGCCTGAAGCATCAGGGCTGCCCGAAATCGAGCTTCCACAGCTGAAAGGGCTTGGCGAGTTCGACTTCCCGAAAGAAATTGACGAGGATATGACCAAAAAAAAGGGAGAGATGCTGAAAGAGGAGGAATCATTATTCCCAAACTGGCCCCAGACGCCAAAGCGAGCCGAAATAAAGCTTCCCGAACGTCCGAAGCTGCCATCCGCTGAAACAGAAGAACCCATGGAAAAAGAAACTTCATGGAAAAGAACGCCTGCGGAAGTTCCTCTTGCAATACCATTTATGCCAGAACAAAAAACAGGCATTGGCGGAAAGCTTATAACACATAACAACGAATTCTTCTTAAAAGCAGAAGATTTCAGGATGGCAAGGAACAACCTTGACATCATAAGCAAAACACAGAAAAAGCACCACAGGCTCACAGAAATCAGAAAAGAGGAAACCGTGCAGTACGATAACATAAACTCATCTGTTGAGGAAATGCAGCGCAAGCTCATGCACATTGATAAAACGCTGTTTGAATAGTACTAAGCACAAAACAAGGAAGGTGAAACAGTAATGAAATCATCCGTCTTCATCAGGATAGACAGGTACAAGGAGCTATCCGAAGTTATCAGACAAATAATGTCAAAGCTTGAAGACGCGAAACAGGCCCTCAAGAAGGCGAAGGACCTGAAAAGCCAGGAGGACGCCGAGCTTGAGAACTGGCAGACTGAACTCAAGTCAACCGAGCAGAAGCTGGAAGAGTTAAGCAGGGCAATCACAGAGAAATAGGCGGTTCTGCATAAAAAATGAAAACACCAAAAAAGGAAGATGATATTGTCTATGTTAACATAGAAGACCCTGTGAGCGTAAGAAGGGACATCCTGGAGGCATCAAAATCCCTTGTGCATGTCCTGAAAAGCGACAACAGCCTGAAAGAGCTGAGGGCTGCAAAACAAAGAGCGGTTGAAACCGTCAGGACAAGAATCGGAGAGATAACCGAACTGGTGAACGAGGCAAAGCGGCTTATGCCTCACACAGATTTAGCACAGCTTCCTGCTGAAGAAAAAAGGCCAGCAGCAAAGGCGGCAAAACCAGCATCCAGAGAGAGCAAGCAAAAGCCCGCACAGGCAGCAGCACAACGGGCGCCAATAGAACACCACGTTGACAAGTTTGAAAGGGAGCTTCAGGACATTGAAAAAAAGCTGCAGTCACTTTAACTACATTCTCTAAGTTAAATTTAAATAAGCTACAGCAACTGCCAACAACGATACAGTTGATATAATGCCCGTATCGCGGGGGTGCCGGAGTGGCCAATCGGGGCAGACTCAAAATCTGCTGGCTTAGTGCCTGCGCGGGTTCGAATCCCTCCCCCCGCACCATTTTTACGGTAGTTTTAAATAAAATAGGCGACTTCTAAGGCAAATATGAACATCAAGGAACTAACTCCAAGGATGGGCAATGTTGAGCTGGTTGCCGAAGTGGCTGAGATTGGCGAAGTTCGGGAGTTCAACAAGTTCGGCAAGAGCGGCAGGGTGGCAACGGCAAGGCTCAGGGATGAGACAGGGGAGATAGAGCTTTCCCTATGGAACGAGCAGATAGACCAGATTGGCAAAGGCGACACAGTAAAGGTTGTCAACGGCTACGTGAAGGAGTACCAGGGCGAGATGCAGCTAACAACCGGGATGAAAGGCAGCATAGAGGTTGTAAAAAAAGCTGAAAAACCAGCAAAAGTTGATGCAGAACCAACAGCCGAAGCAAAACAGCAGGAAACGCCTGAAACTTCCGCAGTTGATGAAGAAGACATAGAAGACTGATACTTAAAATAGTTGACTGCAAAAGGTTTATAATCATTCAAATCACAGGATTCCATATGCTTTTCAATGAAACCCGTTACAACATCCCAAAATTCTACATTTACGCTTTTTTTAGTGGGCTTATTTTCTTTTTCCCAGTATATGTGCTTTTCTTCCTTGGGAAGGGCTTTTCATATATGCAAGTGCTCTTCCTAGACAGCCTAATTGTTTTAATCCCACTGTTGTTTGAAATCCCGACAGGCTATTTGGCTGATGTAAAAGGACGGAAGTTTTGCATTGTCTTAAGCTCTCTCTGCCTTGTTGCTGGAGGAGCACTCCTACTAGTCGGAAGTAACTTTCAGGTTTTCATTGCGGCTATGTCTCTTGTAGGCCTTGGAATGGCGCTTTCGTCTGGAGCTGACTCGGCTTTTGTTTACGATTCTCTTCTATCCCTTGGCAAAAAAGAAAGATTTGCCAGCGTATGGGGACGCTCGAGGTTCGTTTTTCTGGGGAGCGCTGCCTTGGCTTCGATTGGTGGCGGAATAGCTGCGAAAAGCGGCTTCCAATTTCCCATTATTCTTACAATCGCAGCCTTTGCAATAAGCCTCTTCTTTGCCATTTCCTTCCGCGAACCTGAACGCGAGAAGCCAATAGTTAAAGGAGGGCACATTAAGTTTGTTTCAGATATTTTTCACTTTATGCTTTCATCCAAGCAAATCCTGTCCGCAATGATTTATGGCGCTTTCTTGTCACCGCTTGTATTGGCTTATCAAGTCCTTGTCCAGCCACTTGCCATAAGTTTTGGCTTTTCGCTTGCCTCCTTGGGAATTCTATACGCACTACTTCTTGCGCTTGACGGAGTTGGCGGCCTTACCGCATCACGCGTACTTGCCAAGCTTACAGTCTCGAAAGCTCTTACACTTTCTGCGATTATGGGAGGACTTTCACTTGTGTTTCTTGCTTACGTACAATCGGCTTTTGCACTTCTTCTGCTTGCCTTTCCTGCAATCGCCTATGGCCTGGCAAGAGTGGCTGTGCCTGCCGCAATCAACAAAATTACCCCTTCCGATAGGCGGGCAACAGTGCTGTCAGTCAATGGCATGGTTTTCGGCTTAGGATATACCGCCATAGCCCTAATTTCTGGCAAAATAATAGACCTTTTCTCTGTTACCCCTGTGCTCATAGGAGGCGGACTGCTTGCGGTTGTTGGCGGGATTTTTGCCTTTACCTTAATTCCATCTGCAAATAAACTTTATAAATAGCCTGAGTCGCCACAGTCTCCAATCGGGAACGTAGCTCAGCCTGGGAGAGCACACCGCTGAAGCCGGTGGAGTCGCCGGTTCAAATCCGGCCGTTCCCACTGACCTTTTTAAGAAAAAGGTCAATCAAAAAATCAGCTATACCTTTAAACTCACAACATTACTCATACCGTGTTCATCCATTGAGACTCCGTAGAGGGTTTCGCCTTCTGCCATTAGGGCGTCGTTATGGCTGATAATGATGTACTGAGCTTTCTCACCGTATTTTTTGATGAGCTTGGCAAGCTTCTCGGAGTTGCGCTTGTCAAGGGCAGCATCGACTTCGTCAAAGATGTAGAAGGATGCTGGCTCGTACTCCTGGATTGAAAAGATAAGGGCGAGAGCTGTCATTGTTTTTTCGCCACCGGACAGGCTGCGGATGTCAAGGAACTTGTCACCAGTAATCCTAACCCGGATGCGGACTCCGGCCTCAAACGGATTTTCTGGATTCTCAAGCATGAGGTAGGCTTCGCCCTTGGTTGAAAGCTCGGAAAATATGCGGGCAAAGTTCTGGTTAAGGGCAGTAAAAGTGTTCATGAAAAGGTCCTTCTTCCTGCCTTCAATCTCAGCCATCATCTTCAGGACATCATCCTTCTCCTTGCCAAGCTTGTCCTTCTTGTCAAGAAGCTCATTGTATTGCTTCTCAACGTCATCGTAGATTTCCAGGGCCCTGAGGTTTACGTTGCCCATGTCTGCAACAAGCCGCTCGAACCTGGATATCTCGCTCTTGATCTGATCCTCGGAAACGCCCTCAAGAAGCCTGACATCGCTGTACTGCGAGAAGTCCTGCTGCAGCCCTGAAAGCTCGCCTGAAAGCTCGGCCTTCTTCACTGAGGTGTTGTTGACTTTTATCTCAACGCCGTTAATCTGCTCTTCCTTACGGATTATCTTTTCATCATCCGACTGCACTTCCTCCGTGAGCATTGTGCGCTTTGCAAAAAGCTCTTTATGACGGGTTTGGAACTTCACTGCCTTTGACTCTGTCTCTACAAGGTCCTTTCGCAGCTTCTCAACGTCCTTAATGAGCTTATCCTTTTCCGCGCTGAATTGAGTTTCTTCCTTGTCTAACTGCTTAAGTATCTGCTGCAGCTTGGATTTTTCCTGCGAAAACACCTCTCTGATCTGGACATCATTGGTTTTTGACTCGTTCTCAAGCTTCTGAATCTGGTCGGCAAGCTCCTGATTCTTCTTTTCCAGGGCATTGAGCTCGGCAAGGAAAGCAGGGTTGCGGAGGCTGGTAATCTGCTCCCTCACCTGCATCCTCTTTGACTTAAGCTCAGCAACCTTCTTTGTTTCGGAAAGAAGCTTTTCCTCAAGCTCCTTTAACTTTGCCGTGACTGTTTTAAGCTCGTCATTGAGCTCCTGCTTCTGCTTCTTTGAAACATCCATGTCAGAGGATTCAAGGTGCAGGCTGCGCTCTGCCTTGATGATATCGCCTTCCAATGCTGCTTTTTTCTCCCTCAATGATGCAATTGCTGCCTCTACGTCAGCTTTTTCCTTTTCCAAATCTGATGTTGCCGCTGTTAATTGAGAAAGCCCGTGCTCAAGCCTTGCGGCAAGCTGGGTTTCCTCCTCATCAGCGAATGCCAATGACTCCTTTCGGGCTTCCCTGAAGCCGCCATGCATGGCCCCCGAAAGCTCGGCAAGGTCGCCGTCAAGGGTCACCATCCTTGCACTGCCTATGCCAATCTTTCTCGCCACGTCTATTGAGTCAACAACAATCGTGTTGCCGAAAACGTAGGAAAAGGCGGGCCTGAATTTCTCATCAAAGCTGACAAGGCCAAGTGCAAGGCCGTGAACGCCTTCCTGTGAAAGAAGCTGCCTGGCATCCGAGCGGTCCTCTGCAGGCTTTATCTTGTTAAGGGGCAGGAATGTTGCGGTGCCAATTTTCTTGCTCTTCAGGAATTTGATGCAGTCAGAAGCTACAGCATCACTTTCAACGATGATGCTGTTTACCCTTGGGCCGGCAGCGGTTTCCAAGGCCAGCGAGTATTTTGCCTTAACCTTGCCAAGCTGCGAGACGGTCCCGAAAATGCCCCTGATTGACTTCTGTGAGAGGATTGACTTAATCGCAAGGCTGCCAAGCGCCCTTTCCTGAAGTGCGGCTTCCTTTGCACGGGCCTTGGCCACTTCCTCGTTTAGGGCAAAGATGCGCTTCCTGTTTTCGCCAATCCGGGCAGAAACTGCAGAATCCTTGGCGAGAAGCTGGTTAAGCTCAAGGACAACCTTCTTAAAATCATTACGGCGCTGCTGCAGCTCGTCAATTTCCTTCCTGTTTTCCTTCTCAATCTCCTTAACCTTACCAATGGATGCTTCTATTGTGTTAATCCTGTACTCGGCCTTGTCCTTGCCACGAAGCAGGTTCTGCTTCTGCTCAACCAATGACTGAATTACCTGCTGCCTCTCCTCAGTCTCCTTGTCAAGCGCGCCAAGCTCTGACTCAATCCTAACAAGGTCAGAGCTGCTGACAGAGCCGCGAAGCTTTTCAATTCCTGCCACAATCCTGGCCTTGTCAGAGGCAAGCTTCTTAACGTGCTCAGCAATTGATGACTTTGAGGACTCAAGCTGGGCAATCCTGGACTCTGTCTCAGAAAGGTCAGATTTGAGCTGCTCCCTCCTGTCCCTAATTTTTGAAATCTCACCGTCAGACAGGGAGATTCTGCTCGTGTTTGTGCCTATGGTAACGCGAAGCTGCTCAATATTCTTGTGAATGGCAACCTGCTCCTGCTCTGCCCTGTGCTCAAGCTCCTCGTTAAGCTGGGAGATTTCCTCCTTTCTCCTTGCAACGCTAAGGCGCAGCTTCTCAATATCGGCCTTCAAGCCAGAGATTTCCTTTTCACTTGATGCGATTGACTTTTCAGCTTCAGACTTCTTTGCCTCGCGCTGCCTAATCTGGAGATGAAGGAAAGTGGCCCTGTTTGCCCTTATCTTATCATTCAGCTCTTTGTACTTAAGTGCCTGGTCGCGGTCATGCTTAAGCTCCTTCAGGTGGGTTTTTCTCTCGCTGAGAAGTATTTCTGCCTCCTTGAGGCGCTGGTCAACCTTCTCAAGCTCGGACAATGCCTTTTTCTTCTTATCCTCATAAACAGATATGCCAGCTATCTCCTCGATGACCTGGCGACGCTCCTCAGCAGACATCTCAACAAACCTGATGATGTCGCCCTGCAGGACAATGTTGTGGCCGTCAGGGTCAATCTTTGCCAGAGCCAAAAGGTCAAGAATCTCCTGCCTCGTAGATGCCTTGTCATTAATCCTGTAAACGCTCTGGCCGCTGGGCTTGATAACCCTGCTTACCTTGACAAGGGCATCCGGATAGGGGAATGTTTTCTTGCCGTTGTCAAAAAAAATGCTGACCTCAGCCTTGGAAGCCGGCTGCTTTAACTTGCCACCATTGTAAATAAGGTGGGAGAGCTTCTCTGTGCGAAGCTCCTTGCTGCTGATGCGGCCAAGGACGAAGCATATTGCGTCACATGTGTTCGATTTTCCAGAGCCGTTGGGACCTAGAATTACAGAAAAGTTGCCGTCAAAAATCAGCTCGGTCCTTTTCGCGAATGACTTAAAACCGTGCAAAACAAGCTTGGAAATCCTTGTCATAACAAAAACAAACCTGTAAAGGGCTATTTAAATTGTTTTTGTGTGCTCATTCAAAGCCTCGCCTGATGACAACCACTCACAAACATTTAAAAGTAGTTGCGGCAGAAGTTAAGGCATGAAAGCCGTTGAGAAGCTGCTGGAAGATGTGAAGAAAGGGAAAAGGCCGACCTCTCAGGAGAGCTCTGTTATGGAAAAGGCGGCTGCTGCCTTTGTAAAAAAGCTTGACAAGGCACTCAAGGCCGTAAAGGTCAGGGCAAAATCCGTTGTTGGAGGCTCAGGAGCCAAAGGCACATGGCTGAAGGGCATGCACGACATAGACGTGTTCGTGTGCTTTGACTACAAAAAGTACAAGGAAAAAAGCAGCGAACTCAGCGAATTCGTTGCTGCCGCAATGAAAGAAACATTCGGCAAACACGAAAGATTACATGGCAGCAGGGACTACTTCAGGGTTCACTTCAGCGGCTACAACTTTGAGATTGTGCCAATACTCAAGATAACAAAGGCAAGCCAGGCAAAAAACATAACCGATGCCTCGCTGCTGCACTCCGCATGGATCAGGAGAAATATAAGCAAAAAAGCTGAGCTCGCTGATGATGTAAGGCTGACCAAGGCGTTCTGCAAGGCGCAAAGGGTTTACGGCGCAGAAAGCCACATTCGCGGATTCTCAGGGTATGCATGTGAGGTATTGACGTTGTATTATGGCTCGTTCCTGAAGCTTATAACAACGGCTGCGAGCCAGTGGAAAAAATGCGTTGCGGGGGGCAAGAAAATAGTTGTTGACGCCGAGAAGCACTACAAAGGGCGGGATCCCTTAAGGGAGCTTAACGAGGCAAAGGTGCAAAGTGAGCTGGTAGTCATAGACCCGGTGCAAAAGGACAGGAACGCCACAGCAGCGCTAAGCAACGAAACGCTGCAGAGATTCATTGAAGCAGCCGGAGAGTTCCTGAAAAAGCCAGGCAGCGAATTCTTTGAAAGGCAGGAGATAACTATTGAGGATATAAAGCAGAAGGCAAGGGGCAAAAAACTTGTTGTTGTTGAGGCAGCCCCGAACAAAGGCAAGGAGGATGTTGTCGGGGCAAAGCTGCTGAAAGCGCACGAGCACCTGCTAAAGGAGCTGCTGGAAAACGGATTTACTGTAAAAGAGGCAGGGTGGGAATTAGACAAAAGCAAAAAGAGAGAAGCCATGTTCTGGTACATATCAGAGAGAAGCGAGCCTGAAGCTGAGGTGAGATACGGGCCTCCGCTGGCCAACAAGGTTCATGCTGACAACTTCAGGAAAGAGCACGCAGGCAAAAGCGGCAGGAAGCTGTTTGAAAAAAACGGCAGGCTTTACGCAAAGATAGAAAGGGCTTACCGCCAGCCGCAGCAGCTGATAAGCGCGCTAATCAGCGGAGATGCCTACCTCAAAGACAAGGCACAACATTACGCTGTCAAAAGCTTTTAATAAGTGCAAAAATGAAGGGAAAGAATAGCACAGTTGTCATAGCTGCAGCCGGGGTTGCTGCCTTGCTTGCTGCCAGCTTCTTTTTTGATAGCACGGCTGCTGGATTAATAGGAAGCATACAAACACAGCAAATCACGGCAGCTGTTGCGTTCTTCAACAAACACTTTTTTTGGATTTACACTGCATTGTTAGCTGTCACTTTTGCCGCCATCCTTAAAGCAACGCCTAAAGAGGCAAAAGGGAGAAAAATCCTCGCCATGACCGCTTCTATCATAGCAGCCATGGCTGTGACACACCTTCTGAAGCCAGCCATACACCGCCTAAGGCCTGATGGGATGCTGTTCACAAGCCCCCTGCTTGGCAACATAGACTACTCCTTCCCAAGCGGGCACACTACAGCAGCAGCGGCAGGGGCATTCTCGGCACCGCAAGCTTTCAGGGCAGTGTGGCTTGCATTCACAGTTGCAACGATATTCTCTAGAGTTTACAGCAACGTACACTTCCTGAGCGACACAGTTGGAGGGCTGATTGTTGCATTTGCCGTAACAGCTTTTGTGAAGAGCAAACTCAAAAAAAGCACCGCCACAGAAGACAACATGGAAATAAGGAGACAAATTGTACACGCACTTATCGGGCTTGCGATAGCAGCCTTTGCCTGGAAATATTCACGCTTATGGCATGTTATTTTCATTATCACAGCTGCCGGACTGGTGCTCTCTCACATCATAAAGTCAGCAGCAACCGCAAAAAATACAACGATTAAGAAAATGCGAAGTTTAGCGGTTGCTGCACTCCGACTGGTTGAAAGGAAGAAAGAGCTGCAAAGGTTCCCCGGGAAAGGTGCGATAATGCTCTTCATAGGAGCAGGGCTTACAGCGCTGATTTTCAGAAAAGAAGCAGGTGCCGCAATACTAATATTGGCAGTTGGCGATTCTGTGAGCCACCTGGCAGGGAGGCTTATCGGCAGGATAAAGCACAAGCAGCCTTTCATTGAGGAAAAGATGGTTGAAGGAACTGTTGTTGGCTTTGTTTTCGCGGCAGCGGCAGCGGCAACGATTTTGCCAGTTTGGATGGCTATTTTGGCGGCTGCGGCGGGCATGATTGTTGAAGCACTTCATTTGAGAATCGGAAAGATAAAGATTGATGACAACCTGACTGTGCCGCTGGTGGCGGCAGCTGTGCTGTGGGCTTTGGGGCTGGCTTTATATTAAAAATCCACCAGTCTTTGACTGAGGGATTTTTGGATCTTAACGACTGGGCCCAATCGCAGCAGCGATTTGGGTTCCACCAGTCCGAAACCGGTGAAAAAATGATTTTAGTTAATGCTGATGATTATATTCTCCCGATAGAATGAATTCTCTAGCTTCTGCAGCGTTGCGAGGCTGCGGATGCGAGTGAAGTTCTGGTTCGTAGATACTGTTACCCGTAATAGCCCCACCAATCTGACTTTTCTCACCCAGAATGCCCCGAAACAAACCACGACCGCAGGTGCAGGCATAGAATTTTTTGAAACTTGACGAGGCACCCAAGCAGTAAGCGTAATTGTGTACTCCGCCAGGTACCATTTCTTTTGCCCCTACTTTGTCCCAGGTCTTTCCAGCATCAAATGTTTCCACCACATTTTCTCCGTGATGGCCAACAACGAGGTGATCTGGATTTTTCGGATCAATCAGGATATTTTCATAATTTGGCAGGTGGGCAAAATTATACAGCCACGGGAGAAAGTCATCAGGACCAGTGCCTTCATAATTTCGAATTCCTGCAGTAAGCTCTTTCCATGTTGCTCCGCCATCCTTGCTTTGAAAAATTCCGCCATATTTTCCTGATGTTTGTTCCTCTGAAGAAAGTTGTCCAAAAAATGTATTGGAAGATGCGACAATTATATTAGGGTCTGCTGGAGACATTGCCAGCCGGTAAGTGTACTTGAGCTTATCAGTTCCCAGAGTAGTAAAGTGACTTCCTCCGTCGGTGCTCTTAAACACTCCCTCTCCTAAAGCAGACGCATAAACAATCTTAGGATCATTTGGATGAAAGAGAATAGAATATACTGCAAAGTTTCCGATTCCTGGTGCTCTGGTCCAGCTTTCTCCGCCATCACGTGATTCCCATAGTCCCTCCCCTAGAGGCTCTTCTGCCAGGTTCGCTCCAAGACCGACAAGCAAGTGATTAGAATCAGCCATGTCTATGGCGATTGATTTTATGATTGCATCTTTACTTCCGGGTTTTGCTTTTACCGAGAAAGAGCTTTCTTCTTTTGAAACAGTGCCTACGACAAATTGTTCGCTTCCCAGATACACTCGCGAAAAATTATGAGGATCTGGTCGTAGAGTAAACACGTTAAAATTAGTGGCTATGCGTTTGTATCCCTTTCCGCCATTTCTTGACCAATGAAAACCTAGCCTATCCCAGGTTCCTACGTAGATTTCATTTTCATCTTTTGGATTTACATACACTTCTCGTGTAGCGACTGAAATAACATCTTTATTGAATTCTTTAAAACTATTGCCATTATCTGAAGATACAAATATACCATCACCACTGATGCCAATATATATCTTTGAATCACGACTCACCATTTCACCAATCCAACCTGGAGGCAAACCCTGCGAGGCCATCTCCTGAAATGAATTTCCATTAGTTGATATCCAGAGCTTCGGATCCGGATTCCACGTTCCCACATAGAGTGTGGTGGCATCATTAGTAAGACCAGTAACCTGTTCCAGCCCCGGTACTTTTTCCCATGCTGATTCGTCCTGAGTTAGACGGTACAAATTGCCACCCCTGCGAGAATTGAATTGTAGTTGAGCTCCCAGTAAATACAAAGTGTTTTTGAAATTTACAAAACGGGCTGTTTTTAGATCCTGAAGACCTTGATTAAACTTGGTCCAACTCTTGCCTTTGTCGGAAGAGACAAAAATCCCTTCATCACGCGTGGCCAGATACATCTTAGAATTATAGAAAAGGATGTGATTAAAATCGTAATGCTTATCGAAGGTGAAGCGTTTTTCCCAGTGTTCTCCTGCATCCTTGGAAACGATGAGCATACTGGTTTGATCGTGAGTATGCCCTGGCACATACAATATCTTCGGATTTTCTGAATCGAGCGCTAGAGTGTGCGAGTTGAAATTAGGTGCTTCAATATCTCTGATGACTTTATCGCATAAACCCTGCCAACTAACACCTTTATTGGTTGTTTTAGCTACACAGGCAATCATTTCTGGAACGTAAACGATGTTCACATTGCTTGGATCAGCAACTATATCAAAGGCGCGGACTTCGGGAATGCCATATCCCACGGCAATTTGTTTCCACGAATCATCCGGTTGGAGTTCATAAATTCCTCCTGAATACAAAGATGCCCAAATAGTTCCGGCGTGAGGAATCATTCTGATTACTACTCCTCCTAGTGGTCCGGATGTTTGTTTCCAGCCGGGCGAATCTTGATCCGGGGGAAGATCAAATGCCAAATCATCTTTTTCTTCAACAACAGGCTCTGTTTTGTCTTCTATAACTGATTGTTCATCAGCTTGAATGGCCTCTTCTTCAGTTTTAACATCTTCCACTAGCTGAGTTTCCCGCGGAGCCTTTTCAACAATGGGTTCGGGCACATTCCCTATAGGAACTTCTTGAGGAGCGCAGCCACTACTCAGAATAACCAGAAAAATAGCACAAATTGCCAGCATCACTTCTTTTTTCATCATGAGCTACTATTTTACGATGTTTAATAATGTTTCTGAGACCTGCACCACCATGCAAGAAGTATCGAAGACTATACTCCCTCTGTGCCGCCTAATCTCAGAAAGTTGCTGAAAAGCTAAGATAAAATGTTAGTTATCGTTACGGAACTCTCCCTCTCTTAGTTTAGTAAGAAAAAATTTGGGTCAAACGAAGTGAGCCGTTAAATGGGCGAGGAAAACGTAAGCTTTAAATATAAGATTAATCTTACTAATCTTACTGAATGGAGGCGATAGAAATGGCGATAGAAATTACAAGGATGACGTCAAAGGGGCAGGTGGTCATTCCGCAGGAAATGCGGGAGGAAAAAGGATTAAAGGAGGGGGAGCGCTTTCTGGTGTATGACTTAAGCGACAGCATCGTGCTTAAAAGGGTCAAAAATCTGGAGGCTGCCAAGTCAATTGACGAGTTTGAGAGGGCTTTCAGCTCCACATGGGCAGCTGCTAAAAAGAGCGGGGCGAAGGAAAAAGACGCTGAGGCAGAAATAGCCTCATACAGAAAGTCTGCGCGTGAGCCTGCATGATCAGGGTAGTTGCTGATACGAACATCCTGGTTTCTGCAACTATAGCGAAAGGGAACCAGTACGAGCTATTAAAAAAGGCTAAACTTGGCAGTTTCAGGCTTGTAATTTCGCCACAGATAATCACGGAACTGAAAGGAGTAATATCAAGGCCAAAATTTGGCTTTTCAAATGAGCAAGTTGAGGCTGTCCTAAAACAAATTCTTTCAATATCAGAGGTTGTAATCACAACATCAAAGATTGACGCGGTAAAAAATGACCCTCCTGATAACAGAATAATTGAGGCAGCTATAGACGGCAAAGCAAGCTGCATAGTCTCTGGTGACAAAGACCTGCTTCGTTTAAAGAAGTTTAAGGGAATAAAGATTGTGACGACTCGCAAGTTTCTTGAAAAGCTTCGGTAAAGCCTAACAGCCACTGCTTAAGGTGAGAAGCCCGATTGACTTGCTGCAAGCTCTAAGTGGCCAGCCACACCTTTCCTTCTGCTGTGAGAATCTTTACTTTTTCACCAGGAACGAGCCCAGAGTTTTTGCTCAGGGGAAGGACAGGAACGCTCTGGAATGTTTTGGGGTGAATAATCTCAAGCTGCGGCTTTACTTTTGACACAATCGCCTTTATAACATCAAGGCTTTCGAAGTTCCTGGCAACGTCCTTGTACTTAAACTCAAACGGCTTGCCGGTTTCAATGTTTTCGGCGACAACAATCTTTTTCGCTATCTCTGCAACCTTGAATGCCTTGCCATCAAGCAGGATAAAGCTGCCCACACTGAAAGGCGCCATCCTGAAAAGCACAGTCATCCTGTAAAGGACCCTGCTGGTCATGCGGTGCTGCGAAAACAGCTTCCTGGAAATCTTAAGCTCTCCCCCGAACTCGCGAAAAAGTTGCCTGCCTGTCTCTACTGCAAAGCTGTTGGAACTAAGGTAAAGGTCAAAGCCGTTGGCAACCTTCTTCTTTTTTGAGATAAAAACGCCTTCCTGGCCCTTGGACTTTACGGCTTCAAGAACAAAATGCATAATATCATCTACATTGCCAACAGGGTTCCGAAGCTGAATAATGGCTTCGTAGTAGTTCGCGTGCTTGAACTGGTGCCTCGAGGACATAGCAAAAGGGAAAAGCGATACCTTTTTATTTGTTGTGCAGACAGCAAACAGTTCACAATGGCAGCAGCTATGAAGACTATAAAGAAGGTTACTAAAAGAGTATGGAAATTCTTGTGGAACGACAACAGCGTGTGGAGCTGGCTCATTAATGCAGCGCTTGCCTTCGTTATAATCAAATTCTTAGTCTACCCCGGGCTTGGGCTCATGCTCCAGACAAACTACCCTGTTGTCGCGGTAATAAGTGACAGCATGCAGCACCAGGCAGGGTTTGACATGTGGTGGAAAAGCATGGAATCCTTTTACGAAAAGCACAACATATCAAAAGAGGAATTCACAAAGTTCAGGATGAGTACTGGATTCAACAAGGGGGACATAATAATCCTTAAGGGAAAGAAGCCGGAAGACGTAAGCATCGGTGATGTTATTGTATTCAAGGCAGGAAGCCCTGAGCCAATAATACACAGAGTTGTAAGCAAGTGGGAATCCCAAGACAAATACTATTTTGCGACAAAAGGCGACAGGAACGCAGGCCAGCGCGATGAGGAAAAGGAAATAAGCCAGGACAGGATACTGGGCAAAGGGTGGCTCAGGGTGCCATACGTCGGATACGTAAAGATAATTTTCACGGATATTGTAAACTCGATTAGAGGTTGAGAATGTTCTGCCCCAGGTGCAGCTCGATACTTGTGTCAAAAAACGTGGAGGGAAAAGCCCAGCTCAGGTGCAGCTGCGGCTATTCAAGCACTGATACTGATTCTGCAAAGATAACCGAAAAAATAAGGCAAAAGCCAAAGCATGAGGAAAGAATGTTTGAAGCTGCGGCAGAGGAAAAGGTCAACGCGCCAGTGACTGATGCAGAGTGCCCGAAATGCCACAACAGCAAGGCGTACTACTGGACAAGGCAAACCAGGGCAGGAGACGAAGGCGAGACAAAGTTCCACCAGTGCACCATCTGCAAGCACAAGTGGAGAGAATACGGATAACATTTTTATATAGCGCCATTCTCTTGACTAATTGGGGATCAAGTTGGCTGTTCTGGAAGATACTGTTGAAGATACTGTAAGACAGATTGATATGGAAGGTCGTTCTTTCTTTGATGGCCTGAGAGAGGTAGAGGAACATATGCCAATAGAAGATGAACGCATGCCAAGAAAAGAGGAACGGCACTTTTGGATACACGAAACATCCACTAGAAATGGCGTTAAAATCTACGGCGTTGGGGATGGTACCGACCTTGGTGTGAAGCTCATAGTTCCTTTCACGCAGGGTGCTTATCTTCCAGGGCAGCTTGCGACCGGCCTCTGGCAGCTAACACAAACAGAGCCAGCTCTTCTTCGGAGAATTGACGTAGGGGTTACGGATTATCTGAGTGTTTACTACACAAAAGGCGAAGAAGGCAAAGCGTGGGAGGTTGGCATAGATTACTGGGGATGGAGTGGACAAAATGTTATTAGCCATGGCAAAGATCAAGATCCAACAACATATAATTTGAGAGCTGCTTTAAGGTCAAAACGGGCACGTAACAACGATGCAGACGTAGAGGCACTACAAACTTGGCTGAGCCGCGAAGCCAAATTAAGGAAAGTGCCTGTAACAATCAGAGGGGATTTGATCGCTTTTGGTAAAGGCAGCACCATAATTGATGCAAAAACGCTTGAAGAAGAACTGCATAGGCCACCACAACAATTAACTTTTAGTTCAGGCAGGAATCAAATAGTAGGACCAGTGACGGTAAAACAAGAGTCTTTAACAATTCAATTTGGTTACGGCTCACCCGGAAAAAAATATGCTGCTTTAGTGGAATGGCTTGAAAAAAATATGTTTGCACTCGACAGGGCAGTTTTGGTGGCGACAGGGACGTCTTTAGTCACTGAACTCCAAACCCCATGGGAAGTTCGTTATAAGAGAGTAGTATTTGATACGTATCGCTACGGGAGGTAATAACAAATTATTTTTTTAACTATTTCTTCTTATTCTCCTTCTTCTCAAAGAACTCCTCAAGGTCGATGACATCATCATCTTCCCCGGCAGCCGGCTTTTCTGGCTCCTTCTCCTCCTTGGCTTTTGGCTTTTCGCGGGATTTCTCCGCCTTCCAGGCCTTCTCTGCCCCTTCCTCCTTTTTCTCCTCACCCTCCTCTTTTGAAAACAATGCCCTGTAAGCGAAGAAGGCGACAACAAGAACGATAAAGGCGACGATGCCGTAGTACCTTGCTCCAACTGAGCGGGCTTTTGCCTTTTCAAGGGCTCCTGTCATGTTGCTCACGTTGCCTTTTGACTCGGCCTTTGCAGCAGCACTAAGGCATTTGGCTTCTGCGCCAACAAAACAGCGGCAGTCCTGAAGCGACTCGTCAAAGTAGCAGTCAAACCAGTACTCGCCTTCAGAGCGCTCGGTGCACTCCAGCTTTCTCTTGCAATCCTGGTTCCTGGCTGCGTGGCTAAACTTGCCAGAAGCGTTTGATATTGATACATTTGATGCATTGGCTGTTGCTGCCTGCAGCTGGGAAAGATTAGCAGTTACTGTTGCATTAACAAGCGTTATTGTCTTGTTTTGCTGCGGTATTGTCTTGTTTTCCTTTTGAGTAGGCGTAACGGGCTTTTCTGAAACAGTTGGCACCACAGGCACTTTGGCTGGCGGTGCGGGCTGCACAGGGGTCACGTTAAGCAATGCAGCGCCAGGAGCGGCAGGAGCGGCAGGAGCGGCAGCCTCATTGCCAGGGCCTTTCAGCATGACAAAAGCAACAGAGCCAATGACAAGGACAGTTATGATGATGAGCGAAAGAGCAAGAGGCGACATGCCCTTCCCGCGCCTTTCCTCACCATTACGCGGCTCCTTTTCCTCCTCAACCTCCTTGAGAATATCGGCTGCGCTCTTTGCAGCTGCCTTTGCAGCAGAGACGCTAATCTTAGACAGGGCCGTCCTTGCTTCAGCATCGGCTTTAGAAAGCCCCTTTATCTGGCTGCGAAGCTCACCAAGCTCATCCTTAAATGAATCATTCGAAGAGCGGTAATAAGACTCCACAGACTTGAGCCTTTCCTCAAAAAGTTCCCTCTGCTTCTTCAGCTCCTTCTTAAAATCATCAGCTGTGCGAACAGCAACCTCCTCAAACCTCTCAACCTTTGCGTTGAAGTCATAGGAGGGAACAAAGTCAGACGGCAGCCGCTCAATTTCCCCTTTTAACCTGGCAAGGTCCTTCACTGTTGCGAGCTTCTGAAGCTCGTCCCCAAACTGCTTTTCCATGCTTTTCCGGACCGAACCAAGGTGCCCTGTTAGCAGCTTAAACTGCTCCTCAATGCCTGTGAACTTTTGTGAAAGCGACCTCTTGGTGACATAGTCATCAAGGTTGACCTCGCTCATTGAATCCTCAAGAACTCTTCCGGCATCATCCAGCTTTGACCTCAATTCAGAAACAGACTTTTCAAAGGTTTGCCTGTCAACAAGCCTCTTTGAAACAGTGTTGTTCAGGTTTACAACAGAGTTCTCGACTGCAGCCAGCTTTTCAGCCAATGCGGAAATCCTTTCCTCAGCTGTGTCAAGCAAGGAAACTCGCTTGTCAACATCGCGCTTGAGCGAAGCAAACTGCCTTGACACCCCATTATGCGAGGACTCCATGCGCTCAGTAAAGGATGAAATGTCGTCTTTTACGACTGCCTTTGCATTCAGGGAGTTAAGCCTGGAAGAAAGGTCAGCAAGATCCTTGGTTAGCTTTGACAATGAGGAGGACACAGAAGCCAAGGCGCTGCTGGTTGTTGCCTCGGCAGACCTGATAGTGGAAACCTCTGACCTTATCTTGGCCGCTTCCTTTGAAAATTCTGACTTTGAAACTGCAGAGCCCTCAAGCTCAAGAAGCCTGCCCTTAAGGTTTCTGGCCTCCCTTACCTCATCGGACAAGTCATCACGGCGCTCAACCAGCTTCCTGACTGTGGAGATTTCAGCCCTCAAGTCAGAAGCCAGCTCACCAACATCCTCACTGTCAGACTTAACGGCAAAGGCACCCTCAAGCTCCTCAACCTTGGAGCCGAGGCGCTCAACAAAAGCGTAGAACTCCTCCTTGCCAAGGACATTGGGCAGGGACTTGCTAATGCCCTCAATGGAAAAAAGCTGCTTGTTAAGAGAACGCTTTACCTGGAGAATATCCTCCTTAACCCTTGCAAAAGATTTTCTTACCTCTCCTTCCGAAATAGCCAACCCACCAACACCCCAACTAAATTAGCTATTATCCAGTGATATGTTTATATATAAACTTTTTGGTAACGAAATAGGGTGCATAAATGAGTGCTGGAAAATGGCAGAATAAGCAGCCAGCAAGCCTAATCGTGTGATGCGCCAAGCAGCACAGCAACTCCAGGCAGGGTTTTTCCCTCAAGAACCTCAAGCATAGCCCCCCCTCCTGTTGATGAGTGCAAGAACTTTCCCGTAAGGCCGGCTTTTTCGACTGCCGAGAGCGTGTCGCCTCCCCCAATTATGGTTGTTGCCTGGCCTGTCATGCCTGAAATTGCCCTTGCAATGGCTGCTGTGCCTTCACCAAACCTGAAAAGCTCAAAAACACCCACGGGGCCATTCCATATGATTGTGCGGGCTTCTGAAAGCTCCTTGCTGAAACGGCTTACTGAATCAGGGCCTATGTCAAGACCCATCCAGCCTTTTGGAATTTCACCAGCTGCAACAACCTGCACTTTCGCGTCATTCGCAAACCTATCGGAAGCGACAACATCAACAGGCAAGACAATCCTGCTTCCAAACTCGTTAAGAAGGTCATCAGCAAGGGAAACCTTGTCAGGCTCAAATTTGCTTGAGCCAACATCAAAGCCGCGAGAGCGATAGAAGGTAAACATCATGGCCCCACCAATAAGGATTTTATCGGCCTTGCTGCCAAGGTTCCTTATCACTCCAATCTTATCCGAGACTTTTGCGCCGCCAAGCACTACAACGAATGGCCTTCTGGGCTTTTCCAGAGCTGCAGTCAATGTGCAAATTTCCTTTTCAAGCAGCAAGCCAGCGTAAGAAGGCAGGCGCCTTGGAATTCCAACCATTGAAGCATGGCTGCGGTGCGAGTTAGAGAACGCATCATTAACATAAATGTCACCAAGCTTAGCAAGCTGCTGGGCAAAAATGTCATCATTGGCCTCTTCTTCACCGTGAAAGCGGAGGTTTTCAAGAAAAACAATGTCCCCATTTTTCATCTGCTTGATGGATTCCTGAACACCGCTGCCAATACAATCACTTAGCGGCTTAACTTCGTGCTGAAGCAGCTCAGAAAGCCTTGCGGCTGTTGAGTTTATGCGCTGGGCCTCAACAACCTTGCCTCCCGGGCGGTTGATGTGGGTCAGGAGAACAACCTTGGCATTCTTTTTCAGAAGGTATTCTATTGTTGGCACTGCCTCCCTGATTCTTGAGTCGTCAGCAACATTGCCCAAGTCATCAAGGGGAACGTCCATGCCTGTGCGGACAAGAACGACCTTGCCAGAAACTTCAAGGCCTTTGTCCTTGATGGAGGGAAGCTTGACCATGGGCGCTGCAAGGAAGAGGAGCGTATAAATAGTTTTTGGGCAGCATTCAGATTCAATTTAAGCAGGGGCTGAACCGTTGCGGCTTTGAAGGTAAAATTCGCGCAGCCTTGGCTTTGAAGCCAAAAGAGGCGCAAGGCGCATGGCATCAGCATAATTCGCAATAAGAGCTTCAACCCCGTCTCTCTTTATACAAAGCATGCTGTCGTAATAGTCAATAGGAGATAATGCAGGATTGCGCGTTCTTGGACGGGGAACACCAAGCTTGTGCAGCTGAACTTCAGGGATTGCAGCAGTCAGCACCCTGGCCAGATTGTTGCGGAAAAGAGTGGCTGTGGCTATGTCTTTCTTAATAGGAAGGAAGAACTCCCAGTAAAAATCGTTCGCCATGGTAGTTTTTATGCGCAGGAAAACCTCGTAAAAGTCCAGCAGAAGCGCCCTGGCAACAGCCTTATTATTTTCCCCAAGATGGGGAAGCATAGAGGCAAATCCTGCAACGAAAGAAGGAAGCCTGCTTGCCGTAAAATGCTCACCGTCTGTTGGAATCTCAAGACAGTAAAGTATTCTGGCAAGAGGCCTGTTAAGGTTACTCACGCTGGCATTACCGACAGAGACGCTGTTGCTTCCTTCTGAAACAGAAAAGAAGGGGCTTAGTTTGCTGTTGACCCATTCCCTGCCAAACTTATTTGTAACGAAAAGCTGGACTGCATAAGTTGGGGAGTATTCAACAAAGCCGCTGTCTCTGCCCACTACAGAAAGGGTGCCCTTAAAATAAACCATAACTGCCAAGGCGCTAAGCTGCCTGAAAAATGGCGAGGTGTATTTTATGGGAAAAGTTATGCCGCAGGCAGCAAGCTCCCTAACAGCGGCTTCCAAATGGTATCTGCTGCCGTAGGTGTTTGTAAAATCCTCCTCAGAAACGAGCACAATTTCATCCAGCGGCTTCATGATTTAAATGTGGGAGGAAGCGCAGATTAAAAAAGTTATTGCGGCACTTATGCCATCATCTTCACAACATCAACAAGCCGTTTTGAGAAGCCCCACTCGTTGTCATACCATGAGCAGACCTTGACCAGAACGCCGTCAATAACCTTTGTCAATGTGGCGTCAAAGATTGAAGAGTAGGGGTTGCCAATAATGTCGACAGAAACAATTGGCTCGTCATTGTACTGTATAACGCCCTTCATGTAGCCCTCTGCCGCAACCTTGAAAGCCCTGTTAATCTCCTCAACTGTGGTGGGCTTCTCAACAACGCAGACAAAATCGGTAATGGAGCCGTCAGGCACAGGAACGCGCAGAGCCATGCCATCAAGCCTGCCGTTAAGCTCCGGAATAACCTCGCCAATGGCCTTGGCAGCGCCTGTTGTTGTAGGAATTATTGACATGGCAGCTGCCCTTGCCCTCCTCAGGTCCTTATGCGGAACGTCCAGAATGCGCTGGTCGTTTGTGTAGGCATGCACCGTAGTCATTAAGCCGTGCCTTATCCCAAAGTTGTCATGCAAAACCTTCACCATGGGGGCAAGCGAATTGGTTGTGCAGGACGCATTTGAACATGTGTTGTGCGCTTTCTTGTTGTAGGACTTGTCATTGACACCCTTGACTATTGTGATGTCGGGCCCCTTGGCCGGGGCAGTGATGAGAACCTTTTTTGCGCCGGCAGCAAGGTGCTTGGAGGCAGACTCCTTGTCAGTAAAAACACCGGTGCTCTCAATGACAACATCAACCTTAAGGTCCTTCCACGGCAGCTGCCCAGGGTCCTTTACGGAGAGAACCTTGATTTTCCTGCCATTGACTGTCAATGAGTCTGCTGCTGCCTCAACAGTGCCCTGAAACTGCCTATGCACAGAATCGTATTTTAGAAGGTAAGCGAGCATCTTTGCATCTGTAACGTCGTTAACCGCAACGACATCAATATCTTTATCTTCAATAGCCGCCCTGAGGAACATCCTCCCAATGCGGCCAAAGCCGTTAATGCCAACGCGGATTTTAGACATCGTAACCACCTCGTTATTATTGCCAGCAGTTTTGGAAGGTGGTTTTATATAATTTGCTAAATTAAGCTCATTTGACCTTTGCAGACCGCAAACCTTTAAATATGAGTTCACAATAGTGAATTAGCTGACAAATGGGCAAAATACAGGCATGAAACTCCAAATAACACAGCCGCAGGAAGTTGAAGTGTTCTACATACTGCCTGCAATAAGGAGCAGGATGGCTGCCGCGCTGAAGGGACAAGGCGTGAGGCAAAAGGACATAGCAGAACTGCTATACGTCCAGGAATCAACAATAAGCCAGTACCTCAGCTCAAAAAGGGCGGCTGATGTGAAATTCAATGACCGCGTAGACAAGGAAATCGCTGATGCTGTCAGAAAAATAAAGACAAAAAGGGACATGATAAGGGAAACCCAGCACATACTGCAAATGGTCAGGGATGAGAACATCCTTTGCAAGATACACGAGTCGGTTGGCGATGTACCAAAGGGGTGTGATGCCTGCTTCTGCAGACATGGGGGAGGAAAATGACCAATCAGGAGCTCGTGGCGCAAATTGAGAATGCCGCTGAGAGGATTCACACGCTCAGGCAGACGGAGAATTACGTTGTAAAGGAGAAAGGCCTAAGCGAAGAAGTCATAAGGGTAATTTCCAAGGACAAGAACGAACCTGAATGGATGCTAAAGAAAAGGCTGGAAGCGTATGAGTGGTTCAAGAAAACTCCCCTTCCAAACTGGGGGCTTGACCTAAGCGGAATAGATTTTGACAAGCTGGTTTACTATGCAAGGCCTGATGCAGCCCAGACACGCAACTGGGAAGAAGTGCCAGAGGAGATAAGGAAAACGTTTGATTTGCTTGGAATTCCGGAAACAGAGCGGAGGGCTCTGGCAGGGGCTGGGGCACAGTATGACAGTTCTGTCGTTTACCACAACCTTAAGAAAGAGTGGGAAGAGAAGGGCGTAATCTTTGAAGACATGGATGTTGCTGTCCAGAAATACCCAGAACTGGTCAAGGAATATTTCATGACAAGGTGCATACCGATAAGCGACCACAAGCTCATAATGTTGCATGCTGCAGTCTGGAGTGGGGGAACATTCATCTATGTTCCAAAGGGTGTAAGGATAACAATGCCTTTGCAGGCATACTTCCGGATGAACGCTAAAAAGGGAGGGCAGTTCGAGCATACGCTTATTGTAGCCGAGCCATTCAGCGAGGTGAGCTACATTGAAGGGTGCAGTGCACCTCAATACAATGTGAACTCGCTCCACGCTGGCGGGGTTGAGATTTACGTAAAGGAGGGCGCCAGGGTCAGGTATAGCAGCGTTGAAAACTGGAGCAAGAGCACCTACAACCTCAACACCAAAAGGGCAGTTGTTGAGAGGAATGGCGTTGTGGAATGGATAGGGGGAAATGCGGGCTCAAAAGGGACCATGCTGTACCCATGCAGCATACTGAAAGGAGAGGGTGCCAGGGCAGACCACCTGGGCATAGCATATGCTGGAAAAGGGCAGAACCAGGACACAGGCGCAAAGGTCTACCACCTCGCGAAGAACACCTCCTCAACGATAAAAATGAAGAGCATCAGCAGCCGCGGAGGAATCACAACATACAGGGGCCTTGTGAAGGTGGCAAAGGGAGCTACAAATTCAAGGGTAAGCGCTGTATGCGATGCGCTGATAATGGACGAGGAATCAAAATCAAACACGGTTCCAGTAATGGACATTAATGAAGAGAAGGTTGAAATAGCGCATGAGGCAACCGTAGGCAGGCTAAGCGCGGAAAAGATATTCTATTTGATGAGCAGGGGCCTGAAAGAAGAAGAGGCTGTCAAGCTTATCGTATCAGGATTCATAGAGCCGATAATGAAGGAGCTTCCAATGGAATATGCCGTAGAGCTCAACAGGCTCATCCAACTCGACATGATAGGGGCAATAGGGTAGTATTTCTGCTACTGTTGGGATTTTGATTGAGGACCAGACGATGCAATCAACAAATACAATCAAGGAAACAGAACTGAATGAAGAAACAGTAAGACTGCTATCAAAGGCAAAGAACGAGCCTGACTGGCTGCTGCAAAGAAGGCTTGACGCACTTAGGCAGTTCGAAAAGCTGCCAGTGCTGCAGCTCATGTATGGGCTTCACGTTAGTGCACCAGCCAATATCAATCTTGCCGAGCTGAGCCCTGAAAAGTGCGTAACAAGGCACGAGCATTCAGAAAGCGATGGCGTAATAATAGAAGACTTATCCGTAGCGGCAACAAAATACGAAAGCATATTTAAGCATGCGGTTGCAAACAATCCGGGCTTTCAAAACAAGATTGAGGCAATGCACGCAGCTTTCTGGAACCACGGAGTTTTTGTTTATGCAAAAAAAAGTGAAGCGGGCGTGACTGAGAACGCCGCCTCTAAAATACGGCTGCAGCTAAGGCAAAGGCAAACAGAGATAGTGCACGTTGTGGTTATCGCGGAAGAAAACACAAACCTGAGCATAACAGAGGCACTAGTTCCGGATGAGAACGAAAGAAGCCATGATATTAAACAATACAGGGTTGAATTTGACGAGGTTTTTGCTGCGACAGGCGCCAAAGTAAAGTTTGCAACCATGCAAAAGCTGCCTCAAAATACGAACAGCATGATATCCAGAAAGGCAACAGCAGAGAAAGACACAAGCGTTGACTGGGCAGACATAAGCATAGGAGGGGGCAGCACAAAACAGGAGACGGCAAGCTGCCTCAATGGCGAAGGGGCATCTTCCACAATAAGGATGGCATTCTTCGGGGATGAAACCCAGCAGCTTGACATCATGGCAAAGGCTGTGCACAACGCAAGGAACACAACGAGCAACATGAGAATAAAGGGCGCGCTGAAGGGAAAGGCAAAGGCGATTGTGCAAAGCTTCACAAAGATAATGAAGGACGCCGCAAACTCAGAAGGGCACCAGAAAGCAAACATCCTGCTGCTCAGCGACACGGCAAGAGCCTCCCCGATACCAAAGCTGGAGATAGACAATTACGACGTAAAGGCCTCTCATGAGGCTTCTGTAGGGCAGCTTGACAAGGAGAAACTATTTTATATGATGACTCGAGGACTGAAAAGCAGCGAGGCGGTAAAGCTCGTCGTAGAGGGGTTCTTCGAGCCGCTCCTTAAGGAAATACCTTTCGAAGAAATGACAGAAGACATGAGGAAAACAATAACAACCAAGATGGAAACAGCAGGGCAGGAGATAATGGCAGCTGCAGAAGCTTAGAGGTTATGGGCAATGATTAATGCCAAAAAGATACGGGAGGACTTCCCGATACTGAAGAGGAAGGTGTACGGAAAGCCACTGGTATACTTAGACAATGCTGCTACAACGCAAAAGCCGGTTCAGGTAATACAGGCAATGAACTACTACTACGAGAACTACAACTCCAATGTGCATAGGGCAGTGCATAAGCTAAGCCAGGAAGCCACCGTAGAATACGATGAAGCCCACGAAAAGGTTGCCAAATTTATTGCGGCAACTGGAATGGAAGAGGTAATATTCACCAAAAACACGACAGAGTCACTCAACTTGGCTGCAAATTCCCTGTCACAGCAACTAAAGAAGGGGGACGAGATAGTATTAACACAGATGGAGCACCACAGCAACATAGTGCCGTGGCAACAGGCAGCCAAAAGGACAGGAGCAAAACTCAGGTTTTTGGAAATAGACGGCAACGGCGAATTAAAGCTGCAGCACAATTCCGCCACAAGCGGAATGTGCAATCGGACATCGTCCGATTTGCAACTACCGCAACTGATGAGCAAAAAAACGAAAATCGTTGCGTTCACGCACGTTTCAAATGTTCTGGGCACGATAAATCCAGCGAAGGAAATAATAGCTGCAGCAAAAGAAGCAGGGGCAATAACGGTGCTGGACGCAGCACAGTCTGTGCCACACATGCCAGTTGACGTAAAGAAACTTGACTGCGACTTCATGGCTTTTTCCGCGCATAAGATGCTTGGCCCTACAGGGATTGGAGTCCTTTACGGCAAACAGGAGTTGCTCGAAAAGATGGAGCCTCTCCTATACGGAGGGGACATGATAAGCGAGGTAAGCTTCCAGGATGCAAAGTGGAACGAGCTGCCATGGAAGTTTGAGGCAGGAACACCAAATGTTGCAGGCGCAGTTGGGCTGACAGCTGCTGTCGACTACCTGGAAGGGATTGGAGTGGAAAACATACATGAGCATGAAAAAATGCTGACCAAGATGGCGATGGAAAAGCTCAGGCAGATAGATGAACTCACAATCTACGGGCCTGAAGCAGCGAGAAGAGGAGGGCTTGTCTCATTCAACATAAACGGCATCCACCCCCATGATGTTTCGGCCATGCTTGATGCTGAAGGCATAGCTGTAAGGGGCGGGCACCACTGCGCAATGCCACTTGCAAAGCTCCTAGGCATAACAGGCACAGCGCGGGCAAGCTTCTACCTGTACAACACCCAGGAAGAGATAGAAAAACTAGCAGAGGCCCTGGAAACAGCTGCTGCAAAAATGAAGAAAATGGCGGCAAGGACAGCGTGAAAGAAAATGGACAAAACAGATCCCGTAGAAGAGCTGTATAGGGAAGAGATAATGGACCACTACCAAAACCCGAGAAACTTCGGGAAAATCAGGGATGCTGATGTCAGCTATCAGGACTACAACCCAGTGTGCGGTGATGAAATAACCATGCAGCTAAAGATGGAAAACGGAACAGTGAAAGAAGCCATGTTTACAGGCAAAGGGTGCGCAATAAGCCAGGCAGCAGCATCAATGCTCACAGAAGAGATTGGGGGAAAAAGTGCCAAGGGGATTGTAGCAATGAAACAAGACGAAATGCTTAAAATAATAAGGATAAACCCTGGACCGGTAAGGATAAAATGCGCAATGCTGGCGCTGAGGGCAGTGCAGAAAGGGATAGTGCAGTACGAGGCCAACAGGGTTAGGGAGGCGAAATGAGCGACCTTGAAATAAAAGATTTGCACGTGGAAGTTGAAGGCAAGGAAATACTCAAAGGAGTAAACCTTGAAGTGAGCAAGGGCGAGGTAGTTGCCCTGATGGGGCCAAACGGCGCAGGAAAAAGCTCACTAGGGTATGCGCTTCTTGGCCATCCTAACTACAAGGTAACTTCCGGGAATATAATTTACAAAGGGGAAGATGTTACGAAGCTGCCGGTAAATGAACGAGCTAAAAAAGGGCTGTTCCTGTCGTTCCAGTACCCAAGCGAAGTGCCCGGAGTAAGCATGGCAAACTTCCTCAGGACAGCGGTAAACGCAAGGCGAGACAAAAAGAACCCAATGCCTGTTGGGGAATTTGTAAAACAGCTAAAGGGAACAATGAAAACATTAAAGGTTGATGAGTCATTCATGCACCGCTACCTGAACGAGGGCTTTTCAGGAGGCGAGAAGAAACGCGCTGAAATACTGCAGATGGCAATGCTCAGGCCTGAGATGGCAATACTGGATGAGACAGACTCAGGGCTCGATGTTGACTCGCTCAAGGTTGTAGCAGAAGGCATAAACAAGCTGATGAACCCTGAAACAGGGGTGATGCTGATAACGCACTACCAGAGGATACTGAACTACATAAAGCCGAACAAGGTGTATATAATGATGGATGGAAAAATTGTTAAAAGCGGAGGGGCAGAGCTCGTCCACCAGATAGAAAGCACAGGCTACGAATCAATAAAGGTGGTTGCGCAATGACAAAATACCTGCTTGAGCACAACAGGCCGGACTGCATCGGATGCGCGGCATGCGTTGCGGTTAATGCGAAGAACTGGGTAATGAATGAGGACAACAAAACAGACATCATCGACGGCAAGCACAGGCCGGACGGCTGGCAAGAGCTGGAAATTGGGCAAGAGGATTTCGAGGCAAACAAGGCAGCAGCAGAAGCCTGCCCCGTGAATGTCATTCATCTGAAAAATAAGGACAACGGAGAGAAGATATTATAACCAGCAGCAGCAACTGCATCTGTGGTGATGAAAATGGAAACGCCAACTGAAAAACAGCTGATAAGGAACGAAACAACAATAGGAGAGATAATGCTGAAATACCCTCAGCTTGCTGACACTATGGCGATGCGCGGCATGGCAATGAGTGGCTGCGGAACACCGTATCAGGAGCAGCTCAAAGCAGCTGCCGCGTCAGTAATGAATGATGGAGATTTCAACACGATGCTAAACGAGTTAAACGCAGCAGCAGCCAAAATAGAATCAGAGCGGCCAAAAGAAAGGCCTGCCACATTTGAAGTGACAGAGGCAGCGGTTGAGAAAGTCAAGGAGCTCATGAAGAAACAGGGCGTTAGCGGCTTTAACCTCAGGGTTGAAGTCAAGCCTGGAGGCTGCGCAGGATACTCATACGAGTTTTCTTTGGATGATGAAGTCAAAACAGATGATATAGCTGTAGAAAAGAACGGAATGAAGGTTGTCGTCAATGCGGCAAGCGCAGAGGCATTGAAGGGGTCTGTTATTGACTACGTTGAGTCGCTAAATAAGTCTGGATTCAAAGTTGACAACCCTAATGCTCATGCTGTGTGCAGCTGCGGCAGCTCGTTTGGATAGGTTTTTATCTTACGCTGCAACAGCTATTTCTAATGAATAAGCTACTGTTCGGCACAGCAGGCATTCCCATAGCAGCAAAAGGGACAGACACGGCTTCCGGAATAAAGGCGGTAAGGGCTCTTGGCCTGGATGCAATGGAGCTCGAGTTCGTCCAGTCTGTGAACATAAGCAGGGAGAACGCTCCGAAAATCAAGGCCGCAGCCGAAAAAGAGAATGTTGTGCTGACGTGCCACGCGCCCTACTACATCAATCTGAACGCTGCCGAGGATGCGAAGCTGGAAGCAAGCAAAAAAAGGCTGATTAAGGCTGCTGAAGTGGCAGGGCTGTGCGGCGGGCAGAGCGTGGCTTTCCACCCAGGCTACTATCTGGGCATGGATAAGGATAAAGTGTATGAAAAAGTGAAGCGACAGCTGAAAATGGTTGTTGCCGAACTGAAGAACATTGGCTGCGGCATCTGGGTGAGGCCTGAGACAACAGGCAAAAGGTCTCAGTTCGGGGATCTTTCTGAGATAATGCGGCTGTGCAACGAAATCAACCAGGTCATGCCGTGCATTGATTATGCGCACATGCACGCACGCGAAAGCAAAAATAACAGCCATGAGGAATTTAAGGAAATCCTTGCCGCTGTAGAAAAAGAACTTGGAAAAGAGGCGCTGAAGGACATGCACATACAAATAGCGGGGGTAAACTACAGCGGCAAAGGGGAATTAAACCATTTGACGCTGAGGGAGTCGGACTTGAAATATGAAGAAATTGTGCGCAGCTGGAAAGAATTTGACATTGCCGGAGTTGTTATTTCGGAGAGCCCGAACATTGAGGGAGACGCGCTGATATTGAAAAAGATGTGGAATAATGCTTAAAGCAAAAGTGGTTCCGGGTATAATCCTGTATAGCCTGCTTGCTGCCCCACTGCTAGTGGCAACAGTGGTTTTGCTAAACAGCGGTGAGCGTGCAGGGTGCGGCAACGACATTTTGGAGCAAGGCGAAACGCCGCAAAACTGCTGCGAAGACACAGGATGCCTCCCCTCCCAAAGCTGCACAAATCATTCCTGCACTAACATCGCGTGCGGCTATTGCGAATACGCTGCCAACGAAACCTGCCACAAGTACGAATGCTGCGCTGACGCAGAATGCGGCAAAAACGAGACGTGCAGCGTGAACACCAACAAGTGCGCACAAATAGAATGCGAGTGCGGCTACACCAACAACAGGACATGTGTGGAATACGAGTGCTGCAACAATAGGGAATGCCCATCGGGGCTTTGCAATAACAACAAATGTGCGGTTGAAGAGCAGAAAAAGGATACAGCCGCCCAGGAAGAAGGTTCAGGAGTGAGAAGAAGCTCTGGAAGCGAAAGCAACTCACAAGGGCAGCAGGTCAGCCAGCAGCAACAACAGCAGGCACAGCAGCAGGCACTGCCTCAGCCACAACCAACCTGCACCCCAACAGCAGAGGTATGCGATGGCTTGGACAACAACTGCAACGGATTGGCTGATGATGGCATAACGTGTGATTGCAGCCCGGGACAAACAAAAAGCTGCGGCTACAACAACGTTGGACTATGCAAGTTGGGGACTCAGGTTTGCCAAAGCAGCCACATCTGGGGAAGCTGCACAGGCCAGACTGAGCCTTCAGCAGAAGCATGCGACAACAAAGACAATGACTGCAATAGCCAAGTGGATGAGGGCAGCCTATGCCAGCAAGGCCAGATTTGCATGGCTGGAAACTGCAAAACTGCTGACACATCCTATAAAGTCCAACCAGTAATATTTTTCCCAACAGACTATGCCAACGATCAGGATATGGTAAATTACCTGAAGGACAAATTTGAGGAAATAAGGCAGTTCTACCTAACTAAGGCAGGCACTACGTTCACAATGCTGCAGCCGCAAGTTGTCAGCGGCGACCATAGCCACGAGTGGTACTGGTGCGTGGACAACCAGGCAGGATGTGTCAAAAACAACTTTGAGGCAAGCATAATAGATGAGCTGAAAAGAAAAGGTTTCCCTGTTGAGCCAGACTGGAACAAATTCCCTGCCAACAGGGTTACCTGGGTTGCGGCATTCGGAGGAGGAGGATATGCTGGAGGAAGATTTTACCCAACAGGAGGAGGACTGGCGATAGTGGGGGATGCGGGCATATATGCTGCCAAGGATGGCAACTGCAACAGGGTTCTAGATAAGTACTTCACAACAGACAACCCGCCAAATGCAAAGGATAGCTGCAAGAACAGCTGGCTGCCATCAGGAAAGGCAGAGGGGTTTGGAATAGGAGCACTGGGCCATGAGCTTGGGCACGCTTTAAACCTGCCTCATCCTGATGGATATTCAGGAACAACAGCCGCCGACTGGGAAAAGACTTTAATAGGCTACCACTGGAACTACCCGAACACAGGGCTGCTTGAGCAGGACAAAGCAAGATTAGCGCAAAGCCCGTTCATTAACACCAAAAGCTGAGAGCTAAAACCACGGCCCCTTCTCTATAATGAGTGCATCCATGATGAGATGCGTTACGATGCCAATCAGCAAGAATATGTAGAGTTCCTCGTACTCCCAGAGCTTCTTTTTCTTGATGACGTGGTAATGGTAAAGGAATGTTACCAGAAGCAGCAGGAAGAAGCCGAGAGTGAACCAGTTTGCAGGGCTGTTGGTAGTTGTTGAGAGGAAGCGAAACAAGCCGTCCTGCCTGACATGCAGAACATCTATCGTGCCTTGTGTTATTGCGGAGATGCCCTGCCTTATTGCGTCAGGGAGAAGGTTGCCAATGAATATGGCAAGGCTGAACTCAAGCCGGAAGTGCTTAAGGTGGATAAGGGCTGCAGATAGAAGGCCAACAGCTATGTGAGGGATTGCGCCAGGCATAAATGCAGCAAATGTGAGTGAATGTTTTTAAAGTTTTATGGCAACATTTATATATAGATACTACAACACTTACTTTATAAAATATATAATAAAATAAACATTATTATCGAGCAAAGTGTTGTGGTTGAATGCTGCTTTGGCAACTTGTTGGGGAGGCTGCTGTCATTGCGTTGCTTATTGCAGTACTGAATGGCTTCCTTTCACAATTCAAGACGAGCAGAAAAGGGCTTTATCCGCTTTACATTGCGATGCCGCTGTTTGCAGCCGGCTTTGCGATGCGGCTGGCTGAAAACAAAAGCGTGATTGACTTCGGATTTTTCCTCACAGAAGTTAGCTACCTGTTCGTTTACGTGCTTTTTACTGCCGCGCTTATACTGGGGCAGAAGAGGTATTGGAAACTTGGTTGATGGAGTTTTATATAAAACTTATACCAACTGCGATTGATGCTTTTGAATTTACACCACCACCAGCTAGAAATTCTATTATAAATTATGGTTAATATAGTTTTGGGCACAAAAACCTTTAAATAGGTGTGAATCCTAAAACCACAACATATTGGGGTTCTAGACGGGAGAGGTACACAACAGGTTGTATTTATTGCGAGGTAATGAAAGATGACACCAAAGGCTTCTGAAACGGGGAAAACTGTAATAGTTACAAAAGTTTCCAAGATTGTAAAGAGGGACGGAAGGGTGGCTGATTTTGACCCTGAAAAGATAACATCTGCCATAATGAAAGCCGCAAGGGCTGTTGGAGGAAGCGACAGGAAAGAGGCAGAAAGGCTCACAAGGCTTGTTGTTGATTATGTGGCAAAAATAGAAAAGCTGCCATCAGTTGAAGAAATACAGGATGCTGTTGAAAAAGTACTCATAGAAGAAGGCCACGCAAAAACCGCAAAAGCATACATACTTTACAGGGCTAAAAGGGCAGAGCTAAGGCAGGCTGCGACAGAGGCAGCAAAAGGGACTGATGGGGAAAAGACAGCGCTGCTTGACATGTTCGCACACAAAAGCAAGCTCGCATCAATCATAGGATATGACAGGATTGAGGCATACAAGAACCTTCTATTCTACATTAAGGAACTGCAAAAGACAGGCGAACTGCCCCTACACCCAGGAGACTACCTTAACGGCAACGAGCTGGCAACCAGCATATTCCAGAAAAAATACTACCTTAAGGACATCAACAACAAGCTGATAGAGAAAAGGCCGGAAGACGTTTACTCAAGGCTGGCTGCCTTCATGGCCGCTGTTGAGCCAACGCCAGAAAAGCAAAGGGAGTGGGCTGCAAGATTCTACAGGGCATTGTACGAGGGCTATTTTGTGCCGGGAGGCAGGGTCATAGCAGGCGGGGGGGACCTTTACAGGCTGAAGACACTGGCAAACTGCTTTGTATCACTGATTTCAGAGGATAATATAGAAGCCATATACCAGTCTGCGTATGAATGCGCAAGGACATACTCCTATGGAGGGGGCATCGGGGTGGACATCTCTGGGTTGAGGCCGAAGGGCTCGATAGTCCATAATGCTGCAGATACGTCAACAGGAAGCGTTTCATTCATGGAATTATTTTCATTAACAACAGGGCTGATTGGCCAGTCAGGAAGAAGGGGGGCATTGATGCTGACGATTGACATAAAGCACCCTGACAGCCCGCACTTCATCAACGTGAAGAAGGTACCGAACTGGGTAACAAACCAGATAGTGGAGCAGTGCAAATGGTCAGGCAAGTTCAACGAGCAGCAGCTAAGGGACGTAGAACGGCAGGTAAGGGAGAACACGCAGGTCAGGTTTGCCAATATCAGCCTGAAAGTAACTGATGAGTTCATGCAGGCAGTAGAAGAGCAGAACAAATACGGCACAGAAAAGGTACTCGTCTACCTGAAAGACAAAAGCGTATCAGGACTCGGAATCATGCAGGGCGGGGCAGTGCACTATTCGTATGGAATTCCTGCAAAGCCAATAGAAAAGTACAGGCTGATGAAGGCATTTGATACCTTTGAAGAGCTTAACAGCTTCCTTACAGGGCACAACTCAGAGGCAATAACAGAGAAAGACCTCACTGATGTGTCAAAAAGGGACATGTTTGGGGATTTCGTAGTACATGACAGGAGCTCAGAATTCGACCTTGCCATAAAGCACGCAGGGGACTTCATGCTTTACTATAACGCAAGGGAAACAGGCGAGATAAAGCGCCTGGTAAAGGCAAGGACAATATGGAACGCATTCATAGAGGGAAACTACAAGACAGCTGAGCCAGGGCTCATATTCTGGAGCACCATGGTAAAGTATTCGCCATCCAACTACGTCGGAAGGCCGATAGCCAGCACAAACCCTTGCGTTGCTGGCGACACCAAAATAGAAACAGATAATGGAATCATGACAATTAAGGAAATTGCTGAAAACTACGGCAATGGCGGGGTAAATGTGGCTGTAGATGCCAGGATGCTGCCAGGCAACGGCTTAGTACTAGAGGGCAAAATATTACTTCCCATAGCTGCCGCAATTAAAACAGGAGAGAAGGACACGCTGAAAATAACAACACAGAAGGGTTTTGAACTGGTATGCACTAAAGACCATAAGGTAATGACGACCGGGGGTTGGGCAGAAGCCAGGAATCTTACTGCCGGCAACAAAATTTTAACAAATAGAGAAGGCAGGAGCACATATGACAACATTAGCAGCATAAACGCTAATGGGTTAAAAGAAGTTTATGACCTGCAAGAGCCAATAACGCACTCTTTCATAGCCAACGGCATCGTCGTGCACAACTGCGGAGAGGTTCCTCTTGAAGACGGAGGGGCGTGCAACCTGGCTTCAGTAAACTTGTCAAGGTTTGTTGTGAACGGATATACGGACAATGCAGGGATAGACTGGGAAGGCATTAAGGACACAACAGCACTGTCTGTAAGGTTCCTTGACAATGTTGTAACGTGGAACGAGCTTCTAAATCCGCTTGAAAAGCAAAGAAAGGCAGCTTACGAAACAAGAAGGCTCGGGCTTGGCGTTATGGGCATAGCAGACATGCTCAACCAGCTCGGAACAGGGTATGACAGCGAAAAAGGGATAAAGATACTCGAAGAAGCCGCAAAGCTTTTCGCAAACACTGCATACGACGCATCAGCTGAGCTGGCAGAGGAAAAAACGCCATCGCCAATATTCGAGTATGAGGCATACAGCAGGGGAAGGTTCTTCCAGGAAATACTAACTGATGAGACGAAAGAAACGATAAGGAAGAAAGGGCTCAGAAACGTCGCAATACTCTCAATAGCCCCAACAGGGACAATATCAAACATAGTGCTTGGCTACAGGCTTGGAGACAGGAACTTTATCGGAGTAAGCGGGGGGATAGAGCCTGTGTTTGCCCTTTACTACACCAGAAGGTCAGAGGGCCTCAGCTCAGGGGGGAGCAACATGTTCTTCAAAATATTCCACTCTACAGTTGACGGCTACATACAGCAGCACAACCTGGCTGAAGAAGCCCAGAAATGCAAGGATGCTGAAGAGCTGAAGCGAATATTGCCAGCGCACTTCTTCAGGACAGCGCACTTCATAGACCCGAGCAAAAGAGTGGTGGTGCAGGGGCTATGGCAGAAATACATAGACCACAGCATCTCCTCAACAGTCAACCTGCCAGAGGACATTGACCCGGAAACAATATCAAACATTTACCTTGATGCCTGGAAGCACGGGCTCAAGGGCATAACCATATACAGGGAAGGCTCAAGATTCCCCATACTAAGCACAGAAACCCACGAGTCTGAGTTCCAAGACAGCAAAGAGCAAATCCACGATGTCGAGATTGACGGCGAGCAAAAGCTGCTTCACGGAGACGATGTCATAGGGCTCCCAAACGGCAGGCTCACCACCGCATACCACGCCTTGAGAAATGGCCTGCTGAAAAAGGAAGGCAACAGGTACCTCTTCACAAAGGCCGTGGATAATTTTGTAAGCGAACCTCTCGCAACAGTGGCTGTTGCAGCTGAAAAAAAAGAAACTCACGAAGCGCATGGAAACGGCAAGGAGATTTATGCTTCAGACATGAAGCTCAGCAACTGCCAATCATGCGGCAAGAAAACACTGAAGATAGAAAACGGCTGCCACTCCTGCCTCAACGAGGACTGCGGATTCAGCAAGTGCGAAGTTTAACCAAAGAAATCCACCTTACGAAAATGAAAGACGTAACCGAATGCCCGAACTGTGGAGGGCATGTCAAAAAGGAAATCAAAAGCGAAGGCACCTGCTTCAGCTGCAAAGACGAGGCATGCGGCTGGGGGATTTGCTCATGACCTTTTTGCAAGCAAAAACACAAGTCGAGCATAGCTCGACTGTGCGCAGTTGCTAGCGACTTGCGGCTCAACCAAAAAACGATAAAAAATGGCATGCTACACGTGCATAGGGGATGACGGGACAACATCCATAATCGGAAGATGCAACATAGAAAAGGATGATACAAGGATAGAGGTTCTCGGGTGCTTTGACGAGCTCAACGCCGTTGTTGGGGTTGCCGGGACATTTTCTGACTCAGAAGACGCAATGAGCCTTCTCAAGACAGTACAGGACGACATACACACCATATGCGCTGAAATCGCTGCGGTAATAGACAACATGCCTAGGATTACGGAAAAACACGTTGAACGCATAGAAAAAATAATTGACGATGCTGAAAGATCCCTGGAGCCGCAAAGGTCATTTATCTTCCCAGGAGGCAACAAAGAAGCAGCCCTGCTCCACCTTGCAAGAACAGTATCCAGAAGGGCCGAAAGGCAGCTTGTAAGGCTGGCAAAAAAAGAGGAAACCAACCCGTTTCTGCTGAAATACGCCAACAGGCTCTCGTCGCTTTTCCATGTAATGGCAAGGGTTGAGAACAAGAAGGGCAACATCAAAGAGGAAAAGCCAACTTATAAATACTATAACCGAGACTGATTCTTCGAAAATACCATGAACTGCCCCTACTGCGGAAACGAAGAGCACAGGGTTGTTGACAAGCGCGAGGCAAACGAGGCAACACGGCGCAGGAGAGAGTGCCTTCGCTGCAAAAAGCGCTTTACGACTTACGAACGGATTGAGCCGTTTGACCTTGTTGTTGTGAAAAAGGACGGAAGAAGGGAGCCGTTCAACCGCGAGAAGCTCAGAAGCGGCATGACTAAGGCCTGCGAGAAAAGGCCCATACCGCAGGAAAAGATAGACCACGCAGTTGACGAGATAGAGGCCGAGCTAAGAAACGAGGAGAAAAAAGAACTAAGCAGCAGCCATGTCGGCGAATTGGTTATGAGGAAGCTCAAAAAGCTCGACAAGGTTGCCTACATCAGATTTGCTTCTGTCTACAGGGAATTTGCCGACCTCGAGAGCTTTGAGAAGGAACTGAAGAAGCTGATAAAGAAGTAATTTTTTAAATGGATTCTACTTCCCTTTTAGTGATGGGCATTGAGAAAAAACTAGGCGACATTGCCTGGAATGCTTTACTGCTGCCTGACCGAACAGTCAAAACAGCTGTTGATGGGTTGGCTTCGCTAATAAGCAAGACTGGTGTTGACAGGTATCAAGTAGCGCAGGCGGTCATCATAGGCGGAGGTCTTATGGCCGGCGCCAGTATGGCAGGTTATTGGCTAAGCGAACCGCGAAACGTTAAATCGGCATTATTCAAAGCAGGGGATGCTTTTTTCAACTTAGTCGCGTACCCTTTCTATTTAACCCCGAGGATAAGGATGTTTTCAACAAAATTTGATGATGTGAAAAATATTCCTGGAACGCTCTTTTTCACATTTACCAGACCTATTCGATTTCCATTTTTAGCAATAGGTATTTCTAGCTTATTTGGATTTTACGAAGGGTTAGATAATATACCGATTCCGGGTGCGGCAGGTGACTGGGAAAATATTATGTTTTCCGCATTCTTATATTTCATTGATGGGAAAACAAACAGGTGGGATATGGCCAAAGAATGGTATAGAAGAATGGAAGGAAAATTTTCAATAACAAGAACGCAGACAGAAAAAGGGTAAACATTTAAGAAAAGCCAATAAGCAGTTGTCCAATATGAAAGTCAAGATAAAGCGCGTTGATAAATCACTGCCGCTGCCGGTTTACCAGACCTCTGGCTCGGTAGGGTTTGACATTTACTCAAGGGAGGATATGGAGATACAGCCTCGGCAGATAGCACTCATTCCCGGCAACATAATTGTCGAAACGCCGCCTGGCTACATGCTGCTGGTGGCGCTGCGAAGCTCAACTCCAAGGAAGAAAGGGCTGATTAAGCCGCACGGTATTGGCGTTATAGACAACGACTACTGCGGCGAGGGCGATGAGGTAAAAGTTCAGGTTTACAACAACACAGATAACATTGTCAGGGTTGACAAAGGCGAGAGGGTGGCACAGGGCATCTTTGTCAAAGTAGATAAGTTTGAGTGGGACGAGAAAGACCAAATGGGCAAGGCACGGGGCGGATTCGGAAGCACCGGTAGCAAGTGAGGCAGCAGATTGAAAATCGCTTTCTTTGAGCTCGAGGAGTGGGAAAAGGACTACATAAAGCAGAACCTGAAAGGGCATACCCTGGTTTTTGTTGATGACAGCCTGACAAAAGAGACTGCTGCAAAGGTCAAAGATTGCGATACTGCTGCCATGTTTATTTATTCTAAAGTTGATAAAACAGTTCTGAGAAAGCTGCCAAAGCTCAGGTTTATCGCAACTATGTCAACAGGATACGACCACATAGATATTACGGCTGCGAAGAAAAGGAAGATTGCAGTGAGCAATGTCCCAACTTACGGCGAAAACACGGTTGCAGAGCACACATTCGCGCTTATTCTGGCACTGTCAAGGAGAATAGCTGACTCTGCCGAAAGGACAAGGCACGGCGACTTCACCCTTGACGGCCTAAGAGGTTTTGACCTGAAAGGCAAAACAATCGGTGTTGTCGGAACAGGCCACATAGGAATACACGTCATAAGGATAGCAAGGGGCTTCGAGATGAACGTTATTGCGTTTGACGTCAAAAAAGATGCTGCGGCAGCAAAAAGGCTTGGCTTCAGATACGTTGACTTCGACACGCTACTAAAAAGCTCTGACATAATAACATTGCACTGCCCCTATAACAAGGCAACTCGCCACATGATAAACAGCAGCAACACCAGCAGGATAAAAAGAGGGGCAATGCTGATAAATACTGCAAGGGGAGGGCTTATTGAGACAAAAGCGCTGCTCAAGGCACTGAATAGCGGGATAATCTCTGCGGCAGGGCTTGACGTTCTGGAAGAGGAATACAGCATAAAGGAGGAGAAGCAGCTTCTGTCAAAGGATTTTGAGAAGGAATGCGACCTGAAAACGATGCTTGAGAACCACATGCTACTAAACCACAAGAACGTCATAATAACCCCTCATAACGCCTTCAACAGCAAAGAGGCACTAGTGAGGATACTTAACACGACAATTGAGAACATTAACGCTTTTGCGAAGAAGAAACCAATAAATGCAGTTGCCTAAATATTCAAGGGGTCGTCCTGCACATAATCAATTCTCTTTTTCATGGCTATCTCCGCCTTCTGGAGCTCGCTGCCCAAATAAGCGGCGTGGCTGGGAATTGATACGAGTCCCTCGCGGCAGATTGTAATGTAAATCTCCTCTGCGCTTTTTCCCTCTATCAGGGCTGCAAGCTGGTGCTTTGCGTTGTAGTACCTAACCCTGATAACCCCTTCATCAGGGAAAGGCTTAATCGTGAAAAAGCCGAGCGGGTCCATCACCCACTCCTTCATGCTGTCGTAATGAGCAGGTATGTTCCTAACCTCGATGTGCTTTTCAGGCTCAATGTCAAGCACGTTTTCCCCAGTGGCTTTGTTGGCAACCGAAATAGCGTAAGAAGGGCAGACCTTGGCGGCCATTACGCTATCCTTTAGGTCATTATCACCAACGGTCAGCGCTACTGTCTCGTCATCGACCGCCACACCGCCATTAAGCGTTGCCTTATTCTTAACATCGAGTTTGAACATCCTCGGCACAAGCTTCTCGCAAAATCCTGCACCGATGCACTTCTTCCTGTCAACCCTTACCTCGTATTCCGACATAACGAGACGAGAATTTTTGCCCTTTCTTAAAGTTTTCCTCCACTTTCCCACAAAGTTAATAAGGATGAAAATATCGAAAATGCCGTGACAATCGCAGCAAATGCCGAAGATGCAATAAGAATTTTGAAAAAAGAGTATCCAAACTCAAAGTACTACCTGAGCTTCTCAAACCCTCTGCAGCTCATGGTGGCAGCTATTCTGTCAGCGCAATGCCGCGATGAGGTTGTCAATGCCGCAACGACTAAATTATTTCAAAAGTACAAAACAGCTGCAGACTTCACAAAACTAAAGGAAGACGACATAAAGTCAATCACGTTCTTCAACAACAAGGCAAAAAACATCAGGGAAGCAGCAAAGCTGCTTGTTAACAAGCACAATGGGAAAGTTCCTGAAACAATGGAAGAGCTGACATCGCTGCCAGGGATTGGAAGAAAGACAGCGAATGCCATCCTGATTAACGCCTTCGGTAAAGTGCTCGGAATTACCGTGGACACCCACGTAATCCGATTGAGCTACCGCCTTGGACTGACAAAAAACACCAATCCCGAAAAGATAGAAAAAGACCTTATGGCAATCGTTCCCAAGCCAGAGTGGAAAAGGATAACGTGGCTGCTCAAAGACCACGGCAGGGCTGTGTGCAGGGCGCCAGTTCCCTTTTGCAGCAAGTGCATGCTCAACAACTTGTGCCCGAAGAATGGGGTTGCAAAGCAGATGTAGTTTTTGATGAACCTTTTTGTTAAAAAGGTTCTACCACTGCTCCTTGTGGATGTTCTCCTTTTTGAAGCCGAGCTCAAGCAGCATTTTTACTGTATCAGTGACCATTAGCGGAGGGCCGCAGATGTAAAACTGCCTTTCCTCATTTGGAACGCCGTCCTGCTGCAGCTGCTGCAGGTGTTTAGGGAACGTCTCGGTTACCCTTCCCTTTTCCCACACCCATTCAGAGTTGCCATTGCTGGTTGAAACAACAAGCTGCAGGTTATTATGTTTAGCGTATCCGAGAATCTCTTCCCTGAACAGGAACAGCTTTGGCTCGCTGGCACTGTAAAAAAGCCACAACTTTTCCTTGTAGCCTTCAGCATAAAGCGACCTAAGCATGCTAATCAGAGGGGCAAGGCCTGTGCCTCCAGCCATAAAAACAGTGCCTGGGTGGACAGGCTGCTTAAGCTGAAATACGCCGTAAGGCCCTGTCACAACAACCTCGTCACCGATGTTTTTCTGGAACACCTTCGGGGACAGGGCGCCCGCTGGGTAGCTTACTATGCAAAGCTCAAGAATGCCACTTTGTGATGGAGAGGATGCTATAGAGTAAGCCTTTGCTATCTTTCTGCCATTGGCGTCAGCAAGGCCTGGAAGGGAAACCATCACAAACTGGCCTGGAACAAACGAAAAGCCGCTGCCTTCAGGAAGCCTGAGCCTGAGAACCCTGAGGTTTTCCGAATATGTGATGATATTTTCTATCTTGGTTGTTAATTCCTTTATGTTCGGCATATTGTGGTGGAAAAGGGGTCGTATTAAAAAGTTTACTAAGGGCGCAGCCTCTTTCTTACCTCTTCCAAAAACTGCTGCCCTGTTGTGTCGCGAAGAATGTAATGCGGAACAGCTATATCAGCCAGCTGCTCGTACCTTGCTGCCCTGTAGTCAAGCAGCTGAGGATAGCATCTTTTAAGCGCTTCCAAATCACTTTCCCTTCCCTTTCTGTTAAAGCTGCTGCCCCAGACTACGGGCTTCGGGTTGGAAATGTATCTTTCAAACAACATTTTCTTGACGTCTTCTGTTGCTTCCAGGTAAATGATGAGTGTGTTCTCTTTCAGCCGTTTCAGTGCCTGCTGGGAGAGGTAAATGACGCTGCCGGTGGTGTCAACAACCATGTTCTTGCCAACAGAGTAATCAATCTCCGCCATCGCCTCCTCCTCAAACTCCAGAAAAAGCCGCTGGGTTTCAGGGTAGCGGGCTTCGTAAGGCTGGCCCATCCACGCAGCAACACCGTTGACGCCACGGAAGCCTTTCCCTTCCAGAAAAGGTTTAAGCTTGGCTTCAATAAGGTCGTCGCCGCAAACCCGGATAAAGTTCAAGGAAGTGTCTGCGACAAGGCTCTTGACTCTGCGAGTCTTGCCAACGTTGGACATTCCAACAAGTGAAATGCGCAGCCTGCGACTGCTCAGAAGCTCTTCAAAACTTTCTTGGGGCAGCTCCATAAACACAGCTAATGCCAGTCAGTATATAACTTTAATGAGTACGGCAGGCGGGAATCGAACCCGCATTAAAAGCTTGGGAAGCTTTTGTCCTACCACTGGACCACTGCCGTGCAGATAAGAAGGATTCTGTGTGCTGATTTAAAGATTGTTGTTGCAGCCGTGCAAAACAAGACTCATATTCCAAGCGCAACCTTGGCCTCTTCAGACATGCGGTCAGGGCTCCACAACGGCTCCCAGACTACGTTAACTGTAACTCCGGTAACACCGGCCATCTTCTTTACAGCCTTTTCAACCTCTGCGATGATGTACGGGCCGACAGGGCATGCTGGCGATGTTAAGGTCATGTCAATAACAACCATGCCATTGTCTATCTTGACACCGTAAATGAGGCCAAGATCAACTATGTTGCAACGGAGCTCCGGGTCCTCGACTTGCTTGAGCTGGTCAAGGATGGATTCTTTCGATAACGCTTCTGCCATAAAGCGGGGGGGTAGTTTTTAGGTTTAAAAAGGTGTTGCTGCCCGTAAGAATACCACAACATTTTTTACTGCGGAATGCTTTCCAGATTGTTATGACTTTAGGGGAGATTGCTGAAAAACCATTGGAAAGGCTTGTAAGAAACTTACAGCCGGCTGGGATAAAGGAACTAATCGAGCCTAAGTTGAGGTTTATCAACCGCACATGGCAGGACTACATCCACAACAGCAGGCAGGTTTTGGGAGAGTTAGCTGCCAAGGGCTTAGTTGTTGTGCCAGATTTGCGCTTGCCAGAAGAGTACAGACGGTTCAAGTTTGAGGAAGGCGGGATTTTCCCTTCACAAGAATATGCTCATCTTGAGCAGCCTTATAGAGACGCTTGGCAGCGGTTTAGTGAAGCCAGACTAGAGGCAGGACCGAACAAAGTTGTCCTAATTACCCCAGAAAACAACATATTCCCCAATTACCCAAGGATGCAGCTTTCAAAAAACCATCATTTGGTTACCACTCCTCGTTATGATAGCATTGACGAGGCTGTTGTTCTTATGCCTCACGCCATGGAAGAGAGGTTAAGAGGGCTAAAGATGGGGGACATAAGAGTGGGCTTAGATTTTAGAGGCATAACATCTTCTAACAGAACTTTCAGGGTGATGTATTTATCTGATTTCTTTATAGCCCAGCTGATGGACAGAACTCTGCCGCAAAGGCTGTGGGGCGACTTTATAGGAGAAGTTACATTTTACTGCGACACAGACGATATATGGACAATGGGAGGATTAGCTATAGTAAAAAACGTTCCTTCACTGACAAAGCCAGGCGAGACCTACATTGTAACACTGCATCACATACCCCTTGTTCCCAGAAGGAATTTTGATAGGAGAAGGAACAGTGTTGTGGTTACGCCAGAGGCTATTGGCATGAGCTACGACTTCAGGGCAGAGGACACTTGCCCTAAAGAGGTGCTCTGGACAGCAAAGTACCACAGAAGAACTATTCAGATCTTCAACAGGGCAGAAAGAAAAGGGGATGAGGTTCTTGTTGACAGGCATGCAGTTTTTGCGTACCTTAGAATGCTTAGAACAGCAAGATGGCAGCTGGAAGGCGAGGTGGACCCTGGAAGAAAGTTTGTTGTTTTGCCAATGTTCCCAGAGCTATCAAGGGACACTCTGACTGGTTTTGAGAAAATGTATGGGTTAAGGTTTTCAGAAAGTGGGCATGTAAAAGGGGGCGTGCTTGTTGAAGATCATGAACAGGTAGTAGAAGACGGCAGTCAGAGGGAAAGACTTGTAAGGTATACTCTACCCCAGGTTGGGGTAAACTTCAACATTGCCTTGCACAACCTCGTGGCACTTACTAAAGATCCACTGGTGCAGCAGAGGCCAAGGTTGGTGTACGAGCAAAGGCAGCTTCTGTAGCTTCTTTGATAAGCTTTGAGAAATTAGCTAAACACCAACCGGCTCTTCTCCAGTGTAGCTTGGCATCGCCGCCTTGGAAATTATCATGACGTCCCCAACGGACTTGACCAGCTGATGCGGGACTACAACGCCCTTAGCGCTGCCCAAGAGCTTGCTCAGAACAGAGTTTCTGGTGGCTTTGACACGCCAGCCTATGACCTTGGTCTGGGTCATGAGGGCTTCCTCAACATCGCCAAAGTAATCGCCCGTATCGGTAAAAACCCTCATATCATAAGTTTCTCTAACCCTTTTTGTCCTCAGCATAAAGCTCACCTTCCAAAAACAATAAACACTTAAGCCTGCAACTATCCCTGCAGCGATATATAAATTTTTTGGAACCTCCAGCTTAAAAAATCGTCACTGGGGCAAACAAAAATGAAACATGAAAACCTGACAATAATAGGGACATCGCACATAGCCAAAGACAGCGTGAGAAGGGTAACTGAGACAATAACGGCTGAGAAGCCTGACATAGTGGCGGTTGAGCTTGACCACGCCAGGCTTCACGCGCTGCTTTCTGAGGAGAAGCCCAGGTTCAGCATTGCCGCGCTGAGGGCCATGGGCCTTACAGGGTTTGCTTTCTTTACAATAGGAGGGCTGCTGCAAAGAAAACTTGGCAGGCTCATTGGTGCAGTTCCTGGGGAGGAAATGAAAACAGCTGTGGAGGTAGCGAAGCAGAACAACGCAAGGGTTGCCTTGATAGACCAGCCGCTCAGTATAACAATGAGGAACCTGTCAAAAATACGGCTCAGGGAAAAACTGAGGCTTGCCAAAGACGTAATCTTCGGAATGGCTGGGCTAGAAACGGAAAAGGTAAACATAGACCTCTCAAAGACGCCAACAGGCAGCTTTGTAGAGATGGCAATGCGAAAGGTAAAGGGGAGGTATCCTGGGCTATACAAGGCGCTTGTAACAGACAGGGATTATTACATGGCTAAGATGCTTGCCACGATAATGAGAAGCGAACTTGACAGCAAGATAGTCGCGGTTGTGGGGGCGGGGCACGAGAGGGAGATTATGAGGCTTGTTAAAAAACAAACTGAGCGAAGCATTTAAAAAGTTGCTAATAGGATAGTAAGCTAAAAAGAGAGGGAGAAAAAAAGATGGCATCACTGTATAGCTTTTACGACTGGCTGGACAGGCTTAAAAGGTACTATGCATTCAGCAGGAACGAGCAGATTTTTCTCCTGATATCTGTGCTGGTAATGGCGTTCATAGTCGGATTCAGGTTTGAGGGGGACAAGTTTGCCCTCAACGTTTTCCTGAACAATTTCGGTTTAAGCCTGATAGCGGTGGCAGTCGCGGTTTTTGCGCACGAGTCAGCGCACAGGATATTCGGGCTGAACATGGGATACAAGACAGAATTCAAGCCATTCATTTACGGGCTGCTCGCAGGCATTATTCTGGCTTTCATGACTTACGGCAAAGTGATATTCCTTGCTTACAGCGGCGTGTTCCTGAACATAATGGAGAAGCACAGGCTGGGCTATTTCAGGTACCAATTGGGGTACTTTGACCTTGGAAAGGTATCACTGGCAGGGCCGCTCACAAACCTGCTGATTGCAATTATAGTCAAAAGCATGGGGTTCCTGCCGCAGCCTGTTTCTGAGAAGCTCATCCTTGTGAATGTGTTGTTTGCAATAACCAATGTACTGCCCATACCGCCACTGGACGGGGCGAACATAATGTACGCCAGCAAAACAGCCTACCCGTTTGTTTTCGGGGCAGTAATAAGCTGCGGGCTGCTGCTCCTTATACCATGGCTAAGCACATGGCTTACAATAGCAGCCGCTCTTGCCATAGGAATATTTACTGCAGTGATGTATTTCAAATTCGTTGAAGGCAAGCTGCTTAAGTGATAAAGATGAGGCGCTGGAGAAAGGGAGGGTTTGAAGTCCTGACAAACTGGGTAGAGCTATCCTTTTTTGGAACTCTGATCACGGGATTTGTTTTGGGAAAGCTTGTTGTTGATGCAACATTTGCGCACGTTTTAGTTGCGGCTGCAGGCTTAATCGCCGGGAGGCTTTTTTACGTTAAAAGGCAGAACGACCCCTTGCCTTTCCAGGCAATAGGCCTAGCCTTCATAGTCGGCTACTTAATAGGCCACAGGATAGGGAACGGCATCATCATAACCTTAGTGTTTGTTTCGGCAACTGCAGCAAGCTATTACCTGCACAAAAACCTTGATTTCTTGGCATAAGTTTTTAACTCAAAGATTGCTGGCAGATGCTGATGATAAAAGGATTTACCCCAAGGCTGTACCAGGAAACCATCCTGGCAACCACCACCACCAAAAACACCCTGGTGGTTTTGCCAACGGGGCTGGGGAAGACAAACATATTCCTCATGCTGGCAGCGCACAGGCTCAAGCTTTACCCTGACAGCAAGATACTCCTGATAGGGCCAACAAGGCCCCTCATTGACCAGTACAGGGAGGTTTTCAGGAAATACTTTGACATAGCAGAGGGAAGGATGGCTGTGCTTACTGGGGTGGTTGCTGCTGAGAAGAGGATGGAGCTGTGGGGCAATGCTACAGTGATATTCAGCACACCACAGGGGCTGGAGAACGACCTGCTTGCCGGGAGGATAAGCCTTGAAAACGCCACACTGCTGGGGTTTGACGAGGCTCACAGGGCAGTGAAGGATTATAGCTATGTCTGGATAGCAAAGCACTACATCAAAACTGCAAGGTTCCCAAGAATACTGGCACTAACAGCGTCACCGGGAAGCGACATGGAAAAGATAACAGAGGTCTGCCAAAACCTGTTCATAGAGGACATAGAGGTCAGAACAGAGTCTGATCAGGACGTGAAGCCCTACGTTCAGGAGATGAACATAGACTGGGTAAAGGTCGACCTTCCTGGGGAGTTTGTGGAGATAAAAAAGCTTCTGGAGCTGTCTTTGAGGTCTAAGCTTGAAGTGGTTAAAAAGATGGGTTTCCTCAGCGGAATAACCGGAGTCACCAAAGGCGACCTCCTAAAGCTTCAGGCAAGGCTGCATGCAGAAATGGCAAGCGGCAGGAAGCATTTCCCGCTGCTCATGGCTGTTTCAGCCCTGTCAGAAGCAATGAAAGTCGGGCACGCACTAGAGTTAATAGAAACGCAGGGGGTTACGGCACTTTACAAATACGCGGAAAGGCTAAAGGAAGACGCAAAGGCAGCGAAGACAAAAGCGGTCAAAAGGCTTTTCACTGACAACAATTTCCTTGCCGCAATTGAAAAAACATGGCAGCTTTACGAGAAAAAAGTCGAGCACCCCAAACTGGACGAGCTTAAGAGGATAATAAAAGAGAACGTTGCTGATGCCAAAGGGGCAAAGGCAATAGTGTTCAACCAGTACAGGGATTCGGCACAGAAACTGCAGCATGAGCTCAATAAAATGGAAGGGGTCAGGGCCAGCATCTTCGTGGGGCAGATGAAAAAAGGCGATACAGGGCTATCGCAAAAGGAGCAAAAGGAACTTCTCCGGAGATTTGCAGAGGGCGAGTTCAACGCCATAATTGCCACTTCAATCGGAGAGGAAGGGCTGGACATTCCAAAGGTTGATTTGGTGGTTTTTTACGAGCCAATACCCTCAGCGATAAGACAGATTCAGCGCAGGGGGAGAACAGGAAGGCAGGAAAAAGGCAAGGTCGTAATACTCGTGACAAGAGACACCAGAGACGAAGCATTCAGGTGGGTTGCCCACCACAGGGAAAAGAGGATGCACCGCATACTGAAAACACTGAAAAGCAAACTCAAGCTAACGCCAATAGCACAAAGACAGCTTGACAAATTTGCCTAGTTGACTAAAATAAAAATGGAAGAGAAAATAAGGATATTTGCCGACGTAAGGGAAAAGCATTCAGGCGTTGTCAAAGCCCTATATGATGAAGGAGCACTGATAGAGCTCAAAGCCCTTCCGGTAGGGGATTTCCTGTGCAGCAGCAGGGCTGCTGTTGAGCTGAAACGCTCTTCTGATTTTGTTAATTCAATCGTAGATGGAAGGCTGCTGCGGCAGCTGAGGGAAATGAAGGAAAGCTTCGAGAGGCCTGTACTGATAATAGAAGGAGCAGACGAACATGACCTCTACTCAATCAGGAATGTGCACCCAAACGCTATAAGGGGCATGCTGGCTGCAATAGCGGTAGGCTATGGCATACCCATACTTCATTCCAGAAATCCAAGAGACACTGCTGGCTTAATCGTGGCGATTGCAAAAAGGGAGATGGAAAATAATGTACCGCAGCCAGCCATGCACGCCAAAAAGCCTGCGACGCTAAAGGAGCAGCAGGAGTATGTAATTACCTCACTGCCAGGGATAGAGCTGAAACTGGCAAGGGCTCTCCTGGGAAAATTCGGGTCCGTAGCCGAAATAATCAATGCGAGCGAGGAACAGCTGCAAAAGGTTGAGCTGATAGGGCCAAAGAAGGCAGCAGACATCAAGAAAGTAGTTGATTCCACACATAGATAAACAGGAAGATCGTTTTATGCACGTCTAGCTACTTCAACTGCAGACTTCATGCCTTTCCAGGCAACCTCAAACAGGCTCTCTAGCGCTGCCGCGAAGAATGGCGTGTTAACCCAGATGCCCACGTCATAGGTTGGGTGGACGTCCTTGTCATCCATTACCATGAACATCATTTCCTTGCCGTCAATAACGCAGAACCTCCCTTTTGCTTCGGTGTGCCTCACCTCTGCAATGTCGGTGATTGCGTCTACAGCGTGCTTGTTTTCCTTTGAGATAGGCACGGCAATTCTGATTTTTACACCCCTTTTCTTAGCCTTTTCCATTGTCATCTTCAAGCCTTCCACTTTTCTAAGGAAATCCTGGGATGTTGTCAGTATTGTAACGGTTTTTTCGGCGTTCTTTATCATGAGATCAAGGTGGTTGTAGAGGTTGTGCCTTCCCTTCAGGCTGCCTGAAAGGTCTGCCGGCTCTACAAGCTCTATACCCTGCTGGTGCAGCATCTTGAGCTCATCAACAATCTCTGTGTTTTTAACTTCATCAAGCCTCTTGAGCCTTTTTTCAGACTCCTCCTTCATATGCTTCTTTACCCTTTCAACTACCTCTACTGGCTGCACTGCAAGGTACTTTATCGGCTTGCCAAACTTCATTATTACAAATCCCTTCTTTTCCAAACTCTCCAAAACATCATAGCTCCTGCTCCTGGGAACATTAGCAATATCAGAAAGCTCACCGGCTGTTGCGACTCCTCTTGACAGCAACGCTGTCCATATTTTGACTTCGTAAAGGTTTAGCGAGAAATAAGTCCTGAGTTTACTAAGGAATTCTTCTTTAATAATCATTTGAAACCCTCCAACAATTAATAAGGGGTGAATTGACAACACTACTATTAATATGTTACGTTTTTTTACTGCACCCCAGTAAATGAACCTTGCTGACTGCTTAAGAACTACTATTTAAGCTTTGCCCCGCAAAGCTTGCCTGTTTTATGGTTTGATAAATAGTTTTAAATAATTTGGCGTCGGTTTGTAATGGAATGGCACAAAAAAGCTCGGCACGGCCTCTTGCCTTTTCAGAAGCTGTTAATCTGCTGGCAAGGGCCGGGATACCATTCCCCTCAACAGTTTTTTTGGAGAATGCTTACGAAGCCGCCTGCCTTTCAGCCGCAGAAAAGCTGGGTTTCCCTGTATTTCTTAAGGTTGTTTCATCCCCAGCCAAAGAGGTTGCCGTTCACAAGGCGAAGCATGGGCTGGTTGCCAGAGTTGAGAGCGTTCAATCTCTCGCTGCCGCTTATAAGAAGCTAGTGGCTGCCCATTCAAAGCTTGCCTCAAAAAAGTCTGTGGAGCGAAGGCTTGTGCTTGCCGTCCAGAAAGAGATTTCAGGACTTGAGTGCATCATTGGCGCAAAGCGTGACATTTCTTTTGGACCTGCCATCTTATTTGGCTCTGGCGGCATCCTGGCCGAGGAGCTGGGCGATGTTGCGGTGATGCTTTGCCCTGTAGCAGCTGAAGAAGCTTCGGCCATGATTAAAGGCACGAGGTTTTACGGCAAACTTCAGAATTTAAAGGGCGGCGGTATTGCGCTGCAGAATCTGGCGGCGGCCATTGTTAAGGCCTCAAATCTTATGATGAATCATCCAGAAATCCGCGAGCTTGACATAAACCCTGTTTTTGTTGCTGAGGATTCTGGTGATGTTACTGCAGTTGATGTGAGGGCTGTTGCCCAAAAAGCTGCAGCGAAAATAGCAAAATCGGCAAGCGATGGCTGGAAACCTGCCGCTGTTACAAAGTTCTTCACCCCCACCTCTGTGGCAGTTATTGGTGCTTCCAGGCATGCTGAATCTGTTGGCCAGTCCATAATGCGCAACCTTACCCTTGGCTGCGTTCACCGCTGCGAGTACTGCAGGCCTTTCCTGGGCAAGCTTTTCCCTGTTAACCCTTTTGCCACAGAGATTCTCGGGTTTAAGTGCTACCCTTCTGTCTCGAGCATACCAGAGGATGTTGACATGGCCATTGTTGCTGTTCCTCATGCTATCGTGATGAAGGCTGTTGACGACTGCATCAAGAAAAAGGTGAAATCCGCCATAATAATCAGCTCGGGATTTGGCGAGTTCAATGAAGAAGGCAGAAGGCTTCAAGCAAAAATGACTGATAAGCTCAAGAAGGCAAGGATTCCCATGCTGGGCCCTAACTGCCTCGGCATAGTGAGGCCTGCGCATAACCTCAATGCCAGCTTTGGGCCGAGCATGCCTCCAAAAGGGTCAGTTGCCTTCGTTAGCCAGTCGGGCGCGCTGGCAGACAGCATAATTGACTGGTCCATACAGGCCAGATACGGCTTTAGCGCAATTGTCAGCTACGGCAACAAGGCAATGCTCGACTGCTATGACTTCTTTGATTTCTTCGCTAACGATGAGGAAACACGGTCTGTTGCTATTTACATTGAAGGTGTTAACAATGGCAGAGCCTTTTTTGAGAAGCTCAGGCAGCTTGTTATCAAAAAGCCGGTCGTTGTATTAAAGGGCGGGAGAACATCTTCAGGTACAAGTGCAGCAGCAACCCACACAGCCTCTTTGGCAGGCGATGCCAAGGTGTTTGAGGCGGCAGTCAGGCAAACTGGCGCAGTTATTGCAGATACTGTTGAAGAACTCTTTGATTTGGCAAAGGTGCTTGCTGAGCAGCCTGTGTGCAGCGGCAATGGAATCGGGATAGTTACGAATGGTGGCGGCTGCGGCGTCATCTGCTCCGACTACTGTGATGAGCTTGGGGTGAAGCTCCCCCAGTTAAGCAAGGACGTGCTGAAAGCCTTTGACAAGAGCGGCGTAATGCACCCCGCCTATTCAAGAAGAAATCCTCTTGATATTGTCGGCGATGCAATGCCTGACAGGTACGAGCTCGCCATAAACGCGCTGCTGAAAGAGCCTTACATTCACGGCCTCATCATAATCCAGACGCTTCAGGCAATGACTAACCCTGTCCTTGACGCGAAGGCTGTTGTTGAAGCCCATAAGCTCTTTCCCGGCAAGCCCATCATAAGCTGTTTCATGGGTGGGAGGTTCAGCAGGAAGGGTATGCACTACCTCGACAACATGCGCATACCGGACTTTAACGACATAAGGAAGGCGGTTGTTGCAATAAAAGCCCTTATCGACAGGGGCGGGTTCTTGTCTAAGCTGCAAAAAGCGGAGGCCACGACAGCAGCAGTCACAGGTGCTTCGGCAAAAAGCAAGAAAAAGAGGTAAAAAACAGCAGTTCCCTATAGCTCTTCTCTCTTGATTGTTTTATCCTTGTCAAAATCCTTGTCAAAGGAAATGACGGTATTGATGCTATTGTTTTTCATTACTGCCAGGTGTATCTTGTCGTTTATATTTATTTCCAGAGGGCTCTTGATTGCCTCGAATAGTTCATCCTGCGTAAAGTCGTGGATTTTTATGGTCCCCAGAATCCCCCTTATGTAATTGAAGACGTTTTCCACCTTTTTTTGCTTTAGCTTATGGTAAACCTCGGCTAAGACCAAAACAGATGTGCAATGCTCTTCCCTGTTTAGTGAATCAATGAATTCCTTTACTTTGGGGTTGCTCCATCTTAGTATGAATATGTTGGCATCAATGAATTTAGTCGTAGAAGTCATCTTTCAGTGCTTCCTCCTTTGAGAAAGATATCTTCTTTCTTGATATTTCCTCATCAAGCCCTTTCAAGATAGTCTGAAACCTTTCTTTTCTTAGTGGCTCAATGGTTATCTTGTGCTCAGACCTATGAATAACCACGCTGGAATTGGGTTCTATGCCGAGTGCCTCGCGCCACTCTTTTGGTAATGAGATATTGCCTGTCCTGGTTACGTGTGCTAGTGGCATTTCATATCTTAGATATGATATCTTATATATAAATTTTGTGGAAGGTTGTGCAAATAACCCCATTAGTCAGCATTATTGAGTGTTGCAGGCAATTAGAAGAGCTTATACCTCAGCAACGCCGCCATTCCGCCAAGCGCGTCCAGCTTCTGCCCAGCCTGGTTTTCTGAGTTTATTATAAACACTTTCCCTCCGCTGTCTTCAACCTTTTTCATCAGCGCTTCTGTTTCAGGGTTGTTGTATACCTTGACGTCTGTCACAAGCAGTTTTTCAGCTGCGGCAGCGTCTATTGCTTCTCCGACTTCTTTTTTCCCGTAGGCGACCTTCCCATCCTTTGCAATCCCGGCCATTAACTCATCAATGAGCCTCAGCTCTTTGGCTGCCATCGCATTAGCCAAAACGGTGCCCATTTCGGGCCTTTTCAGCACTTCGTCAATGGCGTTTTCGCTTACGCTGCTGCAAGTTGCGATGGCAACTTTTTTGCTGAGGGGGTCATTCTTCAGTTCGTTGGCGAGTTCTTCTTTCCAGAATGCCGGGCTTGCCAGTATTATTTTGTCAGGATTATTCCTCTCATCGTACTCCTTTATGGCGGTGATGATTTCTTTGTAAAAATTGGTGACTGTTGTGGCCGCATAGTCCTTTTTCCTGACTTTTCCTTTCAGCTCTGCCACTACTTCGTAACCCCTGCTTTTGAGCTGTGCGAGGAGGCAGTTTTCCCTGTCGAACACAACGATGAGTGCTTTTAGCTGCTCCTGAGTTGCCTGCTGGAGCCTGTCCAGCTGGTATTTCTGCCAGCGCGCCTTGATTATTGCCAGGACTTCACCAGGCTCTGCCGTTATAGTGTGGTGCGCCCCCTTTGGTATGTCTTCGTGCTGCTCTGTTGTTGCGCCCCTTATCCTCAGGCACTGGTCCCTGAATTCAGAATCCTCAACGGCAAGGGAGAGCGTGTAGGTCTTTTTCACTGCTTCCTCTGCCGAGCCAAGCCTTACCTTGCGCGTTGTTTTGCCACTTACGGTGTCCCCTTTAAGCACAACCTGGCTAAGGCACCAGAGGTCGTCAAGGCTTTGTGCCTGAACAACCACCTTTCCCTGCTTCAAATCCTTTTTCAGTATTTTCATTTGGGCAATCCTGTTTCGGCACAATTCCGCGATGAGCGGAACATAGGCAGTTACGCTGCCTATGCTCAAACTCATAGTTTGAGCTAGTCGAGCTATCAGCTCGACTATGCGCATCGGCTTTGCCGATGCTGTGTGCAATCGGGCAATGCCCGATTTGCAATAGCTGCGATGGCAGCTAAAACAGCCAACGCGGTTGCCAAAACCGGCAAATACGTGTTGTGCATGGAAAAACATTTATATATCTAACTACTGAGGAAGAGTGCATGAGGCATTTTAGTAAAAAGGGGCAGCCATCAGGAGGCAATGCTGCTGTTCTTGTATTCGTGATTGGTGCTTTTATCCTGCTTTACATCCTGTTCCTGCCCAAGAGCGAGCGAGACAGAATTCTTGAACAGGACACATCCGGCAGCGGGTCTTCTGTGCTTGCTGCTGTTCGAGGCTCTGTTTTGCTTGATGAATCGCCGGGCACCCTTACCAAGGTTAAGGAAACAGAATTTGACCATAAGCTCCCTTCGTTCAACCTTTTTACGAAGAAGGAGGATACGGTTTTGAAAAGCGTTGACTCTATTTACGTTGAAGCTGCAAGGAGTTCTGATAAGAGAAGGTCTGTTATTTTGACTGTCAAGGACAAGGTTGAGAATGCAAAGCTCAGCTTCAGTGTGGCCAGCCATAGCGGAAACCTTATAATAACCCAAAATGATAACGAGATTTTCGAGGGGGAGGTTGACAGCTTTACCGAGCCGTTAAGCATTAATCTCAGAGAGGAAAACCTGTTCGAGTTTTCCACAGACCCTGTGCCGTGGTACAAGCCTTTTTCAAAGAATTTCTATGACTTGAGGGATGCCAAGATAACCGGCACTGTTGAACTGATTGACAACAAGGAAGCTGTCCAGGCAGTGATAATAGGGCAGGAGGAGGCAGACTTGCTGTCTGAAGCAAGCCTGAGCTACTTTGTTGACTGCAACGTGAAGGATGTAGGCAAGTTCTTGGCTTATGTTAACGGCAAGCTTTTGGCTTCCAAGGTGCCTGACTGCGGCAGCCCGGAGAAGCTGCAGATTGACCCAAAAGACATTGTTCCCGGGAAGAACGAGTTCAGGTTTGTTGCCGAGAAGGGAACTTACCTGCTTGACAGGCTGCTCCTGAGGACCAAGCTGAAGGAGCCAATCTTCCCGCTGTACTTCTTCAGCATAAACAGCTCCACTTTCAGGAGGATTGAGAATAACACGGTGAACTCAACGCTTGCCATAATGTTTGTTGATGACAAGGAGAGGAAGGTCGCGAATCTTGAGATTAACAACCAGAAAACAAGAATTGACACCAAATCCGCGAATTACTCCAAGAACATTGATTCCTTCCTGGTTGCCGGGACAAACTACATCAGGCTGGTTCCTGAAACTACCCTCAACATAGTTGAGCTCAAGCTCAAGCTTGACTGCAGGAAAGCTGAGGAGTGCGGCTGAATAGGAATATTTATATATTAGTAAGACTTTTTCTAAAAAAGTAGGAAAAATGAAATTAACACTTGTGAAAGTCAGGGAAAAAGGGCAAATAACATTGCCTTCAGACATCAGGGAAGCGCTCCAAATCAGGAAAGGCACAGAACTAATAGCTAAAGCTTCTGGCAATGAAATCGTTTTAATGCCTAAGATTGCCAACCCTGTTGAAAAAGCTGGCATGCTCGGCAAAGATAGAGGGTTTACCAGGGTCAAGGACTTGATTTGGGAGTATGAAAAAACACAATGGCAGAAATGATTTATCTTGATACTAATGCTTTCTACGCCTTCTTTTTTGAGGAACCTAAATCGTTTGACAAAGTAAAGAAAACCTTTGATGATATGCAGAAAGGGAAAAAGCTCGGCCTCACGAGTTGCTTGACCCTTGATGAGTTGGCTTATATCATTTTAATGAAGCTCATCCACAAGAAGTATTCCATCCATCCGAAAGAAAAGATAAGGGAAAGCCCAGAAGTTGTGCTGGAATTCATCCCGAAAATTAAAGAGGTTTTTGGAGTGATATTCTCGTTCAATAACCTTGAAATTGCCGACGCTGATGGCGATTTGGCTGCAGTCATCCCAGAATACTTGGAAAAAGGCCTTCTGCCAAGGGACAGCATACATTACCAAACAATGAAGGTTTACGATTGCAAAAAGATACTTTCAACAGATGCCGATTTTGACAGACTGAAGGACATAGTTAGGATAAATCCTGAAGAAATCTGGCATAGGGGAAAAGTTTAAAACCACGCATGGCAATGGCAACGGCGTGATTGCTAAAAATGAGGTGTGATTGAGTGGCTTTAGGAGGTATGATAGGCAGGATTGGCCAGGGTATGAGCCTCGGCAAGGCGCCACCCATCGATCCGGCAAAGGTTGCCGAGGCGGCAGCTGAGGTTGCAACAGGCGGTAAGCTTGCTGCTGCTAAGACTGCTCTGAAAGCTGCGGCACCTGCTGTTGGGGGCGCTGTGCAAGGATTAGGTCTCGGCGTTGGCTTCAGGCTCTCGGCAATCCCTGGCAAGATATTTAGCTTTTTCTGGGACACAATTATTGCCAATAATAACGAGTACGACTTGTTCATAAAAATAGCGGCTGTGATGTATTTTGCAGATTTTATCCATGGCTTTAACCCAGGCATAGCACTTGCCGAACACCTGATTTTCGCCATGGTCGCCTTTATCCTCATAGCTGAGAGAAACGAAAACATAAGCAGATGGAATTATATTTGGGTGACAATTATCTTCCTTGCCATATGGCAAGTCACTCTGCAGGGCCCAGCGTTTGTTTGGCGAGCCACGGGTGGAGCTGTGCTGCTTGCCTTTGCTTTGGTCATGTATTTGAAAAGCAACGTTCCGATGCCGCTTAAGGGGATACCGTTCATTGCAGCAATCGACGTGCTTGTCCTGAATGTTTTCAGGGTGCCGCTGCTCCAGTATGCTGAAAATGCAGGCGTAGTTTTAAAGGGCGTCAGCTATTTGATGAACAGGCTGCTTAACCCCATCATGCTATTATACGGCCTAATGTACATGAAGAAAGAAAGCCCTATAGTGGCTGGAAGGCTTTTCGGGATTGTCTTTTTCATCTACTTATTTGCAGCCGCAACACCCATCCTTGCCGATACCATAAAGCAGTATAGAGAAGGCGCTACACCGCTAACTTCTGACGAGGGCCAGCAAGCCGGTAATGTCCTAACTACTTCCTTAAGAAACTTTTTTAACTTCTTTACTCTTAAGTTTGTCAACCCTTCGATTGCCTATGCCTACGAGAAAGCTGAGGAAACCTTCGGCTTCGGCACTGCCAAAGAGGAGCCGAAAGTTGGGCTGCAGCTTTTTAATGACCCGACAATGCCAACCGAATTTGACAAGAGTGTTCGCGAGCCAGCTCCCAGCTTCCTCATAAAAGTTCCGAGCCCTTTCCCTCCTGATTTCAAGAAGAAGTATCTTGAAGTAATAGGGATTGAGTGCAATGATAAAACCGGAACTGACAAACAAGTCAAGCTTCAAAAAGCAGTTGATGAGTTTAATGCTGGAGTGCCTCTTGAGGTTTACTATACTGGCGGCAGGGGCGGCACAACGATTACATGCTCGCAATGCAGCAATGTAGCTGGAGATGTGTCATGCTGGGAAAGCAAGAGCTACACAATCGAGGCAAAAGTCAAGTACAGGGTGGAAGCCGATTCTTACCTGAGCACTTCTTTCATGAAGGCTGCAGAGCTTAGGAACCTCAGGAGGGAAGGAAAAGACCCTGCTGTTGTGGAACACACCCCAATAGAGAAAGCAGAGTACAGCAATGTGCCTGTAACATTAACATGGGGCCCGATTGGGCTAGTGACATCTCCTGCACCGGTTGATTTCAGCACAGGGCAAAGCAATCTTGCCATACAAATTTACGTCGCCAGAAACACTGGTTGGGAAGGGGAGATAGATGGCATAGAAAAACTTTATCTTACGGTGCCAGATGGTGTTGCACTTGACACAAGCAAGGGCAAGCCGTGCGCGTTTGAAGCTGTAACTGAGGTTCCTAATAAGTATCGCGTAAAAAGTGACTGGGTTGGCAAGTTCATTGGGGAAGGCAAGCGTTTTGACTGCGGGCTAATTGTGAAAGCTGATGCGTTGCACGGCGCTGACTGGGCTCCAGCCAGGTTCGATGTAGAGGGCGTTTTCATATTTGCTGTGAAGAAGGAAGGCATAACATTCACGGTGACAGGCTCGCCTGCCTGTACTAATCCGCCAGCTTGCGCATCAGGCCTTACCTCCTGTGTTGCATCTTCCTGCGGGGCATCCTGCCCATCAGGACAGACTCAATGCACATCAAGTACTGCCGCAGGGCCGCAGGTGGTTTGTTGCGGCAATCCTCTTCCACCGTAACCCCAAAAACCAGCAACATAAACATAAATAAGCCAAAAAATAGAAAACTAACAAAATGCCACTTTTTAAAAAACACTTTAAGATTGCCAGGTTTTTGCCTGTGATGGCAATTTTGGCAGTTCTACTAGTCTCTGGCTGCGGGCAGCTGGGGACCAAAACCAACAAAGGAATTAACTTACCAGAAATTTATGTTGGGACAGAAGGCGTTGATGCGCAGTTTGCCCCTGATAGTATTCCAAAGGCAACAACAGAGGGCAGCGTTCATTACGCCTTGCTTATTGTTTCCAATAAGGGCGCTGCCGGGGTTGACCCGAAGGCTCTCACAATTTTAGCAAGGGACGACAGGGCTGCGTTTAAGTTTGAACCCGCAGTCATTGACTCTGGCAATAGTGAAATTACAACCCTTCCTGGCAGGGAAACAAACCCTGCAGGTTATTTTGACTCCATAAAGGTTAAGGCCACTGCCAAGAACCTTGGAGGGAAGGGCGCAGAAACAAACCTTCTTGCTACTGTTTGTTATCCTTACAAGACAAAACTGACAGCTAATGTTTGCATTGACACGACCCTTGGCACCCCAAGCTTCCAGAAGGTAAGAAAGCCGTGCGATGCTGAAAAGCCTTTGGTGTTCAAAAGCCAGGGCGCACCTGTGGCAATAACAAGAATAGAGCCGAGGCAGGCAAGCGGCGAGGGCTATGTTGTTCCCAAGTTTAAGATTTTCATAACGAACGTTGGCAAGGGAAGGATTGTTGATAAAAGAGGCATAGCCACGGCCTGCACAGACGACCAAAGCAATGCTGTTAAGGAAAAGAGTATTGTAAGCGTTGATAATGCCGGGCTCAAAGGCGAAAATCTCAAGTGCACAGAAGCCGAGAAAACAATTACAGGAACATCTGCTGATGATTACATCTTTTGCGAATACAACGGCATTGACCTTAGCAAGGACCTTGGCGTGTTTGCCACGCCCTTAAGCATTGGGCTCAGCTACGGCTACAAGTCAACCGGCGCGCCAGTTCATGTAAGCGTTGAGAAAGGAGTCATCCAACAATAGCAAGAATCCTGCCTTTCTGCTCCTGAGTAACACACTTGCCCTTAACGCACAGCTCCAGATTGCATTCAAAGTTGTGGCTGCATTGCTGGCCTGGGGTTTTCTGTGCAAGCCATGTTCCCGTTGCTATGTCGCAGTATGTGACGGCTTCGATTTTGCCGAGTGGGGAGCATTTCTCCCTTGCCTTTATGGCGAACGGTTGCTTGTTGTCGTTCTCGCTTGACTCTGCAATAACCCCTCCTTGCAGGACATCACCTTGCGCGTCAAGCTGCGGCGTATCTATCTCCACAACAGCGCGGTAGTTTGCATCTGCGCCGTCAACGCTGCACTGGTTTCCGGCCATGCTTTCGGTTATAAACCTCGGGTCTAGGGCGAACTTCCGCTGTTTTCCAGGCACTATGCCTTCAACCATCGACTCCTTTGCAGTTGCCCTGCAGATCTCTGTGTCACCCTTGAATATTGAGACCTTGTTCTGAATAGGCTGTGTTGATGCTGCCAGCAGTTCTCCCCTGTTCTCAACGGTTATGAAGACCGGGCCGATTGCTACTGGCAACACGTCAAAGCTTCTGATGCTTGTTTCAAAGCCTGTTATTGCAAGGTTTGGCTTCACCAGAGGCCTTACGCTTAAAGTCCTCGTTGGCCGGTTGTCGTTTTCGTTCGTTTCCGGGTAGGAGAATTGGGCGTCAACAACTGCTGCAATGACCAGGTCCCCTGAGAAATCATCCGGTATTTTTACTGTCTGCTTTGCCAGCTGCACCTTCCCGGCTTCTCCTGGCTTTATTGCGCTGCCTTGAAGCAGCAGGATGCTTACAGGGGCGTGTATCGGCTGTATGACATCTGGGCCGTACTCCTTTTCCTTGTAGAAGTAAATGATGTTGATTAGGGTTGTCGTCCCCTTCTCCTTCATGTCGTACTGCGTTGCGGCTTTGGAGCCGAGGTTTTTAATGTAAAACGTCACTTCCATCGTGTCGCCGCTTTTCAGCCCCTCGCTGGGGCTTATTTCCAGCTCAGGCACGAGGTTTACTCCTTCTTTGACACCCTCAGGTGTTTGGCCTTGGCCCTCGCCCGGTGTTAAGCTGGTGCATTGTGCTGACTCTAAACACCTGCTCTCTGTTTTGCAGGTCGATCCTCCGGTGCAGCTCTTAGACTGAGGGACTTTGTTTGATGGGCACCCTCCCCCCCCGCAACCTCCGCTTGTTTGCCAGTCACCACAAATGCATTCCTGCAGGGTCGGCTGTTCAGGCTGTGAAGACGAAGGGCACCTAACCAAGCAGTCGCTGTAGTCGTAGCATTTGCTGTTTGACATGCACTTCCAGCCTGACGGGTATGCACAGGGCGCTTTTTGCTCGCATTTCGGTGAATCTGTTCCAACTACTGCCCCTGTGATGGCCGAAAGCCCAACAAGCCCAGAAGTTGCCATTAAAGCAGGGGATGATTTGACTTGCAATTGCCCATTGAGAGAACTGGTAATGGAGTCAACTGCTGCAAGCGAAAGGACCAAAACTGCCACAGCTAACAGTTGCAACACTCTTTTTTTCATTTCTTGCTGACTTCGTATAAACAACTTATAAATCTTTTGATGGAAACATTTAAATACGACATTTTTCAGATTCACTCAAAAATGAAAAAGGGTGTCGTTTTAGTTCTCCTTATGGCTTTTGCGTTAGTTATTGCCGGCTGCAAGGGTGGTGATAAGGGCGTAACTTCTTCCTCCTCCACCCCCTTTATTGGGGGGGCTGAGGGCTTGACGGCGAAGTTTGCAGAGAATTCCCCACCCCCAGAGGTTACAGACGCCCAGAAGAATCCGGCAGGCGCAATAACCCCCACCTTTCCTTTTGATATTGTTGTGCTCCTCGAGAATGTTGGCGAGTACGATGTATTGAAGGCTGGGGCTACTGTAACAATTAGCGGCTTATCAGCGAGTGATTTCCTTAAGAGTAGAAAGAATACCGATAATGCAGCCGTTTCTCTAATAGGGGTATCTCCAGCTGAAGACTTGAACGGGGTTAAAAAGGACCCTGACGGCAACAAGATACCCGGCGGGACTACTGATGTCTGGTTTAAGCAGTTGGCTTACCAGAAGGAGCTTCAGGGCAATAACCCTTTCCCGGTGCAGGCAGATATCTGCTACACTTACCAGACAAAAGCACAGGCAGACATGTGCATTCGAAAGGACCTGACTAAAAGCGTTTCAGGCGTGTGCCAGATAGCTGCGCAGAAGCAGGTGTTTAACTCAGGCGCGCCTGTTCATGTAACAACAGTGAAGGAAAGCATTGCCGGCAAGAACAAGGTTTTGCTCACATTTAACGTGAAAAGCGTTGGCACTGGAAATGTTTTTAAGTTTGATTCTGTAACTGGTAAGACGGCTTGCGAGAGGGGTGACTTCAAAACTACGGACCAGGTTCTTGTTGCTGTTAAAACCGGTTTGGGCAGCCTTACATGCAATGGCTTATCAGATGGCAGGCCGCTGGATGTTGTAAATGGCGAATATGCGGGGTATTTAAGGCTCAGCAACGGCGAAGGAACGTTCTCATGCATACAGCCGACTCCTGAAGAGGACTCGGTAAAGAAGATTGACGTCAAGTTAACGTACAATTACCTGATTTCCAAGAGCACAAGCATTCTTGTGAAGCACCTTCTTTCTTGATTTAACGCCGCTAAAATAATGGAAGACATAAGTAATGCACACAAAATGTCATGCCTTCCAAACTTTGTTTGAGGAAAATAAATATGCGAAACTATTGCCCTCAACTAAAATAACCAAACATTTAAATACAAGTTTACGATTACTAGCTTTTGTTTACGTTAAGTGGTGGTTAAGGTGTACGAGAATGTTGCTGCGCGGGTTCCGGAGTCTGTTGTTAAAGACATAGACTCTGTTGCCAGGGAAGAGGGCACTGACAAGTCTAAAGTGATAAGGGAACTGCTGTCTACTGCCGTAAGGGAGAAGCTTCTGGAGCTTGCGTTGGGGAAGTATTCAAAAAGACTGGTTTCTCTTGGAAGAGCGGCTGAGTTGGCGAGGGTGCCTCTGACAGACTTCTTAAAGGCGGCTGCGGAAAGGAAAATACCGCTCAACTATTCACTGGGCTCGCTTGAGAAGGATTTTAAAGCGGCGTTAAAGGCGTAAAAGCAAAATGATGGTTTCTAACTCTTCGCCGCTTATTGTTTTAGGAAAACGGGGTATTTTGAACCTTCTAAAAAGATGCTTTGGAAAGGTTCTTATCCCGAGAAGCGTTTATGATGAAGTGAGCGTTAAAAAGGACAGTCCTGAAGCTGCGGCTCTAGGCAAGGCGATCGGGGAGGGATGGGTTGCTGTTGAAAATGTTGTCATTAACAGAATGCTGCTCACTGAAAAAATGGGGCGAGGCGAGAAAGAGGCCATATCACTAGCTGCAAAGCACAAAACCGTTTTGCTGATAGACGATGATTCAGCAAAATCGTACGCCTCCATATTAGGGGTGGAAGCTCACGGAGCTCTTTACGTCCTTTTTCTAGCTTGCTCCAGAAAGTTTATTGCAAAAGAGGAAGCAATGGACATTTTTGACGGGATGGTCGCAAATGGTTTTTACATCTCCACAGAACTTTATTCAAGGTTTGCTGCTTTGTTAAAGTCGTTGTGAATGAGGAGAATAATAGCATTCACTTCTTAACGCTGCCCAGCGCCTTCTCGATGTTCTGCTTTGAATAGCCGGAAGTCAGTAATGATTCCCTAATCTGATTAATGGAATCGCCGTGCTGAAGACCGACATCAACTATTGACTTTATCTCATCGAGCTCAGAATAACCGCCAATTTCCGTGAATAGTTCCTGTTCGGCGCGCCCAGCTGCTTCCCTTGCGCCTATGGGCATTTCCTTAACTGTTGATTGCTCTGTTTTTTTAGGCGGCTGTTTTGTAATAGGCTTGACTGTGGCTGTTTTGAAGGCCGTGACATATTCTGGCTGCTTTATTGGCAATTTTTGCTGTTTTGCAGCTAATTTCGCTGCCGCTTTTGGTTTGAGTTTGGTTTGCTTTACCTTTTTTTGTTGCAGTTTGGATTTTATTGCGCCCGCCTCCTTGCCCGCTTTCGGCGCCCTTTTCAAAATGCTTTGCGGCTTTATGCTCTCAAAGCCCTCATCCTCTGCAGCTGCCTCACCTGGAAGCTCTTCTTCAACTGTTCTTCCCCCCATCATGGTTTCTGCAGGATCTTGCGGCTTGATCTTGTTTTCTTCAGGCGCCTCTTCGACCGTTGTCTGCAGTTCAGTTCCTGATCTTGGCGTTTGCGTGAAGAAACTGTCTTCCGGTGCCTCTGTAGCTTCCGCCGGCTGCTGAATTCTTTGCTGCGGCTGTTCAAATGTGCTCAGTTGGGCAAGCTTTTGCTGTATGTACTGCCTTGACCTTCCTATTTCAACCCCTGCGCTGCCGAGTATTTCCAGCTCTTTGGCAAGCGCTTCCTGCCCATTTAGCAGCATCTGCTCTTTTCTTCCTATGCCCGCTTCCCTCTCTTTTAGCTCTGCTATTTTTGTTTCTGTTGATGCAAGCAGCTGTTTAAGCTCTTCTTCCTTGCTTGCAAGGTGCTTCTCTTTTTCAAGCAGCTCAGTGATGTTAAGCCCTGCTGCTTCACTGACAATTCCTGCACCTTGAAGCTTAAGCAGCTGATGCGACGTCACAGTAAATGTTTGCAGCGTTTCCTTAATCTGGGTTTCCTTCTCTTTCATGAGGGCTGTTTCGCGCTGCAGCTTTGCGCGTTCCTCTTCAAGAGCTATTTTTAATGCTGACTCTTTCTGTGATGACTCTTGCAAAAACGACTTTACCCTGGTGTCGTGCTGCTCCCTGAGCTTGGCTATAAGCTCTTCGTAGGCCTTTTCACTTTCGAAGTATATGCGCTGCCTTTCTTCGAGCCGCTTGCGCAGGAGGGCTGCCTGCTCCTTGAGCTTTGCAACCTCTTCTGCCATGAACTTTGATGATTCTTCCTTGATGTGAATCTCAGATTTTAGCTCGTCGAGCTCGCGGTGAAGGTGCGTCTCGGGCTTTTTAATTGCGGATTGCCTAAAATGGCGCAACTGCTCTTCCTTCGCCGCCAGGTTCTTCTCAAAAGCTGTTTCGAGGTTGCGCACGATTTTTTCCTTCTCTATCAGGAGCGTTTTGAGCTCTTCCAGCTGGCTGCTCTTTTGTACCAGTTGTTCCTTGAGCCGTGATTGCATGGATTTGCCAAGCCTCTGTTCCTCAAGCAGCGATTCATCCAATTTTCTGATTTCACTACCGCTCTGTTCTAATTCTTGTTCAAGCTTTTCTATTCTTCGTTCGTGGCCCCTGCCTCCCTCTGAGCCCGTGAAGCTGGTGCTGCCGAGCTTTTTGGCAAGCTGCTCGTTAAGCGAGCTTATTTCTCCATTTTTGTGCTTAAGCTCTTTCTGCAGCTTTTCAATAAATTTCTCAGTCTCGTAAGAAGGGAAGCTTGCCACCGGCGCTGCCGCTTTGGCTTTGTGCGCTTCCCTCTCAAGCTCTAAGAATTTCTTCTCAATCGCTGACTCAAGCTGCGCTATTGTGCTGTCTTTTCCAACCAGGATCACTTTGAGCTCTTCAACATGCTGCCGTGTTTCGGTGAGTTGCTGCCTGAATCTGTGCTCTGCTTCTTTGGCAAGCCTTTGCTCTTCCAACAGCAGCTTTTCTGTGTTCGTGGTTTCTTTTTTCCTGCGCTCAATCTCTTTCACGAGCAGCTCGAGATGCGGGGAGCTTGACTCTTGCTGGGAAATCGCTGAATTTTCTGTTGACGCCTTTTCCAGCAGTTGTTTCCTGAGTGATGTGATGTCTGCGTTCTTTTTTTCAAGTTGCGCGCTAAGGCCATCGATAAGCTGCTTTGTTTCTGCCTCTTTCTTGACAAGAATAGCTTTTATTTTTTCGGCGTGCTCCCTTTGGGAAACAACGTTTGTTTCAAGCAATGCTGAAAGCTTCCTGTTTTCCGCCTCTTTTTTTGCGTAAATGGAAGCAACCCTGCTTATCTCTTCATCCTTAATGGCGAGCTGTTTTGTCAGCTCTTGAATAAGCCCTTTTTCACCTTCTTCAAGCTGCGTCACATAATCCCGCAGCCTTTCAAGGTCTACGTTCTTTCGCAGAAGCTGGGCCGAAAGCTGTTTGAGCTTGAATTCATATGAAGAGTCGTATCCGTTTTGTGGCTGCCCAAAAGGGGGGTAAACTTTGTAAACCAAACCGGATTCCTCCGGCTTTCCGGAATTGTCTCTTTTGACCTCTTTTTCTTTTCTGAATCCCATTTTGCCTGTTGACTGGCAATTATTGGCTTAGACAGGTATTTAATCTTTGCTAAATTGGCAAATCCCTACTCTTTTAACCCAGCGAGCGCGATTTGGCTCAACAGGGCTTCAAGCTGCACAAACTCGTCTGCGCCTTCGCTCATCCTGAACTCTATCTCGCCGCACTTTTCAACCAGGGCGAGCTTCTTTTTAGGCTCTATGGCACTGTCGAGTACCTCTTTCTGCAGCTGCTTGATAATGTCCAATCCAGACAGGCCGTGGGCAAGCATTGTTTCAAGAAGCTTGTCCCTTGCCTTTTGAAAGTTGTTTGAAAACGCCAGCTCAATCACTTCCTTTACCTCTTTTGGCCTTGCAACGCTTGCTATTGCGTAAATCAGGTCCTCTGTTATTGCAGAGGACATTACTGCACAGCTTTGCAGCACGTTCTCAAGCTTCCTGCAGTCGCCTTCTGAGACCTCAATAAGGGCTTTTCTTGCCTTATCGCCAACAACAAGGTTTTCTGCAGCAGCCACTGTTTCAATTATTTTTATGATCTCAGAATCAGAAAGCGGCTTGAACCTGAATACCGCGCATCTGCTCTGGATTGGCTCAATTATTTTAGACGAGTAATTGGCCAGCAGGACGAACCTGCATGTTGAGGTGTAGTTTTCCATTGTTCTGCGAAGGGCCTGCTGTGCCTCCCTTGTTAGCGAGTCTGATTCGTCAAGGATGCACATTTTGAAGGGCACTTGCCCGATTGATTTGGTGCGCGCAAAGTCCTTAACCTTGGTTCTGATAATGTCTATACCTCTTTCATCGCTTGCGTTAAGCTCAATAATGTTCTGGCGCCAGTCGCCCTTGTACAGCTGTTTTGCTATTACTAATGCCATTGACGTCTTGCCAACCCCTGGCGGCCCCGCAAAAAGAAGGTGCGGCAGATTCTGGTGCTTGACAAACGCCTCCAGTCTTTTTACTACGTCTTCCTGGCCTATCATATCCCTGAAACTAGAAGGCCTGTATTTCTCCGCCCACAACGCGCTGTCCATTGCGATTGCGGGAGGTGGAATGCAATATAAAGGTTTCGTAGAAGAATTATTTTTGATTGACATACAAGTAGTTTAGTTTTCTGATTGACCTCTTTTCTTAAAAGGGTCATACAATGTCTTCTTCAGATATAACCAAGAAATCACCCATCGCCATTACTGCGCTGAAGGGGATAAGTATGTTACCTTCACCATCCCGCTCAAGCTCCAGCTTCTGGATGTACGGTGTCGGGTTCGCCAGGACAAGGTGAATCAGCTCTCCCGTTTTAGTTTCAAACACTATGTCTGCAACTTCGCCAAATCTTTTTCCTGATTTGCTTACAACAATCTTGCCAATAACCTGCCTGGAGAACTTTTTATCATCTTCTGCCATAAAAAACACCCTGCAACCCACGAATGCCGTGAATGATGATTCAGTTACTATTCTATAATGCTAATGAAATGGTGTTTTTCTGGGCAGAGCTTATATTTAAATGTTGTGTTGCTTGTTTTAGCGGCTGCAGTTGCAGCTTTCCCTTCCGCATGGCTTAGGCACTGTTTCGCCTTGCAGCAGCCTTATCACTTTCTCAGTCAGTTCCCTGACCTCCAACTCCATATAGGGGTTCATCACCACAGTTTTGCTGCTGTTGTGGTCAAGGTATCTTACAACAGCTTTTGTAACTGCCGTATTGAACTTTTCCTGCAGAAGCATCATATAAGCGGCAACCTGGACTCTGTGGGAGGGCCAGACGCCATCGTGAGCCATTTTTCCTGTCTTCAGCTCTATTGGCAGGACAGAGTTCTCGTAGACCTCAACCCTGTCAACTACGCCTTTGAGCCTTAGCGGCTGCGACCTTACCCTGACTTCAGTGAATATCTTTGGCGTGAGAAGCCGCCATAGCTCCTCCCCGAACACGTTGTGCGTTGTGGAAAACCTGTGGACATTGACAGCCCGCTCGTGCGCCTCGGCTGCAGCCAGCTGCTGCAGCTGCGGAAGGATTTGAAATGGCTGGATGTCAAACAACGCAAGCGATTTTGCACGGCTCATGACTGCCGATTTGATTAGGTTTTCGTACGTTCTTGCGTAAGCTGCTATGGTTTCGTCGTGCGCCATCTCCTGCGGCATGCCAACGACTATCGCTTCTTCGTATTTGTTCGCCAAGTCGTGGAAGCTATGCCTTATAGCCCCGAGCACCATTGCTGCAGTTGGCTTTTCCTCATAACCCAGAACCTTTTGCTGGTAAAGCACCCTTGGGCAATACATGAAGGAAGTCAGGTCAGTGACTGAAATCATGGCCTGAGTAGCTTCAGCTACTATTTCAGCTGCTGCTACTTTAAATTCTTCCATATGCTGCTGTAATTTGTTGCTTGGGTTTAAATACCTTGCCCGGGTCTGTCCAGTGTCCAGTGGGGCTCATTTTCGGAAAGTATTCGCTTTTGCCGTAACACTTTCGAGGAAAACAAAAAGATTTATATCGTTTGGTTCGGCAGCGGCTACCATGGATATTGAGGAAAGGCTATCTGTAATTAAAGAAGTTGGAGAGGAGATAATAACTGTTGATGAGCTCAGGCAGCTTCTTGAGGCAAAGGACCACCCAATAGCGTATGACGGCTTTGAGCCTTCGGGAGGAGCACACATTGCCCAAGGGATTCTGAGAACAATCAATGTCAACAAAATGCTAAAGGCAGGCTGTAAATTCAAGATGCTTGTTGCAGATTGGTTCGCATGGATGAACAACAAGCTTGGTGGCGACTTGGAAAAGATAAGGACTACAGGGGACTACCTGATTGAAGTATGGAAAGCCTGTGGTATGAATATAGAAGGCGTTGAGTTTATCTGGTCAAAGGATTTGGTAAGGCAAGAGGGTCACTGGAAGACAACGATTGACATAGCGAGGGCATCTACTGTTCAGAGGATTTTAAGGACAAGCCAGATTATGGGCAGGAGGAGCACGGAGAGTTTAAGCGCGGCACAGATAATTTACCCGTGCATGCAAGCAGCCGACATTTTCCATCTTAAATGTGATATTTGCCAGCTGGGGAAAGACCAGAGGAAAGTCAACATCCTTGCAAGGGAGGTTGGGCCGAAGCTTGGCTTCTGGAAGCCGGTTGTGGTAAGCCACCACATGATTCTTGGCTTAGGAGAGCCAAAAACAAGTTACAAAGACCCGGATGACAGGCTGCTTGATTTGAAAATGTCAAAGTCAAAGCCTGACACTGCTATCTTCATGACAGACTCTGAAGAGGATGTGAAAAGAAAAATCGGCAAGGCTTACTGCCCTGAGAGGAAGGTTGACGAGAATCCCATCATGGAATACTGCCGCTATATCGTCTTTGAGAAATTTGATTCGCTTGAAATAAAGAGGGCTGAGAAGTATGGCGGCAGCTTGAATGTTGGCGGCTATAGCGAGCTGGAAAAGCTTTACTCCGAAGGGAAAGTTCACCCAATGGACCTGAAGAATGCTGTTTCTGATAAGCTTAATGAGCTTTTGGAGCCTGTTAGGAAGCACTTTGCAACAAACTCTAAGGCAAAAAAGCTTCTGGAGCAGGTCAGGAGTTTTGAAGTGACAAGATAGAAGTGATTTCTTGATTGACCTTCTTTTTCAAAGAAGGTCATGCCAATAAACTTTATATACCTGCTGTGCTGCGGGAGTTAAGTTTTTTGTTTATTTCGGGGGATTTTTTTATGCTTGCTAAATCTGCTGTTAAGTCTGAAGATGCTCTTGACATTGACATTGCACATTCTGCTATTGAGCATGCGAGGAAGATTGGCGCGAGCTATGCCGATGCCCGTCTTGAATCCACGCAGGTCAATGGCTTTGTTCTGAAGAACGGCGTGCCTCAGGTTGCAGGCTTTGACAGGGTCTCAGGCATTGGCATCAGGGTTGTTATGAATGGCACTTTGGGCTTTGCATCAACCAACGACATTTCGAAGGAGAATGTGAGAAAGGTTATTGAAAAAGCCGCTAAGATTACGGCTGCAGCCGCAATTATAGGGGGAAAGGTGAAATTCAGCCACGAGAAGGCCGAGGTTGGCAGTTATGCGGTAAAGCAGAAGGTGAAGCTGGATGATTTGAGCCCTAAGGAAAAGCTGAAGGTGCTTTTTGATGCGGAAAAGGCCATAAAATCAACAAAGGTTAATGTCCCTGGAAGATTTTTTTCAATGTCGGATTTTTACACAGAAAGGTATTTTGCCAATAGTGAGGGCAGCCGCGTCCTTTCAAAAATTCCAAGGACAGACTTCTGGTATTTTATCACGGTTGAGGAAGCAGAAAGGACTGCGCAGAGGTACTGGCAGTACGGTGCAGCCGGCGGCTTTGAAAAGATTTATGATTATAACTTTCCTAAAGTGCTTGCTGGTGAGGTAAAGGCAACTTATACAAACTTGAAAAAAGCTGTAGCTCCTCCGAAGGGCAAGATTGACCTTGTTGTTGCCCCACAGATAACTGGCATTATGGTTCATGAGAGCGTCGGCCACCCTTATGAAGCTGACAGGGTTTTGGGAAGGGAGGCGGCACAGGCTGGTGAGTCTTTCATCTCAGCGAACATGCTTGGCACGAGGATTGGCTCTCCTGCTGTCAACATAGTTGATGACCCGACCATCCAAGGCAGCTTTGGGTATTACCTTTACGATGACGAGGGTGTGAAGGCGCGGGAGCGCTGGCTTATAAAAAAAGGAATAATAACGGGGCTTCTCCACAACCGCGAAACAGCGGCAGTTCTTAATTGCAAGAGCAATGGCTCAGCCAGAGCAACAGGCTACGACCGCGAGCCTATTGTAAGGATGGCGAATTCCATTGTTAAGCCCGGAGATTACGATGAGGCCGAGCTGATTGAGTCTGTTAAGCATGGTGTTTTCCTGAAGAATTTCATGGAGTGGAACATTGATGACAAGCGCCTGAACGCCAAGTATACGGGCGCAGAGGCATATATTATAAGGAATGGGAAGCTAGCCGAGCCAGTATGGAGGCCAACTATAGAAATTTCAACCCCAAAGCTCTGGAGCTCTGTTGATGCGGTAGCAGGCAATATGGAGTACCATGCCGGAACTTGCGGCAAGGCTGAGCCCATGCAGGCAATACCTGTCTGGTTTGGCGGCCCGAGCATGCGAATAAGAAATGTGAGGCTGAGCTTTTAATGGGAAAAACACAGGGGAAAATTGTTGTTGCACCTGCTGAAACTAACGCGAAAGGTAACGATGCGCATTCAATAGCTGCTTATTTGGTCAGGCAGCTAAAGAAAAAAGGTGCTGATGATGTTGTGGTCTCTGCTGTAAGCGAGGATGCCACTCAGCTGAAGTTTGCCAACAGCATGATAAGCACCACACAAACGTGGCATTCTGACAAACTGAACATATTTTTGGCCATTGACAAGAAGCTCATAGGCACAAGCGTAAGGGATCTTTCTACAAAAGCTGTTGATGACGCTATCGGCAGGATGCTCAAGTTTGCCGCTGCCGCTCTCCCAAATAAGGAATACACAGGAATTGCGGAGGGGCCTTTCAACTATGCAGGCATTTCAGAAACGTACGACAAAAGCATAGTTGAGCTCGGTGAAACGGGCATTGACCTCCTCAAAGGGGCCATAAGCGTTGCTCACAGGAACGGCGCAAAGCGCACAGCAGGGGTTTTTGAGACAACTTTTTTCAACACTTACCTTCTCACTTCAAACGGTGTTGAGGCCGAGGATAAGGGCACGAAGGCTTATTTTTCTGTAAGGGCTTTTGTTGACAAGTACGCCTCTGGCCATCACATATGTAACGCAAGGGTTTTAAGGAGATTTACTCCTGAAGCCAGCGCTGAAAGGGCTGCCGTAATTGCCAAGCAGGCTGTCAACCCAGGGCATGGAGTTCCGGGAACATACGACGTGGTTTTTGCGCCATTGCCGTTCGCGAACATTTTGGAAAGCGTGGGGAAGGCGGCCTCAATATTTAATGTGGAGTCGAAGCTTTCCTGCTTCTCAGGCAAGCTTGGCAAGAAGGTTGGCAGTGGCAATGTAACTTTGGTTGATGATGGAACCCTGCCAAACGGCTTTGACAGCGTGAGGTTTGACGAGGAAGGGGTCCCAACAAGGAAAAACACCATCATTGAAAAGGGTGTCCTGAAGACTTACCTGCACAACACTTCAACCGCGAACAGGCACAAGGTAAAAACTACGGCAAATGCCGGCCTTGTGACCCCGCTTCCGTTCAACATTATTTTGCAGAATGGAAAATTTAATAAGGAGGAAATGATAAGGCAGGTAAAGCGCGGGCTGATTATTACCAATGTCTGGTACACCAGGTTCCAGAACTATGAGGCGGGGGATTTTTCAACAATACCCCGAGATGGCATGTTCCTGGTAGAGAACGGGAAGGTCACCGGCCCTGTAAAGGAGCTAAGGATAAATGACAACCTGATAAGGATTTTGAAGAATGTTGCCGCGGTTGGCTCAGAGCCAGAGCCTGTTTTTGGATGGGAGGTTGAAATCCCCACCATTACGCCTGCTGTGCTGGTTAGGGACGTCAAGATGACAAAGTCAGTGGAGTAAGTGGCTGCGGCGAACCTTTTTCCGAAAAAGCCCAAGTCGAGAAAAACTCGACTGGGCCCAGTCGCCAACAGGCGACTTGGGGTTCATCAAACCCAAATCGTGCAAAGCACGATTGGGCCCCGTCGCAGCATGGCGACGTGGGAAACGAAAATAATGTAAAAAGGTGTGTTTGATAGTTACTGAAGGCAGCGTTGAAAGTGGAAGCGGGAGGCTTTCTGATGTTGTTTATGACCACACAATAAGCCTGCTTGAAGAGGAAAACACGCTTCTCAGGAAAACAGTAAGCCAGCTCAAGGATGATATGGACAGGCTTAAGCGCTCCCCTCTAATGGTTTGTGAGGTTGTGACAGCAAAAGGCGGCAATGCCGTGATAAAGATGCCCAACGGCAACAGGTTCTTTGTTGATGTTCTTTCGGGCTGCGGCAAGCTAAGGCCTGGCGAGCTGGTTTTCGTTGAACAGAAAAACCTTTCGATTGTGAAAAAAGCCGGCGTTTCAAAAAGGTATAGTGTTGAAAAGTTTGTGATTGTTGAGAAGCCAAACGTGCCGTGGAAGGAAATTGGAGGGCTTGAGGAGCAGATAAGGGAGATTCGCGAGATTGTTGAGCTCCCCCTTAACAAGCCCGAGCTGTTTGAAAAGGTCGGCATTGAGCCGCCTAAGGGCGTTCTTCTGCACGGCCAACCAGGAACCGGGAAAACGCTCCTTGCGAAGGCTGTGGCAACTGCCACAAATTCAACGTTTATAGAGATTGTTGGCTCTGAGCTTGTCCAGAAATTTATTGGGGAAGGCGCCAAGCTTGTCAAGGAAATCTTCAATATGGCCAGGCAGAAAGCCCCCTCTATTATTTTCATAGATGAACTGGACGCCTTAGCCGCCAAAAGGATGGATATTGGCACATCTGGCGAAAGGGAAGTCCAAAGGACGTTTATGCAGCTTCTGGCTGAGATTGACGGGTTTAAAGGCCTTGGTAACGTCAAAATTATCGGATGCACAAACAGGAAGGACATACTTGACCCTGCCATAATGAGGCCTGGGCGCCTGGAAAGGCACATCCACTTCCCCATCCCTGCCAAAGATGCAAGGGAAGAGATACTCAGGATTCATACGGGAACAATGAGCACGAGCAAGCTTGATGTTGACAAGGTGGTTGAGATGACGGAAAACCTAACTGGCGCAGATATAAGGGCGGTCTGCACCGAGGCAGGCTATTTTGCCATACGGGAGGAGCGCGCATCTGTTGAGACAAAGGACTTCATAAGCGCTATATCAAAGGTCAGGAGCAAGGACGAAGCCGAAAGCACAGAATATGTGAAAATGTTTGGGTGAATAGAGGAAAAAACAAATTATAGACAACTTTGATTAACCATTTTTTGTCAAAGTTGTCTTAGAGGACTTTGAACAAAAGTTAAATATAAGGGAGTTATTCAAAGTCCTCTATAAAAAGAATGTTCGGCTTATTTCTTAAGTTCAGCATCGAGCCAGCGTTCGAACTCGTATAATTGTTTTACTGCCTGAGTTAAAGCCGCGAGTTCCATATACGCATGGTCCATTGCTTTGAAACCATTAGTTCCTTCCTCATTATAAACATTGTAAGAAGTATGACTTGTTTGCTTGGAATAATAAATTGCGTGATCCACTGCGTGAATTATGTTGGTGAGGAGTGCGTCGGCATTTTTTGCAGTTTGCAGTTGACTTGCTACACTTTGCAGGTATCTTTCAACGTGGCTTGTGGGTTTCGGGATTGCGAATATGTCATTTTTGAGCCTTGTTGAAAAGGCTATTATTTTGGCAGCACTGTTTTCCGCTTGACGCAAGAGCCTTGCTGCATTTTCAAGAAAGGGTACATCCTCAGGCGCGGTTAAGTGAAATTTGGAAGAGCGATCGTAAACATTGCGCAATAAAGATAAGGCTTCTTCCAGCTCTTTAAATTCTTTTATTTCTTCACCCATTACCCTTTTTTCTTCTTTTTCTGCATCCTGTGGCCCTACCATATGTACGTCCCCTGAAATAAGCTACCCCTAAGGGAAGGCAAATATAAATTTTTTGTTTAAAGGGGGGCGGATGAAATTTGCGTGCTCTCCAGTTACTCCCGTTCTTCATCGCCCTTGTCTTAAAAAGGTCTGTTCTTGAGTTTCTTGATTGACCTTCTTCTTAAGAAGGTCATCAGAGGGTGTTCACGCGATCATTGCACGCGGTCTGGCGGTTGTTGTTACTATTATTTAAAACCTTCGTCATAGCCGCGACTGCCACAGCTAAACATCTGCCAAAGCTTTAACTTAATACAGTTGTAGCGAATAAAGGCTATAATTACTTAACTGGTGGCAGTTTTAATAGCCTTATTAGTAACACTTACTCAAGAAAAATAGCATTAAGAAACCAAAGAAGTTAGGGGTAACACAAAAAGTTCGCTACAAAACCTTGAAGTCAACACACACCCTATAAGCCCTCGGTGCCAGCTGCCCGCACTTCACGATGCTGATGATTTTTATCTTCTTTCCGGAGGCTGCGGCTGCAGTTTTTACCTTTAAAACCGCTTTTGTTGGTATATCTTCTTCTTTTTCAAAATCATAGAAGTGAATTATTGCGCCTTTCTTTGCGGCTGCAAAAGAAATATTAAGGAAATTTTCTGCGCCTTTTGGCAATGGCATAACTATGCGGTCGAACTTTTTTCTCAGCTTCGGGGCTATTTTCCTTACATCACCGCAACATAGTTTTACTTTGTTTTCAACTCTGTTGAGTTCGGAATTTTCAAGGGCGTATTTGTGTGCTATTTTGTTAAGCTCTATGCCATAAACCAACTTGGCTGGTGTGTTTTTTGCTATTTCGATTGCGAATGGCCCAGCTCCGGAAAACATAACCAATACAGTTTCTTGCTTCTTTATTTGTGAGAAGACCCTTTTCCTCTCGGTTGCCTGGCGCGGGGAAAAGTAAACCTTTGCGATATCGAGCTTTAGCAGCACGTTGTTCTCCTTGTGGGTTGTTACGGTTCTCTTTTCGCCAAGAATGTGCTTTAGTTTTTGCAGCCGCAGCTTACCTCCATGGCCTCCTATGCGTTTATACACCGCCTTGATGTTTTTCTGTTGTGCCAGTATTCCGGCTGCAATGGCTTTTTCACCCTGTTTCGCTTTTTTTGGAATTTCAACTATCGCTGTGTTGCCTATGATGTCAAACGCCCTTATGTTTTCGGTGCGAGTCATTTTAGCCAAAGAAGTCACCAAGCCCTCTTTGCCGTTTAGCGGCGGCTGACTTTTCCATGTCTTCAAGCTGGTTCTCAACCCTTTGCTGTGAGAAGTCGTGCTTTTCGCACAGTATTTTGACAAGCTTGGCTGTGTTTATCTGGTGGAATTCTAGTCTATAATCGCCAGTAACTTTTGGGTGCTCTAAAAGCTCCAAGACTTCCTGCCAGGGATAGCTAAAGTGCTCACTCCACCCTGCTGCTGCAAATATCTTTTCGGTGGTTTTTTGCTCTTTTACCATCTTAAGAGCGGTTTTTGGGCCTATGCCTTTTATGCCTCCTGTGTTGTAGTCTGTGCCAACGAGCATTGCAAGGCAGATTAGCTGCTGTTGCGTGATGCCTAATGAGGAAAGCACTTCATCAAGCAGGATGAGTTCAGGTTCTACTCTGCCGTAGCCGAGAACACTGTTTTGTTTCCTTCTGCCTTCAATTGAGAGGTTTCTCACCACTCTTGTGGCGCCGAAAAGGAGGCTGTCTGCATCTTGTGAAGCTATTGCATAAGCATCTCCATTAGCAACAATGTGCGCGGCTTGGGCTTCGCCCTCGCTTAAGCCCTGAACCACGGGCAAGCCCAGGGCCTCAATGACCTCTTTTGCGTCTGCAATCATTTCCTTTGTGAGCCTTGTTGACCTGGTGGCATAGCGCTTCATTTCCTCAATGTCGCCTTTTTTCTCGGCCTCAGCGTACTTCTCAGCTGCCACTTCCTTTGCCTCCGCCCTTCTTTTTATTTCAAGCTTTTTCAGCTTGGGCACTTCGCCATCAAAGACGTAAATAGGCTTTATCCCTAGCTTCATCAGGTGCGTTGTCCTTGTAAACAGGCCAATAAGGTGTGAGGTTACGTTGCCGTGCGAGTCTGTGAAGAAAGCGCCGTCAGGGGCCCTTATGGTTGTCAGGAACTGGTAAAGGTGGTTGGCTGCGTCTACAGCAATCACTTTGTTGCTGAAGTCTTCCAGCTTGGCTTCTTTTTTCGGCAGCAGCTCTGTTATTTGCACTCCCATGCCAGAATGGGCTGATGCCTTGTTTTTTAAATCTTCTTCACAACGATGGCTCCGATTTCCTTTGACAGTAGCTCATGTGCTTTTTTTGACAGCTCGCCATTTGTCAGAAGAAGGACAGGGAGTTTCTTTAGCTGCCCCTGCACAAGTGCTGAGCTTATGTCTGTGTCGGTGCATGTTTTTTTGTTTTTGGCAATGCAACAGTACCTAAGCTTCCCGACAGGGCTCGGGAGCAGGACAGTATACTTGGCTTCTGACTTGCTGCTTAAGTCTGAGGACTCGATTTCGATGTTGCTTTTTGCAAAAAAGTCGGCAAGGGTTTTTGAAAATTCTGAGGTGGCGGCTGCGGCAGTTTTTTGCGAGGTAGTTCTTATCTGCTTTTTAGGCTGTGGCTGCGGCAGCACTTGCGGTTGGGTTGTCAGTATTGTTTGCTGCTGCAAAGGCTGTATGGGTGGATATTGCGGCTGGGTTGTTTGGGCAATGAAGGGCTTCTCTTCCTGCGCTGACGTTCCGACTACTGCCTCTATTTTTGGCTGAGTTTCCTCAACGACACCCATTATTTTTTTAATGGCTGTTTTGGCATCTTCGTTGGCGAGCATGTACCATTTCCAGAATATTTCTGTTTCCCCATTAATGTTTACCTCAAGCGGCTTTGCAAAGTCCTTAATCTGGCGAAGCGCAAACCTTGTTGCCGGTTCCATGCTGTGGTCTCTTAGCACACCATTTGCTTTCAGCAGCTCAAACGCCTCCTTTTCTTTCTGTGGCAGGCCGGCTATGTAGTTCTGGAGCTTTGGCTCCTGCCCAACCACATAGTAAAGGGGGGTTCCCCCAAATTTGACGCTTGAAATCTTCACGTCATTCTTAGAAGCCAACTCAGAAAGTATTGCAGAAGCCATTAAGATGTTTGTGCCTATCTCTTTGGAAATCTGCGAAGGAATAACCGGCCCGCGCATGCGCACAAGCTGCTTTACCCTGTCGGTTATGAGGCTGCCTGTCATGGTAAGGGCAGGGCGCTGCGGGTTTAAATAATTTATCAGGGCAATACAGGGGATTTATCACTGTAACAAAAGAATTTTACGGCCTCATCCATCGGACCTCCCAGTAGCTCACGTCAGCTTCCTCGTCAACTACTCCGATGAGAAGCCTTTTCTTGGTGCTGTGCGCAACCCTGTTCTTGGCAGAGAACTCATGCCACGTGAGCGTATCCCCCTCATGCACAGGGTATAGTATCCAGCGAGCGTGATCCTCGCCTGGTTTGACGCCGCGGTCATAAATCCTAAAGTCGGCCCCGAACTTCAGGGCGGTTTTGATTATGTAGCCCCTATCCCTTATGTCCTTGAACACAGAGTATTTTACCCAGAAGTTCTGCTGGGTTTTTGATGCTTTTTTCATGAATTGCTCTGGGCTTACTTCTTGTTTCCCTCGAGAAGCGGCAACGGCTATTTTGCCTCTTTCAAGCAGGTACATGGCTTCTGTCAGGGCAAGCTGAACCCTTCCGTCAGGAAGCAGTTTTCCGTATCTGCTCTGGTTGTAGAGCTCCCTTGCAGCGTCTGTGTTCTCAGTAACTACTCTTTCCCTCAGGAGAAATGCTTTTACATGTTCCTTTGACTTTTTCAAATGGTCTTCCTTTGATGGTTCCTTCTCTTTCACGTCAGGCAAATTAACGGCTTCCATGGGAAGAAAGTGGTTTTAAATATGCTTAAAAAGCTTTGCGATTACACAACAAGGGTTTTTTAACGCAACACTTAAATAATTTGCCTTATGCCTTCTTTTCTATGGAAATCGTGTTTTTGGGCACAAGCTCAATGGTGCCCACAAAGGACAGAAACCAATCGGCAGTTTTCATTAGCCACGGCTCCGAGGGCATTCTGGTTGACTGCGGGGAGGGCACGCAGAGGCAGTTTAAAATCACAGGCATTCCCCTGACAAAGATAACGAGAATTCTGATAAGCCACTGGCACGGAGACCATGTGCTTGGCTTGCCTGGCGTTATCCAGACTTTGAACAGCTCAACAACAGGGCACAGGCTGCAGGTCTTTGGCCCAAAGGGCACAAGGGCCCAGTTTGAACACATGAGCAAGACATTTCTCATGGAGTATGGCGATGGCAGGCTTGAGCTTCAGGTTGAGGATATTGAAGAAGGCATGGTCTTTGGAAATGATGATTTTTACATTGAGTCAAGAAAGCTGCAGCACTCTGTGCCTTGCCTTGGCTACAGCATAGTGCAAAAGGACCGCGTTCATATTAATATGGCTGCTGCCAAAAAGCTCGGGCTGCCTGAGGGCCCTTTGATGGGGCAGCTACAGGTCGGGAAAACGGTAACTTGGAAGGGCAAAATTGTAAAGCCCTCAGAAGTCACTTACGCAACTAAGGGGAAAAAAGTGACTGTAATAATGGACACAGAGCTTTGCAACAGCGCAATAGAACTTGCAGAAGGTGCTGATGTGTTGATTTGTGAAGCAACCTATGCTGATGAACTGGAAGGCAAAGCAGGTGAATACAAGCACCTCACGGCAGGCCAGGCAGCCACTATTGCAAACAAGGCTGGGGCATGCAAGCTAGTCCTGACCCACTTCTCGCAAAGGTATAAGTCAACTGGCAAGCTTGAGGAGGATGCAAGGGCTACTTTTGACAATGTCGTCTGTGCAAAGGATTTTATGCGGATAGAGGTTTAGCTTTGCATGAACTCTAAAGCAAAAGGCAGCAATGCAGAGCGCGAGCTCATTCACATGTTCTGGAGCAAGGGGTGGGGGGCTATTCGCGCAGCCGGCTCCGGGTCAACTTCTTACCCCTGCCCGGACATTCTAGCGGGGAAGGCTTCAAGGTCACTGGCCATTGAGTGCAAGTCTTCGGGAGAGCTGAACAGGCACCTGCCAAGGGAGCAGGTTGAAGACCTTGTTAGGTTTGCGAAGATTTTTGGCGCAGAGCCTTGGATAGGGGTAAGGTTTAATGATATGAAATGGGCTTTTTTCACACCCGACGACTTAAAGAGAGCCGGCACCGGGTTTTCTGTGTCAGTAAAGATGGTAAAAGAAAAGGGGCTGTCCTTTGAGCAGCTTTTGGGTGTGTTTTAGCCACCTACTTACGCATTCTAAAGATTTTTATATGTTTAAAAAAGCTTTTGGTGCTACGAGGAGATGATGATTAAAGCATAAAGATGAAAAAATCTTTGGTTAATGACTTGTTGAAGGGATATTTTGGGGATGATGTCTTTAACTTAATCGGGGAGCTTAGCAAGAAAAAGGACTATTCTGAATTCAAGCTTGCTGAGGCATTAAAAAAAGAAGTTAATGAAACAAGAAATCTTTTGTACAAGTTGCATAGCCTGAACCTTGCCTCGTTTACCAGGAAGAAGGACAACAAAATAGGGTGGTACATCTATTACTGGACTTTTCATGATGAGATTATCAATGACTTTCTTTTAAGGCACGAAAAAAGCCAGCTTGAGTCTCTAAAGGAACGCTTCTTGAAAGAGGGCAAAAGTGATTTCTATTCGTGCTTGAATAAGTGCGTTCGCCTTGATTTTGACAAGGCATGTGATTTTTCATTCCATTGCCCTGAGTGTGGTGAACTTTTGGGTCAAGAAGTTGAGGGTGATGAAAGAAGGCTTGGTTCTGAAATGGTGAAAATTTGTGAAGAAATCAGGTTTTTGGAAGAGCTGCGGAAAAGGACGGTGGGCACCCAAACAAACCAAGCAGCAGACGGGGGAAAGCGCTGATGCTAAGCGTAATATCAGCAAAGATGAAAGTAAAAGAAATGATAAGAATGATAACCAGTTTAGCGCTTCCTTCTCCTTAACGATGCCTCTATTCTCTTCTCTTCACGCTCTATCTTGATTTCTTCAAGGGCTATCCTTTTGGTGATTGCAAAAAGGTTTTCGTCTATCCTTGCAATCCTTCTCTCCATGAGGACAAGGATTCGAAGGGAATATACAATTGCTGAAAGGGTGCCAATAATTACTGCAAGAATGATGATTTGAATGTTTCCTTCTGGCATTTGCCCCACCTCTTTTAGCTCAGTTACGGCTCTTAAGGTAATTTACTGGCAGCTTTAAAAAGCTTTTGCTCATGCTAAACAGTTGGCCCTAATGTATGCCAAATCCTCTGAAGATAAAGTTCTGTAACTTTGGGGATCTTGAAGGCTTAATACTGCCGTCTCTATTACCGAAACCGGCATCTTCACTCTCTTCCCTTCCCAAAACCAGCCAATAGAATGTTTGGGGCTTGGTGATTTTTTCGGCTCGCAATTTAAGCCAAGCTCAGGCCAGTAGGAAGCTTTACGGATAAGTCCTTCAAGCCCTTCCAACTCAGAAGTGGCGGCACTTAGCATATTGCGGGGCGTTAGTATTTGGATTACGTAAGCCTCAACACTTTCTAAAGGCCCAATGTATTCCCCCACGGTTCTTTTTACTCGTGGAGGGTGCAAGCTTGGATGCCCCCACCTATCTTCTGGCGCCACTACAATACTTACTTGAACGAATCTAAGACCTGGAAAATACAAACAACCTATATAAGCAACTTCTTTTTGTTGTTGGGGCGGTGATAGGCCTGCTTGCGTCATTATGCTTTTTAGCTGGTAAATCCATTTATAATTTTTCCTAAAACGCCTGCTTGAGTGTTGGCCATGCTACCTCAAACATCTTCTCGAAAGTTGAAGCAAAAAATTTAGACCTCACCCAAATTCCGACGTCAGACGCGGGGTTTGTGAGTTCGTCATCAAGAGGCATAAGCACGACTTCTTTCCCATCAACAACACAAAATCTTGCTGGGGTGTTTGCCTGCCTTAGCTCAACAAGGCCTGCCAGCTCTTCAATCTGGGGTCTGACATCATTTGTAATGTTGGCTGCAATCTTTATTTTCACCCGCCTTTCCTTTGCCTTCTTAAAGGCTGTGCTTAAGGCATTCTTTTTTCTCAAAATGCCTGAAGACGTAGTCATTATTATAACACTCTTCTCGGCATTTTTTATCATCCTGTCAAGATGATGGTAAAGGTTTTTCCTGCCCCGTACACTGCCTGTAAGCTCAAGGGGGTCAATCTCCCTTATGCCACTTTTATAAACACCTTTCAGTTCATCAATGAGTGGGCTTTGCTCAATTTTACTCAAAAATTTATCATGATTATCTGCATCCTCTATCAGTTTCTTCCTGACAATATCAATGACGTGGCCGGGCGGCACCGCAATGTACTTTATCGGCTTGCCAATCTTCAGAATTATAAACCCCTTCTTTTCCAAACTCTCCAAAACATCATAGCTCCTGCTCCTGGGAACATTAGCAATATCAGAAAGCTCACCGGCAGCGGCAATCCCTTTTGACAGTAACGCGAGCCACAGTTTAGATTCGTAGCTATTCAACCCAATATCTTTCAGTTGGTTAATTATCTCGTTCTGCATCAACATAGGGGGTGGGAATGAAACGCCATATTTAAACCTTTCCTTTTTTTATTATTTATGAGTAACAAAACCCCCATCACCCCTTAGTTTCTTGTGGAAACCACTACCCAAAACCAAACAGGTTTATGATAATTCAATATAGAATTAATGGTGTGTTTTGTTGTTTTTCGTCGAATAGTTCTGATGTTGTTTTTGATTGTATATTTTTCACAATCAAAATTTTTATTAAGGGAGCTCTGTGCTTTTCCATAGGAAATGGTGGTGAGATTGTGGCGAAGGAAAAAAACCTTGATGTTTTTTTTCAAAACTATCTTAAAAAAGAGTCTGTGTTTGTCAATAAACAATCACTCCAGGTCGCTTTCGTTCCTGATGAGATTGTTCACCGTGATGACCAGGTGCGTCAGATTGCCTCTGTAATTGCGCCTGCTTTGCGGTTTGAAAGACCTTCTAACCTTTTTGTTTATGGCAAAACCGGCACAGGCAAAACCCTTACAGTGAAACACACCACAGACAGGTTGGTTTTTGTTGCCAAAAACGAATCTGTTTCTTTGCAAAAGATTTATGTTAACTGCAAGCTCAAGAACGTTGCAGACACCGAATACAGGCTTATTGCAAGCCTCGCGAGGCAACTTGGCAAGCCCCTCCCATCCACAGGTCTCCCCACCGAGGATATTTATAAGGCTTTTTTTTCTACTGTTGACTCAGAGAAACAGCTTGTGATTCTTATCTTGGATGAGATTGATCAGCTTGTGAAAAAGGCCGGCGATGATGTTTTATACAACCTCACAAGAATAAACGAAGAACTTAAAAACTCACAAATTTCATTAATAGGAATTTCCAATGATTTGTTGTTTGTTGATAATCTCGATCCGAGGGTGAAATCATCCCTTTCTGAAGAGGAACTTTTGTTCCCCCCATACAATGCCCTTCAGCTGCAGGACCTTCTGCTCAGCCGTTCTGCTATTGCTTTCAGGAAGGGGGCTGTTGAGTCTGGTGTGGTAGAGAAGTGTGCCGCCTTTGCTGCGAGGGAGCACGGTGATGCCCGCAGGGCACTTGAGTTGTTAAGGGTGGCTGGAGAGTTGGCTGACAGGAGAAGTGTTGCTACTGTGGGAATCTCTGATGTTGATGCTGCAGAGGAAAAGATCGAGAAGGACAAAATAGTTGATTTGGTTATAACACAGCCCAGGCAGGCCCAGCTGGTTTTGTACTCTGTTGTCTCTATCAGCAATGGCACCAACAAGTTTATTTTTACTGGTGAGGTTTACGAGATGTATAAGAAGTACTGTGTAGAGGTTGGTTTAAGGCCCCTCACCCAGCGCCGCCTATCTGATATTTTGTCTGAGTTTGACATGCTTGGCATTATTACGGCAAGGGTCATCTCTAAAGGCAGGTATGGCCGTACAAGGGAGATTATGCTTGCCCAGCAGGCAACAACACCTGCCGTCAAGAGAATCTTGGAAGAGTCTTTAAACCTTTGATTTATCCAATGTGATATTTATTTAACACAATGTGGCATTTTCAAAAGGACGGAGTGGGGCAGCTTGGCTATTGATAAGAAGCGAAGTGGCGTAGATGAACTACTCAGGCAGAACATCCTTGTCAGCCCTGATTTTTTGGATGTGATTGAGCAGGCAAGCCCGCTTGATATTCAAAGCCTCATCAATAGCACTTCCGGCAGCTTTCTGGTTGTTAACAAGGATGTTGGCCTCCTTTTAAAGAGGAACGAGCCTGATGTTAACTGGCTCGAGCTTGAGCGTTACAGGGTTCTTTCAGAAAAGAAGCAGAAGCCTGAAGTTTATGCCGCATTTCTAGAAACGCTTTTTTCTCAGAATCAATGGGGGGTTAGAAAAGCGGCCGGGGCTGCAGCAATTGACGATTCGCCGGTCAAGGTCGTGTTCTCTTATGCGGCATCCCCTGCGAAAAGAGAGGTTAGTGATTTTGTCGGCTATTACTCTGCCCGTTATAAGGCAATCCGGGGCATTTTGTCTCCAAGGCCTGAGCTTGCAAACCTTGTGCAAATCAGCCGCCTCAAGAATGGGGGGGCTGCAGAGTCTGTTGCAATTATAGGCATGGTGAAGGGCAAACAGCAGACGAAGCAAGGCCACCAGGTTGTTGTGCTTGAGGACCCTACAGGAGTCACCAACGTTATTGTCAACAAGACGCGCAGAGAGATATTTAATCTTGCCCAAGACCTTGTGTTTGATGAAGTCATAGCGATCACTGGCAATTTCCGTAACGGAGCGCTTTTTGCGTCAAACATTGTTCTGCCAGATGTCCCTTTAAGGGAGCAAAAACATTCTCCCAACGAGGGCTACGCTGTTTTTATGTCAGATCTCCATATTGGTTCTTCGCAGTTTCTTGAGGAAGATTTTAGGAAATTTTTGAAGTGGATTAATGGAGGCTTAGGCAATCCGGTTCAGAAGGAGATTGCAAGCAAGGTAAAATATGTGCTTATTGCCGGTGATGTTGTTGACGGCGTCGGAGTTTACCAGGACCAGTATGATGAGCTCTCAGTTAAGGACGCCACAGAGCAGTACAGGATGTGTGCTGATTTTCTTTCAGAGATACCTGGGCATATCAAAATAATCATCTCCCCAGGCAATCACGATGCTGTTAGGGCGGCAGAGCCTCAGGCAGCTTTTTCCGGCGATTTTGCAGCCCCCCTGCTCAAGCTGCCAAACGCCGTTCTTGTTTCAAATCCTGCCATTGTCAACATCGATGCTTCAGAAAATTTTTCCGGCTTTGACGTGTTGCTTTACCACGGCTACAGCTTTGACTATTATGTTGCCAATGTTGATTCCATAAGGCGCCAAGGAGGTTATGAGCGGGCTGACATGATCATGAAATTTCTGCTGCAGCGGAGGCACCTTGCGCCAGCCCACACTTCCACATTGATACTTCCTGACCGTGCATCTGACCCGTTGTTTATCGGAATTGTGCCTGACATATTCGCTACCGGCCACATACACCGCACGTCTGTATCAGATTATAAGGGCATTGCCCTTATTAACAGCTCCTGCTGGCAGGGAAAGACAAAGTTTCAGGAGCGCCTTGGGCACAACCCGCAACCCTCAAGGCTGCCTGTGTTTAATTTGAAAACAAGAGCTACAAAGATTATTAATTTTGGCAAGTAGGCAACTGATGATTGGCATAAACTTACTCATTCACCGCAAGCAGTGGGGTATAAACCAAAATGAAAGGCACGAGCACTGAAATTGATGAGTACTTTCTGGAGATTGATGAAAAGCTTAGGCGTTGTTATGCTGTTGCGAAGAGTGCTAGGTCAAAAGGGCAGGATCCTGAGCCTGTCGTTGATATTCCTCTTGCATCAAACCTTGCCGAGAGGGTCGTTGGCCTTGTCTCTGCCGTAGTTCCGGCCCTGGCCGGGGGTGGTGTTGCTGAAAGGATTCAGGATCTGGAGAGGCAGTATGGCGCACTTGCCTGGGAAGTTGCCCTGACAATCGCAGCCGAGGTTGCAGATGGCAAATTCTGTTCGTTTAAGGACAAGCGTGAAGCCTTGGAAACAGGCATCAGGGTTGGATTTGCTTATCATACGACTGGCGTTGTTTCTGCGCCTCTTGAGGGCTTTATTGAGCTTAAGATTAAGAAGCGAAAGGATGGCAAGGATTACTTTGCAGCTGTTTTTGCAGGGCCTATAAGGGGGGCAGGCGGCACAGCAGCCGCTTTTTGCCTTGTTATAGCTGATTTTCTCAGAAGAAGGGCAGGCTTTGAGGCTTACGATCCTGACGAGCTTGAGGCTAAGCGTTTTGTTTCGGAGCTTGATGATTACCATGAGCGCATTACAAACCTCCAGTACAAGGCTAGCGAGGATGAGATTGAGTTTTTGGTTAAAAACTGCCCAATCGAGGTTGATGGTGATCCTACTGAGAAGTTTGAGGTCAGCAATTACAAAGACCTTCCAAGAGTAAGCACCAACAGGATTAGGGGAGGGGTGTGCCTTGTTGTTTCAATGCTTGCCTTTAAGGCACCCAAACTTTGGAAGGAGCTGAAGCGCATCCAGTTAAAAGGCGGTTTTGACATTGACTGGTCCTTTCTTGAGAAGTTTATTGCCTTGCAAAAGAAAAAGAAAAGCATGAGCAAGGAGAAAAGCGATGATTCCAAGAAACTCGCTCCCGATTACACTTTTATTTCAGACCTTGTTGCAGGCAGGCCTGTCATAACGCACCCTCTCAGGCACGGCGGTTTTAGGCTGAGGTACGGCAAGACTCGCGCAAGCGGCTATTCTGCTGCAGGCATTAGCCCTGCAACCATGATTGTACTCGACAGGTTTGTTGCCACAGGAACCCAGCTTAAGGTTGAACGCCCCGGCAAAGCCGCGGCAATAACCCCTTGCGATTCGATAGATGGCCCTATTGTTCGCTTGATGGATGGCTCTGTTGCCAGGTTTGACTCTGAAAGCACTGCCCGAGCGCAAGCACCATTTGTCTCTGAGATTCTTTACCTGGGCGACCTTCTTATCTCGTACGGTGATTTCTTTGACCGAGCCCATATGCTTGTGCCCCCGGGGTACTGTGAAGAATGGTTCGCTGAAGAAGCCAAAAAGTCAGTGCTCGATAAGTTTGGGGCTTTTACGTTTGCCTATGCCGCAAGCGCGCTTTTGCTGCCAGAGCACGAAGTTCAGGCGTTGCTTTCCCCGCCTTTTGAAAAGCCTTCTGCCGAAGCCGCGATTCGCTTTTGTGAAGCCCTCGCCGTTCCAATCCACCCATTTTACACTTATTTTTGGTCAGCACTGGATAGCGGGCAGTTTGTTGCCATGCTTAACCTTCTTGCAAAGGCACGGCTTATTTTTGAGGTGGGGAAGGTTAAACTCGTAGTTTCTGCCGGGTCTTCCTCACAGGATAAAACAGGCAAGAGGGCCCTCGAACTTTTAGGCCTCCCCCACCTTTTTGTTAATAATGAGTTTGTTGTTGTAGCCCACAACGACGTCATAATGCTCCTGCTCCAGTTGGGAATTGATGTTAGAACCCTCCTCTTTTCAACTGAAACATCAGCCTCGTTTTCTGATGTCATTTCGGGGAAGGCAAGCATCATTAGTGCTTCAATTTCGGCAGTTCAGCCATCGCAGCTACAGCACAATTCCGCAATGCGGAATGTGCTATCGACCTCGGGTCGATACGCATCGGCTGCTGCCGATGCTGAATCGGCTACTGCCGATTTGCAGCAACCGCAAACCGGTTTGGACCTTGTAAGAAAGCTTTCTGTTTTTCAGGTGAGGGACAAGGGAGGCACTTTTATCGGTGCAAGGATGGGCAGGCCTGAGAAGGCAAAGATGCGAAAGCTTACGGGAAGCCCCCACGTTCTTTTCCCTGTTGGTGATGAAGGCGGCCGCCTTCGCTCTTTTCAGGAAGCTATTGCTGCAGGGAAGGTGACAGCTGATTTCCCGATTGCTGCCTGCCCAAGCTGCAATTCCCAGACAATATATCCTGTTTGTGAGAACTGCGGCAATAAAACAAAAAGGATGCTTTTCTGCGAGAAGTGTGGCGTTATTGAAAAGTGCCCGCACGCCAACAAAACTTACTCAACAAGGCCTCTGCAAATAAAGCATTTTTTAGATGTGGCCCTTAAAACACTTGCAGAAACAACCCATTCTGACCTAATTAAGGGAGTCAGGGGCACTTCAAACAAGAATCACACCCCCGAAAACCTTGCAAAGGGGGTGCTCCGGGCCAAGCACGAGCTGTGTGTTAACAAAGACGGCACTGTCCGTTATGATATGAGCGAGCTTCCCCTGACTCATTTTACGCCAGCCGAAGTCAGAACACCTGTCCAGAAGCTTTTAGCCCTTGGCTACAGAATGGACATTCATGGCACTCCCCTCACAGGAGAGCATCAGGTGCTCGAGCTGAAGCCCCAGGATGTTATTCTTCCTTCCAGCCCCGATTCAACTGACGAAAGCTCTGATGCCGTTCTCTTCAGGATTTCCCAGTTTGTTGATGAGCTTCTCATGAAATTTTACAAGGAAGAGCCGTTTTACAGGCTTGATTCAAAAGAGGACCTTGTCGGGCATCTCGTCATAGGGCTTGCCCCGCACATATCTGCGGGAATTGTTGGCAGGATAGTGGGTTTTTCGAGCACCCAGGCTTTCTTCGCCCATCCTCTTTTCCACGCTGCAATGAGAAGGGACGCTGATGGTGATGAGGCGTGTGTCATCCTTCTGCTTGACGCGCTTATTAACTTCTCGAGGCAGTTCCTCCCTGATTCGAGAGGTGCAAAGACAATGGATAGCCCTCTTGTCCTGACTTCAAGGCTTATTCCTGCCGAAGTCGATGACATGGCCCACAGGTTTGATGTCGCATGGCACTACCCTCTTGAGCTGTACGAGGCAGCGATGCAGTGGAAGCAGCCCCAGGATGTTAAGATTGAGCTGCTTGGTTCCCGCCTTAACACGCCTAAGCAATATGAAGGGGTTGGCTTTACGCATACTCTTTCCAGCATCAATATAGGGGTTACATGTTCTGCCTACAAAACCATCCCTTCAATGGAGGAGAAGCTTAAGGGCCAGATGGCTCTTGCCGAAAAAATACGGGCCGTTGACGCGCAGGACGTTGCCAGGCTGGTTATAGAAAAGCATCTCCTTAAGGACGTCCGCGGCAACCTTAGGAAATTCTCAACCCAACAATTCAGGTGCATCAAATGCAACACAAAATTCAGGAGGCCCCCCCTTGCCGGAGTCTGTGACCAATGCAGCGGCAAAATCCTTTTTACCATCTCCGAAGGCTCTATCATAAAGTACCTTGAGCCTGCAATCAGCCTTGCCGGCAAGTACGCTGTTTCACCCTACCTCTTGCAGGTTCTGGACCTTACAAAAAAGAGGGTTGAGTCTGTATTTGGAAGGGATAAGGAGAAGCAGGAAGGGCTTGGGAAGTGGTTTGGGTAGTATCACAACTTATAGGCAATAACATTAATAACCGCATATCCATCTGTTATTGCCTAATAGCAACTCACTTGAAAAGATACGAAAACTTAAGTGATTTGCTATAATCACAACATTAAAACCTGCACGTGCGGCACTCCATCGACAGTTTTTACGTTTTCTTTTGCTGCCAGGCCAAGTTTAATCGCGAGTGCAACAGCATTCTTCCCAACAACGTGGATTGTGTAGGCGCGCAGCATAAGCTTTTCAATAACCTTCGCGTCTTTTTCCTCGCCATGGTAGAATTTTGAGTTCAAATCAAGCACAGCCTCCTTGTCTTCAAGCCTTTTGCCGCGCACTTCCTTGTCGCAGACTGTGAGAATGAGCCTTCCTTCGGAATTGTGCTGTGCAACTATGAATGTTCCTGGCATTTTTCCTTTAGATTCTTACCTTGACAGCGTGCCTTGCACCGCAGGCAGAGCACTTTATGAATGTCACGTTGTCTTCTTTTTCCAGCTTTGTGTCTGGCCTCTTGCACTCCGGGCATACCACAAAGTCCTTTAGGTACTGCTGGACTTTATCGTTTATTCTTGATGCAGGCACTTTTGTGCCCAGAATCAGCGCTGTTTTAGTGATTTCCCCTGATGTTGCGAGCTCCTTTAGCATGTACTTCAGGAAATGGTCCAGAGGCCTCCCTATAACGCCAGCTATGTTGTGGAAATTGCTCACTACTGTTCTGTTCCCCTGTATGTGGCCGAGCACCTTTGGCACCTCAAGCCTTTCCGTCGCCAGTGTTTTCTGCGGCAGCAGCTCCTGGGCCCTTTTCAGCAGTCCTTCATAAGTTTGTGCAGTCATAAGGCAGCCGAGAACTTTGCGCTATTTTAAAGCTTATGCCTTATTATTCCAGAACCTTGAGCTTTCCAGGCAGTATCTCAAAGATGTCCCCGGCCAGTATCATCTCTTTTATAAGCTGTTCGGAATTTCCGCCGGCTGCTTTTGCCACCACTTCTATCATGTCAGCCCCTCTGCCGGCATCAAGCCCCTTTATTATCCTGTAAATCTCCTGTTTGCCTCTGCTTACAAAATCAGCATCGCTTTCATTCACGTTTTTCATGCTTCCATTACCTTGTGGCTTCCCTGCCGCTGCCACAGCATTGCCCTCCTCTGTTCCTTCCCTCATGGGCGTTTGCAATGCCTTGAGTTCCAGCTTCCTCACTTCAGCCCACTTGACATCCTTTAGCGGCTTTATTATCTCCGGTGCAATGTAGCTTTCGCTGCCGTAGCTTCTTGGCTTTCCCACTATTAGTGCAAAATCCCCTACCCCAGCTTTTTCGAAAAGCCATGGCTCATTATCGAAGAACCTGAGCCTTATCCGTGCTGTTCCGTCGTCAATCACTGCGCTTTTGTAAGCCTGGTTTTCTTGGCCACTTTTGTCAACTATCGTTGCAAGTATGTTAACCCTTCTTGCATGTTTGCCGCTTATGAGCAATGTGCGGCTTCCTTCCTCATTTTCGGCAAACGCCCCTCTAAGAATGTCAGCCACGCTTGCTTTTCTGGCAACTTCCCTTTTGAACTGATTTTCCTGCTGCATTGTTCATTTTCGAATTAGTTTTTGGATTGACCCTTTTAGGAAAAGCCCAAGTTGACTTGCGTCGACTGGGCCCATTCGCCAAAGCGAATTGGGGGTCACACTCTGGACAGGAAGCCGTATCTTGGCTCGTAAACATCGCCTATTCTCTTGAGCCTTTCTATTATTTCATCCACTTCTGCCTTGCTTAGGCCTTTTTCAACAGCAATCCTTGCAACGTCCTCTACAGGGATAGTTTTCCCTAGTTCTTTTTCAAGGTCGTCCAGTATTTGCTTTATCAGGAACATCTTCTCTCTTTGCGATGCCGGTATGCCAGTGGCTATCCTATCTATGTCGATCTGGCCCGTTTCTTTCTCCCTTCCTACTTCCATCAGGCAGTACATCAACAGCTCAATTGCCCTCTTAGCATCTTCCCTTGTTACCTTGTCTGACAGCCTTACCTTTGCCGATGCCTCGCTCATCCTGACCAGGGCTTCAAGCTGCCTTGCTGATATTGGTATTGCCCTTGCCGCCCTTTCGTCGCTGACTGCCCTGTTTCTAAGCTGCACGTAGAATTCTTTTATTTCATCTATTGCATTATCCTCCAGAAACGGCCTTACTTTCTGCCTCGCATACGAAATGTACTTTTTCAGGAATTCTGTTGAAATCTCAGGCTCGTGCACGTCCGGGGTTTGGTGCAGCTGCAGTATGTGGCCTGCTATCTTTTCATCATTTTCTTTCTGTGGCATGTCTTTTATTGTGAATATCAAGTCGAATCTGTTTATAAGCGCAGGCGGGAGGTTTATCTGCTCTGCTATGTTTCCGTACGGGTCAAACCTTCCGAATTTCGGGTTTGCTGCGGCAAGGACTGTTGTGCGGGCCATGAGCGTTGCCTGTATGTTTGCCTTCGCAATACTAACACTCTGCTGTTCCAGCGCCTCGTGCATGGCTCCTGTGTCCTCCTCGCTCATCTTGTCCATCTCATCTATTGAGCAAACGCCGTTGTTTGCAAGGACCAGTGCTCCCGCCTCAAGGCTCCAGCCCCCAAGGATTTCATCTTTGACTACTGCAGCCGTTATGCCTGCCCCGCTTACGCCCCCTCCGCTTACGTATCTTCCTTTCGGCGCTATGACGCTTACCCTTTTCAGGAGCTGGCTTTTTCCTGATCCAGGGTCGCCCACCAGCAAAACGTGGATATCCCCTCTTGAGACAATCCCGTCGGAACGCTTTTTCTGCACACCACCCATAAGCTGCAGCATGAGGGACTCCTTCACTTTTTCATAGCCGTAAATTGACGGCGCAATGGCAGCAACCAGCTTGTCATACACTCTTGGGTCTTTTGCCAGGGCCATTATGCGCTCTTCGTCCTCTTTTGAAATGTTTATATCATAAAAATCCTCATCTATCGTTTCTATGTAATTCGTATCGATTAAAAGTTCGTAGTTTGTTGAGCGGCTTCCCTGCTTTATCACTGGCACGTCTTTCAGTATTCCGACTACCCTTACCCTGTTTCCGGGGTTAGTCCTTTTCTCGCTTATCGGGCTTACAAGGTCCTCTTTAAGGAAAACCCCTATTCGCTTTGGCTGGTCTCCTCCTTCAAGCATCTCCGGGTTTTCTTCCAGCACCATGCTTTGAGCGTCAACCATCTCCTTACCCATGAGCCTGAAGTTTCCCTTTCTGCCGCAGCTGCAACTCCTCGGCTCTTTGAACGTGGCTTCTGTCTGCAGGAGTGATATTATCCTCCCGCAGTTAGGGCATTCAAACTCGGTTTTTATGACTTGCGGCCTCACATCTGATTTCCTTCTCACAATCCCGTCCAGAACCAGGAGCCTTCCCAGGTGGTTGCTTCTTATCTCCCTTATCATCAGCTTCTGGGATTCCGGAAGGTTTTTTACCCTGACCCTGAGCTTGTTTACATCTGTTGGAAGCTCTATCTCCCTTATCGACAGTTCAGCGGCTTTGATTACCTCTTCAGGATAGTCGAGCAAGTCCACAGCCAGTTTTGGGTCAAACGCCGAAAGCTTTGCAAAATCAGTTGTTATCGAAGCCCTGCCCGATGATACGGCTTCAAGCATGTTTTTCTTTTCAATTTCTTCAAAGAATTCCTTGAACCGCTCTATCTGCTCTGTGGCTTCGAGCATCATGATGCCTTTCGCGGTTATGTCCTTTTCGCCCATTTTTGACGCCTGCCGATTCCTGCTTCAGCATGGCCGCAACATGTTTTAGAGTAAGAGTGCTTAAGCCCTGCAAAATTTATCCTTTCTTCCCCGAAGCCTTCTTCAGGTTGTCAATAAGCTTGTCAAGTGATTTGTTGACTTCCTCTTCGCTCTTTGTTCCTGTGCAGACAACCTTTCCGTTGCTGAAAAGGAGGAATGTCGCCTTTACAGGCCCGTCTATGAGCTTGTAAACAAGCCCCGGGAACTGCTCCGGCTCGTACTCTGTGTTGCTGAGCTTCATTGCTAGCGTGTTCAGGTTAAGGTCCATTCCCACCGTTCCTGAAGCGACAATGTTCTGAATCTTGATTTCTGGCTTTATCGTTATCTTTATGCCAATCTTCTCAAGGCTCTTGATAATCTTCTTTATTGACTCCTCAACCTTATCCATAGACCTTGCGCCTGTGCAGACAACCTTTCCGCTGCTGAAGACAAGGGCAGATGTTTTCGGCTCCTTTATCCTTATAACCAGCCCCGGGAACTGCTCAGGGTTGTACTCTGTGTTTGAAAGCATGGCATTCATCTTCTCAAGAGGAATGTCATGACCCAAAGAAGTGCTTACTACTATGTTCACTACAGTGATTTCTCTCTTGCCCATTCTGTTAAACACCCCCTAAACTCTATTTATAAGCACTTATCTGTTCTTATTTATAAACACTGCTATTTTTAAACAAGACCTTTCAAGTAAGCATAACCCCATACTTTCCCATGGAAAAAAGCCCTTCCAGAGCCTGCAGAGCTAAAATTCGCAAAGCTTTGCCTAAAACCGCCAGCAACCAGTCCATATTAGTATTTATAAATGCAGGAATGCCTGTTTTTACGGAAATTTTTGGAAATTGTTCAAAAACTTATTAAGCAGGACTGTCTTTTTCAAAAACATGGAAATCTTTATTGAGCGCGAAAACGCAAGGAAGAAGCTTAAGTTCAGCGGCAAGGTCTCTGCTTTGCTGAAAAAGCTTAATCTCAATCCTGCGGCAGTCTTGGTTGCGAAAAATAACGGCCTTGTTACGGAAGACGACACACTGAGCGATAAAGACGAGGTTAAAATCCTGTCAGTTATTTCTGGGGGCTAGTTGTTTAACTCTTTGTTCTAAACAATCAAGCCCGCTAAGCCTTGCTAGATATTCCCTTACCTCTTCCTTAACCAGTCCAAGTGGTTTACCAGCAGCATTGTATTCCTCAATCCTAACTTCAATTCCGTTTTGCCATGGCCATCGCACGAAAGAAAACCACGGGTGGTAAGTATGCCTAAACTTTATGCCAACAAGGTAAGTGTGATGACCGTGGCTGGCTGCTTTTATTAGCATTTGTGGGTAAATATCCTCTCGTACAAAGCCCATGCCTACGTTTCCCTCTGGTGCATAAGCCAGCCATTTTTGTGCTTCCAATCCATTTTTTATTAATTCTGCCTGAGAGGTCAATTCCCCGTTTAATCTCAACACTTTATAATCTGGAGCTGTATAGAGGGGTACGGCGCCAGCCACTGTGAGCATATAGTTTGCTGCCGGATTCTTGAAAATATGACTGGATGCAAATATTGTTGCTTTGCCTTGAAGCACGTGAACCATGAGTGGAAGGTCAACACTATTGGCGTGTTTGACTCCAAAAACACTCCCTTTTTCAGTTTCGACATTTTCAAGACCGTAAATTTTTACGCCATAGAAAACAGCACTAGCTTTTAGAAAATTCATCATTGCGAGCTTTACAAGGCTATCTACCGTCCTCATTTTGTCTCCAAAAAACTTTTCAACTTCTCAATCGCTTCCTTCCTAAACAAATTAACATCACCCTTCTTCCTCAGTTCGCCGTAAGTCCTGCTTTTTCCTTTCGGTACGAATATCGGGTCCTGCCCCCAGCCGCCCTTGCCTTTTTCCCTCTCAGAAATTCTTCCTTCCTCGCTGCCAAGGAAGCATGCCGGCTCTTTTCCCGGCTCGCAGTAGCCGACAGCAGATTTGTACCAGCACCGCCTGTTTTTTACTCCTTTCATTAACTCCAGAATGCCTCTGTTGCCTATCCTTTTGAAGGCGTAAGCAGTGCACGTTCCAGGAAAGCCCTTTAAGGCATCAATGAACAGTCCTGAGTCCTCAACAACAACCGGCTTCTGTATTTTCCCGCAAATAGCTTTAGCAGCTGTTTTTGCAACCTCGCAGATGTCATCAGACCTAAGCTCAGGCTTTTCTGTTTTCAGAACTTCAAAGTTTAGCCCTTTCAGCAGCTCTCTGAATTCCTCAAGCTTCCTTTCGTTGCTGGTTACCAGAACAAACATTCGGCAGCCTCAAAATTTTGTAAAAATTTTGTAGGTTATTAGTTGTGAAGCAGCCACAACAGCGATTAAAATTAACAGATCGATCGATAATCGAAGTGAACCGCATGTGCCTTCCGAAAATTCACAGGTGCCGGAAACTGTTTGCACTAAAAAGCCGACAGGTATTAATATCAAAACAAAAATCAACACACTAACACAAAGGTAGAGAAATAAACGCAGAAGCCGGTTCATTTTCCAACCACATCACTCTTGATGTGCAGCTCCTTAAGCTGCCTCTCTTCAACTTCTGATGGCGAGCCGTCCATCGGACTCTCAGCCTTTTTGTTTTTCGGAAAAGCAATAACCTCCCTTATGTCGTGCAGCCCCTGCATGAGCGCTACTGTCCTGTCAAATCCTATCCCCATCCCACCATGAACAGGAGCTCCAAACTTGTATGCCTCAAGAAGAAACCCAAACTTTGCCTGGGCAGCTTCATGGCTTAAGCCAACAACCTTCATCACCCTTTCCTGCAGATCTGGGCTGTTAATGCGTATTGAGCCAGAACCCAACTCTGTTCCGTTGAGCACGAGGTCGTAAAGGTTTCCGAGAACCTTACCCGGGTCTTTCTCAAGCAAATCTGCGTGCTCAGGCTTTGGCGATGTGAACATGTGGTGCGCTGCCTCCCACCTATTCACGTCAGCATTCCATTCAAACAAAGGAAAAGCAACTACCCAGCAGAACTTGAATTCCTTGTCATTCCCAAGTCGCTGCTGCGACTGGGCCCAATCGGTAGCGGCCGATTTGGGTATCAGCCCAAACCTTTGCCCCAGCTCAACCCTTAGTTTTCCAAGGACTTCCGCAACCTTTTTCTTGCTGTCTGCAACGAAGAACAGAACCGAGCCCTTCTTTGCCTTTGTTTTCAGAAGCAGCTGCTTCTGTATTTCTGTGCTGAAGAACTTTACGATTGATGACTCCAACCCTTTGTCGGTTGCTTTCATCCACGCAAGCCCTTTTGCGCCATTTTCCTTTGCCCATCCTATTAGCTCGTCTATCTCGTTTCTGCTGAAGTCTTTTTCAGCAACCACGCATTTGACTTGCTCCTCAGATGCAAATGTTTTGAAGTCTGATTTTCTCACAATCTCTGTTACATCAGTAAGTTCCATGCCGAACCTTAAGTCTGGCTTGTCAGTGCCATATTTTGCCATTGTTTCGGCGTGCGTCAGCACTTGGAACGGCGTTTTTAAGTCAATCTCCAGCATTTCCTTGAACAGGTGCTTGTAGAGCCCCTCAACGAACAGCATTACGTCTTTCTCGTCAACGAAGCTTATCTCAAAGTCAATCTGGGTGTGCTCAGGCTGCCTGTCTGCTCTTAAGTCCTCATCCCTGAGGCATTTTGCAAGCTGAAAATACTTATCGAACCCAGCTATCATCAGAATCTGTTTATACAGCTGCGGGCTTTGCGGCAGGGCATAGAACTTTCCAGGACTAACCCGGCTTGGAACGACATAGTCCCTTGCCCCCTCAGGGGTTGACCTGACGAGGAGAGGCGTTTCAATCTCAATAAAGCTGTTTTTGCTGAAGTACTCCCTCACTGCTTCAGCCGCTTTATGCCTGAAAATCAGCCGTTGCTGCATCATTGGCCTTCTCAGGTCAAGGTACTTGTACTTCATCCTGATATCTTCAGAGGCTTCCACCCTGTCATCCACTTCAATTGGCGGAACAGCGGCTTTCGTTATTATCTGAAGCTCATCAACAAGGACCTCTATTTCACCCGTGGCCATTTTAGGATTGACCATGTCCTTAGGCCTGTTCCTCACCTTGCCTTTTGCAGAAATGACCCACTCCCTCCCTATGTGCTCGCCCAGCTTGTGGACTTTTTTGCTGTGGCTTGGGTCAAGAACTACCTGCGTTAATCCATACCTGTCACGCAAGTCAATAAAGATTACCCCGCCGTGGTCCCTTCTGGAATGGCACCAGCCGGCCAGCGTAACAATCCTGCCTATGTCTTTGGCAGTCAGCTCCCCGCAGGTATTGGTTCTTAACATGCATTCCAGAGAGCAAGAAAGCGTTTATAAAGATTGTTTTTCTATTCCGGCAAGTGTCTGAAGCAGCAATTCCTCCCTGAAAGCAGGCGTCATAGTCTGCAGCCCAACAGGTATACCATCTATTTTCCCTGCAGGCACAACCCCCGCGCAAACCCCCGCCAAATTCACCGGGATGGTATAAGCGTCATAAGCATACATTACCATCGGGTCACTTATTTTCGTTCCAATCCTGTGCGGCAGCATGGGCGTTGTTGGCGATATTATGATGTCAACATCCTTGAATGCGCTTTCAAAGCCTTCAGCTATCCGCTTCTTTGCCATCAGCGCCTTTCTGTAATAAGTGCCGTGGTGCTCAGCTTTTGATATTTCCCTGCCGCCAAGTATCCTTCTCAGCACCTCTTCACCGCAGCTGTCTTCTATTTTCTTGCCGTACTTCCTCCCGTCAAATTTCCTGGTTCCCGAGAAGAACTCGACGTAAACTATCGGGTAGTAGGCCTGTATTGCCATGTCAACATAAGGCAACTTTATTTGTTTTATCGTGCTTTTCGTTGCAGCAGCAAATTTATGCGCGGCGTCTTCTATCAGCCCATATATCCTTTTGTCACTGCACATCTCCTCAAATTCCGGGCTCATGCCTATTTTTATCCCCTTCACGCCATTCTGCAGAAGCTTCAGGTAATCCGGAACTTTATTTGCAGTTGCAAATCGGGCATTGCCCGATTGCACATTCCGCTCATCGCGGAATTGTGTTGTGCCGTCGTTCTCGCTTTTCCCGGCGATTACCTCCATAAGCAGTGCTGCCCCGTAAGCATCGTTGCTGAGAGGCCCTATCTGGTCAAAGCTCATTGTCATGTCAACCAGTCCATACCTTGAAACCCTTCCGTAGCTTGGCTTTATGCCTACAACGCCGCAATGCGAGGCTGGATTCCTGATTGAGCCGCCTGTGTCTGAGCCAAGGGCCAGGTCGCAGAATCCTGCCGCGACAGCCGCAGCTGAGCCAGAGCTTGTCCCTCCCGGTATTCTTCCCGGGGCCGCAGGGTTGTGTGTTGCCCCAAATGCCGAGGTCTCTCCTGAGCTTCCGCAGGCGAACTCGTCCATGTTTGCCATCCCGATTATTATGCCGTCCTCGGCCTTTATCTTAGCGATAACGTCAGCGTCAAAAGTCCCGTAATAATTTTCCAGCGTTTTCGAAGCGCAAGTAACAGGCAACCCTGTTACAGAAATGTTTGACTTCACCACTATTGCTAGCCCTGCCAGCCTTCCGGCTTTCCCGGCCTTTATCTTCCTGTCAGCAGCCTCTGCCTCGGCAACAGCATTTTCATTAACGTGCAATATGGCGTTCACGCTGCCATTTTTCTTCCTTACGGCGTTTAGAAATCCTTTGATGTTTTTCGATGCCGTTATTTTGCCTTTCTTAATGAGTGATTTTTTTTCTTCTGTTGAATAGGTCATTTTTACCAGCTTTTCTTCTCGGCAATTATGTGTGAGCTGTCCTTTTTAGGGGCGTTTCCAAGCATCCTCCCCCTGAAGCCGCTGTCCTGCTTTGTTGCCTTCGCAGCCCTTGTTTGCTCATCCCTTTCAATGCCAACCTCTCCAGAAACCCCTCCAATTTTATCAAGTGCCTTCACAAACTCATCCATAACGGCTTTTGCCTGTTTCCTTACCCTTTCATGGTCTATGACCATTTTTCACTTCACCTTCCCCTGCAGCTTCAGGCTGAGAAGCAGGTCTTCCATCTTCTTCAGGTCGTATTTCAGGCCGTCAAACTTCCTCCTTAAGTCCCCATTCCTGAAGTCAAATTGCATCAGGCCATAGTAGAGGTTTTCAATGAATTTTTTTCCCGAAATTACCGTCTTGGCATCATCGTTTATGGCGGCGTTGACTGCCTTGCGCACAATCTCGCCTGACAGGTCGCAAAGCCCGGCGATATAGTTTTCCGCCGAAACTCCAAGCTTTTCCCGTGGCAGTATCTTTCCATTGTTGATGAATTCGCTGAAGCAGGCTGCCTCAACATATTCCTGGATTGGAGGCTTTGTGACGCTCGCATAGTTTGCATCTTCAGAATAAGGCTTTAGCGCGGCAATCTTTGGCTTCAGTTCAGCAAGCGCCTTTTCCGCCGCCTTGTTATCGCCTCGTTGCAAGGAATAGATCGCTCCTTTGGATGCCTTCAGTATTTCCCTTGTGCTGGCGATGAGAGCTTCTCTTTTAGAGTCAATAGTTTCTATCTCCTTTTTGAGACTTGCGAACTCTTCGCTGATGCCGTTCCCTTCCCCAATGCTTTTTGCCATTTCTCCTGTGAAGCCACAGCGATTTTATAAAGCTTCCCACTAGCGGATAATGTCAAGTTAAGTGTCTTTTGTTGCCGACTTTGCCCAAACTGCATTTGGGTTGCTTTCCTCTCCCCACGCTAAGCGTAGGGGAGGGAAAGGAAGTGCGCAGCACCAAAGTCGGCTTTGCCAATTAACTTGAAAGCACCCCACTAGCGCAAAGTATTTATTGCCACAACAGCAGAACAGCTGGAATAGCTGCAAAAGAGGTTAGTGCGTGTACGAGATAATTGTCGGAAGGGATGAGGAAGACAGGAGGGCTTTTGGCGATAAGGGCACCTTCCTTATTGGCAAGCATTACGTCAAGATGGGCCAGACAACCTCGCTGTCAACAGGAATTTACATGGACGTTCTGAGAAGCCATGTTGTTTCAGTTTTTGGCAAGAGGGGAAGCGGGAAAAGCTATTCTATTATGGCAATGGCTGAAGGCATGATGTCCCTTGAGCCAGAGCTCACAAAAAACCTCAGCCTCGTAGTTTTTGACACCATGGGAATTTTCTGGACAACCAAGTACGAGAACAGGAAGGACGAAGCCCTTCTCAGGGAGTGGCAGATTCCTTACCAGCACTTTAACGCGCGGGTTTACGTGCCCCTGGGCAGCTACCAGGAGTTCAAGGACCGCGGCATACCGGTTGACCTGCCTTTCTCAATCAACCCGGCAGAGCTCACCATTGGCGACTGGTGCGGCATTTTCGAGGTTGACATCACAAGCGAGTTTGGCACTCTTATCGGAAGGGTTGTCTCCGGGCTCAGGAAGCAGCAGGCGGATTTTTCATTAAACGACATCGTGGCTGAGGTAAGGAAGGATGACAGGACAAGCAATGAGACAAGGGCGGCTGTTGAAAACATGTTCCTCTCAGCTGAAGATTGGGGGCTTTTCAGCGAGAAATCAACGCTAATCAGCGACCTGGCTGTTGGCGGGCAGATTACAATACTTGACATAAGCCCTTATGCCGTCTCTGGGGGCAAGAACAACATCCGTGCATTGGTCATTGGCCTTGTTTCAAAGAAGCTGTTTAACGAAAGGATGCTCATAAGGAAGGCTGAGGAAATGGCCTCAATAAAACAGGCAACATCCTTCTCTAGGAAGCTTGCAGGCGAGAAGAAGGAAGTCCCGTTGATTTGGCTTTTTCTCGATGAGGCCCACGAATTCCTTCCCAAGCAGGGCATCACGCCGGCGTCGAATTCCCTAATCACTGTCCTCAGGGAGGGCAGGCAGCCCGGCATTTCCCTGGTTCTTGCATCGCAGCAGCCAGGCCAGATTCATACCGACGTCATGACACAATCGGATATCGTTATCTCCCATCGTGTTACTGCAAAGATTGACGTTGACGCCCTTGGCGCCCTGATGCAGAGCTACATGCGCGAGGGCCTTGACAAGTCGCTCAACGACCTGCCGAGGGTAAAAGGCGCAGCTCTCCTTTTTGACGATACCAATGAGCGCCTTTATCCGATGAGAGTCCGCCCAAGGTCAACCTGGCACGGCGGCAGCAGCCCCAGCCTTGTTGCAGAAGCCAAGGGTATCCTTGAATTTTAGATTTTAGCTCCACTTCCGCTTTTTCTTTGTTATTAAGTACTGTATCCGCCCAAATTCCAGCGTGAACATCATCGCCAATGTTCCAAATGCCGCTATTATGTAAGCTCCTGCGCCCAGAGCAAGCCCCAACCCGGCTACTGCCCATATGCTCCGAGAAAGCCTATTCCTGTTATTATGGCAGCCGTTATCGGAGCCGGGTTCTGCGGGAACATGTCAATTGAAGTGAGGGTTATCAGTGTTGAGCCTATGCATACAAGCAGGTGGGTTCGTAGCCCTGCGGCATGCTTTGTTTTCTCTCTTTCCAATCCTATCAAAGCACCCACTAATACGGCGAGCGCCAGTCTTATTATTACATCCTCGTTTGCAAGCATTCAGCCAATTATTGCTGATGCCACGATTTAAACCTTTCTGGCTATTATAGAATTACGACAACATTTAGCTTAGACTACCTTCGCAATCGCTCTCCATACAGTTCCAACCATGTCACCCATCGGCGTTGTTGGATTAGTTAAATTAACGCATCGGTAGCAGTTATTTGCCTTAAATGGCCCCTGTGCCCTTAATTCCTCAACATGTTGCCTATAATCTTGCCAGACCTGTTCCGGCAATCTAGCGTCAATATTGCTGAACGCTTGCCTTTCAGGGTATAGGCTAATATTCCCATTTGTGTAAAGTTTGAGTGAACGGGGCTTAAATGGTATCATTCCCTCTCTAATGAAAGTATCAAAATTTCTTAAGGCAACAGTTCGACCGATAACATTGCCATATTTTCTTTTCAACTCTAGAATTATGCCGGCTAAACTTCCGGCAAAAACCGTTTCGAGTGTTTCCTCTGTGATTCTTCTTTTGTCACCAGCAATATCATAGCTAATCAGGGCCGAAGCAGGTTTTGATGCTGAGTATGGTTGGAATGAAACTGCAGCTCTCACATTCTTCGCGTAAACGATAATTTCCTCCATTTGTGCTGGCGTTGTTTGGTTGTCGACTGTCACAGTTATTGCTACTTTTCCGAATATTGGTGCAGTCTCAATCAGCGTTTCAATTGCATTTTTAACGTCCCTGACACCGTAGCGTTGCACCTGTGTTATTTCCCTGAATCTTTTATCATCCGTTGTAGGTAAAGAAACGCTTGCAAACAAGAGCCCGGCTTTCCAGTAGCTCTTTGCTTTTTCCCTGTCAATAAGCGTTCCATTAGTTACAATTCCAACGTAATTATGTCGAGATGCAGCGGTAATGATGCTTGCCAAGTCTGTTCTCACGGTTGGCTCAAACCCGGCCAGTACAACAACCAAGCTTCCAAATGCCTTATGCAGTGCCTCAATCCTTGCTTCAATCCCCTCAAGCGGCAAGTCTTTGCCGAGTTGCTTCTGTCCGAGAAGCAAGGGGTAGTCACATCCATCGCAGCGCAAGTTACAGAAATTGGTTATATCAACTGATGCATAGAATGGTCTGCTTAGCATAAAATTTGCCATCAAAGAAGAAACTTTCCTGAATTCATTAATTACAGAGGCCATTATAAACACCTTTATCGTATTCCGCCATTTATCTTCACTATATTCCTGCATTTCGGGAACTTATCGCACCCGAGGAAGCTCCCGTAAACGCTTCTTCTGAGAACCATTTTCCCCTCGCCGCATTTTTTGCAGCTGCTGTTTTCATTCTGTCTTATCAGCTTTCTTGCGTCTGGCGAAATCTTGCTTTGGCAGTCGGGGTTTATGCATACCTCCTGCGGCTTTCTGGCGCTCCTTATCACCGTTATTACGGGGTGCTTGCACGTTTCGCACACCTTGTCGGTGTTCTTGACAAGCCCGTTTGATGGCAGCTTGAATGTCGCCTTGCAGTCCGGATAGCAGCTGCACGCTATGAACCTGCCAAACTTGCCTCTTTTCATCATAAGTGTCCCTTCACCGCAGACAGGGCATCTTCCAATGGTATTCTCCTTTGTTTCAGATTCTTTCGTTGCAGTTATCAGCTCGTCTCCTATCCCTTTCTCCTTTTTCTTGAAGCTGTCAAGGATTTTAACCAGCACCCCTTTTGCCTCTTCCAGCACATCTTCCCCTTTTTTCTTGTCTTCCTGTATTTCCTCCATCTCGCCCTCGAAGTGCCTTGTCAGCTCCTCATCTATTATTTCTGGGCTGTACTTCCCCAATGTTTCAACAATCTTTATCCCGAGGTCTGTCGCTTCTATCGCCCTTCCGTTAACATATCCTCTTTTGTGCAATGTGTCAATAATCTCAGCCCTTGTCGCCTTTGTGCCCAGGTTCCTCTTTTCAAGCTCCCTTATTATAGAAGCCTCCGTGTACCTCGCCGGAGGCTTCGTCTCTTTTGCCAGGAGCTCCAGCTTTTTCACAACAACTGTTTCGCCTTTTGTCACCTGTGGCAGTTCCTCTTCCTTGAACCTCGCATAAGGCCCATAGAACTCGTGCCACCCCCTGTACTTTGTTGTCGTTCCGGCAGCAACAAAAATTTCTTTATTTACGTCAATTCTCGCTGATACTGTTTCCCTGGTGGCTGCATCCGCAAAAGTGGCAAGGAATCTCCGGGCAATCAGGTCATAGATTCTCTGGCCCCTCTTGTCAAGGCTCTTCGGCTTCAGCCCTGTCGGATAGATTGCCGGGTGCGCGGGGTCTGTCTTCTTTCCGTTGTTCGGTTTCAGACCTCCTTTCGCCAGCAACCGCTTGCATAGCGCGCTGTAGTTCTCTTGCTGAGAGAGTGCTGCTATTATCTTTGAGTAGCCGATTGTAGGCGGCAGCTGCTGGGACGATGTTCTTGGGTACGAGATGAGCCCCGAAGTATACAATTCCTGTGCTATTTCAAGCGTCGCTTTCGGAGGCGCGCCAAAGCACCTGTAAGCTTCTGTCTGCAGCGTTGTCAGGTCAAATGGGTATGGTGTTTGCTGCTGAAACTCGTCCCGTTTTACCTCTGAAATAGTGCCGTTTTTTCCTTTAACTTTTGCATACACCAAATCAGCTTCTTTCTTGTCCCAGAACTTGTCCTTTTCGTGCAGCGCAGTCAGCTCGCCATTCTTCACCTTGCCCTGCAGCTCCAGCTGCCAGAACGGCTGCGGCTTGAACGCCTTTATTTCCTTCTCCCTTTGCACAATAATCTGCAGTGCAGGGCCTTGTACTCTGCCTATGCTGAGTATCTTGAATAAGCCTGCTTTCTTTATTGCTGAGGTCAATGCCCTGCTCAGGTTGATGCCCCAGTACCAATCCAGCTCATGTCTGGTTTCGCCTGCGTGCGCCTGCCCCCAGTCCAAACTTTGTGAAACGCTTTCGTAAGCTTGAATAAGGTCTGGTTTGGTCAATGTAGAAAACTTCATTCTTCTAGCATCTTTTTGCTTGCAGATAAAACGAATTATATTCATTCCAAGAGTGCTTCCCTCAATATCGTAGTCGCAGCTAACGGTAAAGGTTGTTGCATCTTTGGACAACTTCTTTAACATATCATAATACTTCTTGGAGAACGCAGCTGTCTTTGTTGTTTCATATAGTGGCTTCCATTCAACATCAAAAACAGGGTAAGCCATACCTTTTTTCTTCTCTTTTTCAGCAAGACCAAACAAGTGACCTACGGCGCAGGCAACAATTATGTCATTTTTGCCTCTTGAAATTTCATAGTAATAAACACCATGCACGCCCTTTTTCACAACTTTGCCTTCAGCTAGAGATTCTGCTATACGCTGTGCAGCCTTTGGTTTTTCGGCTATAATTAATTCCACCATAAAAGTAAGAAACAACAGGGTTGTATAAAAACCTGCCGAAAAAGGGCTTAGTTGAAAGAAATAAACTTCAATTTGCCGATATTCTGCCTCGCCTTTTCCAGCTTTGCAGAGAAATCAGCTAGGAATTCAGTCATCTTGTCACAGGCTATCTGCTTCAGCTCGCCGCTTGTCATCTTCCCAGACTTGTAGTCGTCATGTATCCTTTGCAGTTCCCTGTCGTCTTCAACCAAGTGCTGCTTCAGCAGCTCAAATACCATATCTTTCTCTATAACCGCGCCTAGCTTTTTGTGTTCCTCAAGCGTGTCCCTTCCACCGCTCATAGCATTTTTTATCTTCCTGCACACGCTTTTCGTGTCTTCTGGTAGCTCGATGCAGCTTTCCGGCTCAGACTTGGACATCTTCAGCTTCCCGCTTAGTGAGGGCGTGTACTTGTTGTAGATGCTTGAGGGCGGCACAAAGTTGTACTTTGACTTTGTTCTTGCTACTATGTCCCTTGTCAGCCTTATGTGCGGGTCCTGGTCAATCCCGACAGGTATGACTCCTGGCCTTCTTTTCTTCAGCTGCGGGTAGAGTATGTCACCAACCTGTGTTAGTGCGCTGAACATCTTGCCGGGGTCATTGCTGCCATAAATTGCCTCAAATTCATTTGCCGTTATCTTCTTGGCAAATTCGTAAGCAAGGTGCATTACTTCCTTATTTTCAGACTGGAAATAAAACGTCGTCTTTTTGGGGTCCAATCCGAGGGCTATGTAAGCCGGAATGTAGAATTCCAGTGCCCTTTTTCTGCCTTCTTCAAGAGTTACGCCCCTCGCGGCTGCCGCCTCAAGGTCTGCAACCAGCACATAAGTATCAGCTCCGTGGTCCTGGAAGTACCTTATGTCCTCAATCACCATCTTAGTGCCAAGGTGTATCTTCTCCGCAGAGGGCATTATCCCAGACAGCACATAGAAGTCCTCTTTCTTCTTTATGGCATCAGCTATTCTCTTCACGTCCCTTCCAGCAAACACAACATCCCTTCTCATCAGCCTGTTCGGATTGGGGAAAAGCTCCAAGTACTGCGAGAATTGCTCCAAGCCAAAATCCTTTATCAGCTTCGCGTAGTCCTCAACGAGGACAGAGCCCCAGGGGTCTATGATTTTTGTCATACCCTTGCCTCCGTTCTGTTGCTATTTAAATATTGTTGGTTCATACAATTGTTAATATGATTCCTGTATTCACTGATGACAGCATGCACAAGAACATCGATGGTGTTGAGGGAAGGGAGTCTGCACTTTCCCAGCATGACTGCCAGCTCAGTGCAGCCAAGGACAATAAGCTGCGCCCCTTCGTCATAGCACTTTTCCGCAATGCGTTCGCATGTAAGCCGCTGTTTGTTTTTTTCCTTTCCGATGTTGAAATTTATTATTGCGTTGTTTAGGGCTTTTATGTCTGCGGTTTCCAGCCGAATTGTCATTAAGTCACCGAACTCATAGAGCCGCAGCCTGATGGTGTTCTCTGTGGCTAGCACAGCTATGCGTGAGATTTTTCTATTCTTCAGCTCTTTATAAACCGCTTCCCTCAGGTCCAGTATCCTTGCTTTAACGCCGCGCTGCAGCCTAGGTAGGAAGAGATGCACAGTATTGCACACCATAACAATAAAGTCAACTCCGAAAGAGTCCAGCTCTTTTAGCCCCTTTTCATAGTGCTTGATGGCTCTGTGGTTGCCGCTTATAAGTTCAGGTGCTGGTATGCTGTTTATGATTACCTGCGGGAAGTCTGTGTTGCTTTTTATAAGTCCGATTGCCTGTAGCTTTTCTATCAGCTTGCTGTAGAAAACAGCTGTTGATTCCGGCCCTATTCCTCCGAGGACCCCGATGCGAAGGTTGTTATTGCCACCGAAAATCACTTCGGCTTAAGTTTGGTGATGCATCTAAGAAAAAGCGGCTACCCCCAAAGGCAATCACTTCGTTTCAACATAAGAACCAGATTTATAAGGCGGTTTATTAAATTTGTGCCTATATCGTATAGTGCGAAATCATTTCTTCGCTACAACTGCTTTTCTCACGGCAGCTGCTATCGCTTCCGCATCCAGACCGTACTTCTTGAAAAGCACTTTCTGCGTGTCTGATTCGGCAAATCGGTCCTTGACACCCATCATGCCAAACTTCACGTTGAGGCCTTCTTCAGCAATGACTTCAGCCACAGCGCTTCCCAGCCCGCCGTAGATGTTATGGTCCTCAGCAGTAACTATCGCGCCTGTTTTGGCAGCCTCGGCAACCGCCTTTCTGTCAAGCGGCTTTATCGTTGACATGTTTATTACTCTCACATTAACGCCTTCTTTCCTCAAAATCTCGGCAGCAGCCATTGACTCCTGCACCATTATTCCAGAAGCGATTATTGCAGCGTCGTTTCCCTCAGCAACAACAGATGCTTTGCCAATTTCAAACTTGTAGCTGTCGTCGTAAATAGTTTTGACAGCAGGCCTTCCCAGCCTCAGATATGCAGGCCCTTTCCTTTTTGCAACAGCAAGTGTCGCCTTCTCCGCCTCTACAACATCAGCAGGGCAAATCACGATAAAGTTCGGCATCGCCCTCATGTAAGAAACATCACCAATTGCCTGCGCAGTAGGGCCATCCTCTCCAATAGCTAATCCGGCATGCGTTCCGATTATTTTCACGTTGCTGTCTGAGTAAGCTACTGAAACGAGTATCTGGTCCATTGACCTTCCGAGAAGGAAGCATATGAAGCTGGTTGCAAAAGCGGTTTTGCCGCACTTCGCCAGTCCTGCCGCCGTGCAGACCATGTCCCCCTCGCTTATTCCCATGTTGAAGAACCTTTCAGGCCACTTCTCGGCAAACTTATTCGTTCTGGTGGAATCTGACACTCCGGCATCAAGAACTACTATGTTTGTGTCGCTGCCGATTTTCAGCAGCGCGTTTCCGTAGCCGTCCCTCGTTGCGGCCATTGCAGGTGTCGTTGCATTTCCTCCCATTTTAGCCACCTTTTTCCAGTTCTTCCATTGCCTTCCTGAACAATTCCTCGTTTGGCGCCTTGCCGTGCCAGTCCGGCTTGCCTTCCATGTAAGAAACGCCTTTTCCTTTTATCGTGTCGGCAACTATTATGACAGGCTTACCTCGTATTTTCTTTGCTGCCGCCAACGCGTCAATTATTGCTGCAATGTCATGACCGTTTATCCTGAATGTCTGCCAGCCGAATGCCTCGAACTTTTTGTCAACAGGCTCAATATTCTTCAGGTTTGCAGTTAAATTATCCTGCGCAACTTTATTGTTGTCAACTAGCGCAATCAAATGGTCAGATTTGTATTGCGCAGCGCTCATTGCCGCCTCCCAGACCTGCCCCTCGTTCAGTTCGCCATCGCCGAGCAGCACGTAAACGTAGAAGTCTTTTTTGTCAAGCTTTCCGGCGAGGGCCATGCCGTGCCCGACAGAGAGCCCCTGCCCAAGCGAGCCTGTTGCTATCTCAACCCCAGGCAACTTCGGGTTTGGGTGTCCAGTAAGCCTTCCGAGCCTCCTGTATGTTGCAAGTTCTTCTTTGGGGAAGTATCCGACATCAGCAAAAACAGAGTAAAGAAGTGGTGTGCAGTGCCCTTTGCTCAGTATGAACCTGTCCCTGCTAGGCCAGTCGGGCCTTTTAGGGTCGTACTTCATGTGGTGGTAGAACAGCGCGGCCATTATGTCTGCTGCCGAAAGTGAGCCTCCGGGATGGCCTGAACCAGCTTGGTAAACGAGCTTAACTGACTCAATTCGCAGCTGCTTTGCCTTTTCTTTTAGCTTTGCAACAGTCGTAGCATCTGCCATAGAAACACCCTTACAAGAGCAAGTTTTGCGCCTGAATATATTGTTTGTGGTTTTATGCCTTTTCCAGCACTTCTTTCATTACGGCTATGGCTGCCTGCTTGCTGCTTGGATAAGCAGCCATCTTTATTTTGACATGGTAGCAGTTGCCGTTATCGGTTACCAGAAGTTCGTTGTGCTTTGCCAGCGTCTCCTTTTCAAACCTCACGAAGAAGTTTGCATCATCATCCACTCGTGAGTCAAGCTGCCGCAGCAGCATCTGCTTGTCAGGTCCAGAAACTTTCTCCAGAATGTTTTCAAGAAACGCCTTTACGTGCCTGTTTTTGTTCAGCACAGCCTCAAATATTACAATCTTTCTGTCATTGAACCCGAGTGCGTTCTGCCTCCGTATCAATATCTTCTCCTTCTCCAGGTCAAAAGGGAGCAGAGATTTTAACCCATTCACTATCTCGTTTTCGTTTTCTTCCTGCCCGCAGAATACCCTTATCGCAACAGTATGCGCAATTCCCACTTTTTCTTTGTGTAGAATATTTTTTATATAAATCTTTGCCGCAGTGAAAGCATGAAACATTCATGGCAGGTTTCGGCTGTTCTTCTGTCAATTTTCCTCGCTGCACAGTTTATCGGGCTTTTTGTTGTTCACTCATATATTGACGATGCCGCCTCTGAGCAGGCATCAAAGGAAGCCGGAAAGCCTGTCGTGGTTTACGGGCAGCTGCCTTATGGCGTTGAGAGGCCCAGCATTGCCCCAGACATCTCCTTCCTCTTTTTTGGGGCTGCTATCGCCATTGGTACCGTGCTGCTTCTGCTGATAATCAAGCTACGAAAGCTCTCCCTTTGGAAGGTTTGGTTCTTCCTTGCTGTTGTGATAACCCTTGCAGCCGCGTTTTCGGCTTTTATTCCAAGTTTGGCAGCAGCAGTGTTGTCCTTAGCCCTGGCTTATTTCAAGGTCTTTAGGCCAAATGTCCTTGCCCATAACCTTAGCGAGCTTTTCATTTATGGCGGCATGGCAGCAATCTTTGTTCCAGTAATGAACGTCAAATCCGCTGCCATCCTGTTGCTCATAATAGCCGCTTACGACATCTTCGCGGTTTTCCACAGCAAGCACATGATAACCCTGGCAAAGTTCCAGACAGAAAACAGAATCTTTGCCGGCCTGTTCGTTCCAAAGAAGCTTTCTGCCAAGTCTGCAGTTTCACCAATCACATCATCATCTACTTCCACAAAGCCCTCACAACCGAAGCTTAAAGCCGATAAATATTCTGATTCTGGCAGTTATGCTGTTGTTGGTGGGGGAGATATTGGCTTCCCTCTCTTGTTTGCAGGCACTGCCTTGGCCACCTTCGGGTTGTACAAGGCGCTAATAATCCCAGTTGCAGCCACAGGAGCTTTAGCCGTGCTCCTGATGATAGGCAAGAGAGGCAAGTTCTACCCGGCCATGCCGTTTATTGCTGCGGGGTGTTTTGTTGGGTATGGCAGTCTTTTGCTATTTTAGAAACCTTTAAAACCACTTCTTCATTACCCTTCGCCGGGAGACTAGGTTGGCGCGCCAGCCCTGCGCTGTTGCACCATACGGGCTTCATGGGTGGACCGAAGCTTGAGGGGCGGTCTGGTATTGGCCTGTAGGCCTTTGCTAAAGCGTTGAGTCTCTGTCCTGCAGGGTTAGCATTTATGGTCAAAGTGTCAGGTCCGGAAGGAAGCAGCACGAATCGTAAGTGTTTGCGCTTGGAGGGTAGCGGAGAGGAGCGATGGCGGAGCAAACCGAAAGGTTCAAGCCTTACCAACTTTCAGGCGCGTCTCCCGCTTTTTTTTTAAACAACATTTTTAAGCATTTGCTCAACCCATTGTCCTGTAAATGAATCCCTTATCAGTCCGGCTTGAAAACTTAGTTGAAGGGCAGCTCTCCGAAATTCAAAGAATTGCGACTACCTCTCATAGTGTGGGGTACGTTTCGGCTTCTGGCGCGCCTTTTGACCCTAAAAATCCTTTTATGGCTTATTCTGAAGCACGTCTGATTAAGATGCCATACGGGCGCTGCCTTTATTCGTTGCGCATGCGTGGGCAGCCTGATGGCTCAACGCTTTCACAAAAGTTCCTTGAATTTCAAAGGCTCACAGAGGACATTGCTGTGGCTTTGTACAACACACTGCAAGAGCAAAAGCACGTTTTAATGCAGCTTCCTGTTAAAGATTTCAGGTTCGGCTTTGATTCATTGCCAGAAGTTATGATTGTTGGCTATACGCCCGAAACAGAACATGCGCCGCCGCTTCTAGGTTCAATAATCATACCTCAAGAGGGCAAAACAGCCCTGGCATTGGAGTTTCAGTATTCGAGGCAGAATTTTAAGGTTTTAAAAGCCCCGGGAGCAGGCCCGAGAATTAAACTCAAGACTGCCGTCCCGAAAATTGAATACGTGAGCGTCTTGCAAAACCCCCAGGTTGTTGTCAAGGATATAGAAGTTATTGCCGGAATTCTTGGCATGAGGCCTGAATCCATTAAGCAAAATTTTCCTCGAAGATATCCTTGGCTTTTTGTAGGTGGGCGGGAAACAACACTCAGTTTGTTAGAGAGATTTGCTTACCTGCAGGCGCGAATTAGGAGTGCACCGCGACCGCCTGAAGCGCGCCAAAGAATACTTGATGGGATATTGGGAAGACTCCAAGAGTACGAAAATAATAACGCCGGCCTCGCAGGCACATAAGGTTAAGCGACTGCTTTGAAGCCCTGACAATAAGCCTGTCCCCATTGTTGAACCTGAACTCTTTCTTGTAGGAGTAGATGACGACAACGCCTTTGTGGCTTTCCCAGATGTTTGAAATTACTGTTAGTTTTTTCTGTGGGTAGATTTTTATACTTTAGGATTATCCCAGAAATTATGAGTAATGCAACGGGCAAGGACACCAATGCGGCCAGATACGCTTACAAGTCTGGCAAGGTTAATATTGAAGCCGGTTCAGTAGCTGAGCTGCGGCAAGGCATCTCTAGAGTGGCTGCTGTCGCCAATAAACATTTTGTTTCTGTGGTTGTGCCCACATATAATGAGGAGGGTAATGTTGGAAGGCTGATTGGAGCATTGTCTTTAAGCCTTGAATCGGCAGGCATTAATTATTTTGAGATTATTGTCGTAGATGACGACTCAAGGGACGAAACACCTTCAATTATTGATAAGAGCGCCGCGTCTGGCAGGGTTGCTGCGGTTCACCGTTACAACATAAGGGGCATATTTTCGGCCATTATGGACGGCGTTAAAGTCGCACGGGGCGATCTTGTTGTAATTATGGATGCTGACGCATCCCATCCTCCTTCCAAGGTTCCTGAGCTTATAAAAAATCTTGTTGATAAGAATCTTGACATGGTTTCAGCCTCAAGGTTTATGGCTGGAGGAGGCATTGAAGCTCCTTTTTTAAGAAAGGCTGCTACTGTTCTTTTTAACAGCGTGATTCGTTTTGTGATGGGTCACGGAATTACGGATTGGACTGGCGGCTTTCATGCAATAAGGCGGGCGAAGCTGCTTGCGCTCGACTTCAGGTATCCTTCGAAGTGGGGGGAGTTTGACCTCGAGCTTCTTTACAGGGCCATGAATGCGGGATTTAGCATCTCTGAAGTTCCTTTTGTTTACAACTTTCGGGAGGAGGGCAAGTCAAAGTCTGCCGAGAGGCTTGGGTTCCTTTTTGGCTATGCATGGCTTTATGGAAAGAGGATGCTGCAGCTGCGTTTTAGTAAATAGTGCCACAGATATTAAAAGCCCATCAGATTCAGAGGCTGCTTCGCGGCTTTTACAAGAAGCTTGTCCCCGTTGTTAAACCCAAAATTCTTTTTGTAAGAATCAACAACAACTATCCCTTTGTGCCTTTCCCAGATGTTTGAAATTACCGTTATGCTCTGGCTGCTGCTCAGAACGCCCTTTGTCATCTTCGGTTTTGTGAGCCTTCCAACATAAGGCTCTCTTACTACAAACTGCATCTTTTTTGCCGTCAACGACAAGGTTCTTCCCCCTGCGCTTCTTGCCCACGCATAACTCCCAGCAGGAGTTGAAATCAGGATTCCGGAGCTTTTCTGCTCCTCTGTCTTGTTGCCGATTATTAGTTTATATCGGGCGGTGTGATACGGCTCCTTACTGCCCGCATAGACTTCGTTAAGGGCCTTGAATGGGAGCTTTTTTCCGTTAATTTCAGCTTCAAGCCTCAGCAGCGGCAGCAGCTTATATTTTCCTTTGGTAAGGAGTTTTATTTTCCTGCTTATGTCTTTTGTTGTTGCCCTTGCAAAGAATGCTTCGTTTATGCTCAAATTGGAGCTTACGTGAAGGACAGGGGTGCTTTCTATTAAGTGTGATGCCCTGAGCAGCGTTCCATCGCCGCCAACAACAACAGCACAATCAGCTTTAAGGGCGGCTTTTTTTATTGCTGATTCACTTTCCCTTTTAATGTAGGAAGCGGCTATTTTGTTTTTCTGCAGCGCCTTTTTTACCACGTTGAGGGTGCCGTAGTTTCTGGCATAATATACAACAAGCGCCTTTTTTACTTTTTTCATTTTTATTTGACTATTATTGCAGGCTTCCCGGGCATTGCCTGCCTTGCCTTCTGCTCTTTTGACGTGTCCGCATCGGAAATAACTACCTTGGCCTTGTAATCCTTTTCAATCTCATCCTTTGCTGAATTGTAAGTCTCAAGCTCCTTTTCCCTGTCAATTACTGTTTCTGGCAGCTTCGCCGGGTCCTTCAGCACTGCCTGCACTATCTTGGCTACTTCCTCTCCGTGTGGCTTCAGGTCCTTTTCCGCAAGGCATGCGCTTATGAGCGCCCTTTGGTCTCTTGTCTTTGTCAGCTCCTCTTTCAAAATCCTCACCAGCTCGTATTTCCAGCTTGGCGCGACAACGAGCACAACTTCTTTTGGTTTTTCTATCCTCGCCAGCTGCAACACAGTCTCAAAATCCGAAAGCGTTGTGTGAAAAAGCTGTTCCATTGCTTCCGCTTCTTTGTCTATTTTCTCTTCTTCGTATTCTGGCCAGCTCTGCAATGATATGAATCCTTTGCGGCCTTGAATCTCCCACAGCTCCTCAGCAATGTGCGGTGCAAACGGCGAAATGAGCAGTGTAAGATTTTTAAGGGCTTCACTGTAAACTTGCTTATTAACCTGCCCATCGCCGTATTTTGAAAGCACGTTTACCATCTCTATAACAGCCCCTATTGCGGCATTCAGCCGGAATTCCTCAACAAGCTCTGTTGTTTTCTTTATCGTCGAGTGTGTCTTGCTCAGAACTTGCTTATCTTTGGATGTCAGCTCTTTCCCGCTGCCGTAACTCAACTTCTTCGTTGCCAGGGAATAAATCTTCCTTAGCAGTCTAAAACTCCCCTCCACACCCTTGTCCGACCACTCGAGCTCTTTTTCAGGCATGGCCATGAACAGTATGAACATCCTTGCCGTGTCAGGCCCGTATTTGGAAATTATTTCCCTCGGGTCAACAACATTGCCGCGGCTCTTGCTCATGACCGCCCCATCTTTTAGAACCATTCCCTGGCATAGCAGGTTGCTGAAAGGCTCAGCTACATCAACCAGCTTAAAGTCCCTTAGCACCTTCGTGAAAAACCTCGCGTAAAGAAGATGCATCACAGCGTGCTCTATCCCGCCAATGTACTGGTCTACAGGCATCCAATATTCTGCTGCCTTTTTGTCAAACGGCATTTTCTGTTCTTTGTTGCTGCAATAACGGAGGAAATACCACGAGCTGTCTACAAAAGTGTCCATCGTGTCCGTTTCTCTCCTTGCGTTAGCCTTGCACTTTGGGCACTTTACGTTAACAAACTCGCCGCAGCTGTTGAGAGGATTGCCTTCGCCAGTAAACTTTGCCTTTTCAGGCTCCGGAAGCATAACCGGCAGCTCTTTTTCAGGCACAGGCACTATTCCGCATTTTTTGCAGTATATGATAGGGATTGGCGTGCCCCAATACCTTTGCCTTGATATGAGCCAGTCGCGGAGCTTGTAGTTTGTAACCTTCTTAGCATTCTTATTTTTCACAAGCCACTCTGCAATCTTCGGTAACGCTTCAGCATTTGTCTGACCGTTAAACTGGTCAGAATTAATCATTATGCCAGCTTCGGTATAAGCCTCTGAAAGCTGTTCGACGCTAAAATCAGGCTTGTCAGCAGGCCTTATTACAATTTTGAGTGGTATTCCATACTTCTTTGCAAATTTAAAGTCCCTTTTGTCGTGGGCATCACACATTACTGCTCCTGTACCGTATTCCATTACCGCAAAGTTTGCAACCCAAATTGGTATTTTTTCCTTTGAGGCAGGGTTAATGGCGTAACGCCCTGTGAACACACCTTTCTTTTCCTTCTCTTCATTCAATCTGTCAATTGTGCTTTCCCTTATAGCGCTTTTCACGAATTCTGCAACCTCTTTTTCATGTTTCGTGCCCTTTGTGAGTTCGCTGACAAGCGAATGTTCTGGTGCCAAAACAACAAAAGTTACAGAGAATATTGTGTCAGGCCTTGTTGTAAAAGTAGGCATTGCCTTTTTCATCCCGTCAACAGGAAAGAATATCTCCACGCCCTCGCTCTTTCCAATCCAGTTCTTCTGCATTACCTTTACCCGTTCAGGCCAGTTTCCAAGCTTGTCAAGGTCGTTAAGGAGCTGGTCTGCGTATGCTGTTATTTTTAGGAACCACTGCTCAAGTTCTTTCTGCTCAACAGGGCTGTGGCATCTCCAGCATGTTCCCTCGTGCACTTGTTCATTGGCAAGTACTGTTTTGCAGCTCGGACACCAGTTTGCAGCAGCCTTTTTCTTGTAGGCAAGCCCTTTCTCCAGCATCTTGAGGAATATCCACTGGTTCCATTTGTAATATTCTGGATAGCAGGTTGCAAGTTCCCTGTCCCAGTCGTAGCTTAGCCCGAGCAGCTTCTGCTGCGACTTCATAAGGGCCATGTTTTCTTCTGTCCACTTTTTCGGGTTAACCTTGTTTTTTATGGCCGCATTTTCTGCCGGCAGCCCGAAAGCATCATAACCCATAGGGTAAAGAACGTTAAATCCCCTCATTCTTTTGTATCTGGCGTAGCAGTCGCCAATAGCGTAGTTTCGAACGTGGCCCATGTGAAGCCCGCTTCCCGACGGGTACGGAAACATCTCCAACAGAAAAAATTTCTTCTTCTTAGCGTCTTCCTTTACCTTGAATATTCCAGAATCTGCCCATTTCTTCTGCCACTTTTGGGCTATCTTGTTGTAGTCTATTCTGGCTTCGTCTTCCATGGCTCGATAGAACTGCTGAGTGTTTTTAAACTTTGCTTAGCGCTACGACTTTGATTGCATTGTATAGTACTTCGGCTGCTTTTCCCGCCGCAGGGTTGGTTTGTGGCGGCTGCCCATACCATGAGAGCCCGAATGTGTTTTCGACTGTTGCCACGATGGCTTCCCTTTCTTCTGGGGCGGAAGCTACAAGTCCAGCCAGTTCATTGACCGTTTCTATTCAAAACTGTTCCCACCTTTTTGTGAAGTTAGAATCCCAGTAGCTATCGTTTGGTTCGAAATAAGTCACCCACTCTTCTGAAACAGGGTGGCAGGCCAGGTAAGCTGGCCTGTCTGCGAAAACCACAAGTTCACCCAAAAAATGGCGTTCCAGCTTGTGCCTTTTTAATCAAACCCCCGTTTACGCCTTCTTGAACTCTGCAGCGATGTCTGTCAGGTCAACATGCCCCAGGAACAGCGCCCTGCAGCAGTACCTTTCCATGCCAAGCTCGTCCAGCACCTTCTTGCCGTTTTCTCCCTTGGCAACCCTTTCCTTAAACTGCTCCCAAAACTGCGCGACTGGTTTTCCGCAGCTAAAAACAACGGACTGGTATGATCATATGTCCTTGCCCCCTTGGCTAAGAGAAGCCAAACCTTTTTCAGTGATAAACATTCTTTTAGGATAATCGGTCATCTTAATCAAGTCCAAGTACTCCAAAAATTTTAACTGGGAGGAACGCTTGGCTCTTTTTAAAGCTTTTGCCACCTCTCGGTTTGTTTGACCAGGTCTGGCCTGAATGAACTCTAAAATCCGCATAAACCGGTCTTCAAGATTTCCTTGTTTAAAAAAGAGCAAATTACACGCATTTATTTTCTTAGGATGCCTTAAATGAGGAAACACTAAACTTCTGAACTTATTAAGGTCGTAACCAACCAAATTGCCACCATCAAACCTTCTATAAAGCCCCATCTCAAAAAGATGCTTTTTGTAAATTTCTATCTTTACTTTATCTTTACAAGCCCACCTAAAACATTTATCTTCTAAAAGTATATTGCCCTCTGCATCAAACAGTCCAGCAAATACCACAGCTTTATTTGGCATAAGATTTAGAAATTCATCCAAATTAGCTTCTAAATATTCAAAAAAGCGTTTAAAGATACTATTGACAGAATAAACACTAATGGCCCAACCCGTCAGCCCTTTTTTTGTTATTTTATCTACCTTGATTGTTTTTGGAATCTCTACATTTCTATCCACATATAATTCGAAAAACGGGGTTTGGCGATACTTTTGCAATAATTTTGAAGTTTCAAAATTAATTTTAGGTTCTTTGTTTACTACACCAATCCTTCCCCCTCCGGCCTTGTCACCAAGCCAAAGTCCAAAGAAGTAGAGAAAATCTCTATCAACCTCTATTTTTCGCGGTAAAACGGTTTTGAACGCCTTTTGCTTGCCATTGGCGAAATTTGTATATTCAAGCAGCAGCCGATTACCCTTTTCTCTTATTTTAGTAAACTGCCTTGCCCCAAAATCTATGAGCTTCTTATAGGCTAAGAACCATTTCTCAACATCTAACTGCCCATTTGAGGCAATTTCCGAAATTTTAGGAATTTCGTTCCTAAAATCTTTTAGTAGCTGATGGCGTTTAGCACTTCCTTCTTTCATAATATCTTGAACACTCTCTTTAAATGAATATGTGTTGAGTATATATCCCTCTATTTTGTTCATTTCTATTTCGAGAAGCATAGCCCCTCTTTCAAGTGTAGCAAGAGAAATGTTCCTAACTCTCAAATTCTTGTAGTGGTATAGCATTGCTGAAGATATGCCTATAAGTTTCGCAAGTTTCATTCTTGCATAAGTTTTCAATAGCTTTGTAAACAATTCTCTCTGGAATTCAGGTTTTAACACAACTCTGGTATCTTTTTTATCCATTTTTCTGATCTCTGAAACACGCAGCAGAACTAGCTTAAATACCCTCGCCGGGCACATGTCCAGTGTCCAGTGAGAAATTAAAAATACGGAAGAATTCCAAAAAATTGAAAATTATCTATAACTTTTCTGAACCGCTGCCCTGGCTTTTCCGTGCCTGTTCGGCTTCCTGACTTCTTTCCTTCTTACGTCGGCAACAAGCAAGTGCCTGTCATACTCGAGGAATGCCTTCTCAAGCTTTTTGTCCCTAAGGAAGGCCACCACGCCTTTTGCCATGGCTAGCCTTGCTGCCTCTGCCTGGCCCATCACGCCCCCTCCTCTTACGTTAATTTCTACGTCAACCTTTGCAGCGCCATCTCCTGCAAGCAGGATTGGCTCCTGAAGCTTCATTCTTGCAATAGCTGGCTCATAATAGTCGAGCATCTTGCCGTTTACAGTGACCTTTCCGCTGCCAGGCCTTACTATTGCCCTTGCTATGGCGCTTTTCCTTTTTCCTGAGACAACTATAACCTTGCTTGCTGTCATTTTTGTTACCCTTTGTAGCCTATGTGCTTGCATAACTGGCTAACAGTCATGAATGGCACTTTTTTTGCCTTTTCTATGCTTGCCCCAGGCACTATTTTGGCGTCTTCCGCCTTTATACCCTGTGGCATGCCTACGTAGCATTTTACCCTTTCGAATGCAGACCTTCCCCTTGGCTTTTTTCTAGGCAGCATTCCCCTTATTGTTCTTCTTACGAGCATGTCTGGCCTTTTCGGGAAGTACGGCCCCTGGTTTACCTGCCCTACATCAAACTTTTTCATGTAGTTTTCATATATGTTTTCCTTGTTTCCCGTCACGACGGCCTTTTCGCAGTTCACGACCGTAACTTCCTCCCCTTTGAGTGCCTGCTTGGCTGCCTGTGTGGCGAGCCTTCCAAGGATCATGTTTGTTGCGTCAATTATGGCCATTTTTTATCACTTTATCTTTCAGCCTATTATCCTCACTGCCGTGTTTTTTACCCTGTTCTTCATAAGATCATTGATTGTTATTGCCTTGGCGTTTGCCTTTGATATCTTATCGAGGGCCTGTTCAGAAAACTTCCAGGCGGCTATTGTTAAGCTCTGGTTCAGCTCTCCTGCCGCCAGCACTTTTCCAGGGACTACAACCAGCTCTCCCTTCTTGGCATACCTGCTTATCTTGGAAAGGTTAACAGCCCTTCTCTGCCTTGTTGACTTCTCAAGGTCCTCTGCTATTCTTGCAAGTAGCGGTGAGTTCTCTGCATAGGCCTTCTTCCTGAGCTCGCCTATCAGGCTCTTCAGGTTTATGTTTGTTGGTCCGGTTCTCATCTTATCATAGTCTGTACAGTGCATCTAACTGCACATGTTGTTTGGCTAATGGCGTGTAGCCTTGTTTCCGCAAGGTGTCTGTAACATGCTTCGGCATTGCACCAGTTCCTGTGCTGTTGATTGTCAGCCTCACAACTCCAGCTTCTTGCGTTTGTGCCGCGACAATTTCAAGCGCATAATTTCTGCTTGCTCTAAGCACAATGTAGTTTCCGCTGTGCCAGAGAGGCTTGTGCCTTAAACCTGCATGCCTTCTCAGTTTCAGCGCTTCCGCCTTTACAACAGCCGCGAGGTCTTCCCCTTCGGTAGTTTTTATGGCAATTATTGCCGTGTGCCTTTGTGAATCAGGTTTTACCATCGTTTCTCACTTTTATTATGAGTGCGGGGGACGTGATTCGAACACGCGCACCCACTAAGGGACTACCCGTTCGCAACCCTTCAACTTTTTTGGATTGAACCTTTTTGTTCCAAAAAGGGTCACCTCAAGGTAGCGCATTTGACCAGGCTCTGCCACCCCCGCTATAAGGGTGCAAATCGGGGAAAACCCGATTGCACATTCCGCCTTGGCGGAATTGTGCTCTACGCCCCCTTATCAACCCCAACCCTCGCTGTGAGGAGTGAGTGCAAATGCTTATTCTTTGGTTTCTTTGAGGAGTTTTTCGAACTCTTCCAGGTCTTCGTCAAGCGATTTTGTGGCCTGCTCCAGTATTTCCTTGCAGTCAAGCTGCCCGAAGCTTTCTATGAACATTACAAAGTCATCCGACTTTTCTATGTTTACTTCGCCATTGCTTGCTTCTTCGGCAAGCCCGGCAAGGTCTGTTGTGAGCAGTTTTTCCTCATTCGCGACCAGCTTCCCGTTTTTGATTTCAAAGACTCCGGGCGGGCACGCATCCACTACTTTTTGGGGCTCTTTGACGCTGCCAATTTTTAGTATAGGCTTGTGCTTATACCAGACGTGTGCCGGGCTCCATTTTGCGTGGACTTTTCCTGTGCCGAGCACTGCTGTTGCTTCAACTTCTACCTTTTGCCCTTTGAGGAGCTTTACTATTGGTGTTTCGGGGAATACCGGTTTTATTTTGGGATCTTTTGATTTTATCTCTGAGGCCGTTATTATTCCCGGCCCTTCTGACTCAAGCGTGAGCTTGACCTGGCAGTTTGCGCATCCCTCGCCGTTGCATTTGCATTTTGCCTGGAGGTTGTATGATTCTAAGTCTGTTGTCAGCGGGAGTAGCCCTAATCTGTGCGCTATTACCTCGTCGTAAAGCACTGAGCTGTTTTTTCTTATCTCAACGTCTTCTATTGCCATTGTGGGCACGCTTTCCACTATTGCCCTTCTTACTGCGTTTACGAATGGTGCGTTTGATTTCCTGATTAGCAGTGTGAGCCTGTTGTTTTTCTTGTCCGCCTTTATGACTTCAATCTCCGTCATTTTAACCTCCTGGTTAAAACTCATCGGCTTCTTGCCGATGTTGTTGTTTCACCTAGTGTCGTTTTTGGATTGAACCTTTTCCACGAAAAGGGTCATACCCTTCTGCCGCGTTTGCCGCCTTTCTTTCTGCAGCTGTCGTGAGGCAATGGTGTTACATCTTCTATTGTTCCTATCCTTAGCCCCATTCTTGATAGCGCCCTTACGGCTGCCTGTGCCCCTGGCCCTGGCGTGTTTGGGCCGTTGTGACCCCCTGGCGCCTTTATTTTTACGTGTATCCCTGTTATGCCCTTCTCCATTGCCTGTTCGGCTGCCCTTTTGGCTGCCGCCATGGCTGCTGTTGGCGAGCCTTCAAGCCTGTCAGCTTTCACGACCATTCCGCCTGTGGCCTTGCCCAGTGTTTCTGTGCCTGTTACGTCTGTTATGTGTATGATTGTGTTGTTGTATGAGCTGAATATGTGAGCTATTCCCCACCGTGTTGTTCTTTCCCTTTCCATTTTCACGCCTCTGCTTTCGTTTCCACCTTAACTTCTGTTTCGGCTGCTTCCGCTTCTTTTTCAGCCTTTGTCTCTGCAACAACTTCTGTGTCTGTTGGCGTTGCAGCCTGTTTTTGCACCCTTTCCGGATGCATGTCGCTGGAAAGCTTTGATGCCTGGCTGAATACTATCGTGTCTTCCTCATTTTTCCTTACGAGGTAGGATGGCACTGATACCTTCTTGCCGCCTACCAGTATGTGCTCGTGCACTATGAATTGCCTTGCCTGAGTGATTGACCTTGCCAGTTTCTTGTTGTTGACAATTGTTTGCAGCCGCCTGTCCAGTATGTTGCTCATTGTGAGCCCAAGCACTGTGTCGAGGTCCGCGTTTTGTGTTGTTAATCCTAGTGAAGCGAGCTTTGTGAGCAGCTGCTGTTTTTCTTTTTCAGCCTGCTTTCCCCTTGTTGCTATGAGCTTTTTTGCCTGTGCCTTAAACCCTCTTAGCATGGATTCTGCCTTCCAGATTTCTTTCTTGTTTTTGAGGCCGTAGCCCTTCGTAAGCTTTTTTTCCTCTTCTATTCTCACATCATCCCACACCTTTAAGGGGCGTGTGTAGCTTTTCTTGAATCGTCTTGTGTCTCCCATTTTGAGTTACCTTGCCTTATGCTTCACTTTTTCTCTTTCTTTTCCTTCCCGCCTTTCTCTTCCTTTGCCGGAGCTGCTGCCGCGGCTTCCTTCTTCTTTATTACGCCGATTACCTTTCCTTTGTTCCTTCTGAAGTTTGACCTTGTTCTCTGGCCCCTTACCGGCGCGCCCATCGCGTGCCTTACGCCTTTGTAGCTTCTTATCTGCTTCATGAACCTTATGTCACTTTCCTGCGCAAATGTGAGGCCTGCCCCGATTAGGTGCTTGTCCGTGCCATCCTCGAGGTCTTTTCTCCTGTTTAGCATCCATACAGGAATAGTCTTGCCTGCATTCGCTATTGTTTCGTCAATTCTTTTAACCTCTTCAGGGATGAGGTTGCCTGCCTTTTTGTCGCCGTTTATCTGCGCGAGCTGGCATATGGCGTTTGCGAAGGAAAATCCTATTCCCTTGATTTTTCTTATCGCATCAGATACCTTTCTATTACCGTCTAGGTCTGTGTTTGCTATGCGCACTATGTGCTTGAATTGTTGTTCTGTTTGTGCCTGTTCCATTTTCAACGTTACAAAATCAGTTCTGAGAAGTCTGTTTTTGGTTGAGCTTTTTGGCCGCAGCAAAAAAGGTCACACGCCCTCAATCGCTCTTCCCAGAACTCGGGCGGATAAGTTATAGAGGAGAAACTAAGGGGTGGTATTTAAAGGTTACTGCCAACTTTGCGTTTCCTTTGCTAAAAATATATAAACTTAACTTATATTGGTCATAATCACTGTGGCTTCGCAAGCTGTTAGTGTCGATGTGGTAGATAGTAGTAAGAGCACAAGAATCAGAACCATACGCGCAATCAATGACGCAATTATTGATTACAAATTTGAATATGAGACTCCAAAGAGTCTTGATTCTGTCTTGGTTTCCTTAGGCTATGTGCCTGAACGGGAAGTGCCAACACGTAAAGGACTTTGGAAAGTTATGGCAAGAGACGATTATCCACTGTTTTCCTCAGGCACTGAGCAGGCCCGTTTCGCTTCTGTCGTTGCATACTACACTGATGCCAAAGGCAAGCTCGGTTATGTTTTCATGTCCAATCCTGAAGCCGACACGCCCTCCCTTGACGAAATTGTTTCAAACGCACAGCAGCTCTCTTCAGGGCTTATTGAGAGGCGGCTTAGAGCCGGAACGGTTACTAAAATAAGCACTGCAATCGGAGCTATTGCTGGGGGGGTTTTTGGAGGTATTGTCGCTCCAGCTACTTTTAAGACTCCTGCCGCTATAGCTCCTACTTGGTTTAAATGGGGGTTTGGCCTACTGAGTACAGCTGCTGGTGCTGCTGCAATAGGCTGGCTAGGCTCGGTCGGCAACTTCTTTTTATTATCTGATTCCAAACTGAATCAATTGCGCGTATTTAACATATTTCCAGATTACTGGCCTAGTTCTAGAGAAGTTGTTATTTCCGGCAAGGCGTTTTCCGAGATGTCACACCCCGACAGCTTTTTTTATGGCAGGCAGGCTATTTACGAGATTAGTAACGCAAAAAACTAAAATTACTTTGATTTCTTGCTGTTGGTAGAAGTAGCCATTCTCATCGCTCTCCTGTAAATCTGCTTTGCTTCAGCAACAGGGTTCTTGCAGTTGCCGCATTCAGGCGTGCATTCTATCCCCAGTTCCTTGTAGTAGCTTGCGTTGCTGCAGTTTGGTGGCAGTGCCTTCTTGCTTTGCTGCTTGTGGTAGTTGAGATGTGAGCTGATGGCAAGATGAGGCAGTGGCTCCTTGTTTCGTTGGTTCCATTCCTTTACCAGGGTCTCAATCTCTGCAGGACCCCAATTGCAGCTGCTGAGGAAATTCACCAGCACAAACAGCGCCCTTTTCCTTCCGTCAGCAACGCCTTCAAGAATTTTTTTGATGCATGGCGGGAAATACTGCTCTGGTATTTTGCCTTCAATCTCCTCGTATTCTCCACGGTAGCTGCTGTCTTTTTCTACTTCAACTTTTACAGTTTGCTTTTTGCCAAAGTCGTACGCAGCGAGGAAAAGCCGTTCTGCCTCATCCTGCCTCGCATTTTTCCTCTCCATGAAGGGGTAAGCCCCGGCCTTTACTTTTTCTGCAACAGCATGCTCTTTTGAAAACTCCATGATTCTGTCAACACCCACTGGCACAGAAACAAGCCCCGATTTCTCATGAAGCGAGTACGGCATCCTGTACATGTGCCGTGATGAGATTAGGAGGGTGTCTATGACAAGGAATGGCTCAGGATTCAGGAGTGGCTTATCTGTTGCCGTCACTTCGCTGCTTTCGTTCCTGCTTGTTATTTCAGCAACTTTTTTGCCAGTCTTCACCGCAACGTTGGTGAATGAGTTGCTTTCTTTCTTAAGTATCTCATTTCCGAGCCTTTTTTTAATCCTTTCTTTGATGTAGAGTGCTATCTTTTTTGGCGCTTCCGGAAAAAGCTCCTGGGTTTCCTTTCCTAGGACGTTCTGCGGGAAAGCCTCGTAAGGCACAGCTATGTGAAAACCTTTATTGCCGCTAAACTTTGCCGTCACGCTCCTTACCCCTTGCAGCTTCAGCTCCTTTACAATCAGGTCGGCAGCTATTTTTGAGTAATCAACTATGGCACAGTCAACATCAAGAAGCAGGTCCCACCCCTTCCTGAGCTTGTCCAGCTCTGCCTTCGGCATCTGGGGCACCAGCTGTAGCGGGTTTGTCCATAACTCTTCAGAGCAGTGGAAGGATGTTGCTCCCTGTTTTGCCAGCTCAAGAATATCACCAGGATACGTGAGCGTGTCAGGCCTTTTCCCGAACTGCTCATTAAACCTGGCAGCTACCTCCTTGTCCCTTCCGTGCTCTACAAGAGCCATCTGTACGTCTTCCCTTTTGTAATACTTCAGCGATGTGCTCAGGTGTATCATTATCTAGTGGGTGGCTCTTTTTCGTTTAAATAACTTCTTAGCAAACGTATTTAACTTCCGGCATCTACGGCAGGTGCGATGATTGCGCCAGGAATAGCTTCGGAGTTTAGGCAGCTGCTGCTGAAAACACTGGAATCAGGGGCAGCCCTGATTGTCGAAGGCAAAAAGGACAAGGCCGCGCTTGAAAAGCTCGGAGTTGACAGCGGCCTAATCCTCGTGCTTAATAAGAAGCCTCTTTTTGTTGTTGCTGAAGCTGTTGCAAAAGATTATGACCGGGTTGCAATTCTTACAGACCTTGATGCAGAGGGCAGGAAGCTTTACGGCAGGCTTAACACGCTGCTGCAGCAGCTGGGTGTGAAAGTTGACAACCGCTTCAGAAATTTTCTTTTCAAAAACACGAAGCTTAGGCAGATAGAAGGTATTGCAAATATCATTCGGCAATAATAATTGCCCATGCGAGCCAAGCCTTGCAGTTATCGCAGAAAGCCCTGTTCTTATGAACGCGCATCATCGTAAGAAGAAACCCGCACTTGTCGCACTTAAGCATTTTTCCTTGCAAACGCGGCACAGCAGGTTGCTTAAATGCTTATCGTTTTTCGTTGTTTTCTTTTTCCCATTGACGGCTTTTTCTTTTCGCAAAAGAAAAAGGGGTCATGCAACAGCCTCCATCTCCCTGACTTTTTCCCTTAAGAAGTCAATGGTTCTCGTGTTGTCATCCTGCATCATGAGCTTTCCGCACTCCTCGCACCTGAATCTCTGTTGCTCGGCCATGGTGAAATCAGCCCTTGTACAGGCAGATGGGCATATGAAGTAGCAGTTTACATTGCTTGTCTCTGCTTCCAGCCTTTCCCTGAACCTTTGCAGCTTTTCTTTTTGCAGTTTCACGAAAAGCTCTTTTGCGGTTGCCTTGTTGAATGTCCAGTAGCTTATGTATATCCCTTCAGTATTATCCTTTACCCTTTTGTAATCGGCAAGGTTGCTGCTGTGGAGCTTGTAAAGTGTGTTCCTTACAGTTTGTATGTCAAGCCGCGTGCTTCTGGCTATCTCGAACTCAGAAACGTTTCTCTGCTCTGTCATTAGCCCGGCAAGCTTGGCAGCGCCCTCCCCGGCAGATGATATGATAGCATCAACTATTTTGGCCTCAAGCTTCTTGATTGGCCTGGCTTTAGTTTTGCCGCTGCTTATTTTGTATACTTTTCTGTATACCTTGGATTTAACCAATTTATTCATCCCCCCAACCTTATTTTATTACCTGGCAAGATTTGTATAAATACTTTACTGTTTCTTAAAAATATATTTTATAAAACAACTGTTATAGTATGGCAGTTATAATTCGTATAATCTTGCCGAGTGTATTTCAACAATCTTTTTAAACTCAAGGCTCTTTGCCCAAAAACGTGAGTTTTGGCAACCAGATTAAGACTGTAGTGCTGCTTGGCCTCTTGACAGGCCTTCTTTTGGCAGTTGGCAGGCTTCTTGGCGGTCAGGCAGGGCTTTTCGCAGCCTTAATATTCTCTGTCCTGATGAACTTTGGCGCTTACTGGTTTTCTGACAAGATTGTGCTGGCAATGTACAGGGCCAAGCCAGCTGACAAAAAAACGCATGCCCATCTTCACAAAATCGTTGAAGAAGTTGTAGCAGCAGCTAATATTCCAAAGCCGAAAGTCTACATTATTCCAACAGAAGCAGCTAATGCATTTGCCACAGGCAGGAATCCCAAAAATGCGGCTGTTGCCTGCACAGAAGGCATTATGAAACTTCTCACAGATAAGGAGCTTAAAGGCGTTATTGCCCATGAAATCAGCCATGTAAAGAACAGGGATATCCTTGTCACAACAATTGCAGCCACAATAGCTGGTGTTATCTCTTACCTTGCTCACATGGCACAGTTCGCTGCAATATTCGGTGGCGGCAGGCGGGATGATAGGGGAGGTGGCAACGCTATTACCCTTCTTGCCCTCGCGATAATTACCCCAATTATAGCCATGATTTTGCAGCTCGCGATTTCCCGCTCCAGGGAGTACCTCGCTGACCACAGCGGTGCTGCCATAATAAGGGATTCTGAGCCCTTGGCTTCTGCCCTTGCTAAGCTTGACAAGGCAGCCCTTCACCACAAAATGGGCATGGGCAACGAGGCAACAGCCAGTTTGTTTATTGTGAATCCGTTGAAGGGGCACGGCTTAATATCGTTGTTTTCAACGCACCCTCCGCTCGAAGCCCGCCTACAAAGGTTAAGAAGCATGAAATTCTAACGCGACAATATCTTGCCTTCTGTTAGTTTAGAAAGCGCTTTCGATTCTTCATAGTCCTTAGGCACAACGTATTCGGGCATGTAGCGCTCGCTTATTGGAAAGCCAGCTTCATAATAAGCCATTGCCACCATGTTTGAGCACGCAACGCTTTCAATGACGCACTTGTGCCCAGGCTTGCACACAAGGCTTTTGTTGCCTTCCTTTCTCCAGCGCAGCGACCTGCCTAAAACTATTTTCGCATACTGAACCCATGAGAACTTTTTGCCCAAAAAGAACTTCAGTGCCACGCTTACCACTTTCTTCTTTTGAGCTTTGGTGAGTTTTTTATTTCTTAAGACTTTGTAAGCAAAGTATTCCTTTTCTGTAAGGTCATACATAAGGTCGCATATATGAGCGCCTTTTTTCGGGGTGGCTTCAATTGTGCGGCCATTCCCTATGTATAGCATTACGTGGTGCCACTTGCTCCTTTGCAACATCCTGTTGATGTCATGAAGCAGCCCTTTCTCGCTTACCAGGATGATGTCAGCTTCACGAAGCCTTTTAATTAGGTTATGCGCATCCCTGAGCCTTTTCATCTCTGATCCGAGTTGCATTTTTCCCTCAACATCACTCAAGCTTTCTTTCAAGTACTATGTCAAATTCCTTTACCTTGTCGTAATCCCTTGGCATTACATATTCTGGAGCCCACTTGTCACTTATGCTGCAGCCTTCCAGGTGGTATGACATAGCTACAAGGTTTGAGCATATAACGCTGCCGAAATTGCATTTGTAGCCAGGCCTGCACGCCCTGCCGTTATTGCCTGCAAACACTAGTTGCCTTCTGAAAAAGACCTTTATCAGTTGCCGCCAGTCAAACTTTCTGCCAAGGAATATCTTGACAGCTGTTGCCGCTACCTTTCTTCGTGATAAATCATTAATCTTGGCAGGTCGCAGCGCTTTGAACCCCAGATAACACTCTTTTGCCAGGTCAAGCTTTGAAATATGGCAGCCTTTTCTCGGGGTTGCCTCAAGCACCCTGCCCTGCCCTATGTATAGCATGATATGGTGCCACCTGCTCCTGCCTAATGCCCTGTTCAGGCTGTGCTTCAGCCCTTTCTCGCTTACCAGGATAATGTCGCCTTCCTTCAGTTTTTTAATAATGCTGCCCACGCCACTCATTTTCTTTCAAAATCTTCTATTTCTGCAGCCTTATTAATCTTTTGCAGAGCGTGCCCCAAAACCTTTAAATAAGCACACCGGTGTTGAATGATTCAACCATGATAGCAGGAAAAACAGCGGAAATGGCAGCATCGCTGCACAGGCTTGAAAGGGCAGTGCTGCCCCATCTCAGCAAGCTCAGCTCTGTGAAAGACATAGTGGCGGCAGCAAGGATGCAGGAGGTAGAAGTTCTACGCGCATTGCAGTGGCTCCAGAACAAGGGGCTTGCCAAGTTAACTGAGAAGATTGAGGAGATTATTCGGCTTGGCGAAAACGGCAAGAACTACGTGAAATTACTGTTGCCGGAAGCGAGATTCCTGAATTCTATTGCAAACAAACCACAAACACTGGCTGTGATAAAAAAAGCGGCAAACCTCAGCGATGAGGAGATAGGCGCAAGCATTGGCGCACTGATGAGGGTCAAAGCCATAGAACCTGTTGCGGCTGCGGCTGAAAAGACATTTAAAATAACTGAAAGCGGAAGGCAGATTGCAAAAGCAGGGCTCAGGGCACAACGATTCCTTTCCGGAAGAAACTTCCCGGTTGGCATCAATGACCTGTCAGATGAGGAAAAGAACATTGTTGCCGAACTGAAAAAGAGAAAAGACGTGATAGAGGAAGAAGTCGTAAAGAAAAGGACTGCTGCCATAACAGAACTTGGCAAAGAAGTACTGAAAAAGGCATCAACGGCGACAGAAACTGTTGACAGGCTTACGCCAGAGATGCTTGTCACAGGAAAATGGAAGAGCGCAGAATTCAGAAGCTACAACTTAACAGCGGCTGCGCCAAGAGTATTCTTCGGAAAGCCACAGCCCTACAGGGAATTCCTTGAAGAGATAAGGGAGAAGTTTGTTTCAATGGGCTTTGAGGAGATGACCGGGCCGATTGTAGAGAGCGAGTTCTGGAACATGGACGCCCTGTTCATGCCGCAGTTCCACTCTGCAAGGGACATTCACGACGCTTACTACATTAAAGAGCCGAAATACGCAACAGACTTGCCGCGGCAACTTGTTAAAAAAGTCAAGACAGCGCATGAAAACGGCTTTGGTACCGGAAGCAAGGGATGGAGGTATGAGTTCAGCGAGGAAAAAACATCAAGGCTGCTTATGCGTTCCCAGACCACAGCGTGCAGCTCAAGAAAGCTGGCATCCGAAGACCTGAAAATACCGGGAAAGTATTTCGCAATAGGCAGGTGCTTCCGCTACGATGTGATAGACGTGAAGCACCTTGCAGACTTCAACCAGGTTGAAGGCATAGTTCTGGAAGAAGGAGTGAACCTGAGGCACATGATTGGACTGCTGAAACTCTTTGCAAGGGAGTTCTGCAATACAGACAAGGTAAAAGTAGTGCCATCATATTTCCCATTCACAGAGCCATCAGCAGCGCTTTATGCCAAACATCCCGAGCTTGGATGGATGGAACTGGCAGGAGCCGGAATATTCAGGCCGGAAATGGTAAAGCCGCTCATCGGAAAGCAAGTCCCCGTAATAGCATGGGGCATAGGCATCGACAGGATAGCCATGTTCAAGCTTGGCCTGAATGACATAAGGGAGCTTTTCAGCCATGACCTCAACTTTTTGAGAAGCTCAAAGGTGGTTTAGAAAAATGCCGACGATAAGCTTTTTGTTCAAGGATTTTCAGCAACTGCTTGGGAAGAGAATGCCTGTTGAGGAGTTTGAAAACATTCTGCTTCTTTATGCAAAGGCAGAAGTTGAAAGCTACGACAAAAGAACAGACGAGATAGCAGTAAAGCTGGACGACACAAACCTCCCGTACCTTTGGTGCCCTGAAGGCCTGGCCAGGTTATTCAAAGGCATCCTTGGGCAGCAAAAAGGAATGCCAAAATTAAAAGTGAGCAACAGCAGATACAAAATACTTGTTGAAGATTCTGTTAGGAATGTAAGGCCATACATCACAGCTTTTGTTGCCAAAGGGAAGAGGATTGATGACTATACCCTGAAGCAGCTTGTGCAGATGCAGGAAAAGTTCTGCGAAAGCTACGGCCGCAGAAGGCAGAAGGTTTCAATAGGCATGTATGCCTACAAAAAAATAACCTTCCCAGTGCATTACAAGGCTGTTGATCCGGCATCCGCAAGGTTTGTCCCCCTTGATTTCAACAAGGAAATGAACCTCAACCAGATACTGCAGCAGCATCCTAAAGGGCAGCAGTACAGCTGGATACTTAAGGGATTTTCCGCATACCCCCTGCTTTTGGATGACAAGGGTGAAGCACTCAGCTTCCCGCCGATAATAAACTCAAGCTCTACAGGAAGGCTTGAGATTGGTGACAACGAGCTTCTTTTCGAAGCAACAGGCACTGATGAGGAATCGGTAAACCTTGCAGCCAGCATATTTGCACAGAATCTTGCCGACAGGGGGTTTGAAATATTCTCAGCAACTATCGCATATAAAGGAAGAAACGTAATAACCCCCCTCTTGAAACCGGAAAAGGTGAAAATAACGCCAGAGATGGTTGAACAAGGCACCGGCTTAAAGCTTAACAACCCCCAGCTCAAGCAGCTGCTGGAAAGAGCGGGCTATGACTTTGTGGGCAGTTACGCTTCTGTGCCCCACTACAGGGCGGACATAATGCACCCTGTTGACGTCATTGAGGACGTGGCAATAGCTTACGGCTACGACAAAATAGCTGATGAGCCGCTCAGTAGCTACACAATAGGCATGCCTGTAGATTCTGCACCGGCCATAAACCTGCTGAGAAAAACCATCATTGGAATGGGCTTCCAGGAAATCTTCAGCCACATACTCACAGACAAAAATTCGTTAATAACGGGAGTAGGAGCTGTTGAACTTGAAAACTTTATGTCAGAGACTTATTCTGCTGTAAGAAACTCTGTGCTGCCGCAGCTGCTTGATGTTCTCGCGAAAAACAAGCACGTGGATTACCCCCAGAAGATATTTGAGGAAGGCATTGTGGCTGCAAGGGAAGGCAGCAGGATTAGCGAATGGCACTCTGTTGCGTTCATAACAGCGCACTCCAAAGCAGACTTTACAGAAATGAAGCAATACGTGACGGCACTGCTAGCTGCTGCAGCTGCAAAATTCGAGATCCTGCCGGCAGAGCACCCAGCCTTCATAAAAGGAAGGGCTGGTAGCATTGTTGTCAACAAGAGAAGCGTTGGTATCATAGGAGAAATCAGCCCGTCTGTGCTCAGCAAATGGGGGATAGAAACTCCGGCTGCGGCGCTTGAGATTAATCTGAACCTGCTTCTTAGCCTTTAGATTTTTCAGCCTTTGGCCTCTTAGCTCTTTTCTCAGGAACAGCAACATCAATGCCAACAGCCCCGAGGGCGTCAACAACCTCCTCATGAGAAGAGCCGGCCGCCACCGGAAGCTGGTGATGTGAAGGCTCAAGGTGGTCTACGTTGCACCTCTTCCGTTTCAGCTGGCCATCAACAACAACAAAATTATCGTCAACAACCTCAACCACGACACAGCTCTTGCCTGCGTCCTTGCCTGCGGTCTTAACGCACAGCCTTCCAACGTCAATCATTCTCCATCACCGCCAGCCACTAGCACGTATGTGTTAGTGGACCTTAAGCCACTTTCTTGCAAGAATTGATGCGACAATTGAATATATGAGGTAGGTAGCAAGCCAGCCAGGCATCCAGCCAAACAAGGAGAGGCTTCCGAAGGGCCTTACAGGCTTCAGGCCTGTCAAGATGCTTTTAACCTTGCTGTCTTTCTTTATTCCGCTTGACTTGTCAAGGACAGGCTTCTCATACCTTTGCTGCATTGTCACTAAAACTTTTTTAGTGTAAACTTCATCCCCAAAGCTGAAGCTCAGCAGGTAAGTGCCTTCGCCTTCAGCCTTCAAGCGCCAAACTGCTTTACTGCCTGAAATGGCTTGTGTCGAGTTTGTGAGCAACTGCAGCCCGCCAGCAGCTTCGAGGGAGGCAAATCCTTCTGTTCCTTCAGCAAAATTAGCTATTGTTGCAAACTCTTCACCAGGCATTATAGGCTCATAAGCCATGTTTGAGCTCATCCAGCCGAAAATCAGGAAAAGCGGAACCATTGTTATGAGCATAGACTTCCAGGAAGAGTTCATCTGCTGCATAGACCTGCCCATCATCTCCTTCTGCAGCTGGGCTGCCCTGCCAGGCTCTTTTGTCGAGCGAACCTCAGCCTGCATCCTTTTAACATCATCCTTAATCTCCTTCATAACCTTCTGGTTGGTCGTGTACTTGTAAACCAGGGTTGTAACCAAAGAGACAAACACCGAAACAATAAGGATGGAAATGGCAGGAGGTAAATTCAGCACAATGTCCATAAAATCAAGCATGCCCATTTTTATCACTTCCGCTGAATGCTTATCAATTTTGCCGTAACTTAAAAACTTATCTTACTGAATGAATTTCCTCAGCATTGGGTTCATGTCAACAGCGTGCTGCTGCGCAATCTCCTCATACAGCTTGTAAACAATCATGACGGTCAGGAGCAGGCCTGTGCCGGAGGTCAATGCACCCATTACATCTGCAAAAGCCGCAAGGAAGCCAACTGTTATTGCCCCCATCACAGTCAGTGCAGGAATGTACCTGTCCAGCAGGCTTTCAACAACACGCTCATCCCTCCTGAAGCCAGGAATCTGCAGCCCGGAGGACATTATCTGCCTTGCCTGGCTCCTTGCGTCCATACCTGCTGTCTTAACCCAGAAAAGCGAGAACAGGATTGCCCCAAGTATCATCAAAAGGGTGAAGACAACTATCCTGGGAACTGCATCAGCCCAGTTAACGCCGCCTGTAGAGAATGTACTGACAAGATTAAGGGGCTGTATTAGTGAGATGAACCCTGTTGCGCCCCCGTCAGGGTTAATTGTTCCCAAAAATGTAAATCCCCTGTTCTGCAGCAGCCTTGCCCAGAGCTGGATATTGGCAAGGAGCGCCGCAGTAAGAATAACCGGAATATTGCTAGTGTAGATGAAAGCAAGGGGCCACCTGATGCCGTGGCCGCGAATCCTTCCAAAGGACAGGGGCAGCTCAACCTTCATTGACTGGGCGTAAACAGCTATGACAAAAACAAGGAGCGTTGTGCCAATGACCAGCAGGTTGGCAAGGACCTCGCGAAAATCACCCTGCACAAAAAAGTAAAGCATGGCAAGTAGGGCGCCAACAGGAGCCTCTCCAGAGGCAAAAGCAAGGCTTCCGGAAGAGCTAAGAGGGCTGAGCAGCCTTATCATTATCTCTTTTGAAACACCAGCTGCAATAAACAGGCTGACACCAGAGCCAAAGCCCCACTTGCTCACAACCTCATCCATGAACAGGATAAGCAAACCCCCTATTATGAGCTGAAGCACAAGTGACAGGTTGCTGCCTTGAGGACCGGGAGAAAGCCCGCCAGTGTAAACATAAATGGCAGACTCAAAAATAATGAATGCAAAAACCAGAGCCTTCTGCACGCCCTGGAACATCCTTTTGCCGTCAGGGGTTGTAAGGTCAAACTTCAAAACTCCGGAGCCGTTAAGCAGCTGCAGCAGGATGGAAGCCGTAACAATAGGGCCAATGCCCAAAGAAATTATGGAACCGAACTCTGCTCCGAGGATGATGGAAAGGAACTGGAACTGTGCCAAAGAGTTCGCGCCCAAGCCATGGAGGGATATGAGCCCGAGCGCAAAGAATAATAAAAGGATAATGCCAGTCCACTTGAGCTTCTCCTTGAAAGGCAGCTTGCGCTCGGCAGGCGAGGAAACCTCAGGCAGATTGAGCAGTATGTCTTTAAGTCCCATTTGTCCCTTTTGCGAAAAGGTTCAATCCAAAACCTTCACGCCTTTTGTTCTAGTTGCTGCCTGCGATGGCAAAACAACTTCGCCACCGGCAGACTTCACAGCCTCAACAGCTCCTGCCGAGGCATAATCTGCTGTTACCCTGAGCTTTTTTGTGACTTTGCCCTTTCCGAGCAGCTTATCGAAGCCCAGATCAGCAATGTTGACAACAAAAACACCATCCTGCTGTTTTGCAGCATTCAGCTTAACAAGCTTTTCAATGTTTTGGTCAATAAACTCCACATTAACTGCCTCAACCTGCGTTGCGTTCTTGTGGACAAAGCCGTGCTTCCCAAAATACTCTTCCTGCCAGATTGAAGGCTTCTTCGCATCGCCCCTTTTTCCGGTTCCGGCCATGCCCTTCCCGCCGCGGTTGCCTGAGCCACGGTGCTTCTTCTTGCTGCCCCAGCCGTGTGTGTGGCTGCCGCGCTGCTTCACGTCCTTCTTTCTTCTGTTTACCGTCATGGCACATCACAGCATCTTCTTAATCAAATCATTTATCTTTTCCTTCCTATCGCCAAGGGCGCCTGAATTGGTGAAAGATGCTTTTATCCCCCTCTTGCCAAGGCCGCCTTTGGCAGGGCTAAGCCTGAAATAAGGCCTGTAATTCTTCCCGTTGAAAGCAAAAGATTTTTTATTTGACTTCGTACCGGGAGCTGTTGCCGCCTCAACTGCCTCGCCTCGCTTTTCAACAATGGCCTTCAGCGTGTCATCGTCTATCGGGCCCCACGTTATGTAATCCTTTGCCTTCTTCACCATTCCAACCACTTCCGGAGTGTCCGGAACTACAGCACAGTGGTTGACGCGCCGTATGTTAAGCAGGTCAAGCGTAACCGCAACACTATGATTGAGCCCTGTTCTGCCCCTCAAGCGGATGACGGCCAGCTGCCTTCCAATTCCGGATTTTGTTTTTTCCATATTTACCACTCGGTGTAACAATAAGTTTATGCCTTAGCGCCATCAACAATGCCAAGGCTTTCAATATTCTCGGGCTGAACCTTTCTCTCGCCAAGGCTTTTCAGCGCCTCAAAGCAGGCCGTAGACAGGTTAATTGTTGTCCCGGTCTGGCCGAATGTCTTGCTCCAGACATCCTGAATGCCTGCAAGGGCAAGAATCTTCCTGCACTCCTTAGCAACCGTAAGGCCGCTGCCCTTTGGAGCTGGCATGAGCTCAATCTTGACAGAGCCGCACTTGCCGACAACCTTGAACGGAATCGTGTGGGCGGTTTTGCAGCCGCACTGCCAGCTTCCGCATCCCCTTCTGATCTTGATTATGTTAAGCTTGGCGTTCCTGAGAGCCTTCTCTCTTGAAAGAACAGTTTCCTTGGACTTTCCATAGCCCATGCCTATGTAACCATTCCTGTTGCCAATAACAACCATCGTTGCAAAGCTGGGCTTGTTGCCCTCGGCTGTCTTTTTCTGGGTTTGCTTGAAAGCCCTTCGCTGGCCGCCACCAAACTTTCCCTTTGACTGGCCAATCATCAACAAGTCGCTGCTCAAGTTACTCATAAGCGCGTCAACGATTTCCTGTTCCATAATGCGCTGGCCCGCGTCAAGTATCTGGTCAATGGACGTTATCTCGCCACTCTTGACTTTCCTGCCAAGCTCTGTCCTGGGCTTCCAGGCCTCAATGCTGACCTTCATGCGCTCAGCCTGCCGCAGCCGTTCCTCTTCTGTAAGCTCAACAGGCTTGAAACGGTCCTTTCGCCTTACCGGCTTTCTTGTTCTAAATGTATTGCGCTTATCCATATTCTTCCAACTCACTTCCTCTTAGAGGCAGCATCCACATTTTTTTCGGGGGCTGCCTTCTTAAATTGCCAGGCAGCAATCGCCACCTTTGCCTTCTCAAAGTCCTCAGTAATCTTAACCGCAGCGGTGCCAGCGCTTGCAAACTGCACTGGCTTGGCTGCCTTTGCGTATGTGGCTATCTTTGAGCCGGTAATTGCGTCGCTACTTGGAACAACATCATCCGAAACCTGGACATTCAGGCCAGCGTCCCTGGCCCCCTTGATTGCCGCAAAAATCTTCCCGCCCCTGGTAACGCTCTGGAACCCTATATCAGGTATAACCTCGCCCACGCCATTCGCCAGGGCCATCTTCCCAAGCATTAAGCCGGCGAGGTAAGCTGCAGGAATGTTCTTGAAGCTGTGATTCCAGCCGAGCTCCTTCAGTTTCTTTGAAGTCATGGAGAGCACAACCTTATCGCCGCCCTCGGCTAAATCAACAACCTGGAAGATTATGCTTGTCAATGTCTTTCTCACAACCAACCTTGGGGTGCTTGACTTCAGCAAGGCAAGCCTCCTCCTATAATTAGTCCTGCCCGACAGCCTTCTCCTGAAAGGGATGGCAATCACGCTTTTCATTTTTTATCACCAGCATTCTTCAAGATTCCCTTTTCCGTAAGGTAAAGCTCCATGTGCCTCTTGCTCCTGAAAAAACCGCCCTTAATCTTCCTGTAAATCTCAAAAAACTGGGCAGCATCAACAACCTTGCGCTCCCTAAGCCCGGCAAGGTAGCGCCTCTGCAGCCTGACCCTGTTAACCCAAGCTGTCTTCCTGACAGTCCTAGCGCCTGCAGCACCTTTCCTGCTGCCATGGCCCTTTCTCTTGCCTTTCCTCTTCTGGGCGTTGGAGAACCTGATCCTTCCCCTGGAAATGCCGCGAGCGGGAAGCTTCCTTATGGCGCCCTGCTCTATCAAAGCCCTCAGATCAGACTTTGTAATGGCCTCCTTGATGTCTGAAAGGCGCTCAGTATCAAAAACCACCCTCTTCGGGGAGCACCCTAAGATTCCAGAGGCCAATCGCTTTTGAACATTCAGCATCATTTCAATCACTTCGTTTTGTAAGTATCCTGTCCTTTTCAGCCTTCTCAGCTTTCTTTCTCTCCTCATCATCAACCTTGCTCTCTATATCATCTTTTGCAGGTTTAACATCACTTTTCACTGCTGTTGCGGATGTGGCAGCTGTTGCCTCTGCAGGCTGCGGCTTCTTTGATTCCGCCCTGAATTTTCTCTTCTGCAAGAGCTCATGCCTTCTCTTCTTTCTTGAGCCAATACTTTCCTCAACGCCTTTAATGAACTTGGCAGCATCAACATTAAGCAGCTTTAGCTTTTGTTCAACCGCGGCCCTGACTATCCCAGTTTTCTTTCTCATCCCGGTTGTTGAAGAGACAACAACACCGCTGTCACCATTCACATTGCCAAGGCCGCTAACGTTGTTCACAATAACAGGGAACAAGCCTTCAGTGGTTGCGCCCCTTAAGGCAGCAGGCGAGCCGTAGCCTGGCTCAATGTACCTCGGGTTGCCCTTTCTCCTCTCGCGCATCTTTGACTGCAAGCCCTTAGGCCTCTTCCACCTCCCAGGCCACCTTTTCTTGGGGTCGTTGGAGTTCTGAATCTGGAAATTAGGCTTCCTTCTCTTCACAGCCTTCCTCACTTCAAGCAACTTAGCGTCAACCATTTCAATTCACTTAACTTTACTTAAAATCCTTCCCGTCTTTCACGGTAATGTAAATGCCATCTGCAAAAACCCTCGTGTCAAAGTTTGCCCTTTTCGTAATCTGCTCTATTGCCGCGGCGGTCTGCCCTGCGGCTTCCTTGCTCACAGACTCAACGACAATATCAGCGCCCTCAACCTTCACCTTGACATCCTTAGACAGGCTCATCTTGCGCGGCGTTTTTTCGCCGAGGAAATTCTTGACAAGCAGCTGGCTACCTGAAACAAGCACTGTAATCGGGAAATGCGTAAAGCATACCTTGAGCTTGTAAACATGCCCCTCGCTGACTCCCCTTGCCATGTTTAGGACGTGTGCCCTCAAGCTGCCCATGGTTTTTTTCTCGCGCTTGCCGGCCTTCGCTGCTGAAATGATGACCTTGCCACCTTCCACTGTAACGAAAGCATTCCGCTCCTTAATCTCTCTAGAAGCCTCACCCTTAGGGCCATTCAGGGTTAGAACTCCCACAGTAACTGCGGCCGTCACGCCAGCTGGCAGCTCAAGCTCCTCAGTCATCCTGGCTGATTCACCATTTCCCTTTCCCGTTTTGCTGTTATTCTTTGCCATCTTTGTTTTCATTGCTAATCTAGTAGCAGTAAGCAAGCAACCTGCCCCCAAAGCCCTTTGCCTTTGCCTCGGTGTGGGTCATTATGCCCTTCGGCGTGCTGACAATGAGAAAGCCAAAGTCCTTGGCAGGAAGGAAGCGCGTCTCGAACTTCTCGTAGTTTCCCCTGCCGACCGAGAACCTCGGCTTTATCGCGCCGCACTTGTTGATTGCACCAATAAGGTTGATCTGCACAATACCCCCACGCCCGTCCTCAATGACATTATGGCTGCCGATGTAGCGCCTGGCATTAAGTATTTCTAGCACGCTCAAAATAAGCTTCGATGAAGGCTTGATAGAGCACTGCTTCATTCCTTTCTGGTCGGCGTTGTTCATTACCGAGAGCACGTTAGCCAACGGGTCATTAAGCATTTTTCATCACTTCACTTCTTAGTTCATTTTCGTTTTTTATTTCGTTTTTTGATTGACCTTTTTATAACCCAAGCCACCTTTGGGCGACTGGGCCCAGTCGCAAATCGGGGCAAGCCCGATTGCGCATTCTGCTATGAGCGGAATTGCGACTGCTGTCGACTTGGGAAAAGGTCAGCTGTATTTCTTGAAGCCAATGTTTGTGGCAATGTCCCTGAAGCATTTCCTGCAAAGGTTAAGGCCATACTTTTCAATAAAGCCGCGTGTGTTTCCGCAGCGCAGGCACTGCTTTATTCCCTTTCCAAACTTCCTGGCCTTCGGCTTGTTGAACTTAAGGTAGCGCTGCAAAATTACGGGCTTTGCCTTAAGCTGTGTAAACATTTTCTTGAAGCTGCTCACTGTCATTCTGAAATCACCGTAACCCCGAACTTGTCTTTCATAAAGCCAATGGCGTCAGGCTTGCTCACCCTGTGCCTTGCTGGAATCTTCCTCTTCATGACCTTCCTCCTCTTAATCCTGAAGCCCGCCCTTTCAAGGGTTATGCAGACCTCAAGGCCCATTATTCCTATTGAAGGATCATAGTTCACTCCTGGAATGTCTATGTATTCCGGAATGCCGAACGAAACATTGCCCTCATCATCGAACTGGCTGTTGCTCAGCTTGTTGTCCCTGGATTGAATAAGCCTCCTGAGAAGCTCCAATGACTTGGCCTTTCTCAGGGTGAGCTTACAGCCAATTGGCAAGCCCGGCCTCAATCCCCAGTTCGGTATGCGCTTGTTTGTGAAAGTTTTAACAGGAGCTAACCCGGTAACAGCCTTAAGCAGCTTCAAGCCCTTCTCAAGCTTCTCAGTGCTTTTCCCAGCCCCGATATTCAAAGTTACCTTTGCCACCCTGAGCTGTCGCATGACGTTATTCTGTTCATCATTCCTCTGACTAGCAACCACTGCCTGCCCTGTTGCACGCATTGCAGCTGTAGCCATTTTGTCCTCTATTGCTCAAATCATTAAACCGAAACCACTGACTTTATGACTGGCTTGTCAGAGCCCGTAACAAATACGAACCTGCGCGCGGCTTCAACAACACCATCGCCAATCTTGATTGCGACTTTATCGCCGGAGATATTTTCAACAATGGCATTGCGGCCAACATTGCTCCCCCCGATAAGATATGCCTGGCAGCCCTTCTCAAGCTTGAGGTGGTGCTTTATCTTGCCGGCAGGCATTTCAAGCACCAAGCTGTCGCCTGTCCTGTGCTCATTTGAGCCCATAATGCTCCTGCCGTCATGGAGCGAAAGCTGAAGCTTCCCTTTGCTAATTACACTCTTGCCGGTTATCTTGCAAAGCTTAATTCCACATTCTGCTTCGCTTATTGGCACCAGTACCAGCACGTTATTCCTGTTGAGAAGCATCCTGTAAGACTTGCCTGTCTCTTTTACTGTGAGCACGTCCATCAGGCCAATCATGAACTTCTCATCCTTCCTTCTAATGCCGTTTACCAGTATTTCCCTGCTATTGAGAACGCGCTTGCCTTCCTTCCTCGTGCTAACAAGATTAAGCACATCCTTCAGCACGGCAATGAGGGGCATCCCCTGCTCAAGGCTATATGAGCCGCGAGGCATCGCTATGAACTTAGATTCCTTCCTGCCAATCATCCATGTTGCCGGTGCAGCGACCCTCTTCAAGTGTTTCTTAGCCACGATCATCAACCCCTAACTTCCAAGCTTTTGCCTACTGTTTTTGCCTCTGTTAGCGTCAGATTTCCTTGTTAATGACTCAATTCTGCGCTTGTCCTCAATAGTTGCTTCCACAACCAAAAGGTTCGATGGCCTTAGCGGCATGAACGACTTTGTGCCGTCCTTCCTAATGCGCTCAGCGCCGTCAACATAAACAAGGCCTTTCCTCGTGCTTACGCTGTTAATCTTGCCTGTCAAGCCACTGAATTCCCCTCTCATGACCTTCACTGTGTCGCCCTCCCTTACATTGATGCTTGCCGTGCTGTACTTTGCGCTAAGGTTAGGAGCCAGATGAGCGGCAAGGAAGCTCCTCTTCAAATGAAGAGGTGAGTTATACCTGTACTTCCTCTGCTTGGAGGGCCTCTTACTTGATTTCCACGCCAATGAAAACAGTTTCATTTTTCTTTACCTTGCAACGTCAAACTATGATTGTGGCGAGCTTTGACACCATGGGCCAGCGCTCGGCAATCTCCCTCGGAATAGCGCCCTTGATTAGGGTGCCTTTTGGGCTGCCGCTCTCATCCTTCAAAACAACTGCGGCGTTGTCCTCAAACTTTATCCTCTCGCCTGAAGGCCTCCTGAACTCTTTGCGCTGCCTGACTATGACTGCAAAGACCACCTGCTTCCTCATCTCAGGAGTGCCTCTCCTGACAGATGCCATTATGAGGCTGCCAACGCCACCTGCGGGCTTTCTTCCGGCAACTCCCTTGGAACCCATGAATGTCATAACCCTGAGCAGCTTGGCTCCAGAGTTATCGCACGTTTCCACGTAGCTTCCGTGGTTAAGTGCTTTCGTTATCCTTGATTTTATTGGCTGCATCTTACAATTTCCTCACAATCACGAAATGCTTTGTCTTGCTGAGTGGCCTGCACTCAACAACATCAACCTTATCCCCTTCCTTTGCGGATATGCACTCAGGGTTATGCACCTTCAGCTTGGACTTTCTCCTGTCATACCTATCATATTTCTTCACGAATGCCATCCGCTCAATCACAATGTTGGCCGTTCTCCTCATCCTTGCAGATGCTACAACACCGGTAAGGCGCCGGCCATGCAGCCTAAGCCTGCCATGGAACGGGCAGTTTCCGTCGGTGCAGGGCGCATCCGGAACAGAAAGGCCAAGTCCTGTTGCGTCATGCTGGCTGCCGCCTGGTTTCGAAGCAGGCGCGGCTGCAGCTACTCCCACAGCATCACTTTCATTTTTAGAGACAGCCAAGCTGTCTCTACGCATCGGCTGCGCCGATGCTGTTCCTTCCTTTGCTTTTTTTGCCAACATAACCACCCTGTAACTCAGCGAACCTCAATTGTTTCAGGCGCAAAGCCCATCTTAACCAGCGAGCTCTTTGTTTTCTGCCTGTGGTCCCCCTGAAGCTCAATCCTCCCGGCCTTTACGGTTCCGCCGCAGGCAAGGTCAGATTTCAGCTTGCGGGCAACGTCCTTGATATCAATCGATTTTTTCTCCAAGCCCTCCACTATCGTGCTGAACTTGTCAAATTTCTTCTTGACCATGTAAACGCGTATGCGCTGGCTCTCCTTTGCGATGGTCTCGCAGACGCATATCGGCTTTGGCAATCCGCACTTTGGGCACGTTTCACTCATGCTTTCGGCTCCAGCCTCCTCTCATTTAACAGCGTCATTATCCTCGCAATCATGCGCTTGTCCTTCCGGATAGCGCCAGGATTCTTAGGCACAGTGCCTATGGCAACCTGTGCATTGTACTTCATGAGCTCCTTCTTCAGCTCAGTTATCCTCGATTTCAAAGCATTATCAGCAAGCGACCTAAGCTCCTTCACGACCTTCATTTTTCTTCCCCTGTTTCAACGACTTGGGCTTCTTTTTCCTCTTTAGTTTCAACAGATGCTTCACTTGCTGTTTCAGCTGCAGCCGGTGCTGTTTTGGATTTGGGTTTTGCAGCCGCAGATTTTCTCTTTCTTGCAGGTTTTTCCTTCTCTTTCACTTCCTCAATAACGGTCTCTTTGTTCCCTTCAGAGCCGGCTTTTTCGTCCACTGTTGCAGTTGCAGCCTCTGGCGCTGTTCCCTGCACAGCCGAGGCCTCAGGCTTCGGCTCTAAATCAGCAAGCCTTATCTCATCAGGCATAACCAAACCAGGAGGCATTATCCTGACCTGGATTCCGATGATGCCTGGCTTAAGCTGGGCTGAAATTATTTTTTTGTCAACGAAAGTCATTGCAGCATCGCCGCACTTCCTTAAATAACCGACAGCGACCCTCCAGCTCTTGGCTCGTGCGCCCGGAAGCTTGCCGGACAGCCTAATCTCTACACCAACGGCACCTCCGGCAACAACATCTTCTGCTGCCTTGTGCATAATGCCCTTAAACCTGTTAGCGCCGAACCTCTCAAGCTCCGAAGCAATCCGCTCTGCAACAATCCTTGAATCAAGCAGAGGATTTGGAACCTCAGCGATCTCAACCTGGGGGTTCTCAAGGCCGAACTTCCTCTTCAAAACCTCAGTGAGCTTAGAGATTGTCTGTCCCTTCCTGCCAACAATAAGGCCCGGCCTTGAGGTGTAAATGACAACTTTCTCGCCGAGAGGAGTCCTCTGAAGCTTGGTATGGCTGTGGCCGGCATTCTTCAAAGTCTCTGACACAAACTCCTGAATCTGGAACTCCTTCTTCTTCTGCTCCACAAATTCCCTTTCAATCATTTTTTCACACTCGCCTGCTTGCTAACCTTCTGGTTTGATGATTTTGCAACAAGTGCTGCTGCCTCTGCTGTTTTAGCAGCTTCGGCAGCTTCTGACACAACAACCTCAACATGTGTTCGCTTCATTTGCCTTCGCCTCTGCCTGCCAAAATGCCACGCCTTGGCAGCCTTCTTGGCAAGGATGCTGCTGACAACAAGCCCTGTAGCGTTGATGCCCTTGTTCCTCGCGTTTGCCTCGGCCTGCCTTAGCAGCTTGATGACCTCTGTACAGACATTCTTTGGATACCTTCCAGTGCCGATGCCTGGCCTGTGGCCGGTGCCGCCCTTGGCATACTTATGAAAAGGCACAGCAACCTGCTCGGCAATAACGCCCTCAAGCAGCCTTATGGCTTTCGAAAGCTCCCTTCCTTTAACAAAGCTGCAGACCTCCACAGTCTTCTTAGTGGAAACCGGAATGGCAACTCCCATTGCCCTAGCCATACTCTTCTTATCATATGCTGTTGCGTATTTCATTATAATCACCTTACCGAGAGCGCAGCGCTTGACTTTGTTGCGCCTATGCCCGGAGCGTGATGCACTACCTTTCTCCTTGAGAGCACAAACTCCCCAAGGTAATGGCCCAGCATCTCGGCCATGATCAAGACAGGCACAAACTCCTTGCCGCTGTAAACCTTCACAGTCTTGCCAACCATCTCCGGAAGTATGATGACGTCCCTGCAGTGCGTCCTGACATTGTTGCTGGTTTTAATGTCCTCAAGCAGCTTCTTGTTCAGGTCGCTCAGCCCCTTAAGCAAAGTCCTCCTTTGCCTCGCGGGCAAAAGCTGGGCAAACTCTTTCAAGCTCATATTTTTGAGCTCGTCCATGACCTTCCCGTGAAAAACAAACTCTTTCCTTGCCATTCTTAATCACAGCCTACAACTTTCTTCTTCCAGTTCGTCTCGGCCTCAAGTGGCCAACATTTCCGCCAGACGACGCAAACCTCTTCGCAATGGTTGGCTTGTTCTTCTTTGAGGAGCGGGAGCCGCCATGAGGGTGGGCGACAGCGTTCATAGACTGGCCCTTGACCTGAGGCCAGAACTTATTCCTGGCCATCTTCTTGAACATGTTAGTGCCTGCCCTGAGCAGGGGCTTCTCTGTCCTGCCAGCGCCAGCAACAAGGCCGACTGTAGCCCGGCACCAAAGGTTAAAGGTGTGCTGCTTTTTAGACGGCAGCAAAACAGTTACATTTTTATCAGTCCTCTCAACAACCTTGGCAGCTAAACCAGTTGTTCTTACAAACTTCCCGCCATCTCCAGGAGAGCTTTCAATGTTGAAAACGAGAGTGCCCTCAGGAATCTGCAGCAGAGGCAGCGTGTTGCCGCTTGCAATGACTGCCGAAAAACCTGACTCGAGCTCATCACCAATCTTAACGCCCTCAGGCGCAATCATGAGAGACTCCTGATTATCATCATACCGAACCCGGGCTATGGGCGTATAGTGGCCTGAGCTGTGCTCAATCGCAACAACTGTGCCAGTAACCTTGGCGTTCCTCTCGGCCTCTGTGAAGTTCCTGTGCCTTGCCTCGCCGATGTACCTGAAGCTTGGAGCCCTGAACCTAATCGTTCCCTTTCCCCTCCGCTGCTGAATCAGGTTCTTTCCCATTTTACATCATTCCCAATTGGGTTGCAATATCAATGGCAGGGTTGTCTTTGCTTAACTTCACATAAGCCTTCTTCTTCCCAAGCATTATGTAAGTGTTAACATCCACAACCTTGACCTTGAACAATGACTCGACGGCCTTCTTCACGTCGGCCTTCGTTGCCTTCCTGTCAATCACAAAAAGCAGCTTGTTCTCTGCTTCCATGGTCCTCAACGTCCTTTCCGTGCTTACCGGGTACTTGATGACATCCTGAGCATCCATTTCACAACACCAAAATCAGGCGAAAAGCCTCTCCTTGTTCAATCTTTCAATTGCCGATTCTGTGAAAAGAGTAAGCCTGCCAGGAGCAGTTCCTGGTGCCAGCAAACTCGCGTTCAGCCTGTTGACAACAGCCACATCAACACCCATGATGTTTCTCGCGGCCTTCACTATACTTGAATCTTCCTTTGATACAACAATCAAAGGCCCACGCTTCACCTTGTACCTTCTGCCACGCATCTTGCCCTTGCCAGCCCGAACTGTCCTGCCTGAAACACGGGCTAACTCAGCACCAAAGCCGAACTTGCCCAACGCATCAACAACTGTTTTTGTCTTTGTAATTTCCTCGAGCTTTGCTGCTGCAATAAACGGGTAACCCTTCGGAACAACATGGCCCCGGCTGCCAACTATGGATGGAACCATTGTTGCCGCAAGCGCAGACCTTATCGCCTTCCTGTTCTCTCGCTTGTTAATTTTCTTGACCCATACCTTCTCAGCCTTTGGAGGATGGGCCTGCCTTCCGCCAACTGTTCCCGGAGCGAGCGCACCCTGCCAGTTGAACCTTGTCCCTGAACGGCTCATTGTCTTCCTTGGAATCCTTGAAATGCCGTGGCCATACGAGCCCTTATAATCCCTTCTCCTTCTGGAAAGCTTTGCAGAGTAGCGCTTGCCCGATTCAGGGTCAGAACCGTAAGGCTGCCTCTCCTTGCTCTCAACAGACAAAACAGCTCGGGCTATCAAATCAGGATGAAACTCCTCGGAAAACTGCGGCGGAAGCTCAACCTCGCCCACATTCCCCTTCTCCGCATCGACAACACTTACTTTCATTTTAGTCATCCAAACTTATTTTCCCTGCTTTGAAACGACACTTACATAATCAATTGTTGGAGCCTGCGCCGGAAGCGCTGTGCTTGGCTTCCTGGACGGAACAAGCCTCAAAAGCCTTTTCGGCTCGCCCTGCACCGAGCCCTTTACAACAATAAAATGCGATTTCAACCTGCCATAATGGATTATGCCTCCGGACATGGAAAGCTCAGCCGGATTTTCCGAAAGCTTCAGAATCCACCTGTTCCTCTCAAGGCGGGTATGAACGCCCATCTGCCCGGCATGGGCTACTGTCGACATCCTTGGGGCGCTCCAGCCGCCTAGGCTGCCAGGGCCCCTCTTGGTCTTTTCAGACTTGTGATGCCTTAATGTAACGCCAAACCTCTTAACAGGGCCCTGAAAGCCCTTGCCCAATGTAACGCCAAAAACATCAACCTGCTGGCCCTCCTTCAAAACATCCTTGACAGGAACTTCCTTTCCAAGAAGCTGCTGTGCCAAGGCAAACCTTTCAGCGATTGCCTTCCCGCCGACTGCAAGCTCAAAAAATTCAGGCTTCCTCTTGCTTACCGCAGCAAGCTTCGGCTGGGTGTAAACATTAACCCTGACATCAACAACCTGGCCCAGGTCAGAACCTTCAGCAGATACTACAGGCTCTTTCTTTTGAAGCACGATTTTTTTGCCAAGCTCCTTGTCAACCTTGCCAAAGATTTCCTTCGCAACCCTCAAGCCGTTAGGAGAATTAGAGTAAAGACGAACAGAAGCAACCTTCAAAGGCGGGCACTCGATTATTGTCGCAGGAAAAGCAACAACCTCGCCCTTGGTCATCGAGTTTGGCCTGTTGTCAACAATCATCAGGTGGGTCATGCCTGCCTTGTAACCGGCAAAGCTTGACAATTTGCCTTCCTCAGGCACAATATGGTTCCTGACCCTGGGATAAATGCGCGCAGCCCTCTTGCGAGGCCAAAACTGCAAGCTTCCATGACGTGGATGTCCTGCCTTAGCCATTTTACTTCACAACTTCACAATTCCACAAAAACGAGGCCAAGAAAAGAATCCCAGTATGCAAATCCGAGCAAAAGCAACTCCCAAGTCGGCTTGCGCCGCAAGTCGGCAGCAGCCGACTGCGCAATCGGGCTATTGCCCGATTTGCGACTGGGCCCATTCGTGCACAGCACGAATTTGGTTTGCATTCCATTTTGCAGCAGAAAAAACTCTCTGCGCGAAAACTGAACAGCTCAGGACAGGCCGTACTGAAAAGGTTCCTTTTCAGGCTGTAGTCGAGAATCAGCAGGTAGTTTATAAAGATTATGGTTTTAGGTTATTTTTGCCGTGATTTGAAAAAAGGAGATGCGACAGCCCTTGAAAGGGCAAAAAGCGACGGCACAGCAAAGGCAATGCCGTAAGCAGCAGCTATTGTGACTGGGCTATGAACTGGCTGGATTCGCAAGGAGAGTGCCAAAGCGTTTGCAGCAGCACTAACTGCCAAAAGGTTCAGGATAGCCGCGGCAGGGACCAGCAGCCTTGCAAAGAAATGGTGCTTTAGCTCAAGGTTATCAACGTGGTTGACAAGCCTGTTTGTAACGTAGCCAAAGAAGAGCCCAATGGCAGCAACTATGAACAGAAGCTTGTTGTCCGAAAGCGCAAGCTGAAGAATGGCAACAGCAACAGCTGAAAACATGTTAAGGATGACCAGAACAAGCAGCGTGAGCCAGTAAAGGACAAGCCCAGAACCCCTGCCGGAAATGTGCGATTTTGAGTCAACAGCGGCAAGCAAAACAGGCTTCTTAACAACTATCGCGGATTTTATTTTTATTTTCCTGCGGCCTCCACCCTTCTTTTTTCTTATCTTCTTGGCAGAAGCTGTTGCCGCCTTGCGCCCCTTACCTTTTTCACCAGACTTTCTCTTTGACCTCTTTTTTGCCAAAACTACTGCACCTCTTTTTAACTAACTAAATAAACTACTTGCGTGATGCACGCCTAACTTTCCTCCTCTTCCCCGCCTCCCAGGAACTTCTCAACATCCTCAACATATTGCCTGGCCTTGAAGTAAAGCTCCTTTGACTTGTCAATGTCTATCATGAAAGTGCCCTCGTCTGTTGTTGCCGTCATAGTCACATGGCGCCTGTACTCGCTGCTCTTCTTGTACTCTGCCCGCCCGATTTTCCTAAGCTGGACGTATAACGCAACAATATCTGCAAACATTTCGCCATAAGCCTTTTTCACTGCGTTGCACTTCAAACCAGTGTTGGCCGGCTTCTCGGCAATGAGCTTCTTCTCCACAGCGCTGTCGAGAAGCTTCTCTATCACGAAGTCAAGGCAGTTTATCAGCCTCTCCACCAGGTTTTTAATTACGTCAACAGTCCTGGTATACTTCAGGCTGACATAAATGATGTGGTCAGCGCGCTTTAATTCCTCTCGGGCCTCTTCCAAAAACACCTTCATACCTGGACACCACTCCTTCAACATCCATAAGCATTTTCTTTAAAATGCCCGCGTAAGACTTAAGCTGGGCAAGCGTGACTTTTTTGATGCTGTAAGTGTCAGAACAAATGACGAAGCTGTCCTTTCGCGAAAACTCCACAGCGCTCGCCTTATGCTCGCTGACAAGCGAATTAAGCTCATCAATCACAACACCGTAATCACTGCCAAGCTTGTAATTTGGCATGCATCTTGACCTGAACCAGTAAAGCATCGAATCATGCTCATCCCTGAAGTGAGGAACCCTCTTAAAAGCTTCCTCATAATGAAGCAGCGAAGCCATCAAATTCCTGGCGGCAACGTGAAGGTTGTCAACAGCAGTCAGCAGCAGCCTGTTATCCCTGACCAAAGGGTAAGTGATTGAAAGCAGGTGGTCTGCCGTATGCAATCGCCGCTTGCCCTCCGAAAGCTCCTCATGGAACCTTTCCATCGCAGGCAGCATAGCTGGCTACTTATATAAACATTATTGACAATAGCCACTGTTACCAAACTCACCCCTTTTTCTCGCCAAGCAGCAAAATGGCAGCCGCCAAGTCGCCATTAACCTTTGCAAGGGCTGCCTTTGCCTCAGCATCTGAAACATCCGCCTGGGCAACCACTGTCTTAACATCCTCATCGCTGAATAATTGCTGCTGTTGCTGCGCTTGCTGTGGCCGCTCGCTGAACTCCCCGGCAACCTGGAATGTCTCCTGGCCCATCATGCTGACTTTCGTAACTGAAGGATTAGCTATGACTATCTCCTTGCCGTTGCCTTTAAGCCTTATAATAACTTCTTCCGCATCAACGTTCAGCTGCTGCACTCCCAACTTGCGCATAGCAGCTTCCATACTGCGCTTATCCATGCCCGGAAACATAATGCAAGAAGGTTGGAACAGATGTTATTAAATGTTACTGCTCAAAGAATCCTGAACAGAACCTCGAGAACAATAACAGCTATCGCGAAAGCAACAACATGGATCGGCTTTATCCTGATTTTGCTCTTGTACTCATTATAATACCTTACCAGGCCGCCTTGCGAAGCGGGCATGCTTATGCGTTCGTCTGCCATGAAACAAGTGAGAATAAATGTAATATAAAAAGATTTCTGCCGCAGATGCCGTGGCTTCTAAGCCGTAATCGTCTTCATCCTCTTCAGCCTTGAGAAGTTCTCCCGCTCCATTTCCTCCAGGCGCAGCCGGATGTACTTGGCTGCCTGCTCAAGCCTTGGAATGGTCAGAAGCTCAAGCGCATTAACTTTCCTCTTTGTCCTCTCGATTTCCCTCAGCAGCTTCTTCAGGGTGAGCTCAACCTCTGCAGCCGCAACAACCTTCTCAACGACAATTTCGTAAGCCATGGCGGCCTCGTCTATCTTTGACGTGGCTGACGTTATGCCGTAGCCCCTCTCAAAGATGCTCTTCTTGAACTCAGGAAAGCCAATCTTGGGAACTTTCACGCCCATGATGTTTTTAGTCGCAACCTCAACAACAGGCAAGCTCTTAAGGGCGAGGGAGATTGACTTTATTGCCAGGTCGCCATCAATGGCCCTTGCAATGTTTATCTTCTGGAGAGCTGCAGCATACGAAGAAACAAGCTCCTTCCTGACATCCTTTGCCTGCTTGAGAACATTGAAAAATTCCAGAATCAGGCCATCCCGCTTCTTTTTCAGGAGATTGTAGCCTGTGCGGGCAAGCTTAATCTTTTTCTTCAGGAGCAAAAGCTCAGACCTTGTCGGCTTGACATTAATGCTTGCCATAGTGCTGCTTCCTCAACTCAGGGCTTATCCTCGTGAGCTCGTTCTCAGGCAACTCTGAAAGAAGCCGCCAGCCAATCTCAAGAGTCCGCTCAATATCGCGGTCCTCGCCCTTTGCCTGCTTGACAAACTTCGCCTCAAAGTCAGCTGCGAACTTCAATATGCGGCGCTCCCTCTCCGAAAGAGACTCCTCGCCAACTATTGCAACAAGGCCGCGGAGGTCTTTTCCCTCAGCATAAAAAGCGTAAAGCTGGTCGGAAACCTGCTTGTGGTCATCCCTGGTTTTTCCCTTGCCTATGCCCAGGTTCATAAGCCTGCTTAGCGAAGGCAAAACATCAACCGGTGGGTAAATGTTGCGGCTGTGGAGCTCCCTGCTGATAACAATCTGGCCCTCTGTGATGTAGCCTGTAAGGTCTGGGATCGGGTGGGTGATGTCATCGCCAACCATCGTCAGGATTGGAAGCTGGGTTATGCTGCCTTTTTTCCCCTTAATCATGCCAGCCCGCTCATAGAGCATGGCGAGGTCTGTGTTATGCAGCAGCATATTGCCGCAAGCATCCACAAAGTTCTGATTGCCCTCAACAGATAGGTCATAAACATATTCTTCTGTTGGGTCAACCATTTCAACTTTTTTCACTTTACACCCTATCACATCATTCACAATACTGCGTTTTTGTTTTAGCTTTGTTGACAGATAAACCTTCCATGCATCTCTGCCCTTCCATTTATACAAGGTGGGTATCCTATCTGGGAACAAAATCCTAGACAATACCATTAAATCGTCCCGCAGGCCGGGGCTTACAGTTACCATATCATACTGCTTAACTTTATATCTCGGATCTTGTGACTTCCCATCACCTGCGTAGTATGCTTTAAAGAATGCGAGCTTTGCATTCGTAGATGCTGTAAAAAGCACGTTAGGAACTCTTTTTGATGCTGACTTATGCCCACAGCCAAGTATGCTAACTAAAGAGTCATAGTACTTCCTTCCCCCGATGGAGGTACGTATTGTGCCAGACCTCTTATCAGACACAAATATGGAAGGAGTGGCATTAAACTCCTCGGCATAGCTTTGCACAATCTCACTGATGACTTCTTTTGAATTGTTATCTATTCTTACGTAATGGCAGAAACAGCTCTTCTCCTTATCTTCATACCTTAAGGCGTGTCCTTCTGAAACATAGTAGCCTGCCAATTTGGCAAGAGAATCGCTCATCACATTTTTTTCAGTGACTTCTGGTATCCTATTAACGTGAGCAATGAGGTCTTCCTCTCCAAGCTTGCCCGCCTCGCATAGCTCAATTTTCCCGTTTCTTACAGTGAAAATGCTGTGGTTAGGGGTAACTATTGTCTCTCCCATCTGAGTTGTTATTTTGCATAACTTACCAGAGTACTTATGGCGAACAGCTTGCAGTATAGGCTTGAAGTTGGCCTTTCCATTATTGTCTGCGCTTAAAGCTTCCCAACCTTCAACATTAATCCGTTCCTCATAGTCCGTTGACGCAACTTCCTCATCGAACGATAAAATCTCAAAAAGTTTGCTGATTTCAATAACGCTAATAAAGCCTCCCGGGTCCTTTACAATAACCCTTCTGCTGCCATCCACGCTGTACATATAACCTGGGTAGCCCCTCCTTCCAGGGATTTCAGAGCGCGCAGCGCCAATCTCGCGAAGGCTCTCAGCATAATTAGTCATGTCAGTTAGGATTACAAGGACGTGCATCCCCTTCCTGAAAGCAAGATACTCAGCTGCCGTGAGGGCCATCCTCGGCGTAATCAGGCGCTCAACAGCAGGGTCATCAGCTAGGTTAAGGAAAACAACAGCCCTCTTCAAAGCTCCGGTCTGCTCAAACTCTGAAATGAACCTTTGTGATTCCTCGTTCGTAATGCCCATTGCAGCGAAAACAATGGCAAAGCCCTCACCACTCCCCCTAACTTTCGCCTGCCTCGCAATCTGCAATGCTATCTCGTTGTGGGGAAGGCCTGAGCCTGAAAACAACGGAAGCTTCTGGCCCCTGACAAGGGTGTTTGTTCCATCAATGGTTGAGATTCCTGTCTGGATAAAATCAGAAGGGTTAGCCCTGGCATAAGGATTAATGGCAGCGCCTGTGATTTCCATGAGCTCTTCAGGCACAACCTCCGGGCCGCCGTCAATGGGCTTGCCCGCGCCATTCAAAATCCTCCCAAGAAGCTCATCAGAAACAGGCAGCTTGATTGTTTCGCCAAGAAACTTGACCCTTGAGTTAAGGTCAATGCCTGAAGTGCCCTCAAAAACCTGCACAACAACGATTTCCTCACTGGTGTCAAGAACCTGGCCGCTCTTCACGCCACCATTGGGCAGTGTTATCTTCACAAGCTCACCATACCCGACAGGGTCTGTTTTCTCAACAAAAATCAAGGGGCCCGCAACCCTTGTAATAGTTTTGTACTCCTTCATTCGCAATCACCAGCTCACTTCAATCCTGAAAATTCCTTCTCCAAATCCTTGTTGACGCCATTGAGGAAGCTTTCGTAGTCTTTCTCGAACTTAACATTGGCAACATTGTCTTTTGTTTTAATTGCAACAATCCTCTGAGCCCTTACCCCTGAATCAAGGGCGGTCTTCGCAAGGTCAGCGAAGCGGAGTATTGTCTTCATAATCAGGTATGTTTTCTTCAGCTCGCTGTAAGTGTCAACAGGGTGGAAGGCGTTCTGCTGCAGGAGAAATTCACGGAACATCCTCGCAACAAGCAAAGTGACCTGCTCCCTTTCAGGCAGGGCGTCTGAGCCGACAAGCTGCATGATTTCCATAAGCTTTTCCTCTTCCTGCAGGATTGACCTTGTCCTGCCAATGAGCTCCATCCAGTCGGGCGCGACCTTTTCCGCATACCACCCTGCCAGGGAGTCAAGGTATAATGAGTAAGAGTCAAGCCAATTTATAGCCGGGAAGTGCCTCCTCTGCGCCAATTTTGCATCCAAAGCCCAATAAGTCTTAATCACGCGCTTTGTGCCTTGCGTGACTGGCTCTGAGACATCCCCTCCAGGGGGTGATACGGCGCCTATGACGCTGACAGAGCCCTCAGCTCCCATCAAAGTGCTGGCACGGCCTGCCCTTTCGTAAAATTCAGAAATCCTCGATGCAAGATAGGCAGGATAGCCCTCCTCTCCCGGCATTTCCTCAAGCCTTGATGAAATCTCCCTCATTGCCTCAGCCCACCTTGAAGTTGAATCAGCCATCAGCGCAACGCTGTAGCCCATATCGCGGTAATACTCTGCAAGGGTGATGCCGGTATAAACAGAGGCCTCCCTAGCAGCAACAGGCATGTTGGATGTATTGGCAATAAGTACGGTTCGCTGCATAAGAGGCTTGCCGGTCCTGGGGTCAACGATTTCAGGGAACTCGGTAAGGACCTCAGTCATTTCATTGCCTCGCTCGCCGCAGCCAACATAAACTATGATGTCGGCATCGCACCACTTTGCGAGGCTTTGCTGGGCGACCGTTTTCCCGCTGCCGAATGGCCCGGGAATTGCAGCCACGCCGCCCTTAGCTAATGGAAATAGTGAATCAAAAACTCTCTGTCCTGTTATTAATGGAACAACCGGCAGCAGCTTTTCCTTAACAGGCCTCGGCTTCCTCACAGGCCAAAGCTGCATCAGCTTGAGCTCTGCCCCGTTGTCGAGCTTGGCCACTATGTCAGTAACAGTGCAGCTGCCGTCTGAAATGCTTGTTACTTTTCCGCTGACGCCCGGAGGAACGAGAATCTTGTGCAGGACTGTCTCGCTCTCCTTGACTGTCCCGATTACATCGCCACCCTTAACGGTTGCGCCTCCTTTTACTGTCGCCTTGAAGTCCCACTTCCTTTTCCTGTCAAGTCCTGGGGCTGAAGCGCCCCTCCTGATGAAGTCGCCTGTTATTTCCCTGAGAGCCTGAAGCGGCCTCTGGATGCCATCATATATTGAAGATAAAAGGCCAGGGCCCAGTTCAACAACGAGCGGCTGCTCTGTGTTTTCAACATCCTCACCAGGCTTTATTCCTGTTGTGTCCTCATAAACCTGGATAGTGCATCGGCTTCCGTTAATCTGGATTACCTCGCCAAGAAGCTTTTCCCTGCCGACCTTGCAGACATCATACATGCCCGCTTCAAGCTCGGCAACAACAACCGGCCCGGCAACACGATATATTTTCCCTGTTTTTGCCATACCTTATTTCACCGCATTCATCACCATAGCTCAACACCAATTGACTTCTTTATCATTTTCCTGATGGCGTCGCTTTCTTCTTTGAGGGAGAGCATCACAAACACAGGCCTCACGCTGTTCTCCAGCCTTGCCTTGTCGAACTCATCAAGCCTGCCGGACAATGACTCGTCGAAAACAACAACACCTATATCAGCGGCATCGCTTACTTTTTTAATGGCATCAGCAGGATTATCAGTCTCAAAAATGTTCCTTATGCCTGCAAGGCTGAACCCCAGGCAAAAATCCTCCCTTCCAATCACGGCAAGCTCCATAATTCCGTCCTCTACACAGTTACTACCTGCTTTTCAGCAAAGCCCTCGCCAATGCCAAGCTGCTTTGCCTTCATTATAAGCTTAAGGTTCCTGACCTCAATCTCCTTGGCAAACACGTAACCAAGTATCACATCAACAGAGAGTGGGTGCTGGTGTATGAGCAACGCAGAGCGCTTAAGCAGCTGCACAAGCAGGTCAAGCTCAAGGGCAACCAGGCTGCCTGTCGAAATAAATTCCTTCACGCCAGCCTCAACAAAAGCCCTGAGCCTGCTTGATTCCAAAAGCTTTGCCGCATCAGCAGCAGACTGTGAGTTGACCATTTTTTTAACCAGAGCCCTGATTCTTATTGGAGTAATGATAAAATTCTCGATGTCCTTAGAAGGCGTATTAGCCCTCTTGAGGCGCAAAACATTCATTATTGCTGCGACCTCAGCCTCCAGCTCAAGGAACTCCCTGAAAAGCCTGCCTTCGTCAGGAAGGCGCCCTGAAAATTCCTCCATGACTGAATAATAAAACCTGTCAAGGGCATTCTCAATCTCTGCAACAGACTTTGTTTCCTTAAACCGCTCAAGAGCCTGGCTGAAATAGCTTTGGTCAATAAAGCCTATTGATTTCAGAACTTCCTCGATTGAATCCTTCTTCATCAGCTCAGCAAGCCTTTTCTCATTCAGGAAACCTGAAGGAAGCAGCATGGCAGGAAGCTGCTCAGGGCTGAGCTTCGTGAACTTCGCCCTCACTAGCGTCTTAACATTCCAGATATCAACCCTTAAGAGGTAGGTTGATATGAGAACCCTCAAGCTTGCAGGGGAGATTTTCTTCAGTTTCGCCCAGGTGTTTGCGAGGTTCCTGTTCAAGGCAAGCTCCATAAGCTCCACGCCCCTGTACCGGACAGCAAGCTCGTCAATCTCCTTTCTATACTGTGAATTCTGCAGATAGCTTATTATTTCGTTAACGTTCATTTTCATAAGCTTGTGGTACTCGTCCTTCCTAAGCAGGAACGAGCGCATCACGCTAACCCTCGCATAAGTGTAGGGATAAGTGCCAAGCGCAAGCCTGCCACCACTTCCTTTACTGCCCAAATAGGATTTTTGCAACATCACCAAGCACCTTTGATTTTACCTGCCCAAGCACTGTTTCATAACTGTAATCAATCCTGAGCTTGCCATCAGGGCTTTCAGCAATGATTCCGCCAAGCATTGAATCGTTCCTGACAACTTTCAACCCGCTACTATCCAAAAACCTTGCGTCCTTGCCGCTGCACTGGACAACGGAAACATTCATTTCCTTTCTTGCAGAATCGAGCAGCGCCGTAATGTGGCTCTCGCGCTTCTTATCAGAGAGTGAGCCCAGCTTTTTCCTTGCCTCACCAAAAACCCCCTCAATCAGCCCGCTCTTCGCAGAAAGCAGCTGCTTTTTCAGCTCAAGCTCCGCAGATGCGACCTCCCTGCGCTTTACAGCATTCGACAATGCCTCAAGGTCCTCTTCCATCACGCGCTCATAAACGGTAACCTGCTTCTCAGCAGACTTCATTACGGCCTTAGCTTCGCTCTTGGCATCGTCAACAGCCTTATCTGCCTCGGCCTTAGCCCTTTCAAGTATTTCCTGCTTAACCTTTTCAAGCCCCATAACACATTACCTTACACGCACAAGACACTGAACCCGGGCAACTGCAGCTGCGACGCATCCACAAAACCCAAGTCGCTTAGATGCAACCGTTCCCCGTCGCAAGTCCTGCTTCGGCAGGACTGCGCAGTCGCAAATCGGGAGCCGCCCGATTGCGCATTCCGCTATGAGCGGAATTGCGGCTACCGCCGACTTGCGTAGCAACGACGTGGGTTTCTGCAGCAGCCAGACTCTAAAACCCTCACTTCGCGAGGTTCATAATCAGTATTGCAACTACAAGGCCGAAGATTACAAGAGTTTCCGGAATGACCGTCAATATAAGGCCTTTTCCAAAAGTCTCTTCCTTCTCTGCCATTGCGCCAACAGCTGCCGCGCCTATCTCCTTTTCTGCGAGTCCTGCGCCTAAAGCTGTCAGCCCTATTGCCAGTCCTGCGCCTATCGCAATCAAACCCGCTTCTGCCATTTTCGTTTACCTCCAAATTACTTTCTTTAATCTTTTGCCCCAAACGGCTTGAATGGAGCTGCCCCCCCTTCAAAAAACTTTGTAAAAAACTCAACGTAATGAAGCCTCAGGCTTTGCAAGAAGCCTCCAAGCAACCCGAGGGCCAGATTTATTGTGTGGCCGATGAAGAGGATAATCACTGAAGCTGCAATTCCGAGTGTGCCTGATTGAGCAATATCCTTAGATAGATCGTTGATGACTCCGGCGAGCATCACCGATGAGACTCCGACGGCAGCAAGCCTCGTATATGATACCACGTTACTTAACAGACCAGGAAGTTCAACCATGCCACGTATGGACTCCCCAATGTAAATAAGCGCAACTGCCGCGGCAGATACAGCAATGCCTGCCTTGGCATTCCAAAAAACCCAAAGCACAACCCCTAACTGCAGAATAATCCAGCTGAGCTTTGCGGCAAAGGCCTTGAAAAGGCCCTTGTGGCGAAGCTCATTAAGGAAGCCGAGCACAAAGCCAAGGTTTACATGGATTAAGCCAATCACAACAGCCACGATAAGCATCTCATTGACACCGTGAGCCCTGCTTATAATCCGAGGAAATTCCATTCCGAACGCCTGCTCAAAGCCGAAAACCTCGCCATAAAGGAAGCCGAAAACAATCGAGGACAGGACTGCAGGTATGACCACGTTAACAAGCTTCGCAGACCACGGCATCTTTTCCCTAAGCCAAAGCAGGAGGAAAAAGCTCACTAGGCCATAACCAACATCGCCGAGAATGAAGCCGAAGAACAACGGAAAAGTCACGAACATGAACAACGTCGGGTCAATCTCATCATACTTTGGCAGGGCATAGAGGTTCATGAAAAACTCAAACGGCTTCGCGGGCTTCGGGTTGTCAAGCTTGACAGGGACCTTCTCATCATGATGGGGCAGCTCAGCCTCAACAAAAATCCTCTCGCCAGTGGCCTTGCCGAGCCCAGACTCAAGGGCCTTTACCTCCTTAGAAGGAACCCAGCCCCGGACAACAAAGGCATTCCTGCTCACTGCAAACCTCAGAGGCGCCTGGGCTTTCTCAAGCTCAGCAACAAGCAGCTGCTCGCTAAGCAGCAGGAAATCATGCCACTTCCCTCCTAACTTGGCAATTGAATTTTTATTTGAGCCAAGCTGTGCCTGCAGCTTTTCCTTCCGCTTGGCAACTGCCTCAGAAGCTGAAGCAACTGAGCCAGTTAATCCTTTCACTTCAGCAATCGGAAGCTCTGAAAAGCCGCTGCCAGCCAGGGCGTCAGCAACCTCAGCTTTTTTTGAAGCATCAACAAACAGTGCAACAAGGAAGCCAGATTTGTCCTCCGCAGAGAAAATCTCAAACTTGTCAGTCAAGGCAAGAACTGATTCCCTCAATCTTGACGTGTCCTTTATGACACCAACAAAATAAGCCAGTGACTTGTAATCTGAGAAAGAATCCAAGCTGAGACCCAATCTTCCAGCATAAGAAATCTGGGATTCCTTTGCCGAAAGCTTCTTCAGCTCGTCCTCAGCATTCTTTGAAGAATCTGTTACCACGTTAACCTCATCATTAAGCTTCTTCACAGCCCGGTGCAACCCAGCGAAGTTCTTTACGCCAATTGCCCTGAAGCCGTTCAGAAGCTCCCTGTGGCCAGAGATGCCAAGTGCTGACAAAACAGCCCTCACTGTTACGAGAAGCTCCGACAGCTTATCAGCCCTCTCAAACGGGCTGCCGATATCAAACTCGTCTTTCTGGTGGTCAGTGATGTGCACAGCCTTAAGCTTGTGAAGCTTCATCACGGCCCTGTCCATGACGTTCTTAGGGCCTATCACTGTTACTTTTTTCATCCTCTCGGCAGCAAACATCAGCATCACACCGTTACTATCAAAATTTTGCAATCTCCTTCTCAAACGCGTCCATGACCAGCTCAACAGCATCATCCGTCTGTTTCTCTGCAGACCTCCTCAAGGATTTTAACTTCTCCATGCCCTCAGCTAGAACCTTCTCCCTGGCAGCAAGGGCCTTTTCCTTCTGGCGCTCCAAGGCATCTGCTTTTTCCCCGGCCAGCCCTTCCTCCTTTTCCTTAAGAAACCGCGCAGCCTTAACCCTGCCCTCAGCTATTATGGACTCCTTTCTCTTGGCAGAATCCTCAACAAGCCTTTCAGCATCATTCTCGGCCTGCTTAACCTCTTCCAAGGCGGTGACCATCAAGCCAAATAGCTTTGAAGGCAATTTAAAAACGTTTCGTAAGCAGATTCCAAATGTAATCCGTCCACTAAAACCTTTAAATAATGCAAAGAAACTGCCTTGGGGCATGGGAAGGATTGCCACGGGGTCAGACGTGCTGGACAAGCTCCTTGAAGGAGGTTACGAAACAGACGTCATAACAGCAGTCTATGGCCCGGCGGGCTCGGGAAAGACAACAACCTGCCTTCTCGCGGCAGTCAGTGCGGCAACAGCGAAAGAAACCAAAGATAAAAAAATTGTGTTCATCGACACAGAGGGAGGCTTCTCAACCGAAAGGCTCAAGCAGCTGATTGGGGGGGAAAAGGAACTCAAAAAGGCACTGGAGCGCATAATGCTGCTGAAAGCCACAAACTTTGCAGAACAGAAAAAGTACATCGAAACGCTTTCCGAGCAGATGAGCTCAAAGATATGCCTCATAGTATGCGACACGATATCATCCCTGTACAGGATAGAACGGGGAGAGGACAATGCCAGCCTCAACAGGGAACTAGGCAAGCAACTGTCTGTGCTCCTTACAATAGCCAGAACAAAGGAAATCCCTGTTGTAGTCACAACACCAGTGTACTCTGACTTTATGGACAAGACAAAAGTGAAAATGGTCGGAGGAGACATCCTGAAATACAGCAGCAAATGCCTTATTGAACTTAGGATAAACCCAAATGGAACAAGGACAGCCATCCTGGCAAAGCACAGAAGCATCCCGCAAAGAGAAATCGTGTTCAGGATAACTGAGAAAGGGTTTGAGGAGGCATAGAAAACTTTTTTAGCCAGTTCTAATTCCCCCTCTTTCCATGCGAACTGTTGAAACCTCACCAGTACTGCCAATTTCAGCCCTCATAAGGGCCAACTCAATTGACGAGTTGATAACCCAATACACCCAGGCAGGGCTCACTTTTCCAACGCAACAAGATTTTATTGTTGCAGTGAGGAACGACTGGGAAGCGGGCCGCGAAGCACTTTGGAGTGAAACAAGAGAGAAGATTAACTCCGGGCAACAGCCTCTCATTCCGCAGAGGCCCCCATCTATTGAAGTTATTATTGATGGAGTCACTTACCGAATTTACGGAGAGATACATACAGTTAGGGAGAGTGTAAAGCGATACGGGGCACTGTTCTTACAGGAATTGAGCGCAACCAACAATTTGCTTCTTGAACAAAACATTAAAGTGCAAAACCTTCCAGACACAACGCCTTCTGTTGAATTGTTTGACAATTCACTTTTGCCGCCTTACAGTGATTTTGAATATTTCTTGCCAATGCTGAAGGGTGCATTCTACTCAGCAGTTAACTACACCCTTTCTAAGATAGGTAATAAAAGGGTCTCAACACCGAGTGAAAAGTCAGAAGCTTTTGCCGTGGGTATGTTAAGCATGCCGCTTGAGCTTATTGCAAGGAGTTTGCCTGCTTATGTTGAGCTTGGGCTGAGAGAAGGGGTAAAGCAAGCAAAACCTAGGCTTACGCAATCGCAGAAAAGGTCTGCTTACATGGCTGAGTTCGCAAGAATATGGAGAAGAGGCGAGGGTAAAGTCTTGCTAGTAGGGGCAGGGCATGCGCCTGAAATGAAATATTTCCTACTAAACGGAGTTAAAGACCATAGAATAACTGAACTGGCCTCCCGCCACGTTGAACTTCTGGAAACAGATCCAGAAAGGTATCAGCGAATGAAAGCCAACGACGACCGCGTTAAAACCACAATAACATATACTGCAGTTTTAGTAATAAGTTTAGTAATAGGTGGTCTTCTTGGTAGCGGTTCTGTATTAACTGCAATGTACTTGGCCTCTAAATTTTAACTTTTCCAGACTGGGCATCACTGCTCTTCCTGCTCCATGTTGCTCCTCAGGATACCGCTGACTGAGATTATCATGTACTTGAAGTACTCAATCATCCTTGCAGCGGCAACAGATTTGTACTTCACCAGCAGGCGGTCGCACTCCTTCAGAAGCTCCTTTGACTTTGTTTCTGTCTTGAAAGCCTGGCTCTTGTCCCTATGATAATAAATCTTCATCACAGCCTCGAAATGGCTTGCAATCTGGGCATAAAGCTCCTTAAAGTTCCTGAGCCTGCCGACCTCGCTGCTGTTTTCCTTAGAAAACCTCAAGAGGCGCTTAATCTGGTCGCCAAACCTCTCAAGATGCGAAAGAATCTGCTTGGAAACCGTGATGTTCCAGTAAGTGGTTTCAAACAGCCTCAGCAATCTAGGATTGTCTGCCGCAGCCCTCGCTGTCCTGAAGCCAAGCAGCGTCAGCCTGTTGACCTCCTTATCACGCTCGTAAACGCTTTCAGCCTCAGCCCCTGAAAACGTCTTCGAGTCCTCAAGCATTGACCTCAGGATAATGTCAACCCTCCTCACAATATTGGACATAGACACTTCCTGGATATCAAGCATGTCCTTCGCCACAATCTTTGTTGTTGTTTCCTCAACAATCTCCATCCCAACAAGGCCATGAAATACGTTCTTGATTTCCCTGGCTGCCGAGCCAACATCAGTAACCATGATTACATCAAGATTATTGATGTACAAAGAGGTAATCTCCGTCTTAATCTCCTGCACGCCCTTTCCTGAAGCACTTATCACAGCTTCCTTAATCTGCCTTCGCTCGCCGGAATCCTTTGAGGCAAAGATAAGCTCGTTCGGCCTCTCATCAACAACCAGAACATCGCCCTTCTTAAGCCGGTTCTTCTCAACCCAGCCTTTCGGAACAGAGACAACATAGGAGGAATTGCCAAACGCCATAAGCTTCCTGAACTCAGTCATCAAACTTGCCCCCATGACCCTTTTAGGAAAAGGGTCAATCCAAAATTACTATTTATATAAAATTTAAAATATTAAAAGTATCAATTTTTTGCTTAAGTATAGCATATATATAGTATATGGAATAGGCATATATATTAAAATCTTTCCCCCAGATACGGTGAGCTTAAGTGGATGAAGAATACGAAATGGACATATACAACGAGAAAAGCGTCTCAGGAATGCTTGAAGACGATGAGCTCAGCGCCGGGGAAGAAGGCTTCATGCTAGGGTATGATTCGGACTTTGAGGAGTAAGAGTGCCTTTCTTCTTATAGTTTTATAGCTGTCACTTTACTCTTCCGTGAACTCTTCAAGCGGTGCCTTGAACTCGTCATCAGCCTTAATCTCGCCCTTTCTCTTAAGGTATTCGCGAGCCAGAATCCAGAAAAGCAATCCCAAACTCTTCTTGCCCTTGTTGTTGCACGGTATTACCAGGTCAACATTGTTTGCGTTGTTGTTGGTGTCGCAAAGGGCAACAACAGGGATGCCAACCTTAACAGCATCATCAACTACGTTGCGGTCAGGCCACGGGTCAGTAACCATGACAACCTTTCCCTCAATGTAAGTGTCCAGAACTGGATTTGTTAGGATGCCTGGCAGGTAGCGGCCAGCGAAAATCTTAATGCCTGTGTGCCTGTTAAGGGCCTTAATAGCCTTCCAGCTGTTCTCCCTCTTGCCAACAATTATTATTTCCTCAGGCTTGTACTTTGAGAAAAAGTTCGCAGCGTGCCTTAGCCTCTCGTCAATCTTCTGGAGATTGAGGACAGAAAGCCCGTCAGGCCTTGTCTTGTAAATAAACTGCTCCATGTACTTGGTGCGGAACTTCGTCCCTATGTGAATTCCCGCTTTAAGGTAAACTTCCTGCGGAACCAAAAACTGCTCAGCTTCAGTCATTCAATATATCCTCTGTGATTAACAGTCCAAGAGAACGCTTGAACTGCAACTATTTTTGCCCGTTGCAGACAACACGCGACCGAAAGCGCATGTTTGGGCAATAACAGAACAGAATCAGCAGCTTGCTTATAAAGATTACTTTTTCGGCTTCTTTTTAGCCGCCTTGTGATGGGCTTTTGGCTTAGCCACTGCCGGCGCAGCTGTCCCTTTCACGCCAGTAACATCCCCGTAAGCCTGGCCGTAAATGCTTGTGACAGAAGGGCTCAAGATTGCGGCAAGAAAAGCATCAAGAATAACCACCAAAAGCAGCACATAGGGGATAAGCAGGGAAATAAACCCGGTTATTGCGCCAAGAACAAGGAATGGCAGTGAAATCCCGATGCTATAAGCCAGGGCAACTAGCCAAGGCACAAAATAAGCTCCTTTGAATGCATACTTAAATATCCTACCAAAATCAAAAAATGCAGAGAACTTCTTTTCGAAGGCAAAGTGCACCATCGCCAATGGCCACATATAGGCCAGCATGAAAACACCAAAAATGGCAGCAGCTATAACTATGGCAGACAAAGCAGCATTCATTTGGGCAGCACCCAAAAACGCCACAATGCCAACAATGAGCACAAAGGGCAGGGCATATAACACAATTCCAGCGATGTATTTCAGCCCTTGGGAAAATAACGAGGAAAAACCACCAAAAGAGGGCATTTCGTTTTTCCCGCGAGCAGCGCCGTTAGCCACCCTGACAAGGTAGCCCGAAAATAAAGCCGCAGAAAACAGCGCAGCTAACATAAGAATTCCCATGCCCAGCAAAACAGCTGCAGGTCCCAAGTAAACTCCCAGCGCTTGAAGCGTGTCCTTGTCTGCCAAATCCCCCAAATTGACAAAAAGCGATATTAAAAAGAGGGCTCCAAACCTGTGCCAGTTAGTGAAAGGAAGCCTGAATGCCTGCCTGTAGCTTACCATTTCGTTACTTGCACGCGCGTTTGTTTAAAAACCTTTTTCGTAGCAGCCAATAAATAGCCCAATTTTTCACTACTAAAAAAGGATAACTTTATATATAAGTTTTGCTGCTAAACTCTTATGACTGGCTCTTTGGAAGGCGTAGTTTGTGGCAACATTGGCGTAGGCGCTGTTGGCTCTTACTGGGCTAGGCTCCAAATAAGGGAAGGTGCTGAAGTCTTAGTTTATGATGCAATTGAGGGGATAGCAAAAGAGGTTGCAGAGGATTATGGTTGTGAGACTGTTTCTTTAGACGAGCTGCTTACACGTTCTGATTGGGTTAATGTCTCTGTTCTGCCTCTCATAGAAACCTTTAACGTTATGGCACAAATAAAGGAAAGAAGTCATATGTTAAAGCCAGGAAGCCTTCTGCTTGACAACAGCGGTGTAAAAACCGGAACTAAAAGAACAATTGACAGGCTTTTACGCCCCACTGGTATGGACATCGATACTTTCACAACGGCGCAACTTAAGGCTCTTGAAGGGCGCGATGATGTAGAAGCCATAGCTTTGCATCTTGCTTTCAAGCCGGATGTTGAGCTTGAAGGCCAAAATGTTTACATCAGTCCTTTAAAGCCTAACGAAGGAGGTTTGTGGCTGCCAAGAATAACGAAACTATTGACTTCCCATGGGGCGAACGTTTACCAACTGACACCCGAGATGCAAGATACAGTGACAATGGTGCACCAGATGATTATCTGGGCTGCTTTATTTGCAGCCTTTGAGGCGGTAAGACAAAGCACAAGCGCTATGTCATTTGCAGAAATGGAAAGGTTAACAACAAAACTTTCAAAACCTTTTTTTGACTTGATGAAGAGGATGACCAGCGGGAATTGGCGGGTGTATTGGGACACCATGGCTCACCATCCGGAAGCCATACACGCCCTTGACTTAATAGAACAGAACATTCATCAATTAAGAGGCTCTCTGATAAATGAAGAAGCGGCTATGCCAAGATTTGAAGCAATGTATCAACACCTGCAGGCTATTGCGCAAAGCGGCTCTCCTGAGCAAAAAACAGGCAAGCCTCTAATGGTTGAAATATATTATGAACATACTAACTACGATAAGGTAAGGGAAGCACTCAGATTAGAAAAGCTTAGCGGTCGTGGCTTTTTAGGGCATATTGATGTTTCGATGATAGACGGAGGTAGAATTAACGAACTCCACAGGACAGGAATTCCTGTTGCGAGTTTCACAAGGCTTAAACATAGGGATAGGATAGAGCAACCGAATATAGCATTTTATGTTAGGAATGTACCACATCCTATGCATCCGGAAAGAAAAGGTATGCGCTTCTCACCGACTGTGCCAAGAAATTTGGAAAGGACACAACAAATTAATCCTGATTATACGAGAGTGCAACTAACACAATTGCATACCGACCCTATTGTTAACTTTTTCGCAAATGTGAACCAGGACCCTGTCCTGTCGCCGCTGCAGCCATTTGTCGTGTATAAGCCGCTTTAACCTAAGGTGTAGATTGCCAAATCCTCGTAAACAGCCCCTTTGTTTGAGAGTGTGCTCCTTTTTAGCTTGAAAGAGTCGACAGCAAATCTTCCGCCCTTAATTTTGATGCGCTGCAGCTGCTTTGCAAACTGATTTTTGTCGGAAATGAACTTAACCCTGGCCAGTGTTAGGTGTGGCTTGAAGCCCTTCTCTTTCGGAAATTCTTTTTCAAGCGCGTCGTCTATGAGTTTTTGCAGCCGAATGACGTCTTCTTCTAGCTCTATGCCAATCCAAACCACCCTGACGTAGCTTTCGGAAGGGAAAACGCCAATGCCCGAAACAGCTGCTGAGAAACTTTTGAATTTTACTTTGCCCAAACAGCTTTTAACAACCTCAACCTTTGCAGGGGTTATCTCACCGAGGAACTTTAAAGTGAGATGGAATTCCTTCACAATGCTCATTCTTGCAGCTGCGAAAGAGAGCTGCTTCTGGGCTCCAATGAGGGCCTCTTTCACCTCATTTGGCAAGTCAATGGCAATAAATATGCGCATATGGACCTTTTTAGAAACCCAAGTCGCCTCCTGCGACTGGGCCCAATCGACAGATGTCGATTTGGGAAAGGTCAATCAAAAACTTTTCGTATTACTACTGTTCCTCGCCGAAGTCCTCTGTGTCAACCGGCTGCTGCTCAGGAGCCTCCACGCTTCCAGCTTCTTCGCTGTTGCTGTCTGTGTCCTCCTCCCTGCGGCCCTCTCTTTTCGGCTGGGAAGAGCCTCCGCCAGAGCCACCCTGGCCAGCTACCTCTGCAAATGCCATATTGTTAAGAACCTTGGTAATCCTGATGCGGACAGAGTCGCCCTTGCTGGCGTTAGGCACGAAAATAACAAAGCCCTCCTTCTTGGCAATGCCGTCGCCCTTGGCACCAACCGCCTCTATGGTGACGTCAACCTCCTCGCCCACCCTGACAGGTGCAACTTTGTCATTAAAGTCCCTGCCGCCCCCACTGAAATCCCTTCCTCCTCCAAAGCCGCCTTGACGCATTGTTCTACCTCCCTATTGTTTGTTTTCTATTCGATCCAAACAATCCAAAAACTGCAGAAAAAACAAGAGACATTCTACCAATCAAACCGTTAAAAACCAGCATTTCAGCAACACTAAGCATCCTTTCTGTCTATTTAAAAGTTTCTACAAAAGGGTTCGTTTAAGCTCTTTAGGCGACTTTCGTTAGGGGGATTAAAGTGATAAAACTCTTTTCTTTGACCAGCTTAAACTTCTTGCCGTAGCGTTTAATAAACCTAGTGCCGAGAGTAATCCTACCGCTTCTCTCGGCAACTACAACTTTTACCAAATCGGCTTTCATACGTCTCTGACTCCAGACGTATCCAGCACAAATGTCGCTTCCCCTTCCGGAAGGCTTGGGCTGTCAATCATCTTCGCAACCCTGGTGCCTTTCTTGCCCCTCCTTAGGTAAATCCGGTAAGTGGAAGCGTGCCCAACAATGTGGCCCCCAATGGCCTCTGTCGGGTCTCCGAAGAACGTGTCGGGCTTTGCCATGACCTGGTTGGTAACGTAAACGCACAGGTTGTTAAGCTCACCCAGCCTCATCAAAGTGTGCATGTGCTTGTTAATCTTCTGCTGCCTATCAGCAAGTGTTCCCCGGCCAATGAACTCTGCCCTGAAATGCGCAGTTAGGGAGTCAACAACAACAAGCTTGACATTAAGCCCCTGCTTCTTTATCAAGTCATCAATCTTCTCAGCCAGAAGCATCTGGTGATCAGAGTTGAAAGCTCGGGCAACCTTAATCTGCTTGAGAACCTTCTCAGGCTCAAGACCTTGAGCTTTTGCAATGTCAATTATCCTTTCAGGCCTGAACGTTGATTCTGTGTCAAGATAGACAACGTACGAGTCAGGAAACTGCCTTATTGTGTTGACAGCGAGGCTATGCGCGACCTGGGTTTTCCCGGAACCGAACGCGCCATATGCTTCCGTAATAGCTCCAGTCTCAAACCCTCCCCCAAGAAGATTATCCAGGGCAGTACTGCCGCAGTTTATCTTGCCAATTCCCTGCCTCTTTACCAAGATATCCTCAGCAGAAACAAAGCCCATCTCAAGCTTGTCCCTGGCAAACTGAATCATCTTCCGCGCAGCAAGCTCAGTAACTCCAGTCAGTTCAACAAGCTCGCCAGGAGTGGCAACAGCAACACTCAAAAGGGTGTCATAGCCTCCTGTCATGAGCTTCTCTGCCGTAGCTGCCCCGACACCAGGCAGTTGCTCAAGCTCAGAGCCCTTATTGCCCGCATCAGCCTTTATAACCACTTCCTCATCCCCCACTATGCTTTCTTCCTCAACCAAAACAGACTCTTGTCTCCTTCTCATCACAATTCACCTCAATGTTTTAAATCTTTCCTTCAGCTCAAAATGGCGTTGGACTGCTGCCCTATAACATACTCGTAGGCCTTCTGAAGGAGGACCATTGCCTTCGGCAGATCGCTCTCCTTGAAGGAGCTTGCAGTTTTCCAGTTGTTATCCTTATCCTTGTAGCTCCTGCTTATTTGCACGTTGAAATAGACAGCGCCTTTCGGCGAAACGCCCTTCCAGACAGTTGCTGTGACGCCGCCAGCCTTGAACTTCTTGTCAGGCATGTTAGGGATTGCAGCGCTTGCGTTTTCCCCTGCCAAACTTTCTGCTCCGGCACCAGCAGCCCCCAAGCTTCCTGCCGCTGCCATGCCCTTGTTTCCGTACTCTCTTCCATACACGCTTTCCAATCCATTCATCTCGTTTCACCTTCTGTTCAGTTTGCGCCTCCCGCAGCGCAATAAGGGCACTGATGCGCCCTTATCAACCCTTCACAAAGAAAGTACCCCTTTAAATACCCTAGCCGGGCATCTGTCCAGTGTCCAGTGGACCCTTTTGTTCGCTGCAGCTCGCGAAAGCGCCCCCGGAAAAACGGCACTGGATAGCTCGTAGCAACGAGCGTGTCCAGTGAACCTTTTTACCCACTGCTGTGAGCAAAAAGCTTCACCAAAAACCGCAAAAACTCAACTCAAAAACAGAAGATTTCCGGCTTAAACGAGCTTAACCAGCAGCAGAACAAACATTGCTGCCAGAACTACCTGCTCAAAAAAGCTGCCTGTTGTTATTGGGCCGCGCAGCCTGAATTTCAGAAGCGGGGATAGCGGCCTTACCCCTTCCTTTGTCAGGGCATCTAGCAGAAGGTGCGAGGAATAGCCAACAGCCGCTGCAGCCGCGATTGCCGCAGAAAACAAGTATCGCACTGAAAAATAAACAACAGCTGCAAAAATAAAGCTGTGGAGGAAGCCGCGGTGCCTGAACAAAAGGGAGATAAGCGTTGAAAACGGCTGCAGGTGCCTGCCAGCTTTGGACTTCACCATGTCAATGTCCGGAAGAATGGCGAATAACGCAGCAACCAAGATAAGCGCTATTTTTTCACCGCCGCTGTTGCTGCCAATTCCCAAAAAATGCCCAAAATAAACAAATGCCAAAATGCCTCCCAAAAGGTGCGTGAAAAATATCATTCTGAGATGGCAGTATCGGTTTTTGTTGATGCAGAAGCTGCTACTTCTTTCGCTGCAAGCTCATCATTCAGCCTGGTTATCTCCTCACCAGGGCTTGCCTCGTGAATCTCCTGGGCAACAAGCTCAAGCCTGTCAAAAAGCTCGTTCTTGTTGACTCGGGCAACAGCCTTCACAAATGTTCCCAGCAAGTCGTTCTTCACCTGCTGGAAAGAATCAGGCTGCGACCTGTAAGCCAGCATTTCCTGCTCATTCTTGCTCAAAAGGCGCTCAACCATCCTCCTGAAGAGGACAAGCCTCATTGTTTCAGTGCCGTCATCAATCACAGTGTTTAGCACGTATGAGTATGAAGGCTTTGCTGTTGCGCCGTGGTCATTGCAGACAAAGCTGCTGTCAGGCTGTGACTGCCTGGCCCTTTTGCCACAAGTAGGGCAGATCTCAAAGAACTTAATGTCAAAAACCTGCACAATCGTGCCCAGAACCTCAGCCATGGCGTCTGATTCGGATAATTCAGAAAGCTTCTTCCTAACGGCAGTAGTCCTTTGCTGTTGCTGAGGATAAACGGGAACCTGAACGTCAACTGTCTCGCCAGGAGGGTTAACAATCAACACGCTCCTGTCGTTCATGTGGAGCTCCTTCAAGCCGTTTCGCTCACGGACATAAGCGCCCTTTACCTTCACCACATCCCCAACGCTGACGCCCTTCACGTTTTCTGCCTGCTCGTTCCACAAGACAACCCTTATTCCGCCTGTCTCGTCAGCAACCTGCAAGGAAGCAACCTTGCCTTCCCTTCCGTTGGTGCTGAACTGGCGCTCATCAAAAACCTGAAAAACCTTGCCAACAGTCTCAACATCCCTCATTCCATTAAGGATGTTCTTTATCTGAAGCCTGCCCGAAAGCTGGTCAACAAGCTTAATGCCAAGCTCAGAAGCTACAATGTGGGCAGCACCCTCCCTGCTCACCAAGCCGGCAAGCTGGGCCATCTTCGCATTAACCTTGGAAGAAAGCTCAGACTGGCTAAGGCTGCTCTTTTCCTGAATCCTCACAATTATTTCGTCGTAGGACAAGCGAATCATTTTGCAACTTCAGCAATGCGAAATGGCGAATATAAATAGTTTGTTGTTGCTAGAAGATTGCTTTAGCACGAATGGCCTTTTCCGCAGGAGCAGAAGGTTGTTGCCTTATCCGGATGCGCTTCTACCCAGCTCAGGGCAAACCTGTACTCGAGCTCTTTCATGGCAACTTTCTTCGTGGCCTTATCATAAACAAAAAACTGCGTGTGGCCTGTGCCCGAAGCCGGGTCGTTAACCTTGACGCTCATTGGAACAGCAATGCTGTCATAAGGGACTGATTCCTTAAGCACGCCATCGCCAACAAGAACCTCTGAGGTGCCTTCCTTAATGCAATTGCCACCCTCATCTTTTTCCTCGCATGTCGTCACGGTCTCGCAGCAGGAGCATGAGCCAACAGAATGAGTGCAGGGGCTGCTTGGCTTACTGTCATAAGCAAAATCCCAGTCAAGGCCGCTTTGGCCGTCAGCCGCCTTAACTAACTTTGTGACTTCATCTTTCGACTTGCCAAAGAGCTCCTTGGCCACGTTGACAAGGTTAGCACTGTCCTGCACGAAGTTTCCCTCAATGGGCTCGTTGAAGGAAGGCGTTATCTTGTATTCAAACAACGGCCTTAAAGGGGGCTTTTGCTCCCAGCCGTAGCTGGAAATGGTTATACGCTCCTTTGCTTTTCCTATCAGACTGATTCCGTTACCGTTGCTCTCAATTTTCAGAGAGTCGTAGTCCTTCCGAATTTCATTGAAAAGTGCTTTGTCTACATGGCCGTTATAGCTGTCGATGTAAGAGCCGTAATACCCCTTGAACGTATCACTGAAATGCAGCTTTGCACCATCATCAGAAGGATAGTGATAGCAAGGGATTGCTTCAGGATTGCAGTTACTGTCCATTGCCTGTTTAGCCCAAAGCAGGTCATCGCCAAGCTTTCCGCAGCCGCTGCCTTCCTTTTCAAGACCAGTCCTGGATGCTTCCAGAAGAGCGTCCTCTGAAGCCTTTTTTACGGATTCATCAACGAAAAACAGGTGCTTCTCCCCAAGCTGGTAGACTGTGAATAGCTTTGCCTGCTTCTCACCAATAGTCTTGTCACCACCCTTGATAGCCTCTGATTTTACGTATAATATTCCGAGGAGGCTGATCAGGGTAATTATTGCCCCGAAAACTACCAGCGGCACAAAAAACGAGCCGCCCTTACCAAACCTTGCCCTTAGTTTAGATACCATCTTATTAATCTCCGCTAACCTGTGCAATCTTCAGCAGCACAGTGGCTGTCCTCGGGCTTAGCGAGCCGTCGCTAACCGGAATTACTGCAAAAGCGTCGCCAATACTTCGCTCAGCTATTGTTGTTGTTCCTCCAATGCTAACCTTAACAGGCTTTTCCTCTGGAAGAGGATTTGACAGGTCAGCGTCTTTCTTGCCAAACTTCCCAGCAACGCCATACTTAACGTAAACCTCCGGATAAGTGAAAACATTTTCCAGCCCAGGATTAAGCTCAATCATGTGCGGAGGGTAAAGCTGCCTTACGAAAACAGCCCTGGTAACCACTGCAAAAGCATTCCCCCTCTTCTTAGCGTCAGGCTCCATAAACTGAAGATTATCGATGAAATCAGCATACGTTGCCCCTTTATAGAGCCCTTTTTCTTTGCTCAACAGAGTTGCAGCATCGCCCCAATCCTTCCCTTTGTAAATTTCAAAGCTTTCCTCAGTCTCAAAAGATGTTGGGATTGCTTCAGCCAATCCGGTATAAAGCGTAAACTTCATTGTTATCTTCGTGTCTTTCTTACTGGCGATGACACCGGCCAGGTTGTCAGGAAGCGGAGTCCTCAGCATCTCAAGAATAAGCTGTTCGCCATTAAGCCTGTCAATGCTGCCTGCATTGCTTGCCAGACCCTGAACAGTTCTGTCGCCTCGGCAATTTGGCAGGCTAAGAAGCACCAGGAACATAAACAGGATAAGAGTATATACGAGGACAGAGAAAAAGTCCTCAATGTCAAACAAGCCCTTCTTTCGCTTTAACATCTCATTAAACATCTTTCGTAACTACCTCAAGCTTTGCATCCGAACCGGCCTTTTTCCCACTATTGTAAACAAGCAACTTCTTGGCCGCACTTACTTTCTTAATCCCTCCCCTGCCCTCAGTCAGCCCGGCAACGTAAAGAATGCTCCAGTCATTAAAAGTAACCTTCCTGTAAAAATATTCCTTCGGGCTTGGCGCCAGAAAGGCTGTTGCCCTGGAAGCTATGAAGACATCATCCCCCTCCCCATAACTAAAGCTGTCGTCAAGAGTGACTGATTTTCCAGCGTCAAAAACACCAGGGTAAACCCTGCCTGTCTTGGCGTCTTTCAAAGCCACAAAATCCGAGTAATACATTACATTCATAAGAGTGTACGAATCGGCAAGCTTTGTATCTATGTTTCTGACAAAGAAGGCGCTTGTCACAAACATTATGCTCAGCAGGATAAAAACCAAAATCAGGGAGCGCACTATCCACATCACTGCTTCGAAAGCGAATATTCCCCTCTTGTCACGGCTTGCACGGCTTAGCATCCTCACCCACCTTTTTGTGCAATACTTTTACCCCGTTGCTATCCTTAACAATCTGCAAAACAACAAGGTCCTCAGAATCCTTCCCGGAAATTTCAACCCTCTGAACAGGGCTTGCTTTGCTGTCAGCATAATAGTAAACTGCCCCTCCCTCAACGAAAGGCTGCCCGCTATCAACCACAGTGACTTTTGACTTCTCTATCAGATAATCGAACTTGTTGGAATTACCAACCAAATTGGCACAGTAGGCAATCTCCTCCTCACTGGTTAGCGGTGGTGGCGACTCAATAAGGCTGTGGCAGTAATTAAATTGCGGAGGAGTCAAATAATAACAGTAGGTGAGCTCTCCCGGGCTCGCATAAGCTGCCGTTATCAAAAGTGAAATGTCCCTTGCGAGGTAATTCTTCTCAAGAAACGTGTCGTTCTTTATATCCCTCCAGTACTGGATAAGAACCACAATTATGAAAGCAGCCATGGCTATGCCAAAAGCCCTCACAATTGTAACAGTGCTTGCCCCTTTTTTGCCCACGCCCTTTCTCAACTTCCCCTTTTTCATTGTGGAAATGACACTTCAATCATGCTGCCCTTGCGCTCCAAATGCATAAGTGTCCCAGGAGCCCAGCAGTGGCAGCCAAAGCCAATCCCGCAGCCAGTGCACAAGCCGCCCCAAGCCCCATAAACGGCCAGGTACTTGCCTCCGGCCCCGGGTTTGCCACTCTCAATATCGCCACCCTGTGTAAACTTGTTATCCTTATCATTAACCACGGAAAAGCCTTCTATGTTGTCAAAGCTAATGGGTTTTCCATCAATGTTTATGTTGCAGTCCACAACCTTCCCCTTGCAGTCTTTAGCGTCGCACACGCAAAGGCACGCTTCACTGCTACCGCACTTTGGCGGCTTTTCCAAAGTTCCATCCCTGTACAGTATCTGGTCTGGGTCCTTATTGAAGCCAAACAAGTGGTAGCCGGATTGGATGTAGTAAGCATGGTCAACTTTTGAGAGCCCACCGTTTATCAGCTCCACTTTACTTACAAGAAGCTTGAAGCTCTCACCTGTGCTCTGTGCCTCCTTTTTGTGAAAAAGATTGAAAATCGCAGAGGATATAAGCACAAAGATAACCACAAGCACAGCCCCAATCAAAAGAAGCCCTATGCTCACAAGGCCGGTTTCAACAGACTCGCTTCCACCCTTTGACCTCAAAAACCTCTTTTTCCTCACGCCTTTTACCATCTTGCTTAATCCTTAAACTTGCCCCTTAACGCAGCACACCGTATCATCCGGCTTATCTTTAGGAGGGCATCCTTCCAAACCATAAATCTTAGTGCCTGTGCACGCACCCACCCCAGTATCAGCTGCACAGTTTCCACCCCTTGCCGTGCATTCTGTTTGCTTGCTCAGGAAAGGGATTGTCTTTCCGCTAGTGCGGCCAAGGATAGCCAGCGCTATCAGCAGCACCACCAGCACAAGCGCGGCAATAACTATCGTATTAAGAGTCAAACCCTGCGCTTTTTTCATACGTCGTTTTCCCATCCCTTTTTCACCCTTAATTCTTTCCAGCCTTTTGCCGTCAAGGTATTTACTACCTGCCTCTTTATGATGCACACGTTCTTCGCATCAGACCTCAAAGGCAATATACAATCATAGTCATCCGCGCTCCCAAGGCTTATCAGGTAATTCTTCCATATCCTATCAAGCTCTTCAGGCTCGCAGCCGTTAAAGGCGTAATGGGGAATAAAAAGATCCCCCGCCTCATTTACTATTTCATACTTGCATGAAGGTTTAACCGAGCTCTTCGACTGGGCCTCTTTAACCCTTTCTTTCTGCTTATCACCGGCAGGCGTAGCAAGTGCCTTCAGCTCCTCTCTCTTCTGGCCGTATACGTTGCATTCATGCAGCCCTTTCGGATCCTTGCCAAGCCCCTTTGTCACGCACCCATCAATCCCACCCTTGTAGGTTTCTATGTAAGAGTCATCAAACATTCCAGTAGACGCTTTAGCTATTGCCAGTTCGTTGCTCCCGCCGTCAAGTATCTTGACCTCAAACTCGTGCTTTCCGGTAAGCTCCCCAGCATCAGTTGCAAACGAGGTTACGATGATTCCTCCGCTACCCTCTCCCTTCATGCTGTAAGGAGACTTTGGCCGCTCAGTCTTCTGATTCTCTGTTGTAATAGCTCCAGCCCACCTTGTACGGAAGTGGGAAATTTTATAGCTGCCTTTTTTCACTCTTTCCTCTCCCAAAACCAGGCCATCAGGTGTTTTGGCCAGGCTCCAGCCCAGGCTTATTTTATACCCTTCAAGCGCTTCTGCCCTTAAATTCACGATGGCTGGTTTCACCTTTTCCTTCAGCACCCTGTCAAGCTCGCTTCTGACTTCAGCTTCACGCTTAAAGTCGCCAGCCCGCTGCCAGCCGAACTTTGCAAGTTCACCCTCAGCCCCTTTCGGGTCTGTGGTTATAACCCTGCCTAGCGATTTTGTGCAGCTCATGGTATACTTAACAGCAGTTTTCTTCCAGAAGTCAAGCTGGTTTAAATAATTTTTATAATCATCTTCAGACTTGAGATTATACTCTGCCGAGTTTGCAGTTTCAAGAAGCCTTATCCTTGCAACCATTTTATTCAGCTCATCAATTTCCTCCTTTGTGCACGAGTCAACATTGAAGTAGTTTAACGGTCCTACCGACTTAACATCGCCGCACTGTGCAGAACGCGGTTTTACCTTAAAGTCATTAGACACATCCACTACCAAGTTCTTCCTTAAGCCCAGATACGTTGGCAAACCTCCCTGAGCACCACCAGCCAGGTTGTAATTCACCAGCAGCTTCTTGCACCAGGCAACGTTGCAGTTGCCCCAGCCGTCATAGCAGCCAAGCAGCGGCCTGTCAAGAAGCTCAACGTATTTTTCGGTATAAAACGCGAAAGGCGGGTCAGTTTCCATCTCGTCCTTGCGGGTTGTGTAGCCCTCTTTCTTCTCAAATGAGACGTCAATCTTATACAGGCCGGCAAGCTTGTCTAAGCAATCCGGCCCAGTACAGCCTTCCCTTTTAAGAATAGCAGTACTTTTGCCGTTGTCTACGGAACATGTCCAGTCCGGCTTTGGCACACTTTTCGGATCTGGCGTACTCTTATCTATGTGCTTAACTGTGCAAACGTCATTTATGGGGTCGTCAGGATACTTTTTGTAAGAAAAAACAGCCTTGAAATATTGGTCTTCAATCTTTTGGCCATCGCGGTTAAGCTTCCACGTGACAGTAACAGAGCCATCAGGCTCAACACGTGGAGTAAGGGAAAGTATTTTTGGAATGTCAATGATGTTAATTCCTACAGCCTCAAGATTCCTGTCAACTGTTTCCGTCGCAGCCTGAACAATCCCTGGGGCTCTTCCATAAAACACAATAAGTATCACAACTATGACTATCGCAACAATTCCCTTTGCAGTAAAACTCAGTCCTTCAGCCATAGCAAACACCGCTTCAGCCTGGCGTAAACAAGCCGCCTATGGTCCTCAAAAGGCTTGACATCTTCCCTGAAGAAACGGCAAGCACTACGAGTATAACCACAAGAGCTATAAGGGACCAGATAAGCCAAACAGGCATATCCCACATACCCCTCTTTTTCTGCTTGTCAGCCATAAAAATCACTTGCTGCCATAATCCGCTGCCGCGATTAAATACTTTTTGATTACTCACTTAATTGGTATCTCCTTGCAATCAGTTCCCGCCTTTTTCAGGCTTTCCTTAATAGTATCGTCAAAAGGCAGGACAACCACGCCAGCACTCCAGTCGCTTTGAAGATTAGGCGCTTTGACAACAGCAAACAGGGTGCTACTTCCGCCAGCAACTGCTGCAGCCGCCACAACCCAACCAACACCCCCTGTAAAAAACCCTGCAACTGCTCCTCCAACAACCATTCCAGCTGTCCCTGCTATCGAGCCAGCTGATAACTTATCCCACCAGCCCGTAGTCTTTCCGTATGTAAACATAACCGCGTAATTCTTTGAAGTGTTCACAGCATCAAAAGGAATGTTATTCAGCGCAACCGTTTTGTCAACGCTATCGCCTTTATCTATTTTATCGTTCCCATTTGAATCCTTAACAACTGCCGCGTTCAGCGCATCACCCTCAGGAACACCACTCCCGCCTAAGAACCCATAATACGTGTATTTGTGGCCAGGGACTGTCACAATTGTCAAATAGGCGGCAAGCCCCCTAACCTCCTTATCCTTTTCGGTGAATGTCAGCTTGCTGCACACCACACAATAGTTATCAGTGCTTCCCCTTCTTGTCTCAAAAAGCTCAAGCTCGCCAGCACCAAACTGGTCAAAGCAGTCATACATGGCCTTGGCTATTCCCCTATTTGCAGTTTCATCGCTGCTGGAGTCTATTGTTAGGCTCCTAGTCGGGCAACGTATCGTATCAGTGTGAGTTAAATCAATTCCGGGAAGCTTAAGCTTGGCATACTGCTGAACGCTCCTCTTGCAGGCATCTTTAGCGGTCACATCGTTATTTACAATGGCGCTGTTCTTCAAAAAAATGAACAAAATCACGCCCAAGAAAACAACAGACACCAGCCCCACAAGCGCAGACGTCTCAACCATGCCTTTCCTGCAACGCTTAACCATTCTCCGCCAACCACTCGACAACTCAGCAAAGCTCAATAAAGCTTGCCGCATTTTTTGCCAAGATTCTCAACAGGCACAACAGCCACTCCGATAGTTTTGTCCATGTTTAAAGCCTTATCAGCGGCAGTAAGCCCCAAAAAAAGGCCGCCGGCACAGCCAGCACCTCCTACAACTACGCCGCCCACAACAGTTCCAACCGGGCCAAAGAACGAGCCTCCAACAAGGCCAACCTTGGCGCCTATAAAGCAGCCGCCAGCCGTAGATAAAACAACACTCCCCTTCGCAAATTCATCAGCTAACTCAAACGTACCTCTGTAATATACAATACCCTGTTGTTTACTCATGTTCAGATCGTATACCTGGCCTTTAACATCATTACTTTTATACAGGTACTGTGAATAAGTGGTTGTCTGCTTATTATCGGCATATGAGCTTGCCAGAAAACCAGTGAAGTCAGACAGCACAGGAACCCCTTTTTTGTCCTGAATCTCTTTCTTCACTTCTTCACTAAACACAAGCTCGTAACACTCAATGCAATGTATATTGCCGCTGGCGAAAGGGTCTATCTCGCCATTGCCGAACATATCCCAGCAGTCAAGCATCCTGTCTGCAACAGCTGTTTTCAGCTTATCCGGCAAGTCTTGATCTACAAACCTTGCATAGTTAAAATCAGCGGGCCTATAATTTCCGAAGTAAATTTTGTTTCCATCATAAACCCCATCCTTCTTTACGTTAAGGAACCTGGTGTGGCAGGCAAGGTCAAGCTGTAGGGGGTCTGAAAGGCGCTTCCCAAGGGTAAGAATGCTAGCTGAGTCTATGCTGATTGACTTCACAGATACGCTGGCACGGCACTTCTCAATGTCCGATTTAGAAGTGAGCAGCGTGTAAAGAAAAGGCGCAGCCTTTATCATGAGTATAATGAAAACAACCCCAAGAATGGTGGACACAATGCTCATGTCACCCCTCTTCCTTCCAGAAATCCTGCCAGGCCACACCTTTCTCCTAACAGCCACAGTTCCACCTATGGTGGAACGTGCAATCGAGCTTTGCCCGATTTGCATCACAGCAGCTTCCTCCTTATTGCCATTATTGATAATACTGTTATCACGATAATAACGGCGCAAATAAGCATCACAATCTTATTCCATTGCCCCCTCTTTTTTGCAACAAAATCTTTACCAAAACGCCTCGCTTCAGCAAAGAAAGCAGCGACCATAAAACAGGCAGGCACCATGCCCCAACTTATTTGAAAGTACTTATATAAGGTTTTCGGAAGGGTGCCCCGGCTTGTGCCTGCCTACAGTTTTCTTATCCTGATGCGCCCTTCCCTAACGATTACGAGCCTCCCTTTCATCTCAGTGCCATTAACGATTTTTATCACTGTGTCCGCCCTGATTTTCGGATTAATGCCCAAAGTTCTTAATAGAATTACTCCTGTGGAAGGTTTTTGCATCCTTACAACAAGCTCCCCAAAATCCTTGTCATCCGAAATAAGGATCCTGCCCTCACTTTCTGCTTTTGCGAGGACTTCTTCATCGGAAGCAGATGGCATTATGTCTCCTGCAAAAACAACATCATGACCTGCGCCTGCCAACAATGCAGCCAGCATTTTGCCTGTGCTTTCATCAACTAGAAACAGCATATTTTCCCTTTACTTCAGGTATTATATCTTCTCCTCTCACAACATTCGCACTGTATTCCAAAGCCGCTTTTATATCATCCCTCGTAATGTTGGGGTAATCCCGAAGTATCTCATCTATTGTCATACCTTCAGCTATCCTTTGCAGTATGGCATCTACAGGAATCCTCGTTCCCTTCACGACGGGCTTGCCTGCCATTACCTTAGGGTCTACAACTATCCTCTTCATAAAGTCCATAAGGCATAAGTGCAGACGCGCTTATAAAAGGTTTTCGGAAAAAGCTTGTAGAACCGAACACTATTTTAGCAATGGCGTGGCAGGCAATATTCCATTCGTTACTATTTCGCTTAGAGGTATCTGAACCGGGCCTACAGTATAGCGCCCGCCGCCCTCTTTTGCGGTTCTTACTTCCGGCATTTTTCCTTGTAACATATCGCTCACTTTCGAAGAGGTGTATTCAGTCACCGTGCCAGGATTCTCTGCCGATACGATTAACTCTAACATTAATTCACCATCGCGCGACACCAGCTGCATATTTGTTAGCTTAACTTCTCTTGCCAGCATAACTGGCCTAACTGCTATTTTTTTTAATATGGCTGGCGGTAGTCTGACTGTGGCGTCGTAAGGAGTGATCTGCCCTTCCAGTGCATACACCGCAATCTTGGCACCAGATTGGACATTCTCCGGATTTGTGGCTTCACTGATGGTAACTTCTGTATTAAGACCGGTTTTCTGAAGCTGTTGGTGAAGGCGTAAGGCTTCTTCAAGAGTGAGCCCTGCGTTGTCCTTGTCAGGGTATACTGGCGTCTGATTTATATACCATGTTTGACCGCTTTTAGTCTCATGATCCTCGTAACCTCTGAAACCGAGGGCTCTGGCTACAGCATCTAGCATTGCTTTATTTTCTTTATAGTAAGGGAGAGTTTCAGCGAAAGATGAATGCCTGACTTCAGAGCCTACAATTAAAATGTCACCCAAATCTTTATAATTCTTTACTACAATTGCAATGTCCTGAAATATTTCTCCGTGGAAGCCATAATTTGGCGCTGCGCCAACAAATCCAAGGTCAGATTGCGTGGCAGATGGAAGCTTTCTAAAAACGTAAACAGAGGCATTAGGAAGCTTACCGTATGCGCGATCACTCGTAGATAAAGACCCAAAACTGTCTACTCCAGACACTACAATATAATCCTCTGCTGCCGTAACATTGCTGCAAATCATAGAGCTCTGGTTGGGGTCGCCTACAGTTTCTATTCTCTTACCGCCTCCTGAGCTCCTCCACACACGTTCTCCAGAGGTGGTGAAAATTTGGCGCAAGAAAAGCAGACAGGTCAAATGTTGTTGGATGAGCTTCATCTCCGGATTTTGGCGATAGAAATGCTATGTTACTTCTCTCATCCCTGCCGCAGCTGTATGGAACACCCGGAACGGAAGTAGCTATATTCGCTTTTTCCCCTTCACTGCACGCAGCCGCAGCTAAAACCACTGCCGCCATTGCCCCAAAAAGCAAAGCTCTGGCTTTCATGCGACACAGCGAATGAGGCTAGCTTCTTAAATCTTGTTTCTTTGTCAGATTAATCAGGAAATTCGGGGAGCGCAGTAGTGAGCAATGTTTTTAAGCCCTGCAGAGAGTGTAATGAACTTTAATGCAGGGGGAAGGAGCGCCTGAAAGAGGACTTGAGGGGCTTATTGATGATGCTCTTGATTCAAAGGAGCCGATAAAAAAGCCGCAAACCGAACAGGTAAAACCGCAAAGCCTCCTTGAGAGAATAATCCTGTCAAGGTGGACAGCGCCGGCCTATGCGGCAGCTATGGGTGCTTTTGAGTATCTAACCCCAAAATCCCCTTCCCCAGACCAAACCGACAATTTAATAACTTCTGGACTGCTTGCTGGAATCGGCTACATAACCGCGCAACTAATGCGCCAGGACTGGCTGTTTCGGAAGGCAGAATCCGTGCGCAGAAAAACGAGACCGCTCCCTTCAAAGCTTTTCAACTTGCTGCCCGAGCATCCTGAAATAATTGCCGGAGGAGCCGCTGCTTATGTAACAGCAAACCTTGTAAGCCCGATGTTTGTCAGCATAACCCCTTTTGACCTCTTTAAGCACCCCGAAGTGATTCCAACAACACTGCAACTATCGGCATATCTGGCGTCAATGTCGTTTACCCTGGCTTATTCCGCGGCTTCACTTTCCTTTGGAAGGGTTTTCCACCCTGAAGCAGCCAAAGCGTTGTTCAATGCTTCTGCTGCCGCTATTAATGTATGGAAAGAGAAGTATAAGGAAGCGGTAAACAACCTCTCACAGCTTCTTGAAACGCAAAGGTCGCATGAAAAAACCGTCGAGTTACAATCCCTCATCGGGGATATGCAAATGCTTGACAATCAGATCGGCTGCTTTGATACTTACGTAAACGCGTTATCCACAGACAAGACAAGCTACTTTGGAAGAAGCGACTGGATTCTGGCGCCATTCACCAGCCTGATAAGAAGCACGGTTGGCAAAGCGAAAAAGCCGCAATGGGCCGAAGCCAAAGATCTGACGTGCACTGCCGCAGGGACTCACTCATATGCGGAAGGGCCAGGCAAAGCAGGCAATCTAAAAGCCGCAGATACGCTGCTACGCCTTGCTGTTGAGTCGAACAGGCACGGCCTTACAGGTCATATTGCACGCGCAGCTTTCTTAAGAAAAACCGGAAGGCAAGCCGTCGCCGACTTAGAAATGAAAGCCTGCGCTGAAATAATAATGGGAAGCAATCCTGAACTTGTGGAAGTGACTGAGGAAAGCAGAAATGAGGTTTTCTTCTCAGGATACATTGTGCTTAAACGCAACAAAGACCCTGAACCGCTCATGGGAGAGTTTTCACTGCTGGAAAAATTAAGGGCGGAATTCGGCCAGTCAATAATATACCCCTTGCACGTTTACAAGCTTGGTGATTTCTACTATTCGCCGTCAGAAAGGGGCCCGGAAACCCTCTTGGAACTGATGAGGCAAAGAACAGCAAGGTTTGATGACTTCGCGCAGGCAATAACGCTGATGGCCAAAATCCAAAGGTTTGGAATGGAACTTTATAATAAGGGAGAGCTGAATTTTGATGATGCAATCCTACGCGTAGACATATCCAAACCAGAAACACTATATTTTTCCGACAGGCGCAGAAGAGCAATAGAGAACATTGAGAGGTTCAACAGAATTAAGCTCCCTGAAAGCTACAAAGATTCAATTGTTGGGGACCTGGCTTTTGTTGATGCTGAGTTGGCATCTTCTGGAGTTCTAACAATGTACAGCGACAGGGGCCCCAAGAACTGGCTCAAAAAAATCTTTGGGCGGATTCAGGCACTGGATTTCGAGCCTAAGAGCCTGAAGCTGCTTCCGCCTCAAATGGACCTCGTTAACCTTCTCGAATTTGCCGAATACCTCACGCCGCAGCAAAGGCAGAGGCTTATTAAGCTTTATATTGATGAGTATGAGAGAGAACATCATGTCAGGATTGACAGGGAAGAGTTCCGCCGCAAATACGAGTTTGCTGGGCTGCAGTGGCACTATGAGCGCTTAATCTATAATCCGGAAGAAGCTTTCAAAGCAAAAACTCCTGAGAAGAAAGAAGCCAAACAGAAAGAGCAAATATACCACTTGGCAAAAGCCAAAGAGCATCTTGACGCTATTATTGAAAGGAAATATATTGGCGGCGGAGATTTAGACGCGGCATTGCGTGCCAGAGAGGAGTTGAGGCGGCCTATCTTTGCAGATGTCGGCGAATGGCGAAGGCTCGAGGAAGTAGTCAATGCGGAAAGCGAGGAAAAACTTCTAAGAGAGTCTTTGCCAATAAGCAAAACACGGCTCGCCCTGGCTTCAGCTGGCGCATTCGCAATTCTAGCAGCTTCTGTAGTCGGGGCAGTAGCCATCAGGAACAACCTTGTTCCAATCTTGAACGTTCCTGTTTTCCCACAAGGCGATAAAGTTCTGCTTGCAGTCTCAGAAACAGGCGTAAATGGCAGGTGGCAGGAGGGGCCAGGCAAGGTAAAATATTTTGTTATTGATGCAGAGCATGACGTAGTCAGCTTCCTGACTGACGCGGACAACACTGTTAGCGCAGACTTATCAGCCTTTCAGGATAAGGCTGTTTTTGTTAAAAACGGGAAAATAACGCTTTACGACTTTTTGGGCAGGGAGTTCAGGCCAGTAACGGATAAGCGGTTTGAAAATCCGGCCATTTCTCCTGACGGCTTGTGGATAGCATCCAATGTTCGAATGGAATACATAGACCCCGTAATGGCTGAGTTATGGTTCATTCGCCCATCTAACATGCACACCAGGAAAATAACAGATTTTCCAAACGCCTTTTTACCACGCTATGATGCAGGCAAAAGCTGGTCTCCTGACGGCTCTTACCTTGTTTTCTTGTCCAATAATGAGAAAGTAGAAGGCAGGAGATACCCTGACTCTTTCAAGGTTTGGATAAATACGCTGGATATATCTTCCAGCATAGTTTATCAGGGACCTTTTGTCGGCAACCGCGGAAGGGGCATATTTGCGTGGTCTCCAAATGGCTCATTAGCGTATCTTGTTGAGCAGCAGGGTAAAGAACAAAGAATATACCTTTCTGATAAAAAGCTGGAAAACACTAAAGAGATTTATTTTTATAACGGCACAAATATGCGCAACGTAGCTTTTATAGGTGCAGACCACTTAGTTCTTGAAACATCCAAGCAATTGCTACTTCTGAATATTGCCACTCTGGAGCTGACAACTCTAAAAGATGCTGGCAGTGGCCTTCTAGACGTTTCAAAGAGCGGTAACCGTTTTCTTTACGAATGCAATGCTCCATCTGATGTGTGCGAGTTTGATTTGGAAACTGGCAAAAGCGTGAATTTAACAAATACGCCTGGGCAAAGGGAATTGTCAGCAGTTTATGTGCCTAACAAAAAGAAGATATTCGTGGCATCTGTTCCTGATGTTGACTGCGTCGAAGAAGGCTGCCCGCCATCCTTGTCAGTTATAGACCTTGCAACGGGAAAATCAAAGCTATTGATGAGCAGCGGCAACGGAAACTTAAGGTATGCGCTAATACCGCCATAATTGCCTATGTCTATAACCGTGACGTCAGCAAAGCGCCGTTTGCATCCGCTATGTTAGTGACGATTTCCGAAATTGCAAAAACAACAGCAAGTTCCTTCTTACCTGCAGCCTCAAGTGCAGACGCAATGCTCTTTTCAATCTTTCCCTTTTCTTCCCAGAAGTCCGCCATGCCTTGCAAGCTAAACGCGTAATAAAGCTCATAAAACCTCCGCACAAAAAAGTTAGCATCGGCCAGCAAATCATTCATCCACTTCTTTGGCACCGGTCTGGCTTCTGAAACGCGCTTGCAGAACAACTTGTAGCAGTCACCAGTCCGCTCCAGCTGCTCAACTAAGTAATAAGTCGGGGCCACCCGCGCAACGACTTTGTGGCCTATCGTGTTTAGAGTCCTCCTGCAAAAATTCACGTGCCTATTAACATCATCATCCATCTTAGCTATTGCCTTCAATTCGTCAAAATTGCCAGCAGCCACAGCTCTGTAGCACTCACTGCCCATCTCAAGAATCAGCATAAACACCCTTCTCAGGAGAGTGTCGAACTCTTCATACTTTTGCTCAGAAACGTTCTTTGCCAATATGGCTTGTTTTGTTTTACCGACAATCTCAAATCCAACAAAATCTTCCCTAATGGTTTTCTGGATGGTCTCAAGCTCTTTCTGGCTTCCGAACTTTATTTCCACTTCATTATAGCCTGCCTTGTATAGCGCAGCAACTATCCTCTTTGTTACCGGCTCCGTGCCAGAAACATCAACGACAGCCCTGCCCGGCCTGGCCTCAGATTTTGGGCAAAGAACCAGCTTCGGCCCCTGCTCATCAACCTCGAGCTCATCGCCCTTCTTAAGCTTGTGATGCCTTGTCCAGGCGCTTGGGATGGAAACTACAAACGTATCCTTGCCAAGTTGGATTATCTTTCTCGCAGTAGCCACCTTGCCATGAGCTATTGCTAAGGCCGCTTTTAAATGTTTTTCAACGGAAAACAATAAAAACAGGAGGCAAACCAGTGCCGTGTTGAATGTTGCTGAGGTAACTTTCATGGCTAAGAACAACGATGATGACGAAATAGAAAGCAGCGAACCAGAGCCAGAGGAAGATGACGACCTCTACGAGGAAAAGGAGCGCGACCAGGAAGAGGAAGATGACGAGATAAGCCCAACTGAAGAAGCATTTATGGAAGGCTATGAGGAAGAAGAGAAAGTAGCTGAGTGTGCCAAGTGCAAAAAGCCCCTGCTTGAGATGAAAAGCACTGTCGAAAGGGAGTACAAGGGCAAGCACTACCGCTTCTGCTCAGAAAAGTGCGCCAAAGGATACAAGTTTGGGAAGTAAGTGACAACTTTTTGGCAAAAGCACAAGAATTAATAAAGTCACTATTTTTATTTCAGAATCCATGGCCAAGCCCACACCTACGCACGGTTATGTTGTAAAAGTCTCTTTAGGAAAGCCGCCAGTCATGGCCGCACTTCGCGAAGCCAACCCAGAAGTGGCAGGCAGACTTGAAGGCTTGGTCGGAACGATGTTTACGAGACTGAGTTTAGCCGCTGCATATTTTATGCCGGTGGGGGATGGCACTGTTTTGGAGTATGATGCGACAGCAGCGACTCAAGATTTTTATCATGACCCCGTTGCCGCGTTAAAAAGTGCGGGCGTGATTAAATCTGACTTCCTGGTAACAATAAGCCAAATCAATACCGGGCAGCCTTCTGAAAGCAAATTTTTGCAGGTGCGCTCTGACGGTTTTGAGTTGTACATCTACATTCACAGACCAGAGACTTGACTTGTCAGGAAAGCCGTGCAAAATCTACGTAAAGCTTTTAATATGGCAGCAGCCAAAAGGAAAATATGCCTTTCAAGAATCCTGCCGGACTCTACGCGCTCCTGGCGCTAATACCCTTCATAATCCTCTACCTTAGGAGGCCGAAGCCCAAGGAGAAGACCATTCCGAGCCTGATGTTCTTCATGAAAGAGGGAGGGGTGACAAAGTTCTCCAACTTCTTCAGGCAGCTGCTCCAGAACCTGATCTTCCTGCTGCAGCTTGCCATCATAGTCTCTGCAGCCCTTGCTGTCGCTGCTCCATTTTTCACCAGCGAGAAGGCTGCCTCCGCGAAACACACCGTTGTAGTTATAGATGGCTCTGCGAGCATGAACGCGCTTCTTTCCGGAGAGAGCCAGACAAGATTTGAAAAAGCTGTTGGGGAAGCCAGCTCCAGGATGGAAAGCGGGGCAAGCATCATTCTGGCTACGAACATACCTGTGGTTGTTTTGGAGAAAACCAGCTCGGCAGAAGCCAAAAAAGTGCTTGCCACCCTTAAGGCAAAGGCAACCGAAACCCACATGGGGGATGCGATGCTGGCTGCAGGAGAGCTAATTGCCGATGACGCCAAAAGCAGCAAGGTTATTGTGCTAAGCGATTTCCAGTCAAACAGCGGAACTGACGTGATAGTAGCAAAGCGGTCGTTATCAGCAATGGGCGCAAATGTTGAGCTCGTTAACGTTCTGGGAAACGACAAAAATTCCCTAAATGCGCTGAGCAACGTGGGGTTTGTTGAGCTTGACGTAAACAAGTTCCAGACAACAGCCTTGGTAAAGAACTACGATGACACCCAGCGCGCTGTGGGCATTGAAATCGTGAACAACAACAAAGCAGTTTCAGAGCAGCACCTCACCATAGGGCCAAGGTCGATTGAAGGCGTAAGCTTTGAAACAATCCACGGCAACACGCAGCTGAACATACGGCAGGATGATGATCTCAAAGTGGACAACCACCTGTTCATAAGCTCGCCTGCCAAGAAGATAAGGGCCCTCATGATAACAAACTCTGGCACGAGCTACATAATGGCAGCGCTAAAGTCTTCGCCAAATGTTGAGCTTGACGCCGCATTTCCCCCTGTCGTAAAAAGCTTCAACTACGATGTCATAATAATCCACAATGCAAGCCCGCAGTTCATGCTGCCCGGCTTTTACAAGGAAATAAACAAGGCATTAGCCAACGGCGCAGGGCTGGTCATTACAGCACAGGACGGCCTGCCCACCTATGCCAAGCAGTTTAACATGCCTCTGCAAATTGAAGGAACCGGAAACGCATCAAAAGCAGAAGTCAAGGCGGAAAACTACCTTACAAAAGGCGTTGATTTTGGGGTTGTTGCGACATACAGCATACTGAGACAGAAGGACAGCAAGAGCAAGGACTTTACAACGCTTGTTGCCGCTGACGACGGCAGCCCCCTGCTTGGAACTTACGCAGCTGGAAACGGGATAGCGGTGTACTATGGCATCCCTGACGACAAAAGCACGTTCAGAAGCTCGTACTTTTACCCCATATTCTGGGATAACCTCCTTAGCTTCATCACGAAAAGCGAGGACCTTGCAAGCTTCAATGTGCTCACAGGAAGGGTGGAGGGCATAAGCGAGCAGCAGGTTGTGACCCCATCTGGAAAGCTGACGACATCCAGGCTTTTCTTTGACGACGCAGGCTTTTACACTTTCGGAGGCAAAACAGTTGCCGCAAACCTGCTCAACAAAGGCGAATCCGACATAAAATCGCCAAAAGCATTTGACACTGCTGAAGATGACTCCAAGCTGCTGATGCCTGAGCTGAATGCAAAGGCAGATGTTGCCCTTGAACGAAAACTCATGCTTGCCGCTTTGGCGCTCCTTCTGCTGGAGCTGCTCCTGATAAAAACAAAGGGTGACCTGTGATGGTGGGGCTCGAGCACCCAAAAATACTGCTGCTGATTCCAGTAGCAGTAATCCTGCTGTTCCTGGTTATAAGGCGGGACTTTGTCAAGCTGAAAGGCGAGCGATGGAAGCTCTTTGAAAAGGTCAAGGTAAGAAGGAGAATCATCGTATTAGTGCTAAGGTCAATCGCAGTTGCTGCGCTGCTTGTTGCGCTCGCACAGCCAGTTGTGATGAGGCAGGAGATTTCAACAGGAAACCCATCCCTGACAATACTGGTGGATGGCTCAAGGTCATTTGACCTTTTTGACAGGCAGGCGGTTCAGGAAATAAAGGAAAAGCTCCAGGATGAAATACCGATCAGAATCAGGAGCATAGGCAGCCAAAACTCATCCGCGCTCGGAGACGAGCTTATTGCCAGCATGCTTGGAAACGACAACCTGCTGCTCGTTTCGGATGGAAGGGCAACCAAAGGCCGAAGCCTAGGAGACGTAATGGTTGTAGCAGCAGCGATAAACTCAACAGTCAACGCCCTCTACCTCAATCCAGTTAGGAGTGATGCTGCAGCCAGCGTGGAAGGCCCCAGAATAACTACTGTCGGCATTGACAACGAGTTCCTTGTCAGAGTCCAACAGACGAGCAACTCAGAAGCAGAGCCCATACAGTATGATGTAAAGGCAACGCTTGACGGCGATGTAGTACTTGAGAAAAGCGGTGCAGGAACTGATGGGTTCAGGTTCACAAGAAAGCTCACCGAGGGCTACCACCAGATTACGGCCGAGATAACAACCGGCAGCGCAAATGATTACTTTGCTGGCAACAACGTATTCTACAAAACAACAAAGGTGGAGAAAAAGCCCAAGCTGCTGCTAGTCACCAAAAGAGAAACACCCTTGCAGGGCGTGTTCATCCCGTTGTATGATGTAACAACAGTCCAGTCAATCAAAGGCACAAGCCTTGCAGGATACTCTGCCGCAGTGCTGAACGACATACCTGAAGAGGAGATTGATACGGACAAGATTGCTGACTTTATTGACGAAGGAAACGGCATTGTTGTTTTCGGGGGAAGAAGCTCGTACGACAAAGGCGACTACAAGGGCAAGCCTCTTGAGAACCTCCTGCCTGTAAAAGTCGGCTCTGGAGAGGAAGGAGCAAAGAAGTTCGTGAACGTTGTGCTGTTGATTGACATATCAGGAAGCACCGGAGCTGGCTTTGGAGCAGGCAGCTCGTCCAGCGTTGAAGAGGTTGAAAAGGCCCAGGCAGCCGGGCTAATCAACGACCTGAGGCCTGATGACAGGGCAGGTGTTGTAGCGTTCAACACAGAGCCACACACTGTCGCAGAGATGGACAGGATTTCTAACAACAAAAAACAGCTCATCAGCAACGTGCAGCGCCTAATCTACACAGGAGGAACGCTCGTTGCAGAAGGCATAAGGGGAGCAAGGCAAATGCTCGCTCAGGCTGACGGAAGCAAGAACATTGTGCTCTTCTCAGATGGCAAGTCAGCAAGCATGGGCGAAGACCTGTGGGCAGCCAGGATAGCATCAGAACAGGGCATAAAGCTTTACGCTGTCGGAGTAGGAGAAGGCACCAACAGGGAGCACATGCAGGCAATTGCAAAGGCAGGAAACGGTATTTACTTTGAGCCTACAGAAGCCCAGAAGCTGAAGATAATATTTAGCGGTGCAGAGGCTGCTCCTACGGACAAGATGAAGCTTGAAAAGCTCAACAGCAACCACTTCATAACAAGAAACGTAAAGCTAAACGCAAGGCTGACAGGATTCAACCAGGCAGTTCCCAAGCCAAACGCTGACGTGCTTGTAGCAACCGCAGAGAACAGGCCTGTGCTTACAGTCTGGAGGTTCGGCCTTGGCAGGATAGCCTCTGTAACCACAGATGATGGCACAGGGTGGGCTGCCGAGCTGTTCAACAAAGACAATTCGGTGCTGATAACGAGAGCAGTAAACTGGGCCATTGGCGACTTAGGCAGGAACAAAAAGTTCGACGTCACAGCAAGGGACACCCACTTGGGAGAGAATTTCAACGTTGATGTGGTTTCGGATGAGATGCCTTCGCATAGCAAAATGGCCTTTTCAAAAACAGGAGAGCGCTCGTACAGCTCAGAATTCACCCCAGACAAGACAGGATGGTACAGCTTCTTTGACGCCACAGCAGCAGCAAACTACCCGCTAGAGCTGCTAAACACAGGGTATGACCCTGACTTGGGAGTGCTAGTACAGGCAACAGGAGGGCAAATCTTCAAGCCAGACCAGACAGCCGAGCTGCTTGAGCACGTCAAGGACAAATCAAAAAAGCTGGTAACAACCCAGAAAAGCCTGGCATGGATACTGCTCGCAATAGCCCTAACCGCATTTTTGATTGAGATTGCGGCGAGGAAGATACTTGAGCAAGCGGAAAGAATATGAAGTGCCGCATAAGATTTTAAAAGGGCAAACGCAAAGGTAAAGCACCGCAAAAAGAAAACGAATAAAGAGGAATGAAGGCAAAATGTATCTCAAGAAAAACGTGAACTTCGGGCTGCTTATGCTGGTGATAACAGTGCTTGTGGGGACAGTAGCCATTACCACATACTTCCAGTCAACGTACAAGGAAGTATCCGAGGACCTCGAGCAGAAAAATGAGCAGCTTGAGGTTGTAAGCAGCAACTTCACCACAAAGATAAAGGAGCTGAACAAAACCTCATCAGAGCTCCAGATTAAGCAGATGGACAAGGAAAGGCTGGACCAGCTCTATACGGACATGCTTAAGGCAAAAGAGCTTATTGACGCAGAGCTTCTCGCAACCAAGGGAACACTTACTGAAACGTCCAAGGAGCTTGAGCGCAAAAAAGACGAGCTGTCAGACGCGAACTACAAGCTAATCCTGCAGGAGGACGAGCTTACAGACCTCAAAGCGAAGGTCCAGAACCAGCTTGACACGATAAGAAGCAGGAACGCAGAAATAGCCTCCCTGCAAAAGCAGCTGTGCGACGAGAAACAGGCGCTGGGAAAAACATGCTAAAAATTGGAATTTTCGCGGAAGCCCTGAAAGAGGTCAAAGCCTCCCTGCTTAAAGTCTTCCTGTTTGAGGAAATGCTGAACGCGATACTTGTGTTCCTGGTGGCTTACCTGATCGGCTCGCTTTTCAAAATAAGCGTTGCCGTACCGCTGCTTCTCAGCATCGGATACGGGGCATTCTCGCTTTACAGGGAACTGCACCTGAAGCCTGCCAGGATGGTAGAGACAAAATACAAGGACCTGAAAGAAAAGCTGTCAACAGCAGCAGAATACGCCAAAGTGGAAAACAGGGTGGTAAACGAGCTCAAGGCCGAGGTGCTGCAAAACCTCAAAAAAGTCGAGGAATCATCCTTTTTAAACGAAAAAAGGGTGTACACAAAATCAGTAGCTGCGGTTGTGCTGTGCTTTGTTATACTGCTCCTGTCGCCGTTTTCCATCAGCCTCTTCAAGCACTCATTCCCAAACCTCTTTTCAGCCCAGGACAACAGCGACGCAGCCGCAATTGCAGGATTCAAACTGGGAAAGGAAAAAGCCAAAGGCGAAGCGCCCCTGGCACTGCAGCAATCAAACAAAGGCATATACGGCTCCCCCACAGCAGCAAAGCTCGGCTCAGAAGAGCTGAAAGTCATACTTAAGCCTGCAGGCACCGAGCTCAGCACCAGCAACGTCAAACCTCCGCAGGAGCTCCAGTTCACAGAGCAATACCCTGAAGAGGTAGTTTCTGTAGCTGCTGAAAGCATGGAGGAACGGATTCCCAAAGAGCAGCAGGAGCTCGTCAGGAGGTACTTCAATAACGTGGTTGAGGCAAACAGATAACATTTATTAATATGTTCTTTAGTTAATGCCACAGTAGCTGTTAAAAAGGAGGTCGCTCAATTAATGCTAGCTTACAAGAAGCTTTTTGATGACATTTTTGAGGAAGTAGGGAAAGTGATTGTTGGCCAGCAGGAAATGGTCACCCAGCTGCTCTCAGCCATAATGGCAGACGGAAACGCGCTGCTTGAGGGCTACCCAGGCCTGGCAAAAACCCTGACGGTAAGGACGCTTGCCAGGATAATGGACCTGAGGTTCAGCAGGATACAGCACACCCCGGATTTAATGCCCTCTGATATCACAGGCACATACATACTTGAAGAATCAGGAGGCAAAAGGGAATTCAAGTTCCACCCAGGCCCTGTATTTGCCAATGTCGTCCTAGCCGATGAGATAAACCGGTCAGCCCCAAAAACACAATCAGCACTCCTGGAGGCAATGCAGGAGAGACAGGTTACTGTTGGCAACACCACTTACAAGCTTGAGCTTCCATTCTTTGTTTTGGCTACACAGAACCCCATTGAGCAGGAGGGAACGTACAATTTGCCTGAAGCCCAGGCAGACCGCTTCCTGCTTAAAATAAAAGTAACCTATCCAAGCTTTGACGAAGAAATGGAAATAGTAAACCGCTACGCAGCCGAGGAAAGGGAGAAAAAGCTGCGCGTCGTGCTTAGCAAGGAGCAGCTGCTCGACTTGCAAGCGCTGACAAGGCAGGTGCCGATAAGCTCAGACATAAAACAGTTCATAGTAACGCTGATAAACGAGACAAGAAACAGGAAAGACATCATCGAGTACGGGGCATCGCCAAGGGCATCAACCGGGCTGGTCCTTGCCTCAAAAGCTAGGGCTCTGATAAGCGGAAGAAACCACGTAAGCATAGAAGACGTCAGGGCAATGGCCTATCCTGTGCTCAGGCACAGAATAATTCTTAATTTTGAGGCAGAAAGAAAAGGCCTGACGCAAGACGGCGCAGTCAAGATACTCCTTGATAAAGTAAAATGATAACAACTGAATTCTTGGATGCGCTGGACAGGTTCAGGCTCATAATCAGCAAAAAAGTAACTTCCGACTATACAGGCAAAAGGCAATCCCTCTACACAGGAAGCGGGGCAACAATAAAGGACTACAGGATATACGCACCAGGAGACGACTTCAGGCTTATTGACTGGAAGGTTTACGCAAGGACAGACAACCTCTACATAAGAAGGTATGAGGAAGAGCGCAACCTTGTCATGCATGCCCTTGTAGACTCAAGCGCAAGCATGAACTACGGAACGCCAGTAACCAAGTTCGAGTACGGCGGCATGCTAGGAGTGGGATTCGCGCACCTCGCACTTCGCGAGAACGAGAAATTCCAGTTCGCAACCTTCTCAGAGGATGTCAATGTGTTCCAGCCAAGAAAAGGGCTAGGCCACCTGGCAAGCATGATAGACTACCTCAACAGAGTAAAGCCAAAAGACAAGGGCAGATTCGGAGACATGATGCTAAAGTACAGGAAATACCTCACAAGCAGGGCATACCTGGTTATTGTTTCGGACTTCCTGTTTGACATTGACGAGATACGTGACGGGCTGCTGGCGCTTGCCTCCGGCAGGCATGAAATAAAAGTGATACAGGTTCTATCGCCAACAGAAAAAGATCTCCCCCTTGAAGGGGATGTCAAGCTCAAGGATGCAGAGTCAACAGACACGATGAGAACTTACATAGGGCCAAAGCTCGTTGTTGAATACGAAAACAAGCTCGAGCAGCACATCGCAAGAATAGGAAACATCTGCACAGGCATCAAGGCAAACTTCTACGTGGCAACAACCGCAACCCCAATATTTGACATTTTCTACGATGCGCTGAGGAAATAAAAAAGGCTGAAGTGAAAATTGGCAGGTACCGCCATTACAAAGGCAACGAATACGAAGTCATTGGCGTTGCCAAGCACAGCGAGACTCTCGAGGAGCTTGTAGTTTACCGCGCCCTTTACGGCGACCATGCGTTGTGGGTGAGGCCGAAGGCCATGTTTTCTGAAATGGTAGAAGTGAATGGGAAGAAAGTGCCACGATTCAAATTAATAGCATAAATCTTCCGCTTTTTCTGAAAGAACAACAGTTTATTCCGGAGATTTTCCGACGACAAAGTCACAATTCCGCAGCGGCGGAATGTGCAATCGGCGTAACCGATTTGCACTGGTCACTGGACAGGTGCCCGGCGAGGGTATATAAGCAAGTTCTGCATTTTTTGTAAAAAAGAAAAAGCGCCGCCTAGTTGGGCGCAAGAGGTTGATACCCAAAGACCAAACAAACTTTCACATATTTAAACTTTATGCCGGCGTCGCCTAGCTCGGTATGGCGAGAGGTTGATACCCTCTTGGCGAAAGCCTCGCGGGTTCAAAACGCGGGTGAAACCCAAATCGCCATGCGATTGGTCCCGTCGCATCAGCGACGTGGCTCCCGCCGCCGGCGCATATTAACCATTAAGCTTACGTGCCTTCCTTGTACGAATTTAAATACTTGATTTGTTCTTCATCTAACTTGTCTATTTCAACACCTAACGCTTCAAGCTGAAGCTTGGCTATTTCATCATCTAAGTATTCGGGCAAAGTAATTACTTTTGGCTGTAGCTTGCCCTTATTCTTCACAAGGTACTCAACAGCCAGTGCTTGCCCACAGAACGAAGTGGACATAACCTCGCTGGGATGCCCCTCAGCAAGAGACAGGTTGACAAGCCTGCAATTGGCTAACGCAAATATCTTATTTCCATTTTTCAACGTAAACTCCTCAACCAGAGGCCTTATCTCCTTGACTTTCGCTGCCATCTTCTTTAAGCCCGCGTAATCAATCTCGGCGTCAAAATGTCCTGCGTTTGCCAAAATAGCTCCATCTTTCATTTGGTTCATGTGCTCTGTTTTTATGACGTGCTTGTTGCCTGTGACTGTAATAAAAATATCTCCAATTTTTGCAGCTTCTCGCATCGGCATAACCCTAAAGCCGTCAAGTTTAGCCTGAAGGGCTCTGAAATGGTTTACTTCAGTAACGATAACGTTAGCTCCCAACCCTTTAGCTCTCTGACTTACTCCTTTACCACAATCGCCGTATCCAGCCACTACAACGTTTTTGCCGGCAAATAATATGTTCGTGCCTCGGATAATACCATCAATAGCCGACTGACCTGTGCCGTAGTAGTTATCAAGAAGGTGCTTCGTTTTGTTGTCGTTGACGGCAATTACAGTGTACTTAAGAGCCCCTTCTTTTTCCATTGCTTTTAGTCGTATTATGCCCGTAGTAGTTTCTTCATTTCCGCCAATAATATCTTTAATCAGTTGCGGATGCTTATTGTGAATCTCCGAAACTAGGTCGCAGCCGTCGTCAATCGTTATGTTGGGCTTCGTGGCAATGACAGCGTTGAGAAACTTGTAGTAGTCCTCCTTCGACTCGCCCTTGTAGCCAAAAACCTTAACGCCTGATTTGGCAAGGGCTGCTGCAACATCATCCTGGGTGGAAAGCGGATTGCAGCCGCAAATCGCAACCTCTGCGCCGCCCGCAATCAGAGTTTTGACAAGCACAGCGGTCTCTTTCGTAACGTGCAACGCCATGCCAACGCGCAGCCCTTTCAGCGGCTTTTCCTTCGCAAACCTCTCACTGACTTTGAGCAGAGCACCCATTTCACGCTCGGCAAACTCAATGTTCTTAAGCCCCTGCTCTGCAAGGGAGAGGTCTTTTACTGAGTAGTTTTGGGTTTCGTCCATTTTTCCGACAGCTGCAGTTGCTGAACGTATTATAAAGTTTACGCTATTGCGGCAGCTAGAACTCCCTCATCCTCTCAAACTCCCTGTACCGCTTTTCAATCTCCGCTGCTGTCAGCCGCTTCATCCTTTCAAGGCTGAAATCTTCTGCGTTGAAGCTAGCAACAACAGACCCGTAAATTATCGCTTTTCTGATGTCTTTTTCGCTGCCGCTATTCCTGCTTGCCAAGTACCCTATAAGCGCCCCTGCAAAGCTGTCGCCGCAGCCTGTTGGGTCACGGATGTTCTCGAGAGGGTAGCTCGGGGCGCTGAAATGGTTGCCGTCGCTGAACAAAAGCGCGCCGTGCTCGCCCTTCTTTATGATTACGAATCTTGGGCCCAGCTTCAGCGCTGCCCCGGCTGCCTTTACCAAATTTGGGGTCTCAAAAAGCTGGCGCGCCTCGCTGTCATTCAGCAGAAGGACGTCAACTTTCTTAACAACTTCAAGCAGCTGCCGCTTCCTGTTGTTTATCCAGTAATTCATGGTGTCAAGAAGCACAAGCTTTGGCTTCCTTACCTGCTGAAGCACTTCAAGCTGCAGCACAGGGTCGATGTTGGCCAGAAAGGCATACTCTGCGTCTTTGTAGCTTGGTGGCAGCTGTGGCTTGAAATTCGCGAAAACGCCCAGCTCAGTCTTGACAGTCTTTGCCTCGTTCATGTCGTACTCGTAGTAGCCCTCCCACCGGAATGTTCTGCCATTTTTGTCGACTTTCACCCCTCCAGTGTCTATTCCCCTCTGCTGCAGCAGCTGCAGGTGCTGCTTGGGAAAGTCGCTGCCGACAACTCCGACGATTGCCGGCTTTGCAAAGAACGAGGCCGCGTAACTGGAATAGGTGGCTGCGCCCCCAAGGGCGTCCTTAACCTTGCCGAAGGGCGTCTTTACAGTGTCAAGGGCTACCGAGCCTACTATCACGAGGTTTGTCATTTCCAGATCCAAGCATGGTTTTTGACCAGTATTTAAAATTAATCAAGAAAGGCTGGAAAGATACAGCCTGCCAAATTCCCCTAAGTACTTTTCAGCCATTTCTTTGTCTTTTATAATTATCAGGTTTTCGTCGTTTCTCTCATCAGCGTTCATTGTCGGGTTGAAGCTGCCTGTTATCACAGTCTCGTTATCTATTACGAAGAACTTGTGGTGCATCAGCCTTTTTGAAGATTCCAGCTTAACATCTATGCCGTTTGCAGCCATTGCCGCGTGCTTTGAGTATCTGCTGCCGGTTGTGGACTTTTCTATCACCCCAGAAACAGAAATTCCCGCGCTTCTTCTGATTATGAGCTCGTTAGCTATCCTGGGATGAGTGAACGAGTAAGAGGCAAAGATAATGCTGCCGCTGGCTTTTCTCAGCTGCTTAATCACAGCTGAGGCGCAGTCATCCTCGGGGCAGAAGTGGACTTCAACAGGTGTTGTGTTAAGCAATGCTGCTTTGTGGAAGGCTTTTTGCCTCGCAACTGCGGCAGTTGTTGGTGTTTTCAAACTGCTGCCGAGCATAAGCTTCTCAAAGTCGCTGCCGTAAAAAGATGCCAGTGCGGTTGAGTTTATGGCAATTAGGTTGTTGTAGTCATTCCTTGCTGCGGCAGTGGGGTTGAATGAGCCGGTCAGTATTGTGCTGTTGCCTATTATGCAGTACTTGTTGTGCATTATGCCCTTTGAGTTTGCTTTGCGAATTGTCAAATTTCCAAAATCCCCTGCTGCGGCCTTGGCATTTTTGTCAATAATTATGGCTGCTGCTGTGGAAGAAGAAATATTCATTATTACCTGCCCATCAACAGCGTAAAAGGCGCACTTCACTGATTCTTCTGCACTCTGCAGCTGCGCAAAAACTTTTTGAATGCAATCCTCCTGGCTGCAGAAATAGACTGTGTAGTTAAAGAATTCCTCTTTGGCAACATTTTCCTCGCTGTGTTCAATGCTGCTGCAGCCGTAAGCTGATACGACTATGATTAAGCACAATAGCAGCTGCAGCCTAACGTAGTTCATGGCAATGAAAAGCCGTTATGGTTATTATGCCTATGCCCGCGGTTTAGGGAAGAAATGCGGTAAACGCCGCAACACTTTCCATAAGTTGGCAGCAATTCCGGAAAAAGGGGGAAAAAGCGAAAAGAATTCAACGGGGCCGGATTATTTTTTATCTTCAAGATTAAAGCCTGACCTGTAAATTGTTTCGTAGCCCTTGTGCAGCTTTATCCAGGCAACGTAGAGCACAACGAAAACAGCGTCAATGATAAGGATATTCCTTGCGACAGCCGGTATGGCCAGCTCATTAAAGAAAGCCACTGTTCCAACAACGGAAAGGAAGGAGACAAGCAGCAGTCCAAAGAAGAAAGCAAGTACCTTCCTCTTCGTTACCCTGCCCATTTTTACCCCCGCCACTGTTATGTTTATGTTCGGCTAATCTTTTTCCAAAAGGTGCCTTCCCGACCTGGCAAGCGCCTCTACGGTTCCGGGATAGCAAGCCTGAAGATTCTGTATCTGCAGCTTCAAAACACTTTGCTCTTTCTCTCTGTATTTAATCTTTTTCATCTCCGCATAGTATGCGAGCTCTTTCTCAGTTACAGACTCAAGAATATTCAGAGGCGGCTTCGCCGCCTCTGCGCATCGGCTTTGCCGATGCTGTATTGGGCCAGAAGTTTCTACCTTGCCAACCCTGCCGCCATTACCCATCAATAACCCCAAGAACGCTGTTGCCAAATCGTCAGCGCACATTGGCGTAATGAATGCCTTGTTTTTATTTTTCAACGCCTTTGACAAGCCACTCTCACTAACAAACCTGATGTCGGCAGAAGCGCCAAACAGCCTTCTGACAAGGTATGCTGCAGCTGCGCACTGGAGTGAACCGGGGTCAGGACACGCAATTACGGCTGCAAGATTTCCATTCGAATCCCTGAAACCAGCCATGTTTTTTGACAGAGCCTTCTTTACCCGGTGCTCAACTACCCTGCACAGGCACGAGCCGCAGTACTCGACCGCTTCCAAACGCTGACTTGAGCTGCACCTTCCGCAATTCATAAATCAGCACTAATTCTTCGGCTTTTATTAAACATTGCCGTCAAGGCAGCTTCTGAAGCTAGGCGCAACAATGCTGCAGCTACTGCCGCTATGTTGTTACTACTTTTGTATGCTCAACAACAGAAAAGTTTAAATAGTAGCTATACCACTGTAAAGTAGAAAACTGAGCATCTAACGGGGTGGATGACAGCTTCCTTATCATTATCACCTCTTTTTGCCCAGGCGTCCCCGCCTTACAGTGGGGCCGCCCAGGGTTTAGTTCTGAGAAAATCATTGCTTTAACTTCAATGCCTGCTTGTCTTCACTCGTTTCTTTACAATCATTATCCTTTTTTTCTTTCTATCGAGTGCCTTTTTCACCAAGAAAAACAGGGCAGTTGCGGCAAGCGACGCTGCAAAGCCGACAGTGAAAGCAGCAACCAATTGTTTTGGCACAATAGCGGTTGATGCGGAGGCGGCAGCAGCATTATTTTTATTATTTACACTGCTTTTCATATTGCTTTTGAGGTAAATGTCAAGGTTGCTCAGCTCAAGGGCGTACTCTGCAAAAAGAAGGGCGGAAGGCGGGTCTGTTTGCATGAGCGAGGTCGAATATTCGTAATAGCTGTAGCTTATTATCGGGAAATCGCCCTTGGCAGTCTGCCTGACGATGCTGGCCTTTGCAGCCCTTAGCTTTCTGTCAACGAGCGAGGTTATGTTCTCTGAAACGCTTAATGCGCTAAGCATGGCATTAGCCCTGGCCTTTGCCAGGCTTGCGCGGTAAATGCACGATGAATAGTCCCCCTCCCTAAGATAGGAATAAACAGGGCCAAGCTCCTCACTGCTCTTCAGCATGCCCGGAAGATAAATATCCAGGTACTGCACATGCTCATCCGCATCCTGCAGCCTCGTGACGCAGCCAGCCTTCAATAACTCATTATAGCCGCCATCAAACTCCGAGAGAGGAACTGCCGAAGCTGAGCTGCGGTGAGATTTAAGGAAACGGTTCCAGGCCATTGCGCTTCCAAGGCGCTCCTTTGCGTAAGCAAGGCGGTAAATGCCGTCATTATAATTTCCGCCCTTCAAGTCCTCTGAGCTGAGCTGGAGCAGCTGCCTTGTTTCTGACAGCCTCTCCTTTACCGTGCCTCTTACCTGCATGCCGGCCATGGTTGTTGCGCCAGAGATGCTTTTTTCAAATCCGGCAGCATTCTCATAAGTAAGGTTAACCTGCCGCAGCGCATCCTGAGCGCTTATGTTTTTGCCGAGCATGGATAAATACGAGTGCCGGACATTTGCGCCGAAACACATGCTAGCTCCAGAATAAAAGTTCCCTTTGTCTTTCTCCTTTATACCATCGGAAGTCAGGTTGTTTGCAGCCTCAAGCACTTTCCCAAGGTTTTCCATTTCGCCAGACGAATTCGGCTTCTGTGATTTTTCAATACGCCCAAAATCCATCGCTTCTATCCCTGATGCGAGCTTGTGGCTGCGCTCACATAGCTCGGAAGCAAGGCCGTTCATTACCTCTGAATAATCGCTGCTGATCTCCAGACCTTTTTCCTCAAAAGAATAGTTCCTTCCGGTGAGGTGCAGGAGCGTCTCATCCAGACTGTTGACCTCGACCACACCTATTCCAAGCGATTTGCCGTACTCGACCAGGTCTAGGGCTTTCGTGCTGTTTGCTTTCGTTGAGCTGTTTACAACAATGATTTTCGCATACCGCTCCCCGCCTGGAATAAGGACCTCTGCCAGACCGGCTTCTGCAGCGGCATCAATCTTTGACTTCAGGCCGCCAACCTGCCCGGTGAGGCCGCCAGAATTTATTGTGCCTGTAACGGCAACCGACTGGTTTATTTGGGCGTCATCAACAGCCGCAATCGCAAGGGCAGCGGCTGCGGCGCCAGCGCTTGGCCCTCCAATAATAGAGGCATTTGCATCTATCCTGTAAAAGAAATCATAACTGTCGCACCTTTCAGAAAAGCCTGGCAGGCTCTGGCACGCTATCTCCTTTGCAAGCTTTGTTGATATTCTTGTATCAAGCTTTGTAACAGGCTCGGACTCTATGAAAACATTGCCTGTGCCGGGTGCTATCCTCAGAAACAGGTTGGCTGTAACGCCAGTGTTTCCCTCTTCGGAAACAGCAAGAAGCTTAAGGCCGTACTCCTTACCATCAACGTCCCTTGCGGCAGGCGCAGCTGCCGCCAGCAAAAAAACAGCAATAACAGCCACAGCTAATACGGCAGCGAATGTATAGGCGGCCGAATGCCGCCTATACGCATCGGCTGCTGCAAATCCTGCATTGGCAGGATTGCACAGTCGGCTGCTGCCGACTTGTGCCGATGCTGATTTGCAAAATAGCTTTGGCATTCCCATTTCAAAGAAGGAAACGGCACCATTTTAAGAAGTTTATGAATAAATAATGTGGTTTGCTGCATTAATTGTTTCAATTATTTGAGAACCTTGGCGTTATTGATATCATTGACGCTACAAACATAAGCCCGAACACGAGGTCAAAAGCGACCCCCCAGCTCAGGTCTACCCTACCTGATATGGTAAAAACTGTCGTAATTATCAGCCCAAGGATGCTCATAAGCGTGAACGTGGCTGGCAAAGGCTCAATGTTGAAAGCGCTCTCAGCAGGCTCCTCATTCAGGACTGGAGAAATTTCACTTATCTTTGTTTTTAACGCTCTTTTAGCCGCAGCCGCCCTTTTTTTCATCTCACACCTCTTTTGGATGCCTGTGAGAAAATTATTTTATAAATCTTTGCATGCTGCTCAGGATTTCCCTCTTGCCGAGTTTCCCGATTCCGAGAGAGCTGTTTGTTATTGAGACCGACTTATCCCTGCCTGCTGCCCCGCATAATGCCCTCACAGCGTCAATGTTTTCAGGCACAACATCGGCCTGCTGGTCTATTGCCATATGCAGCCCTATCTCGCCATCAGCGTCAACACCTATGCTTTCATTCCAGACGCAAACCTCATACAGGTTGCCGTTCCTGCCATTCAGGGCGAAAAGGTCCTTAAGCTTGGCTGTTGACGTCAACCCTTTCCATACAGGGCAGAGGAGTATCCTTGGGTTTTGCTGCAGCGTTTCAGTCACGCTTTGGGTGTCTGCCTGCCTGCTGCTTCTTTCCAGCTCTATGAACAGCATGTGGCCATGCATCAGGGTCATGGGCGCTTCCCCGGCGAGTGTAGTTATCCGTATGCCTGGCATTATTGTTCTGACATCACTGGAATGGTGGCTTGGGAAACCTTTGCCAGTATCTGGAATCCAGGCGTTCAAAGCGCTTTTCTCGCTTTCCGACTGGTCAGCGCTTCTTCTGACAAGGGTAGCCCTCACTTTCCTAATCTGGAAGACGGTGTTGATAGTGCTTATTACCCTGCACAGGGCTGTTGTGTTGCATGAAACAACACGGGCGAACCGCCTGCCCGCAGCAAGCTCGTAGTTGCAGTCGCTGTTGAAAGAAAGACCGGTGAGGTCATGCTTTTCGCCGCCCTGAAACACTGCCTTAAGGCCTGGAAAGCTGCTGTAGGCTGCAAGATTCTCCTTGCCTTTGCCCTTCGGTGAGCAGTCAACGACAACGTCGCAGTTCTGGAGCATATCATTCAGGCTGCCCTCAACAGAATAGCCCAACTCCTCAAACTGCTTTGCAGAGCTTACTGAGAAAACCCTCATCCCCTTTTCCTGGGCTTCGTCTATCCTGTAGTCAGGAGTTGCTTTCGTAACGCCAACCAGGTCCATGTCAGGCTGCTTTAAAATGGCATCGGCAACCCTCCTGCCAATGGTGCCGTAGCCGTTGACCCCGACCTTTATTTTGGTGATTTCAGTTCACCCGTCAGTGAGTATGGAGGAGCTTTTCCACTTCCTGCTCTTTCTTCAGGAGCCTCTCCATTTGCTTCTCCTCTTTTGCAAAGTCTTCCCTGACCTTAAACCTGGGATTAAGCTTTGCAAGGATTTCCATGACGCCAGTGTACTCGAGCTCGTTCATGCCAAGCATTGCCGGCCCGGAGAAGCCCTGCTCCCTGAGGCCAAGTGCTTTCTCAGCAGCCTTAGCCCTTACAGAATCCCAGATTGGGTCTGAATCAAACATGTCAACGCCGTCGGTAAGCTTGCCATTGTGCACGCAGAAGCCCTGTGCGCATACTATTGGAGGGCCGTCGAAGAAGCTCGCACCCTGCCCAACCTTGACTGGAGTGAGCGGGCCGTTATGCGAGCCCCTCATGAAGCCGGCAACATAATGGCAAATCTTGAAAGGCGCAAGAACCTCTCCTGTAGCAGGGAACTGGCTTTGTGTTCTCACAATCATGGGAGGGTCATCCTTGCCGGTGTACTTTCCGGCAATGTTATGAAGCCTGGTTGTTCCAACAGCAACTGCCTGCTCGCCGGTTGCGCGGCTGTAAATGCCCTCCACAACAAAGCGGTCATTATCCCTGATTAAAGCTGCCAGCTCGTAAAGCTCTTCCGGAGCGTTAAGCTCAATAACCCTGTCGCCTTCCGTATATGTGACGTCCATTACAATAAACTTGAATCCCTGGCTTAGCTTCTGGCTGAGGATTAATCCGGAGCAGTTCATCGGGTCTGCAAAGCCAAGATAAAGCGGCAGGTTAAAAGCGCCAGCATCACACTTGTCTGCTGCAAAAACAACAAAAGGCTCATTAGGCCTCTCATCAATCTCCATCTCAGCAACAGAAGGGCCCATGCCCTTGACATTACCGGAGAAAGCATCCTTGAGCATGTCCTGCCCTGCCCCGTAAAGGCCCTGCTCCTTGGCAACTTTTGTCGCAAAGGTGAAAGCGTCCCAGGCAATCTTGTGCACTTCAGCACTGTCCTTGCCCTGTGTGTGCGTCATTAAGATGCCAATGTCATCGCCAATAGAGAAAATCCTGTAGTCAAGAATCCACTGGCTCTTTCCAACAAATTCCTTAATCGAAGCCAAGACCTCTTTGCTTGGCCTGACATGGCCTCCGATAGAGCCAATATCGGCCTTAATCAGTGTTAAAGTCGTTTTCATCCAAACACCTCCTTAGTATGATGAAGTAAGATAAAATGTGAGCTTATATTTAAAGATTGTTGTTCTCAGCACCAACATTAATTATGCGCAGACAGCTTGCATAAACATGCACATAAATATAGAAATGTATTTATACATGAACTGCGGAAAAGCCGTAATAGGCAAAAGAGGTGTGGGTTTTTGGATAAGCCAGTAATAAAAAACTTCAGCTTTGTTTTTTTGCTTCTCCTGCTTATTTTCATCTTGCTGTATTCGCTTCCTGTCGTGGGCGTTGTAAGCAGCGGCACAGCTACTCTGAACGTTTCGAGCTACATCAACTTCAGCGACGGCACTGTAAGCAACCTTTCAGGGCATGTAAAATGGGACAACAGGTCAGGCGTACAGGCAAGCACTTGGGGTACAAGCACTCAGAACGGCTTTTTCAACGCAAGCCCTGGCAAGATTCATTCTCTCGGCCCAAAAAGCAACCTGAGCGTCTACAGCGTGCCTAACGGTTCTGACACGTTCTACGGCCACTTGTACTACGAGAACTTTACTGAAATCGTCTGGGCCGTTGGGGACGGCTTTGCGGTTATGACCAATAACAACACTTATGGCTTTATAGAGGTTAATAGCATAGCGTTTGGCACCCACGTTAACATAACATGGAAGTTCCAGAGCAACGGCAGCAGCTCGTTCAGTGCCGGCTCCGGCGACCCTCAGCTTACAGGCTGCCTCAGGCACGCAACAGAAGCCGCCTGCTGGACCGCCAGCACTGATGGTGAAACGTGCTACTGGGATAATTTCATAAAGTCGTGCCAGCAAACCAGCGGTGGAGGCGGGGGCGCAGGTGGTGGAGGGATTGTAGGTGCCAGTAACAAGACAGACTGCTTTGTTTTTGACGGCAACAAGGCAGGCTGCGGGAACATAACTGTCTGCCAGTGGTTTGATTCACAAAGCCTGTGTGACCCAGGGGCAAGCTTCGACTATGCCAAGGGCGTAACGTGCCCAAATTTTGTTAACAAAACCGTTTGCAACAACCAGGCCTTTACCTCGCCGTTGTGCACCTGGAACGGCACAGGCGCTGGGGATCTTCCAGCGGGAAATTGCAGCGCCAACATCACTAAAACATACAACAACATTCCTGCTGCGCCTTATACTAACTGCGAGGCAGCTCCAAATCAAGGCAACTGCACTTTGCTCATAAACACTCATTTTATGCCTTGTGAGTGGGATAGTGCAAAGAGCAAATGCTCGTCCAACCTGCATGGCATCTTCGGCGGGGATTCAGGAGGCAACTATTTTGACATAAGCACAAAGTCATCTTGTGAGGCAGCTGGAGGCACTTGGAAGACAGAGCAGTACACCTACACGGACCAGTACGGCACTACCCAAACTGCAGGCAGCTCATGGTGCGAGCCCTCATTCGGCAACTTCGGGAAAGAAAGCTGCAACGATGCCTGCTGGGCATGCGAGAAGCAGACTGACGGCACTAACTGGGCTGATGCAGCAACAGCAACGCAGAAATGCACAAACTCCTCATTGGGCTTCTGCAAGTTCATATCAGACACCAATGCCTGGAACGGCCAGGGCTGGTGCGAGCCTGAAAGCTACATAAAGTTCGGCTTTGCAGACTGCAGCACAAACTGCTTTGGCTGCTTCAAGAACAACACGTGCAAAACAAGCGCTTCAAACTGCACGTGGGTTCAGGACCCATTCAGCTTCGACACAAACGGTGATGGAACATTCAACTTCTCTGAAGACGGCTTCTGCGATAAGAAACTGGTTGCTGAGAAGAAGGACTGCAGCAAGAACTGCCTTGCCTGCCAGGGCCAGAACGCCTGCCAAACCAGCCCTGTCGGCGGCGGTTGCACTTGGAACACAACCGGTTCTTTTGCGCCTTTCTGCCACACAACCGGAACAGTCCAAGAGGTGTGCTTCTTGCCGGGCGATGAGGACAACGACGGCCAGTTCGACTGCGCTGACGTTGATAGTTGCAATCAGGACCCGTACTGCGGCTTCGGATTCGGAAGCGGTGCTGGAGGCGCTGGACTAGCCGCTGGAACCGTGAACAACACAGCATGCGTACAGCACGACAACAACCAAGCTAACTGTCTCATCCAAAACGGCACTGGGCTTATGAACCTCACGCCTGTTTGCTACTACCATCCAGCTCCTGGCCAGGAAGCCCAGTTCCCAACCGTTGGCTGGTGCGACCCAATATTCGAGCAGAACATGATTGGGGGCATGATTGTTGACTCTCCTCCTGAAATAATTGGCTTTGATGGACCAAACGATAACACTTCAGGCCAGAACTGGACTGACATACTTGTCGTAGGCATTCACGAAAGCCCTGGAGCCCAGGAGAAGCTCGACATAGGCATAGGCATTAAGAACATCTCAAACTTTGCCGGTTGTAACAAGGTTGGCAGTTACAAGACTGTTACTAAGAATCTCACAGCGAAGTTTTACCGTTTCATTGACTCTGACAACAATGCCAGCTCAGGCTGCTGGGCAAACGGCACTTTGTACGGCGGTCCTTCACCTTTCGGAGCCCAGTTTAACGAGTCAGGATTTGACTACAAGTTCTTCTATACGGAGAACACCACGAGCGGCGAGTACAAGGTTTCTTTCAAATGCTCATCCGGCACTTGGGTCCCGTTCTCAGCCCAGCTTGCGTTGATGAAGGACTTGTGCCAGATGCCTTCTTTTGCAGCACAAGGCGGTGGCCCTGAAGGCGGCGCAGACAGTGGCATGCCAGGAGGCGTGCAGATACTCGTCATCAACAAGGCAGACATTGGCAGCCCGAAGAACGCGATAAGGATTCTGACGATGACTGCCAACAGCAGCAACAACCTGACAAGCCTCACCGAAGCTGCCATTGGAAGCAATGAAACCAACCCGGTTGACATCGCAGGCCCATACTATTACACTCCAGGCAGCATTGACAAGAAGTTTGAGAACTGCCAAGCGACAGGCCAAGACATGGACGGTGACGGCTTAACAGCAGACAACGACCCAGACTGCACCTTGTTCAAGAAGTTCGGCTTCATACCTTTCGAGGGAGGGACAGATTGTAAGGATGGCAAGGACAACGACAACAACGGCAAGGTCGACTGTGACGATGTAAGCTGCAAGTATGACCCGTTCTCTGGCTGCGGCTTCGGAATGAGCTGCGACCCGACCGACAAGAGCCCGCCAACGCAGAAGTGGCTGCAGGCAGACGCGTGGCCAGAGGGAGCATCTATAGCGTTTGATTCTGACGAGCCAAGCAACGGCACAGTAACGTTTTACGGCAACGACAGCAAGTGCATAACCCTGAACTCTACAATTAAAGATTTTGGGCTTACTGATACAACCGTAGGCAATGAGTACAAGTCGTGGCACGATGTGGTAATCGATAAGTACAGCGTAAACGCCACATTGAACAGCAACAGAACGTATTACTACAAGTTCAAGATGTGCGACCTGTGCGGCAACTGCTTGTCAGGCGCCTGCATAAACTTCACAACCTCTACAAGCTATACTGATTATGTGTTCAAGCCAGTTCCCTTGGCAGGCCTTCAGATAGACATCCCGCAGCTCGGCGTTTCCGGCGATAGCATGACTTACGGCAAGAAGGTAAATGCGTCAAATGCCCAGAACATTGACATAACGGTAAAGGACCCGACCATTGGCTACAACATCACCCTGCACAACGTTTCGGTTTTCTCTGCAGCAACGATTAACATAACCACCCTGTACAGTTCAAATTCGTCCAACAAGTACGTTGGAATAAACACCACCAGCTGGAACACAATAATTCAAAAGCTCGGCGTTAAGTATGTTACAATAACAATACCCGATAACGGCACACAGCTTTGGAAGTGCGACGATGATAACCTGTCAAACTGCTTTGACATGACCAGCAACGCCTCATGCACATTCGGCACAGGTGTCACTAACTGCACCATGTCTGTCGGCTCAGGCCTGGGCTTTTCCTATTATGGGGTGGGAGGCACTAAGAGCTACGGAGGCGGAGGAGGCAGCCCGTCGCCAAGCGGCGGCGGTGGAGGCGGTGGCGGAGGCGGTGGTGGTGGAAGCACCTTGGTTTCTGAAAGTGCCTTGCTGCAGAAGACTTTAAGCACGGGCGACTCAGGAACCTTCACGTACAAGAAATTTGCCAGCCTTGGAGTTTACGAAATAGTTGCCGTAGCCGGTGCTGCCGCAGCCAATCCTTCAGTCACCGTGAGGGAAACAAACCTGGCTGTAAACGCTGCAGTGCCAATCCCCAAAGAAGCCGGAAAAGCATACAAATACCTGTCAATAACAAAAACAGAACTTGCAAACATTACGAAAGCAACAATAAAGTTCAGCGTTCCGAACAGCTGGTTTGAGAACAACAGCCTAGACCCATCAACCACCACACTAAACAGGCTCGTCTCCAACAACTGGGTTAAGCTGCCAACAAAGCAAACAACCACAACAACAGATGCCGGATTCACAAGCTACGAGTCTGAAAGTCAAGGGTTCTCAACCTTTGCGATAACAGCAGAGAACGCGAAAGCCAAAGCCGCTGCCACGCCTGTCCCTGCCCCAACTGGCGCTGTTGTAGCTGAAACGCCTTTGCAAACACAGCCGCAGCCTGAGGAGGCACAGCCGCAACAGCCCCTGCCAACAGAAGAAAAGGGCGGCATAGGCTTCGCAGCCAAGACACTAATCACAATTGTTCTTATGATTGTCGGAGCACTTGTGCTTCTTGAAGTTCTGCACAAGATGCACAAGATTTGATTACTTGGATATGCCTTCAAGATGCCTTTCTGCCTCAAGCGCTGCCTGGCAGCCCATCCCGGCTGCCGTGACTGCCTGCTTGTAAATCCTGTCGTAAACATCACCCGCAACAAACACACCAGGCAGCTTTGTCCTCATCCTGCTGTCGGCTTTTATGTAGCCGTTCTCGTCCAAATCAAGAACGCCCTTAAACGCTGCACTGCTAGGGATGTGGCCTATTGCCAGAAAGACCGCATCTGTTTTCAGTTCGCGGCTGCTGCCATCTTCGACGTTTTTTATCTTCACAGCTGTTACCTTTTTGCCGTCGCCAAGAATCTCCTCAACAGAGGAATTCCAGATAACCTTTATTTTAGGGTTTGAGAGCGCCCTTTCCTGCATTATCTTGCTTGCCCTGAAGGCATCCCTTCTATGCACTATGGTGACAAAGTTCGTGACTTTAGAAAGGAACAAGGACTCCTCGCAGGCGCTGTCCCCGCCGCCCACGACAACAACATCCTTCCCCCCATATAGGGGGCCATCACAGGTTGCACAAGTGTGCACGCCCCTATTGAAGTATCTTAGCTCAGACTCCAATCCCAACATCTTGGCAGAGGCGCCTGTTGCTATAATAACAGTAAGGGCTTCAACCTTCTCGCCATCAACTACAATCTCGTAGAAATTGTTTTTCCCGTCATTTTTGACTGAAAAAGACTCAACATTGCCATCCATAAACCTTGCCCCAAAGCGCTTGGCCTGCTCCTTGCACTTGGTAACAAGAACAGGGCCCAGGACACCTTCCGGAAAGCCAGGGTAATTCTCCACGTCAGTGGTCAGCATTAACTGGCCCCCTTCCTCCTTCCCTGAAATGACCAGCGGCTGTAAGTTGGCCCTTGCAGCATAAATGGCTGCCGTAAGGCCTGCTATCCCTGCCCCTATTATGACCAGTTTTTCCATAATAACAGCGACCTTGCGGGCTTTTTATATAGTTTTCTTTTAATGCCCAAACTGGCGTTAGCAGAGCCAGGCACATTTATGTGGCCTAGCTAGTGCGGGGGCAGAACTTTGAGTTACACCTTTACTGGCCAGTCTTTGAAAGAAAAGCTGGAGTGTCAGGCAATCCTTGCTTGCTAAACCGGAGCTCTAGCCTTAGCCTCAATCTGTTTTGCCAGCTTCTCGTAAGATACGTTTCTTCTCCTAAAATAAAAACTCAGGCCATTAGCATCTAGTTTAAGGACTGCTCCACTATGTTGGTTTGCTATTAAATCAAGCCCGGCTAAAAATTCCTTAATGGGAATACCAGTCTTATCTGACGCCTCTTGCCAATTGCCGAACTCATACCCTTTAGTCTGGTCAAAAAATTTGTCTACAAGTTCTTTTGGGTAAAATGACCACGTGCCTCCGAAAAAAGCAGTTTGGATGGTAATACCCATACTCGATTTTGGGTGAATTCCTTTTCGATCGAGCTTATTATCAACTTCGGCTTGCGGATAGATGGTTGTATCTTGGGGTGCTAGTGTTAGTATGCGTTGTTGCAGCGCTTCGTACTGCCCGGCTGCGACCACATAGAATCCTGGCTGGTAGGGTTTTGCGGGTGTACTCTGGCTTTTTCCCAAGTCCTTTACCAGCCCGTCTTCAGCAGCCAGTTGCTCAAGCAAATAGTTTACTAATTGAGGATGAACGGTAGTATCGCTAACTAATTTTCTGCGGCTGAAAAGCTCGAATCCGTCCATTGCCGTCACCAGGCTTTCCAAGGTTTCACTTGGAATTCTCTCCAAATCCATCACATTAAGATGGCTTTTTAAAAGTGTACTAAGTGTTTCTTCGTCAAATTGTATTCCATAGGTACCGCCTAGCTCCGCCATAGCTAACATAAATGACCAAGTCTTTTTTCTCAGCATTGTTGTCGGAGACGGTTTAAACGTTGTAACTTGAGGCCCTCCTGATGCTACTGCTACTGGGTGACTAGAATTACTGTGCGGTTCCAAGGCGGCATTTACCTTTTGCATACCAACAGTGAGAAAGTCTTCTATGGTTCTGAATCGTGTCAGTTCTGCTTCTACTAATTGCAGCTGTGCAGTTATCTTTACCTGTTGTTCAACTAAGCTTGCCCTTTGGGTCTCAAACGGCTCTCTTAAATCTTCATAATCAGCTACTATTTTTCCAACAACCTCGGTGCTTAATGCTTTATAAAGCAGAGTGAGTGGCACTCCGCTTCTAGCCGCTTCTTCCAAAAGGCGCTCTAAAGACTCCCTTCTTTTTTCTGGAGAGGGAAGTAGCATGTAGAGTTGCTGGAAAAATTCCTTGGCAACGCCCATGGAGGTATTTTCAGTGTTTATCGTATTCGCTAAACCTTGTTGCGTCACAAAAAACAACCCCACAAAATAATTCTAACTCAGTCGGTATCCACCCTCGGAGCAAGTATGAATGCCATCATGACCTTGTCAACTGTGCTGTAAGTGATCCTGAGCGGGTAGTCCTTGTTAAATTGGACAAGAACGCGGTCTGAAAGCTTGCTGCCCTCAATCATCTTCTTTAGGTATTCGATGGAGTACTTTGCCTTTGTTTTCTCCTTCGCAACAACCTTTGCTGATTCAGAATCCCTAATCTCAATAGCTGCGCTGTTGAGGTCGCCCTCAGCCTCCAAAGTAAGCTTGCCAGGCTCTGCAACCAAGCTTACAGACTCAGAAACTATGTCAGCGTCATTAACGGCCTCGTTGAAAACCGTTGAGTCAAGCTCGATGCTGACAGGGAAAGAAAGCTCAGGCACCTTCTGGTCCTTGTCTTCCATATCAATTACAGGGAGGCTAAACGTCCTTGTTGAAGATGACTTAAGCTGCACCTTGAGCTTGTTGCTGTCAAGCTCCAACGTAAGCATGTCAGAAGGCCCGGCCCTGCGCATAATCTGCCTGAGATTCGCAAGGTTTATTGCAATGTCAGCCGGTTTCTCAACATCATACTCTGTAAAAGCAGTTGGAAGAAGCTTGAAAATAACCATGGCAACGTTAGCCGGGTCCATGGCAACAAGCTCAATGCCATCCCTGGAAATCCTCAGCTTTGCCTCATTGACAAGCTCAGAAATGATTGAGATACTATCCTTTAAGTACTTAGGCTCTGAAAGTGTCAGCCTCATGTTTTACCCCCAAACAACAACTTACTAATGCCCTCTGCTGTTTCTGCCGCTATTTAAAAATTTTTTGACGAAATAGCACGCAGCAGCCACTCATGCCAATACAATACGCTGGCCGTCATGGGCAAGATGCACATGCTTTTCGCCGTGACCCAAAGCGGAAGCTATGTGCTTAACAGCTTCCTTGGACCTCCTCTCGCCATGAGACGGGATTATGTGCTTTGGCCTGAGAAGCTCAAGAAGATACCTCACATCCTGCCCCGAAGCATGTCCTGACTGGTGGGCGTCCTTGAAAATCCTGACGTTGGACTTCTTAAGGTGGCTCTCAAGACGCTCCCTGTTAGCCCTGTTTGTCGGAGTAGGGATGACCCTGCACGAAAAAACTATTGAATCCTTAGGGCCAAGGTTGAAATGAAGAAGGCCTGAAGCAATTCTGGACAGGACTGACTTGGGCTCGCCCTGATGCCCTGTGCAGATTATTAAGTATTTTTCCTTGCCATCCCGGTCAATCTTCCTGAGCCTCTCACCAACCTTAGCAGAAAATTTCACAAGCTCTGCCTTGTCAGAAAAATTAACGAGCTTAATTTCCTCAGCAGCTGCGATGTACTTGGCCATGCTCCTGCCAAGAATGACGACCTTCCTGCCCATTTTCTGGCCGAGCTCAATGATGCTTTTCAACCTAGCTATGTGAGAGGAGAAGGTTGTCACAATAATGCCCCTCCCGTCATGGTTCTGGCTCAGCAGCACATCGGCAAGCATGTCCTTCGCAACCTTTTCAGAAGGAGTCTTGGCATCAACATGAGCGTTGGTGCTGTCAACAAAAACAGCCAACACCCCTTCCTTCCCAAGCTTCTTAATGTGCTCATAATTCGGAGGCTTGCCCAGAGTGGGCGTATCATCTAGCTTGAAGTCATTAGCGTAAACAACAGCCCCGGCAGGGGTATGAATAACAACCAGGGCAGTGTGAGGGGTTGAATGCGTGATACTGACGAATTCAACCTGAATCTTCTTGGAAACTGCAACCTTTCCGTTTAAGTCAACCACCTTAAGCTTATTTTGAATGCGAAGCCCTGCGTCTTCAATGATGTGCTTCAGAACCTGAATCGTATAAGGAGTCCCGATAATGGGAGCATCGTAATGGTGGCCAAGGTAAGGGATTGCACCAAGGTGGTCAAGATGGGCGTGGCTCGGCACAATAGCCTCAACCTTAGGCATCCAATCCCTGATAAGTTCATCATCAGGAACAGCCCTCGCCTTAATCAAAACATCCCGGTTAAGCTTCACAACACCCTCTTCCTCATCATCAGTTACCTTAATGTAGTTCTCAAGGTGAAGCCCCATGTCGCAGATAACAACCTCATCATCAACCCTGACAGCAATCATATTCCTGCCAACTTCATTAAAACCAGAAACAGTGCAAATCTCAACAGTCATTTTATTCTCAGCGCATTCGCTCAGCAGTGGCTTATTTTAATACTTTTCCTCTTTCATCAGCCGCAACAGCAGCAGTTAAATTTAAGAAGCGCCACAATATCCGTTTTCGATTGACCCTTTCCCAAAGGGTCACGCGGGGGTGGCAGAGCCCGGTCAACGAAAACCGCGGGTTTTCGAGGTCATAAACCTTCGGTTTCCGACCAAATGCGCAAGCTTCAGACAGCCCTTTTTCACCCGGTGAAAAAGCCTTGGGGGAAAAACGTGCTGCGGAAAAGCTTGTCCCTTAGTGGGTACACGTGTTCGAATCACGTCCCCCGCATACAACCTTTTATTCATCTGCGGATGAACAAAAGCTTGACCAAAAACGGCAAGCGTTGACAAAAAACCGGTTGACCAAAAACGGCAAGCGTTGACAAAAAAACCAGTTGACCAAAAACGGAAGAGGGTTGATCCAAAAACTGCTGAAAAGGTTGATCAGGAAACTACGTAAAAGGGTTAATTCAAAAACGATTCCCTTTTTTACCGAAAAAAATCAATACAACAACAGCAATGAAAAGCTTTGACTTGGTTGCCAAAATCTATGATTTAATCAATCGATTGCGCTATCAAAGAGACGTGCTCGATATTCTGCGTTGGTTGACAATCACCCGTGGCAAAAAATTTCTTGACATAGGTGGAGGTACTGGTGCCATAGCTCACCTTCTTTTCCAAAAAACCGGTTGCAGAATGACTGTGGTTGATTCTTCAGCAGGCATGATAGCTGAGGGAAAAGAAAAAGGTTATCAGGCTGAGTGGTTGCAGGCCGATCCAGTAAAGACACTTCCAATAGCCAGCAATTCTGTTGAAGGTGCCATAATGGTTTACACTTTGCACCATATCAAAAAGAACCAACAAATAATAGCCTTAACAGAAATTGGTCGCGTTTTAAAAAAAGGAGGCATGCTTCTAATCATTGAAATGGACTATCACAACTTTCTAAACATATCTCTAAATCTGGTTGAGAAACTGGTGACGCTTGGCAACGTCTGGTTCATAAGCGCCAATAAACTCAAAGGATCATTAAACAAAGCCGGTTTGAGTGTAGACCACTATGAGAAAAGACAACAGGGCTATATTCTTCGCACAGTAAAATAAGCCGCCAATTATTAGCTAAAATATAAAAAGAAGCCAGCATTACCTTTCTTGAAATGGAAGGGAAAACACAGGCTTCTCGGGGCACTTTTCAGGAAAAGGCTTCTATGGCTCCTATGATGCAGAGTAAGGATTTTACGATGAAGGCAATGCGCTTTCACGAGTTCGGCGGGCCTGAGGTCTTGTGCTACGAGGATGTGCCAAAGCCTGTTCCCGAGTTTGGACAGGCTCTCGTCAGGGTCAAGGCTGCTTCCATCAACCACATAGACATTTGGGCCGAGAAAGGCGTTTACTACAAGCCAAGCCTTCCCCATATTCCTGGAAGTGACGCTGCCGGGATTGTTGAGGAAGTCAATGCCGGCGATGAGTCTTTTGTTGGCAGGAAAGTTATAGTCTACCCGACTCTGGCTTGCTTTCACTGCAGGCTATGCATTGAGGGCAGCCACAACCTCTGCGCCAATCACAAGACTTTAGGAGCCCATGTTAACGGCAGCTATTCAGAATACATCACTGTCCCGATAAAGAACCTTATGCGGATGCCTGAGACTTTGAGGTTTGAGGAAGCCGCAGCATTGCCATTGACCTTCACAACAGCTTATCACATGCTGGTTGACAGGGCAAAGCTCCAGCCGCACGAAACTGTCCTAGTCTTGGGGGCTGGCTCTGGAGTTGGCTCTGCTGCAATCCAGATTGCCTCTTTGCTTGGTGCAAATGTTATTGCAACTTCGTCAACAGAGGAAAAGCTCAGGAAAGCGCAGAGGATTGGAGCTGATGTTACAGTAAACTACACAGAAGAAAGCTGGGCAGAGGAGGTAATGCTGGCAACCAACAACAAAGGCGTTGATGTTGTAATAGACCACGTCGGGGCTGCGACGCTAGCCAAAGGCGTAAAGTGCTTGGCAAAGAACGGCAGGCTGGTGACATGCGGTGTCACTTCCGGTAATGAGGCAACGATAAACATCCGCGAACTGTTTATGTCGCAGCGCTCAATCCTTGGCTCGGTTACCGGCACGATGCGGGATTTCCTTGCCGTAACCAAGCTTGCCGCCGAAGGAAAGATAAAGCCGGTCCTTGATTCAGCCTACCGCCTCAGGGACGCGAGAAAGGCGCAGGAACGGCTCCTGTCAAGGGAGTCATTTGGGAAGATTGTGCTTGTGCCTTAGCTGCAGCCGCAACAGGAATTTTAACGCGAAAATATTCAAAAGAAAAGGAGGCTGGTGTAAAAATGGCAAGACTGATAGAGCATGATGCGCAGGGCCCTGTAGAAGTCAAGGTCGGAAGCGAAAGCAAGTGGATTTGCATGTGTGGCTTGAGCGGGAACAAGCCCTACTGCGACGGCAGCCACAAAAAGACGGCTGATGAAGAAAAAGGAAAGGTTTACGTCTATGACAAGGAAGGCAGAAGGGTAGAAGCCCAGAGCCGGTAAGACTAAGAATTGTGAATGGGGCTGCTGGGACTTTCGATTCTTTTTGGTCAAGCTCACAAGTCGCCTTTCAGCGACTGTGCCCAATCGTCGCAACGATTTGGGTTTTGCTTGCAAAAAGATTGTTCGAACCCAGACTACAGCGTTTTTCTTCCCCGTTTCCCAAGTCGGCTTTCGCCGACTGGGCCCAATCGTGCCTTGCACGATTTGGGTTCTGTCAACGCTTTTGCGCCGCAGCGGAAAAGGGTTGCCCGAACGCTGTGTGTTATTGCTCCAGCGCAACCCAAGTTCACGCTGTCCAAGTTGCACTACAGCCCCGATACAGCTTCGGCAATCTAGAACTCTATTTAAAGATATTCTGTCAAAGCTGCTAAGGCCGGCTAAAGCTTTTCAAAAGCCGTCTTTCCGGACAGCAGCTGCTGCAGAATGTTACGAAGGTCTTTAATCTTTACTCTGATTTGCTTTGTCGTGTCTCGATCTCTGAGGGTAACGTCCTTTTTCTTTACGGAGTCAAAGTCAACAGTGACAGCTAGGGGACAACCTGCTTCGTCCATCCTAAAATACCTTTTTCCGATTGAACCAGCCTCGTCGTAGATGCAGTTAAACTCATTTTTCAATTCGTTATAAATCTCTTTTGCCAGAGCTACCAATTCTTCCTTGTTGGACAGCAGCGGGAAGACCGCAGCCTTTATCGGTGCCAGCTTAGGGTTCAGATGCAAGACAACGTTTTCCCTTTTGCTGTCATACTCATAAGCATCAAACAGGAATACCATGAAAGTGCGGTCAACGCCAAGAGATGGCTCTGCTACAACATGAGGAACAACTTTCGTGTTTGTTTCCGGGTCAAAATAGCTAAGGTCCTTTCCCGATGTCTTTATGTGCTGCTGCAGGTCGTAGTCTGAGCGGTTGGCTATCCCCTCAAGCTCCTTCCAGCCAAATGGAAAGCTGAATTCGAGGTCCCATGTGTCTGTTGCGTAGTGGCTTTTTTCCTTATTCACATGCTGCCTTATTCTGAGGTTTTCAGCTTTAGCTCCCAAGCTTACAAACCAGTTGTGCTCAAGCGCAAGCCAGTACGCATGCCACGGCAGAATGAGCTTTTTGTCAACCATTTCTTTTACCTTCATCCTCTTGTGTTGTTGCTCCTTCTTCTGCATATCGCTGGTTAAGACGTTTAACTCGTGGCCGTAGAACTCTTCAACATACGGGCATTTTTCAATCTTGTTGGGGTGGACGAAGTATTCTATCTCCATCTGCTCAAACTCACGGCACCTGAACAGGAAATCCCTTGGCGAAATCTCGTTCCTGAAGGCCTTGCCAATCTGCGCTATTCCAAACGGCAGCTTCATCCTTGCGTTTTCCTGCACTAGTTTAAAGTTTGCAAAGATGAGCTGTGCTGTTTCAGGCCTTAAGTAGGCCTCTGCCTCCTTGCCCTCGCTCGGCCCGACAGTTGTTTTGAACATGAGGTTGAATGGCTGCACAATTTTTAGCGCATCATTGCCGCATCGTGGGCATTTTATCTTGTTTTTCTCCATTAGTTGTTGCAGCTGCTGCGAGTTCATACCCGCGGCTGCTGCTTTTGTTTTGTCTTCAACAAGATGGTCTGCCCTTGTGCTGTTGCCGCATTTTCCGCATTTCGCCATTATGTCTGTAAAGTTTGCAACGTGACCAGAGGCCTCCCAAACCTTGGGATGGGTTATTATGCTGCCGTCAATGCCAACAACATCTCCCCTTGACTGAACATGGGTCTTCCACCACTCATGCTTGATGTTATTCTTCAGCTCAACGCCCAGCGGGCCATAGTCAAAAAAGCCTGAAAGCCCTCCGTAAATTTCAGAATTCGGGTAGACAAAGCCTTTTCTCTTGCAGAAAGTGGCAAGCTCGTCTATCGTGAGCTTTTGCTGCTGCTTTTTCTCAGCTGTCATAACGACTACTCTTTTGGAAAGGTATAAATTGTTTGCGGTTTTCTTGCTCAGATACTCCGGAGGATTATGCACCAAAAAACCATAAGTTTAATAAAAGAGTCGAATTCCTTCAGGCAATGGAAGCAAAAAGACCTGCAAGGCCCAGGCGCATCATGTACAAGACAATGGGCACGTGCAGGCTGTGCAAGGTAAGGTTTGTTGTTGAGAAGGAAAAAGGCCACTATTCGAGCAACTACTGCCCTATTTGCATAAAAAAATTCAACCAAGCGGAGGATTAGAAAAATGGTCAACGGCACAGTGAAATTCTTTAACGACGCAAAACACTTCGGCTTCGTGAAGGCAGATGACGGCAATGAATACTTCGTTCACGCAAGCGGCATAAAGCCCGGCGTTACAATAACCCAGGGCGACAAGGTGTCATTCAAGGTCGTACAGGGGGACCGAGGCGAAAAGGCAGAAGACGTAGAGAAGATTTAACACTATTCAGCTCTGCCTTGTGAGCCACTCAACTTCTTCGTCAGCGAGGCCGAGCTCAGAAGCTATTTTGCCAAGCTTTTCCCTATCTTTTTCCTTTGAGAAAATCACCTTCATGAAAGGCAGCGTGTCAGAAAGGACTGCTGATTTAGGGGAGTGAAGCTTGCTTGCTATCTTCTCGGCAACGTCAAGCTTATTCTGAAACCTTGCCTTTGCGATAAACATTTTCAATCCCCGACTGGGCTGCTTCAAGGCAGAAACGCCATCATACTTTTTCCCTTTGGCTATTGCTGTGCCGATTGTCATAACCTGGATAAAATAGCTGAGAAGCCGCCAGTGCTGCCTTCTCATGATGCGGCCTCGGAACACATCAGCCCGGGACAGCGCATCATATGCCTCTGCCAGCTCTTCCGGCTTCTTATACTCGCTGGGCAGGTTTTCATCCATCCAGGCAAAGCACTCCTCAGGCTGCATCTCAACATTCTCAAAAGCACCTGCGGCTATTGAAACATCAGTTGTCTTGAAAACCCTAAGCAGCGCAGATTCCACCTCCTCAGACCTGTTACGCTCAGAAAGCTCATCCACCATTTCCCTAGTTAATTTACCAGTGCCGGAGCAAAGCAGCTGCAGGTCGGTAATGGAGCCCCTCAAATCACCTGCCGAGCGGTTCGCAAGCTTAGCCAAAGTGTCATCCTCAACCTTGACCTTCTCAGAAGCGGCCACTTTTGCCAGGGCATCCTTTACAGCAGCTGAAGAGAGCTGCCTGAACTCAATCATTGCAGAGACCTTCCTCAAAGGAGCAAACTTCTTGTCAAAAGGGTCGTTAGCAGTCATCACAACAGGAAAAGCAGAGCCCTCAATGACATCCTGCACTGCGCCCACCCCTCCCCTGTCCTCCCTTCCGGCCAGGCCGTCAATCTCGTCAATCAGGATTACCTTGCCCTTGCTGAACAGGCTCATCTGCCTGCTTGCATTGCCTGCTACAGAGTTAATGCCTTCTGCATTGCGGAAGTCAGAAGCGTTAGTTTCGAGAACTTCCAATCCCAATTCTGCTGCAATAGCATACACCGAGCTTGTCTTGCCGCATCCAACTGGCCCGTAAAGCAGCGCTGCCTTCTTCTTAGACCGCTTGGGGTCAAACCCCCTGACAAACTTTATCAGGGCCTCGGCAGCTTCAGACTGCCCGACAACCTCGCCAAAAGACTTCGGCTGGTGCTTCCTGGTCCAAGGTATTGATTCACTTTTATCAGCCACTTTTGCCCCCATCAACTGCGGCACAATTCCGCCACAAGCGGAATGTGCAAATCCTGCATCGGCAGGATTGCACGGTCGGTCACTACCGACCTGTGCAATCGGACATTGTCCGATTTGCAGCTGCTGTTCAAAGGCTTTATATTATTTTCCCCACAACGTATTTAAACATGAAAATTCTTTGCAGCTGCCATGAAAACAGAAAAGGCCACCTTCGCAGCAGGCTGCTTCTGGGGCGTTGAGGCAGCCTTCAGGCAGATTAAGGGCGTAAAGTCAACGCAGGTTGGCTACATGGGTGGCAGCATGAAGAATCCAACCTATGAGGACGTCTGCACTGACAGGACAGGCCATGCAGAAGCTGTGGAAGTGACTTTCGACCCAAAGAAGGTTTCGTATGAAAAGCTGCTTGACGTGTTCTGGAACAACCACGACCCAACCCAGATGAACAGACAGGGCCCAGACACAGGCACCCAGTATCGCTCAGTCATTTTCTACCGCAACAGCAAACAGAAAACAGCCGCAGAAAAATCAAAGCTGCAGCTGCAAAAATCGCTGAAATACAAAAACAGAAAAATTGCCACCGAAATCATACAAGCTACCGACTTCTACCGCGCAGAGGAATACCACCAGCAGTATCTTGAGAAGAAAGGGCTGTCAACGTGCCGCATGTAAAAAAGGTGTAGCGCCATTAAAAACAACCAAAAACTTAGCATCCCGAAGCTTGTCGCCTCTATCGCGCTTTGCCAACTAGCTGGCATTATAGGCTCGGTCTTTACTGCTTCTTCAGTCAGCACATGGTATGCAACGCTTCAAAAGCCATCTTTCAACCCGCCAGGCTGGGTTTTCGGCCCTGTCTGGACGCTGCTCTACCTCCTGATGGGCATCTCATTCTACCTAATCTGGAACAAGAGCGATAATTTCAGGAAAAAAGGGGCAAAAGTTGCAGCATCAGCCTTTGGCATTCAGCTGGCCCTGAACGTCCTGTGGTCGCTGCTGTTCTTCGGGCTAAAGTCACCAATAGCGGCATTTGTCTGCATAGTTGCGCTGTGGCTTGCAGTTTTGGTCACGATAATGAAATTTAACAGGATTTCAAAAGCAGCTGCAATGCTTTTAATGCCTTATCTCCTGTGGGTTAGCTTTGCTGCGCTGCTTAACTTCTCCATAGTCCTGCTGAACATTTGAGCATCATTTCCCCTTCCTGAAAAACTCTCCAATCGCCTCCTCATAGAACTCGGTCATCTTTGGAGTCATGTCCTGAGGGAAACACCTGTAATAGCTTTCCCAGGCGTAGCGCTCGTCAACGAAAACAATAACGCCCCTGTCAGTTTCTGTTCTTATGCACCTTCCTGCTGACTGGAGAGCTTTCGTGAATGCTGGAAAGACATAGCCGTAGTCCCAGCCCCTGCTGAACCTGGCATCATAATACCTTATCAGCTCTTTTGTCTCGAGGTCAGGCTGGCCAAGCGGCAGCCCAACAATAATCACGCCATTCAGGAGAGTTCCGGGAAGATCAATGCCCTCGCTGAAGCTTCCCCCAATGACAGCAAGGAGAACCCCACCGGCAAGGTGGGTGTTTTTGAATTCCTGCAGCAGCTTCTGTTTTTCCTCCTTTGACATGTCGGTATGCTCCTTAAGCACCTGCTTCTGGATTTTGCCGTGAATGTGCTTGTGAACCTCCTCCATTACTGTGTAGCTGGGAAAGAACAGGATAACGTTGCCTGGAATTGCAGAAGAGGCATTTGCGCACACCTCAGCCAGCTTTGCAAACTGGCCAGAGCTGCGCTTGCTGAACTTCGTGGTTGCTGCTGTGACAACCAGGGCAAGCCTGTTCTCCCTTGGCATGGGATTCCTGTACTCCTTCAGCACAGTTTTTTCAGGAAGAAAACCAAGAATATCACAGTACATGGCGGTTGGCGTCAAAGTTCCAGACATCATAATGACAGAGTGCGCCTGCCTTATGACGCCTGAAGAAGCAAGCGAAGGGTCAAGACACCTGTATGAGACCGAAACTACCTTGCCTTTCTGGCCCTGGCCGCTGTAAAGGATTCGGGCATAGCCCTCATCGCTGTCCTGCCAGCTTTCCAAAAAGTTTGCAACGCTTCCCAAAAAGCTCTGCTGCTCGCTCTCCCTGACTGATTCAGAAACTACAGACATCCTCTCAATCATCGCTGCCAAATCGTAATCGCTTAACGGCTTCAGAAGCTGGGCTTTGGTAATTATGCTCTCGCCAAGCTCGCTGCCCAAGCTATTCAAAGCCGCCTTTATTGCGAGAAGGAACTCCACAAGCTCCACGTCAGAAACCTTTTCGGCTTCCTTCAAAGCCTTTTCAACAGTTGTTGTGGAAATCTTGTCAGTAAGCATCTCCCTCAGCCGGTCGGGAAGGTTATGGGCCTCGTCAACTATGATTATCGCATCCTCAACAGTTTTCCCTGTCCTTTTGGCAGCATCCCTGGAAGCAGCAACAGTTACTTCATAAGGGCAAACCTTGCACTTCTTTGAAGCTGCAACAACCTCCTCGGAATGCATCGGCTCGGCAGCAATCCTCGCAATCACAACCTTTGACTCTGAAGTGAGTATGCTGCCCTTCCTGAAGTTCAGGAAAAACTCGCAGCCATCAGTCTCTGTCAAGGAGCGGCAGTACTCGTAAAACTGGTTGCTGTACAAATTCGAGACATCATCGCGGGCGCACATGTGCTTCTTTCCAACGATGTCAGTAACAGAAAAGTTCACTCTGTATCTCTGCTTAATCAGCTTCGCGGTTTCAACAGCCATGAGATGCTGGGTGTGCCTCGAAGTCAGGAAGAAAACAGCCTTCCTGTTCTTCAACGCGTATTCCAGCGCAGGAGCCAGGGCAGCAGCCGTCTTCCCCAACCCTGTCGGGGCGTGAGCAATAAGGCACTTCCCTCCGGAAACCGAAGCGTAAACGTCTTTCACCAATTCATCCTGCTCGGGGCGGATTTTGTCGTAGGGGAAAAGGGAAGCGCTTGCCATGCAAAAAGCCCTCAAGAAGCGCGTTTAAAATGTTAGCGGTCAGAAGCACTCAAGCCAGGGCAATCTCGATGTTGAGCTTGTCAAAGCCGACTTCGGGCTTTACCTTCATCCTTCCTTCTTCAGATTTCTCAAGGGAAACAAGCCAGTATTCTTCAAGGACTTTTACGTCTGTTGTGACGCTTTTCAAGTCTCTGTCTACTATCTTTGACAGCTCGTAAATTGAGTCTGGCAACTTTTCCTTTATCACCTTGAGCAGCTCAAGCCGCTTTGGAGTCAACACTTTCCTAAGGGTGTCAATGCTTTCAAACCCTATACTGGATTTTGGAGTGACCTTTTCACCCAGCTTGACTTTTTCCATTACTTCAGCAGCTTCCCTCAGAGCACTTTTCAGGCCACCGATTCTTATTGTGACGTTTCTTACTTCCATGTCAGATTCCTCTCCTTTTCAACATCAGCATAAAAGTCCCCGATGGCTTTCCAGTAATCAACAAATTCATAAGGTAAAATCCTTTCACCAATATGCTTGTGGTGGCTGCTGCCATCGCGTTTATGCCCTTCGAAGTTGTCGTAACCAATCACCCTCTCACCATTCCTGATAAAAACCATGGAATACGAGACTCCTTCAGGCTGTCTTTCTGACTTATCCACTCTGAAAACCCTGATCTCAATAATGCCGCCGTTTTCTGCAGTTTCCTTATGCTCAAACAAGACCTCAGCCATATATGGTACACCATACCCTATATTTATAGTTTTCCATGTGGATTAACTAAATTTCAGTCAAATTAAGCCTTGCCCCAGAAATGTCGCAAGAATTACGGTAGAAGCTTCTAATCTTCAACGCTTACCGGAAAATTTTCGGAAAATAACTGTTTTGCCGGAGAAATTTCGCAAAAGCCGGAAGAAATTTTCCGGGAGGTTCCAACAGACAGCAATGACAAATGGGCGGCGAGGATTTATAAGCAAATACATACTAAGCAGGCAAAATGGACACTGACAAGGCAATGGTGGTATTTCAAGGCAAGAACATTCGAAGAACTTGGCACAATAATGAGTGGTGGTTCTCTGTCTTTGATATAGTCTCGGTTCTCACAGACAGTGCTGACCCCAAG